>CAIKVT010000024.1 GCA_903830945.1 uncultured Elusimicrobia bacterium
CCTGCCGGCGGGCGACCGATTTCACCCCCTTAAGGGGAGGGAGCCGTTTCCGTTTGTCTTAGGATGCCAATGCCGCCAACCGACACCATTGCCGCCATAGCCACGCCGCCCGGCTCCGGGGCATTAGCGATCGCACGAGTCAGCGGAGCGGACGCCTTGCGCGCAACCGCAGTCGTTCTCGGCCGGACCGGCGACACATTATCGCCCCGACAGGCGTCGGTAGCCGTGGCCCGCGACCAAGACGGCGACATCGACCAAGTGGTGGCTCTCTATTATCCGGCGGCGCGGAGTCCCACGGGCGAAGACTTGGTGGAACTGACCTGCCACGGCTCCGTCTACATCCAAAGACGCCTGCTCGCGGCTCTGCTCAAAGCGGGGGCCCGAACGGCGCGCCCGGGAGAATTCACGCAGCGGGCGTTTTTAAGCGGCCGCCTCGACCTCGCCCAGGCCGAGGCCGTCTGCGACCTGATCCACGTGGGCACGCGATTGGCTCACCGCAGCGCCCTCTTTCAACTGGAAGGCGGCCTTTCCAGGTCCGTAGCCGGCCTGCGCGCACCGATCCTCGAGTTGCTGACGCACCTGGAAGCCTGCCTGGACCATCCGGATGAGGACATCCTGCCCCTGCCCGGGGTGCAGGCCCAGTCGCGACTGCGCCTGCTGGCCGTTCCGGTCGCTCGGCTTGCAGACACCTTCCGGACGGGCCGCATCCTGCGCGACGGACTGCGCATCTGCATAGTGGGCCGCCCCAACGCCGGAAAATCGAGCCTTTTGAACGCCTTGCTGGGCAGTGAGCGCGCCATCGTCTGCGCCGAGCCAGGCACCACACGCGACACCATAGAAGAACCCTGCGACCTGGCCGGCCTGCCGACGGTCCTGGTAGACACCGCGGGCTTGGACCATGACTCACGCAGCACCGCCGACGCAGAGAGCCTCCAGCGCACTAAGCGCGCCTTGCGCGCCAGCGACCTGGCCTTGCTGGTCATAGACGGCTCGCGGCCGGTGGAAGCTGAGGACGAAGCCTCGCATCGCCGCGTCATGGAATCATCGACCGCTGAAGGCAGGCCGGTCATCACCGTACTCAACAAAGCGGATCTGCCGCGACGCGCAGTTCCGGGCCCACGAGTCTGCACCGTCTCAGCATTGCAGGGCACGGGCATAAACGAACTCAAGCTCCTCGTTAACGAACGCCTGGGCCGGGACTCGGGCAGTCCCGCGGAGTCGGGCGCGACAATCACTTGCGAACGCCATCACCAAGCCCTTCGGCACTGCGCCGCGGAGTTGGAACAGGCGGCGCTCTGCGTCGGCCGCCATCCCGAGCGCTGGGAAGAACTCTGCGCCCGACATCTGCGCGAGGCCCTGGCGGCATTGGATGACATCACGGGGCCCTCCGCCGACAACGAGGTGCTTGACGGTATATTCTCACGGTTCTGCGTAGGGAAGTAGGAGGCCGCATGACGACGAAGAAAACCAAGAGCCAATCAAAGAAGTCGGCGGAGAGCAAAATCCAGACGCATACGGCCGAGGGTCTCAAGACCCCGGTCGCGGAAATCACGCTCGAACAGCAGATCATCGGCGCGACCTTCTTAGGCAAGGTGAGGAACTATTTCTCCGACCTGCACGTCTTCGCCGTGAAATTGGAGGCAACTCTGGCCCTGGGCGACACGATCCGCATCAAGGGACATACCACGGACCTGACCCAGAAGGTGGAGCACATGCAAGTCGACCACCTTAACGTGCAGAGCGCCTCCCCCGGCGAGGCCGCCGCCATCCAGGCCGCCGACCAGGTACGCTTCGGCGACGCCGTCTACAGGGTCTGAGAGGATGCCCGCGACCGAAGCGGAGGATCCGTCCTGGTCGGTGGACCCGGCCCTGGCGCGCAGGGTCCTGGTCCTGCTGCTGAGCGTCAACCTGCTCAACTACGTTGACCGGCAGGTGCTCTATGCCCTGCTCCCCGCCATCCAGAAGGATTTCGCCCTGAGCGACGCGCAAGCCGGCAGCCTGGCCTCGGCCTTCATGGTGGTCTACATGCTGGCGGCCTTGCCCATCGGCTATCTCGCGGACCGGGGGAGAAGGCGGCTCTGGATCTCGGCGGGCATAGGGCTCTGGAGCCTGGCCACGGCGGCTTCGGGCGTGGCCCGCGGCTTCGCTCAACTTTTCACCGCCCGCGCCACGGTCGGGATCGGCGAATCGTGCTACGGGACGATCTCTCCGTCCTTCGTGGCCGAACACTTCCCGCCCCAGAAGCGAGCCTTCGTGCTGGCGCTCTTCTCCATGGCCATCCCAGTGGGCAGCGCCCTGGGCTACGTGGCCGGCGGGGCGCTGGGACAGGCCTGGGGCTGGCGCAACGCGTTCTATCTCGTGGGCTTGCCGGGCCTGGTGTTGATGGTCTGGTCGCTGCGCCTACGCGAGCCTGCGAAGACCGCGGCACCATCCGTTCGGGAGCCGCGGTCGCCCGTGGCATCATACTTGGACTTGTTCCGCGTGCCGAGCTTCACTTATGTGACCTTGGCTGGAGCGGCCATGACTTTCACCTTGGGAGGCTTGGCGGTCTGGATGCCGAGTTTCTTCAGCCGGCGTTGGGGCATGAGTCTGGGAGAGGCGGGGACGACCTTCGGAATGATGACGGTGATCGCCGGCGGGATGGGGAGTCTTTGCGGAGGCTGGATCGCGGACCGGGCCCTGCGCTGGACGAGCCGCTCCTACTTCTGGGTATCCGGCCTGGGCTATGTAGCGGGCCTGCCATTGGCCGCGGCCGCTCTCCTGGCCCCGGATCAGCGGCTCTGCGTGGCCGCGATGTTCCTGGCGGAGTTCTTCCTTTTCCTCAACATGGGCCCGATCAACGCGGTCATCGTATCCGTGACCAAACCGCAGACGCGGTCCATGGCCTTTGCCGCCAACATCCTGGTGATCCATGCCTTGGGCGATGCGGTCTCGCCGACCTTGATCGGGCTGGCCTCCGACCGCTGGGGGCTGACGCCGGCCTTGCTGGCGGCGTGCGGGGCTTTGGCTCTGGCCGCGGGCTTCTGCTTCTTGGGCCTGCGGCACTATGATGCCGACGCCGGGAGGATCGGAAATGCTTAGACGGATCGGGACGCTTGCCAAGATATTCCTAACCTCGCCTTCGCGCGCCGTGGAGGCGTCCCGGGACGAAAAGAACCTGGCGCCCTGCCTCTGGATCTACGCGGCCTTCACTGTGGCCACGATGCTGTTCTTCATGCTGAAGCCCGGCGATTTCCCGGACCAGAGCGCTGCCTATCCGCACGAGTTCTGGTTCAAGGTGATGCTATGGCAGCCGCCCCTGGAAGCCGCCTGGCTGGCGGGCCTGCTGGGTCTGGCGGTGTGGTTCAGGCAGGGGTCCTTACCCGTGAGACTGGCACTGGCAGTGGTCTGGACAGCGGCGCCCTTGGGCCTGTCGGTCTATGCGGTCGCGGGGACGAATACGGACATCGCCCACTGGGCCCTCGGCCTGGAAGCTTTAGCCTTGGTCCTGTTCGTGCCTCTGTGGCGCCAGCTGAAGCGGAGCGAAGCGCTGCCGGTGGCGATCTTCATGCTGAGCGTCAACATCATCGGCATCGTGATGCTGGCGCCCATGGTCCTGGCCACGCTCCTGCGCAGCTCGAACCTGTTCACGGCGACCCAGGTGGTGGGAGGGTTCTGGATCCTCGGCTGGGGGACCATGGGTCTGCGCCAGTTGACGGGCCTGCGGCTGCCGCGGGCTTTCATGGCCGTGCTCTTGTCCATGTTCTTCCAGATTTATGTAGCCCTGGCCTTGAATCTCCTAGGCTTGCTGTCCAAGACCATCCTGAAGGCGCTCGTCTTCTATGCCTGAGACCCGCGCGGCCCACGACGTCATCGTGATCGGCGCCGGCCACGCCGGCTGCGAGGCGGCCCTGGCTGCGGCGCGCCTTGGCTGCCGGACCCTCCTGCTCACCCAGAACCTCGACACCATCGCCAAGATGTCGTGCAACCCCTCGGTCGGAGGCGTGGGAAAAGGCCAGCTCGTGCGCGAGCTTGACGCCTTGGGCGGGGAGATGGCCAAGGCTACGGACCGCTCCGGCCTCCAGTTCCAGACCTTAAACCGCAGCCGCGGGGCGGCGGTGCGCTCCCCGCGCGTGCAATGCGACAAAGCCCTCTACCATCTCGCCCTCAAGCAAGCCCTGGAAAGACAACCCGGCCTTGAGCTGCGCCAGGACGAGGCCGCCCGCCTCATCCTCGATGATTCCGGCCTCCAAGGAGTGCTCAGCACCCGAGGCATCCGCTATGAGAGCCGCGCCGTCATCCTCACCACCGGCACCTTCTTGAACGGCCTCATCCACATCGGCCTCAAGACTTTCCCTGCCGGCCGCTGCAGCGAGGCTCCGTCCGTCGAGCTCCCCGCGGACCTGCGCCGCCAGGGCTTTGAGATCGGCCGCCTCAAGACCGGCACGCCCCCGCGCCTCAATTCGCGCACCATCGATTACTCCCGCTGTGAACTCCAACTCGGAGATGAGCCGCCGACGCCGCTCTCGCATTTCACCGAGCGCATCGCCAACAAGCAGCTGGCCTGCGCCATCACCTACACCAACGAAGCGACCCACTGCATCATCCGGGACAACCTGCACCAGGCCCCGCTCTACTGCGGCCGCATCAAATCCATCGGGCCCCGCTATTGCCCGTCCATCGAGGATAAGGTCGTCAAGTTCCCGCACAAGGAGCGCCACCAGCTCTTCCTGGAACCGGAGGGTTTCAACACCCTGGAGACCTATGTCAACGGCCTCTCCACCAGCCTGCCCGAGGACGTCCAGCTGGCCTTGGTGCGCTCCATCCCCGGCCTGGAGGCCGCCGAGATCCTGCGCCCCGCTTACGCCATCGAATACGACTACTGCCCTCCCACGCAGTTGGATTCCACGCTGCAGACCAAAAAGATTCCCGGCCTCTATTTCGCGGGCCAGATTAACGGCACCACGGGCTATGAAGAGGCCGCTGCCCAGGGATTCATCGCCGGAGTCAATGCCGGCCGCCAGGTGCAAGGCCTCGAGCCTTTCAGCCTCGCCAGAGACGAAGCCTATATCGGCGTGCTCATAGACGACCTCGTGACCAAGGGCATAGACGAGCCCTACCGCATGTTCACGGCCCGCGCCGAGTACCGGCTCACGCTGCGCTCGGACAATGCGGACCTTCGGCTCATCGAGAAAGGCTTCCAACTCGGGCTCATCCCGGGCGAGGCCTACTCCAGGTTCCTGCGCTACAAAGACGCGGTGGGGGGGAGTTTGGCGAGCCTGGATGCGGAGCTCGCCCCCTGGTCCCAAGGCACGGCCCGCGCCCAACGCGAGACCGAACTTGCCTATGCCGGCTACATCCGGCGCGAGCGCCAGGCCGCGGAGAGAATGCGCAAATGGGAGAACGTGCCCATCCCCCGTGGTCTCGACTACTCCAAGATACCGACTTTACCTCCCGAGTCCCGCCAGAAGCTAACCAAGGTCACGCCCCGGACCCTGGGTCAGGCCGGCCGCATCCCTGGGGTCACACCCTCGGACATGCAGATCCTTTGGGTCTGGTCAGAGAAAGAGCGCAGGCGCGGCGCCAAATGACCAATAAGAAGAACGCGTCTTGCGCCCTTCAGGAAGCCGCTGCCGGCTGGGGATTATCCCTCAGCCAAGAACAAATGGCCCAGATCGACCGATATATAAATGAGCTTTTGACTGCCAACCAGAAGACCAACCTCACCGCGGACACCGACCCGGATGTCGTCCTGCTCAGACATATGGCCGACGGCTTGGCCGCGACCGGGTTCCTTATAAAGGAAGTGCCCAAGCCTGCCCCCAGAATACTCGATCTGGGCGCTGGCGGCGGCTATATCGGAATGGCCATAAAGATCGCCTGGCCACAGGCTCAGGTCATGCTCATGGAGTCCCTGGAACGCAAATTCAGGTTTCTCAATGCCATGGCTGTGCGCTCCGGCCTGCCCGGCCTCACCGTGGCGCTCCGCCGAGCAGGGAAGGAGGGGGGGCGAGGCCCGGAGAAAGATTTCGATGTGGTCGTGGCCAGGGCCCTGGCGCCTCTGCCGGAAGCCCTCGACCTGGCTCTGCCCTTAGCGAACCCCGAAGGCCTCGTCCTCATCTTCCAGAGCGCCGCTCCAGACCCGGAGGAGCACGGCCTGCGGCGCGTACTGGCGCGCCACGCCGCGAGATTGTTAAAGTCTATCCCGTACCGCCTGCCCCGGGAGGACCGGGATCGGCACCTCGCGCTGTTCGGCAGCTAAAAAGCGAACTTAATAATACCGTGGACGTCCTACTCCGACTCCGAGTCCTCATCTGGATCGTCCTCCTAAGCCTCTGGGGCGTCATGGTCTACCAATACCTGGGCGAAGAGGAAGCCGAGGACCGGATGCACAAGGTGGTGAGCCCCTACACCAACCCCTTGCCCGCGCAGACCGTCTTTCCGGAACAAACACCGCCCGCGTTCAGACAGGAGCCATTGGACCATGCCGAAGTCGTGCCTCCCAGCGCCTCGGATGAATCATCGGCGGCCATGGCGCCGCCGCCCTCAGGGCTGGCGCCTTCCTCGCTGGGCGGAGTCCGCGCCCCCGACTATATCCGCGGCCCTGCATCCGATGCAACCGCTCCCCCGCCGTCAGAGCCTGGCGTGACGGTCGCCCCGCCACCCGCTGCCGCGCCACCGGCCGAAGCCCCTCTGCCCGTGGGCTTCGTCAAACGATTCACGCGCCACTTCACCGTCTACTCGGAGAGCGCGCCACCCTCGCCCGAATTTCTGGAACTCCTGGAAAACCTCCACGGCAACCTCATGCTGGACCTGGCGCCCTTCTCCCCCTGGGCCAAGGACGAACGGGTTCTCATCTTCCTCTTCCAGAACCAGAACACCTATCGCGACATGACCGGCCGGCCGGCCTGGTCCGGCGGCGCCAGTTCAGTGCCCAAGCGCAAGATCTATCTTTACGAGAGCGCGGAGTTGCCGGGCATACTCGCCCACGAGCTCTGCCACATCTACTACGACAACTTCTACGCCGGCGGCCGGTCTGACCCGCTCTGGCTCAGCGAGGGGATGGCGACCCTGATCCAGATCGAGCGCGGCCAAGCGCGGCCCGTCTGGCTGCGCGAGAACCTCCAGGTCCTCGAACGCGGGGGGGGATTCACTCTCGACGACCTCATAGTCATCTCCGCCACCAAAGGCATGAGCGACGCCCAGGTGCGCCTGTGGTACGCGCAATCCTACAGCGTCGTGCGTTTCCTGATCCGCACGCAGTATAAATCATCCTTCTACAAGTTCTCGCGCTATCTGCGAGAAGGCCGCTCCATGACCGAGTCGCTCTACCGCGCCTACGGCATGCCTTACAACCGCGTCAAAGCCCTCGAGTACGCCTGGCGCTACGAGATCACCACCAACCGACTCTCCCGCCTGACGGCCGCGCAGCCGTAGCACACGCTCTCCGATTCGGCCTAGGACCCAATTGGGCCTTGACAGAATAGGTCTTTTGACCTACAATCTAGCTCCCAGTGGGGAAAAGTGGAAATGAGTGGAATGAGATGTAGAAAAGTGGGAGAATACGCGTGACCCTGCTCATCGGCCGCTACGAATACGCCCTCGACGACAAGAACCGCCTGGGCATCCCGCCCAAGTACCGGGAGATGCTCACGCAGGAGAAGGCCAAGAGCGTCTTCGTCACCAGCGGCAGAGAAGGCTGCCTCTACTTCTATCTCCCCTCACAATGGAACCAGCTCGTGACCAACAATATGCAGGCCTTCTCCATGCCGGACAAGGAGAAGGAGCGCGCCGTCAAGCGCAAGTTCTTCTCTGAAGCCGCCGAACTCGAGCTCGACAGCGCGGGGCGCATACTCGTACCCCAGTATCTCAAAGTCCACGCGGGCCTCAAGAGCCAGGTCCTGATGCAGGGCGCCGGCGACCGGGCGGAGATATGGGACAGCCGCCGCTGGCAGACCTACGAGAAATCAAAGATCGAACCGGCCTACCGCTCGGTCAGCAAGAGCATCGAGCTATGACCACCACTTTGGAGCGTCCGGTCTTCCTGATCAGAGAACCTATGGAATACGAACACGAACCCGTCCTTCTCGAAGAGGTGCTGCGCTATCTCATCAGCGAGACTGCGGGCTTCTATCTGGACGCGACCCTGGGCCTCGGCGGCCACGCCGAGGCCATCCTGCGCAAGATATCGGCCCAAGGCAGGCTCCTGGGATTGGACATGGACCCCGAGGCCTTACACGCCGCCGGAGAGCGGCTGAAGGCCCACCCCGGGCAATTCCGGGCGGTCCGCGCCAACTTCCGCACCTTGGGCCAAGTTTTAGAGGCGGAGAAGTTCTTCCCCTTGGCCGGAGCCCTCTTCGACCTAGGGGTCAGCTCCATGCACTTCGATAAGCCCGAGCGCGGCTTCAGCTTCGCCCTCGAGGGCCCTCTTGATATGAGACTCTCGCCGGATAACACCCTGACCGCCGGCATGATCGTGAACAACTGGCCCGCGGAGCAGCTGGCGCTCCTGTTCAAGGAGTTCGGCGAGGAGCCCGCGGCCAACCACATCGCACGCGCCATCGCTCAACGCCGCCAGGAGCGCCCCTTTGCGACCACCACCGAGCTGGCCGGCTACATCGCGGGACTCCTCCCGCGCGGCCGGACCCATGCGGCGACGCGGACCTTCATGGCGCTGCGCATCGCGGTCAACGCGGAGCTCGAGAACCTCACCCGCGGCCTGGAAAGCGTCCTGCCCTATCTGATGCAGGGCGGCCGCATCGCGGTCATTAGCTTCCATTCTCTCGAAGACCGCATCGTCAAAAACATCTTCTCCTCATTCGTTGAGCAAGGCGTTTGCAGATATCTAGATAGCGCGGGGGGCAAGTCCGCACTCACACCCTCGGTCGAAGAAGTAGCCCGGAACCCCCGGGCGCGCAGCGCAAAACTCAGGATCGTGGAGAAACTCTCATGAAAAGCCAAGCAGCGTTGAGCGGTTCGTCCTTCGGTCTAGCTGCGGTCATGCGTCTCGACAACACCGTAGGTTTTCTACAAGACCGGGAGGAGACGATAGATATCGCACCCATCGTCCCGATCGGCAATTCCGGCTATATCTGGCGCAAGGCATTCCACAGGAGGTGCGCTTAGCAACGTTTTGGCGGGCGCCCACTCGGCGGGGCGCCTGCCAACGATCTGGCGGGGACTCACTCGGCGGAGTCCTCGCCAAAGATATGGTGGGGGCCCACTCGGCGGGGTCCCCACCAAAGATCTGGCGGGGACTCACTCGGCGGGGTCCTCGCCAAAGATATGGTGGGGCCCACTCGGCGGGGTCCCCACCAAAGATCTGGCGGGGACTCACTCGGCGGGGTCCTCGCCAAAGATATGGTGGGGGCCCACTCGGCGGGGCTCCCACCGAGGATTTAGAGTTAATGGTAGAATGTTTCTGGCCTCCGCCAGCGCAATTGCAGCGGAGCCTCTCGTGAGTCAACGTCTGCATGCAGATACCCAACGGCGCCGAGTCTATTGGTTCGTCGCTACCGGGATATTCCTGATGGCCCTGGTCTGGCAACACGTCGAGGCCACCCGTCTGGGCTACCGCGTCGAAAGCGCCCGGCAGCATATCCTCGCCATACGGTGCTCCAACGGGGCATTGCGCATGCAGCTGGAAACCATACTATCCCCGGCCAATCTTGCCGCCCAAGCCAGGGGCCGTCTGGGCATGACGCTGGCCACGCCGCAGTCTTTTCGCAGCAGCGACGCAACGACCGCCACGACGTCACGGACAGGCTTTCTTTACCGCCTGATCTCGCGGACGCGCCGCACCTTGCGGGAGTGGAAAACACTCACCCTCCAGGCACGCCGCCTCCCAAGGCGCCGCTCACTCACAGGCTGAGGCCAGCGGCGTGGACCTGCATGCACGCCTATCCGCGGTGGCCGTGCTTTGCCTCCTGCCCCTGGCTCCGCTCACCGTCCGCCTGGCCCACCTCCAGGTGATGCAGCACAACCGTATCGAATCAAAGGTCGAAGTAGAAGTCCTGCGCACCATAGAAGAATCCATCCCGCGTGCCGATATCCAAGACCGCCGCGGCCGCCTGCTGGCCAAATCCGTCCCATACTGGTCCTGTTTCGTGGGACGCTCACGACTGCCCGTTTCTCGTCAAGCCCTAGCCGGCGAATTGGCGCGTCTGCTGAGCATGACCGAGGCAGATGTATCCCGCCGACTGCAAGGCCAGGACCGCGAGCGAGGGATCAAAAACGATCTCGAACCCGCAGAACTCATCGCGCTCTCCCAAGCCAGGCTCGCAGGAAAACGGCTCACAGAACACGGCGTGGGAGTACGGCTGAACTACCGACGCTTCTACCCCAACGGAGACCTCGGGCGCAGCGTCCTTGGCCTGGTCGGGGCCGAACAGAACGGCCTCTCGGGCTTGGAACTCACCTTCGCAGAGCGTCTCAAGGGACGGCCGCGTCGTCTCGCCTACGTCCGCGACGGGTCCGGCCACGCCATCTACCGCAGCGCCGAAAGTGCCGCCGAATCGCCCCAACCCCTGCGCCTCACCATAGACCGCGACGTCCAGTTCCACGCCGAGGAAGTCCTGCGCCAGGCCGACGAGCAGTTCCATGCCAAGGGCGGCACGATCGTGGTTCTCGACCCGGACACCTCCGAAGTCCTGGCCATGGCGGCGGACCCCGCCGACCCTCTGAGAAATGTCGTAGTCCAGGATACCTACGAGCCCGGATCGACTTTCAAGATGGTCACCGCCGCCGCCGCGCTCAACGAATCCCTAGTCAAGGAGTCCGATACCTTCTTCTGCGAGAACGGCACTTACGAGGTATCGCCCGGCGTGTTCATCCACGACCATGAACCGGCCGGGACCTTGAATCTCCAAGGCATACTCGAGCATTCTTCCAACATCGGCGCCGCGAAGGTCGTCGAGCGAGTCGGGGCCATGCGTTTCTACCGCTACAGCCGCGCCTTCGGCTTCGACATCAAGACCGGGGTCTCCCTGCCCGGCGAGACCGCGGGGGAGATGAAGCCTCTGGCCGGGCTCACACGCGTGGTCCTGGCCGCCTCATCCTACGGCTATGGCATCGGGGTCAGCGCCTTGCAGGTGGCCAACGCGTACAATGCCGTGGCCGGCGGCGGCCTGCTCAGCGAGCCGGCCGTCGTCTGCGACGACGGCGAGCCGGGAAGCGCCGCCCTTGAGGGGCAGGCGTTCTCCTTCCCCGCAGAAAGCCCCGCGACCCCGTGCCGCCGACCGGTCCGCGTACGCCGGGTCATCTCCGAGGACACGGCCCGGACCCTGTCACGGATGCTGGAAAGCGTCGTCGAGAACGGCACGGGCACGAGCGCGCGAATCCCAGGCTACCGCGTCGCAGGCAAGACCGGCACGGCCCGAAAAGTGGACCCCCGCACCAGGAAGTATTCGAGCAACGCCTACATGGCCTCCTTCGTGGGCTTCCTGCCCCTGAGCCGGCCGCGCTGGACAATTCTGGTCGTCATCGACGAACCCAAAGGCCAGTACTACGGGGCCCAAGTCGCGGCGCCGGTCTTCGCCCAACTCGGCCGCCGGCTGCTCGCCATGGCCGGGGTTCCCCCAGACCAACCCGCGGCCCTCGCCGTCCTGCGCCCTTGAAGCTCTCCGAACTCCTGCGCCATGCCCGCGCCCTGCGCGTCGCGGGTCCGACCGACACCGAGGTACAAGACCTGCGCCACGACTCGCGCGCGATCCGGCCGGGAGACCTGTTCTTCGCACTGCCCGGCTCCAAGACCGACGGCAACCGCCACGCGCGCCAAGCCGTGGCCGCCGGCGCGGTCGCGGTGGTCAGCGAGCTCGAGCCTCCGCCCGCTCCGGTGAGCCTGCCGGCCGCCTGGATCCAGGTTTCAGATGCGGCCCTGGCCATGGGCCGCATGGCGGACGACTTTTTCTGCCATCCCTCCGGGGCGCTGACCGTCGTAGGCGTGACCGGCACCAACGGAAAAACCACCACGACCTACTTCCTTGAGTCCATCATCAGGGCCGCCGGAGGCAGGCCAGGAGTGGTCGGCACCGTCGACTACCGCCTGGACGGCCGCGCCATCTCCGCCGCCCCCAACACCACGCCGGTGGCCTTGGAACTGCAACGCCTCCTGGCGCGATTCCGCGACGCGGGCGCCACGTTGGCGGCTCTGGAGGTCTCCTCGCACGCACTGGCTCTCAAACGCGTGGAAGAGCTCTCCTTCGACGCGGCCGTCTTCACCAACCTTGCCAGCGACCACCTGGATTTCCACAAGACCCGGGATGGATATCTGGAAGCCAAGCTCCACCTCTTTGAGCTGCTCACCAGGCCCGGCACAGCCAAACCCCGCAGATTCGCGGTCATCAATGCCGACGACCCGGCCGCCCGGGCCGTAATCCGGGCCGCGGCCGGCTCAAAAATAGTGCTCTACGGCCTCCAAGCCGAAGCCCAGGTCCGTGCCGCAGACCTGAAGATGGATGCTCGCGGGACCCATTTCAACATCCTGTGGGAAGGAAGGCGCCTGCCGGCGCGCATCTGCCTAACCGCGCAGCACAACGTCGCCAACGCACTCGCCGCAGCCGCCGCGGCGCTGTCCTTGGGCTTCCCGGAAGAAGCGATCCTCCAGGGCCTCTGCGCCCTGGAGAGCGTTCCCGGCCGGCTGGAGCCTATAGAGGCCGGCCAAGACTTCACGGTCCTGGTGGACTACGCCCACACAGCCAGCGCCGTGGAGACGGTACTGGGCCACCTCGCCCAAGTCCCGCATCGGCGCCTCATCACGGTTTTCGGCTGCGGGGGGGACCGCGACCGCTCCAAGCGCGGCCCCATGGGGGTCGCGGCTTGCGGCCGCAGCGACTTCGCTCTGCTGACCAGCGACAACCCCCGCTCCGAAGATCCCCTGGCCATCATCGCCGACATCGAGGCCGGATTGCGGACGGCAGGCCTAAAAAATTATAAGATTGAACCAGACCGCAGCCGGGCCATCGCTCTGGCCGTGAACATGGCTGGCCCCGAAGATATCGTTCTCATCGCGGGCAAGGGCCATGAAGCCGTTCAGTTGCTCAAGGACCGCGCCGAGGCCTTCGACGACCGGGAGGCCGCCCGCGAAGCATTGCGCAAGCGAAACTCGAAAAGATGAAACTAGAGATGACGTGGGACGAGCTGGCTCGGGCCGCGGGAGGCAAACTCCTGCGCGGCGATCTGGGCCGGGGTGTTGGTCCCATCTGTACGGACACCCGCACCCTCCAGGCGGGAGATGTCTTCTGGGCGCTCCAGGGCCCGCGATTCGACGCCCACGATCTGCTCACCAAGGACCTGGCCGCCAAGGCCTCGGGCTGGATCATGGCCCTGGGCAGGCTGCCGCCGTCCACCGCCGCCCCGGACCACGTCGTAGTCGTCCCGGACACCCTCAAAGCCCTGCAGGCCCTGGCCGCCCATCATCGCCGCCGCTTCGATATCCCGATAGTCGGCATCACCGGCTCCAACGGCAAGACCACGACCAAGGAAATGCTCCTTTGCATCTGCCGGCGCGTGGGAGCGACTTGCGCCACCTTGGGCAACCACAACAACCAGATCGGCGTGCCCCTCTCCGTTCTGGAGCTGACCGAGGAACACCGCTACGGCATATTCGAGCTAGCCGATTCCAAACCGGGCGATATCGCCGAGGTGGCGCGCATCGCGCACCCGACACTCGCGGTCATCACCAATCTTGGGCCCGACCACCTGGAGTTCTATGGGACCATGGAAAAGAACTTCCAGACAAAGGCCGAGCTCATCGAAGCATTAAGAGAAGAAGGCCAAGCAGTCATCAATATCGATGACCCCTGGCTGGCAGGCTTGGAACCCCGCCTGGGCAGCCGCGCCGTAACCTTCGGCACTAATGCGCGCGCCCGGGTGTCTCTGGCCGGAGAGGGAGAGCTCATCATCGACCGCCACCGCGTCAAAGTGGCCCTGCACACCTTCGGACTCCTGTCCCGCTACAACGCGGCTGCGGCCGCGGCTGCGGCCTGGGCCCTGGGCATCCCGCGGGAAGCCATCCGGAAAGGCCTGGAAGACTACCGGCCGGCGCACTGGCGAATGGAGCCCATGCGCCATGCCTCAGGCTGCTCGGTCATCTTCGACGCCTACAACGCCAACCCGGCCTCCATGCGGGCCGCCATCGAGGCCTTCTGCGAGGAGTTCTCCAAGCAGGCGAAGGTGCTGGTGCTGGGAGACATGCGGGAGCTCGGCCCGGAATCGACCCGGTTCCACAAGGAGCTCGGCGAATGGCTAGCGACTTTGCCCTTGAGCGCGGTCTATCTCGCAGGCCCCGAGATCCAGCCCACTTTCCAGGCGCTCTCCGACGCCAAGCCAGGCTTCCGAGTCCGGCACGGCTCGGCCCCCGAGGCCTGGCTCGCGGACCTGCGCCGCGACTGCGCCAAGGGGACTGCCGTGCTGTTCAAGGCATCCCGCGCCATGCGCTTCGAGGACGTCGCCGCGGACCTGCAGATGCAAGCGATCTCGTGAACCAGAGATGCTCCACTATCTAGCCTCCCTGCGGCCCCTCTGGGGAGCGCTCAACGTCTTCCAGTACATCACCTTCCGGGCCGGAGGCGCGGCGCTGACCTCACTGGCCGCCTCGCTGCTGCTGGGGCCGCGGCTCATCAAGTCGCTGCGCGCCCGCAAGATCGGACAGGTCCAACGCACGGACGGGCCCCAGAGCCACCTCAGCAAGCACGGCACCCCCACCATGGGCGGCTTGCTCATCTTCCTCACTTTGGCGGGCTCGGCCCTGCTCTGGATGCGCTGGGACAACCGCTTCACCTGGCTGCTGCTGGGCGTCACCGTCATCCTGGCCGCGGTCGGCTTCTGGGACGACTACGCCAAGCTCGTCCTCAAGGACCCGCGGGGCATCCCTTCGCGCACCAAGTTCATCGTGCAAGTGGGTCTGGCCCTGGCCGTGGTCCTATATTTGGCGGTATCTCCGCCCAACGCACAGTTCTCCACGACCGTCAACGTCCCCTACGCCAAAGAGCTCTTCTGGGACCTGCGCACCCTCTACTTCGTCCTGGCCGCGCTCATGATCGTGGGCTCCTCCAACGCCGTCAACCTCACCGACGGCCTCGACGGACTCGCGGCGGGCAGCATCATCTCCTGCGCCATCACCTACGGGGCCTTCGCCTACGTGTCCGGCAACGTCAAGTTCGCGGCCTACCTGCGCATCATCCACGTCGAGGGCGCGGGAGAGATCACCGTTCTACTGGCGGCCCTGGCCGGCGCCTGCCTAGGATTTTTATGGTTCAACTCCTACCCGGCCCAGATGTTCATGGGCGACACCGGCTCGCTCTTCCTGGGCGGCATCATCGCCGTGGTCTCGCTGTGCGTCAAGCAGGAGCTCCTGCTGCCCGTCGTGGGCGGTGTCTTCGTCGTGGAAACGCTCTCCGTCATCCTGCAGATGAGCTCCTACAAGCTGCGCAAAGGCAAGCGCATCTTCAAAATGGCCCCGCTGCATCATCATTTCGAGTTGATCGGGGTGGCCGAGCCCAAGGTCACGGTACGGTTCTGGATCGTGAGCATCGTGCTCATGCTCGCGGCCCTGGCCTCCCTGAAGATCCGATGAGCTTCATCCCCAAGGCGTACCGCGGCAAGACAGCGGCCATCCTCGGCCTGGGGAAATCCGGGCTGGCGGTCGCGCGGCTGCTCCAGGGAAAGGGCTTCAAGGTCTTGGTCAGCGACAAAAGGCCCCGCAAGGATGTCAAAGCCGCGCTCGGCCGCCTGGCCGCCCGCGTCCACTATGAAGGGGGCGGCCACAGCGCCCACCTGCGCAAGGCCGCCTTCGCGGTGAAGAGCCCGGGCCTGCCCTCCGGCGCGCCCATCCTGGCGGAGCTGCGCGAGGCTCACGTCCCCGTCTTCAGCGAGCTGGAGACCGCCCTGGCCTTCTGCGCCACATCCGACATCATCGCCATCACGGGAACCAACGGCAAGACCACGACCACGGCTCTATGCGCCGAGATCTTCCGCGCCGGCCTGCCGCGCGGCCGGCGCGCCCTGATGGCCGGCAACATCGGCACGCCGGTCTCCGAAGCGGTCCAGCAGGCCAAAGGCAAGGACGCACTGGTCCTGGAGGTCTCCAGCTACCAGCTCGAGGACAGCCGCTCCTTCCATCCCCGGGCCGCAGCCTTGCTCAACATCACCACTGACCACGTCGACCACCACGGCAGCATGCAGGCCTACATCGAGGCCAAGGTCAAGGTCTTTAACGAGCAGCGAGAGGATGATTTCTGCGTGTTCAACGCGGAGGACCCCTTGGTCCGGAAACTCTCGCGGCGCTGCCATTGCCGCCGGCTCTATTTCGGCGGGAAGGGCGCCTACAGCCATGCCTGGGTCGAAGGCGGGAAGATCAAGGTCCGGCTGCCCGGAGAAAAACCCGCGGCCTTCGTCCCTCCCTCCCTGCCCGGAGCCCACAATCTAGAGAACGCCATGGCCGCGGTCCTGCTCGGCCTGGGCTGGGGCCTCAAACCCATGGCCATCCAGAAAGCCCTCAAATCATTCCGGGGCGTGCCGCACCGCCTGGAAGAGGCGGGCACGGTACGCGGCATCCGCTGCGTCAACGATTCCAAAGCCACCAACGTGGACTCCACCATGGTGGCGCTCAAGACATTCTCTCAGAAGAGCGTATTGCTGATCCTGGGAGGCCTGCACAAGGGCAGCCCTTACAACCCCCTGCAGTCACTCATTGGATCCGTGGTCAAGGGCATACTGACCATCGGCAGCGCCGCGGCCAAGGTGGAGGATGACCTGAGCGGCCTGGCGCCCATCTTCCCCTGCGGGGACCTCAAAACCGCCTTCGCAACGGCTCTTGATATCGGGGCCCCGGGAGATGTGCTCCTGCTTTCGCCGGCCTGCGCTTCCTTCGACCAGTTCCGGGACTTCGAGGACCGCGGCGACCAGTTCAAAGCCCTGGTCAAAGCCGCCAGGTAACCCTTGCGGCGCAAGAACCCGAACGACTACGCGCTTCTGGCCCTCATCCTGGTGCTCCTTCTCGGCGGCCTGATCATGATCTTCTCCGCCAGCGCCAGTGTGGCTGAGAAAAAGTTTGGAGCGCCGTGGTTCTTCTTCAAGCGCCAGTTGCTCTGGGCGGTTCTGGGCTTAGGCGCCATGAGGTTCTTCAGCCGCCTCAACTACAACCGGCTCAAAGAGTGGGTCTGGCCGGTCTTCTTCATCACCGCCGTGACCCTCGGGGCGGTGCTGCTGGCCCCAGCCAGGGAAAACGTCCACCGTTGGCTGCCCTTGGGACCCTTCACCTTGCAGCCTTCGGAGTTCGCCAAGTACACGGCCGTGCTGTTCTTGGCCTATTACCTGGACCGCAGGCACTCGCAGGCCGCCTCGCCAGTCCGAGGATTGGTGGTGCCGGGCGTGGTGGTCTCGGTGCTTCTGCTGCTCATCGCGGCGGAACCGGACCTGGGCACCCCGATTTTGATCTTCAGCGTAACGGTCCTACTGCTCTGGCTGGGCGGAGGCAGGCTCCTCTACCTCCTGGGGGCCGGGGCCCTGGCCGTGCCCGCGGTGGCGCTCGAAATACTCCGTCATCCCTATCGGCTGGCGCGCGTCGTCCATTATGTCTCCACCCTGCGCGGCGGCTCCGAGGCCAGCTATCAACTGGAACAGGCCGTCCTGGCAGTGGGCTCTGGAGGCTGGCTGGGCAAGGGCATCGGCGCCTCAGAGCTCAAGCTCGGCTACCTCCCGACTCCGCATACGGATTTCATCTTCCCGGTGATCTGTGAGGAACTGGGACTCGTGGGAGCTCTGGCGCTCTTAGGGCTCTTCGCGGCGTTTCTAATACGGGGCTTGCGTGTGGCCAGAAGCGCGCCTAACCTCTTCGGGTCCCTGCTGGCCGCAGGCATCACGCTCACCATCTGTCTGCAGGCCTTCATCAACGCCTGCATGTCCATCGGCCTGCTGCCCACAAAGGGCATGCCCATGCCCTTCATCTCCTACGGCGGCTCATCGCTTCTCGTGACCTTATGCGCAGCCGGCGTCCTGCTCAACATCTCTCGGCAGTCCTCGCTGCACTCGCGCTACACGGCGCACGGGCCGCCATCGGTGAGCAAGGACGGGCCGTGGTCAGGCGCCGGGGGCCTGCCTGGGCGGAACCCATGAGCGAGCGCGTCGTCTCTTCCGGGAAAGGAGAGAGCCAGCCCTCCAGGGACGATACGCCCAAACGCATCGTCATCGCGGCAGGGGGGACCGGCGGACATTTCTATCCGGGCCTCGTCCTGGCCCAGACCCTCCGACAGCGCGGCTGGCAGCCGCTGATGCTCGTGCGCGTCGACGACCCGGCCCTGTTTCGACTCGAGGCCGAAGGCATCCCGGCGGTACCGCTCGATCTCCAAGGTCTCTCCCGCCGTCCCGGGCCCGGTTGGGCCTTGTTCTCCTGGAAACTGGCCCGCTCTCTGCGCCTGGCCGGCCGCATCCTGCGTGACTTCAAGCCCGACGTCGCAGTCGGCATGGGAGGCTATCTGACCTTCCCGGCCGCATTCGCGGCCCGGCGGCGCGGCGTGCCCTGTGCGGTGCACGAGTCCAACGCGGTCCTGGGCCTAGCCAATCGCGCCAGCGTCGCCTTGGGCGCGACACTGCTGCGCGGTCTGCCTCCGGCGCCAGGCGAAGCAGCCGGGCAGCTCACCGGCACCCCAGTGCGTCCCACGCTCTGGTCTCCGGCAGACGCCGCCGCGGCCCGTCGGGACCTGGGGCTGGAACCCGGCCTTCCCACAGTCCTGGTCTTCGGCGGCAGCCAAGGCGCCCGCGGCATCAATCAGGCAGCGCCAACGGCGCTGGCCCAGGCCGCGTCCGTCATCGCCGGAGGGATCCAGGTCCTCCACCTGGCCGGCTTCAAATCGGCCTCTGAGGTGACAGGCCTCTACTCCAAAGCCGGATTCGCGCAAGCGCACGTCAAGGTCCTGCCCTATCTCGATTCCATGGAAAAAGGATACGCGGCGGCGGACCTCGTCGTCAGCCGCGCCGGAGCCAGCACGATTGCGGAACTCGCCGGCCTGCGCAAGCCGGCCATACTCGTTCCTTATCCACACGCCACCAGACGCCATCAAGACGCCAATGCGGCTCTGCTCGCCGCGGCTGGAGCCGCCCGGATCGTGCCCGAGGCCGAGCTGGACTCTCGCTTGGCCGTAGAACTGCGCAGCGCATTGGCCTCGCCGGCCGGCCTGCGGGACATGGCCGCCGCCTACGGACGGCTCGGGCTTCCCTGCGGCGCGGATGCCGTGCGGCGCCTGGCCGATGCCATAGAGAGGATATCCCTACGATAAAAAAACGACTGCGCATACTCGTGACCAACGACGACGGAATACATGGCCCGGGCCTGCGGCCCCTGATCGCGGCCATGCAAGGCCTGGGAACCGTGGTCGCCGTGGTCCCGGACCAGGAACGCTCCGCGGACAGCCACAGCCTGACCCTGCACAAACCCATCCGCGTCTACCGCATCGCCGACGGCATCGTCACGGTCAGCGGCAGCCCGGCGGACTGCGCCCGCTTCGGAGTGCTCAGAGAGATGAAGGGCTTGGTGGACTTGGTCGTCTCCGGCATCAACCACGGCTACAACCTGGGGGAGGACATCATCTACTCCGGGACCGTAGCCGCGGCCCGGGAAGCGCGCATTCTCGGGATACCGGCCGTCGCCTTCTCCCAGGACCCGGGCCAGCGCTCCTACGAGGCCGCAGCCGCGTTCGCCCGGGATCTGGCGCGCCAGATCCTCAGCCGAGGCCTGCCCCCGGGCGTCATCCTCAACGTGAACTTCCCCAAGCCCCGGCGTGAAGGATTCCGGGGCGCCCAAGCCGCGCGCCTAGGCCAACGCATCTATTCCAACAGCATCGACCGGCGCTCCGACCCCCGGGGCCGGACCTACTATTGGATGGGCGGCAGCCGGGCGCGCTGGGTAAAACTCCCGGGCACCGACGTGGCCGCTGTCGCGGCCGGCCGGATCTCGGTGACGCCCCTGCACCTCGACCAGACCGACCGCCCCATGCTCGCGGCCCTCAAGGGATGGCGCTTCTAGGACACGGCTGCGCGGCCCTCGGCGCGGCGCTCTGGCTCGCCGGCACGGCACAGGCTCAGCAGGCTTCCACGGCCGCCGCCGTCACGGCGTCCAGTGAAGCCGCAGTCGCCACCCTCACCGCGGTGGGCGACATCCGCCTCGACGGTCCTGTCGGAGAGATCATCCGGCGCGACGGGGCGGCCGCGCCCACGGCGGCCGTGCGGGACCGGCTGCAAGCCGACATCGTCTTCGGCAATCTGGAGTGCCCGCTGACCCAAGGCGGTGTCCGAGCGCTGGGCAAGACCTGGACCTTCCGCGCACCGGCGCGCAGCCTGGAGGCGCTCAAGGCCGCGGGCTTCAACCTCCTCAATATCGCCAACAACCATGTCATGGACTACGGCCCGCAAGGTTTCCGCGACACCTTGGCGGCGTTGGAGGCTGCGGGCCTGCCTTTCATCGGCGGGGGCAAAGACCGCGCCGAGGCGGAAAGACTCCGCGTGGTCGAGGTCAGGGGTCTGCGGGTGGGATTGATTGGATTTACGTCCACCTTCCCGGAATCTGCTTGGGCCGGACCGAGCAAGCCAGGCGTGGCCTACAGCGATTATGACCGCGCGGGGGGGCTCATCCGGCAAGCGCGAAGCCTCTGCGACGTACTGGTCGTATCCTTCCATGGCGGCACGGAGCTGGCCGTCGAGCCTAACGACGTGCAGAAGGCGTTCGCGCGCCTGGCCATCGATGCCGGCGCCGACGTATTCCTCGGCCACCATCCGCATGTCATCCAGCCGATGGAGATCTACAAGGGCAAACCGATCATCTATAGCCTGGGGAACTTCCTTTTCGTCTCGCCACACTCCGAGACGCGCCTGACCGTCGCGGCCCGCATCCGGCTCTCAACCAGCGGAGTCGAGAGCATCGACTTCCTGCCCCTGGACACGGACTGGGGGCGTCTTATCCCGGCCACCGCGGCCCAGCGCGCGGAGCTCTTGAGCGCCTTGGACCGCACCGGGGCGATCAGCGCGCAGCCGCAGAAGTTCCGGTTCGTCGAACCATAGGCTATTGGCTGGACATGGACATCTGCTGACGGCAGGCGTCCAGCAGGTCATGGGAATGCCCGCGCAGGCAGCGCACTAGAGACGCGGGGTTGGCCTTCTCCTCGTTGCAGAACATGCCTATCTCTCCGCCGCAGGCCTGCAAGAGGGCCTCCATGTCGGGCTTGTCGGTCTTAAAACGGCGGGAACCAGCCGCAACCGCGACGCCGCTCTTGACCGTGCAATAGGCCCCGAACGACACGTCCTGCGCGGATGTGTGCAGAGAACCGAGGTGCTCGAGTTCCCTGCGCAGACGCTGCAGCAAGGCCGCCTCTGGCTGGCCCTGCCGGGCGGCAATCTCGAAGGATGGCGTGACGTCGGGATGCAAGGTCACCTGCACCGAGACCTGGCAGTCCCGTCCACTGTCGGCCAGCACGGCCTGGGCCTTCTTGAACACCCAGCCCGCGTAGGTACCCAAGGTCTGACTAGGGACGTTTTTCTCGGCCACGGGAGCCGCGGTAAGCAAGACGACCCGAGCAAGCGCGACCTTCTCGCCGCTGACGGCGCGCGCCTCGCTGAAGGCATGGTCCAAAGCCCACTGTGCCCCGAGGCCCGCAGGATCCGCCCCCGCGGGAGCCTTGGACCCATGACCGCCGAACATCCACAGGGCACCTGAGACGATGAGCAAGGTAGCCGACGCGGCGCCGACGACGACTACGATCTGACGCCAAGGCAATGAGGGGGACTTCACCGGGATCGGCTGCTGGCGCTCCAAAGTGAGCTTCGGCGCAGGCTGAGCCGGCGCCGACTCAAGCGCGGCCGATTCGATTTTCAGGAGCACCGAATAACAGCCGAGGCAGCACACCGCGTCATCAGGATTCTCGTTGTTGCATTTCGAACAGCGCATGGCGCACCTCCGCGAAGGCTGCTTTATTATAGCGCTTCTGGAATTCCTCAAGTTGACGTCTGACACCGCACTTAGATACCATCATCGCATGGACCTCGAGCTCCTGCGACGCACCTCGGTCTTTAACGCCCCGCCCACGGCCCTGCGCACCCATGGCTGCGGCGGACTCAATGCCGAGCACGCCGGAGAGACCGTGCGGCTGGCCGGCTGGGTGAACTCCCGGCGCGATCACGGGGGAGTCTATTTCCTAGACCTGCGCGACCGCTCGGGCGTGGTCCAGGTCGTGGTCAACCCCGAGGAAGTCGAAGCCTTCCTGGCCGCGGGCAAGCTCGGCAGCGAACACGTCATCGGCGTGGAGGGGACGGTCCGCTTGCGGCCGGAAGGCATGAAGAACCCCAAGCTCCCCACCGGCGAGGTCGAAGTCAAAGCCCAGGCTCTCAAGGTCCTCAACACATCCAAGACCCTGCCCTTCGAGGTGGACGAGCGCACCACGGCTCTCGAAGAGACACGGCTCAAGTACCGATTCCTCGACCTGCGTCGCCCGCCCATGCTGGAGAGCCTGGTCCTGCGCCACCGCGTCAGCCAGGCCGTGCGCCGGGCCTTGGATGGCGAAGGCTTCCTGGAGATCGAGACCCCGATCTTGACCAAGGCCACTCCGGAGGGCGCCCGCGACTTCATCGTGCCTGCCCGTCTGAATCCCGGCAACTTCTACGCCCTGCCCCAGTCGCCCCAGATCTTCAAGCAGATCCTCATGGTGAGCGGAGTGGACCGCTATTTTCAGTTAGCGCGGGCCTTCCGCGACGAGGACCTGCGCTCGGACCGCCAGCCCGAGCACACGCAGATCGACCTCGAGATGTCCTTTGTCGATGAATCCGACGTGCATTCCCTGACGGAGCGGATGCTCAAGACCGTATTCCTGGAGACCATGGGATCGGAACTCGAGACCCCGTTCCCCAGGCTCGAATACGCCGATGCCATGCAGCGCTACGGCTCAGACAAGCCGGACCTGCGCTACGGCCTTGCCATCGAGGACTGCACCGAGCTCTTCAAGGACTCGGGCTTCAAGGTCTTCGGCGAAGCCGCCCGCAACGGCGGAGTGGTGCGCGCGCTCTCCGTGGCCCGCGAGTTCTCTCGGGCCGATATCGACAAGCTCACCGACCTGGTCAAGAAGGGCGGGGCCAAGGGCCTGGCCTGGCTCAAGTGGGACGGCTCGGCCTTCAGCGCGCCCATCGTCAAGTTCCTGGAGCCGGAAAAGCTTTCGGCCTTGAAGGAGCGCTTTCAACCAAAGCCCGGGCATCACCTGTTCTTCGCCGCGGACAAGGCGCCGGCCGCGGCCCTGTGCCTGGGCACCCTGCGCAAGGAGCTCATCACGCGCCTCAAGCTGCCACCGAGCCGGCCCTGGCATTTCTCCTGGGTGACGCGCTTCCCTCTGCTGGAGTGGGCGACCGAGGAGAACCGCTGGACATTCACCCACAATCCGTTCACCTCGCCCCTGGAAAGCGACCTGCCCAAGCTGGACAGCGACCCGGGCGCCGTCCTTTCGCACCAATACGATCTCGTCTTGAACGGGGTGGAGATCGCCTCCGGCTCGATGCGCAACCATCGCGCCGAGGTCCAGCGCAAGATCCTGTCGCTGATGGGATTCTCCACGGAGGCGCAGGAGGCGCAGTTCGGGCTCCTGCTCAACGCTCTCGATTTCGGCGCGCCGCCGCACGGCGGCGTCGCCCTGGGCCTCGATAGGCTGGTGGCGCTCATGCGGGGGGTCGACTCCATCCGCGAAGTCATCGCCTTCCCCAAGACGGCGAAGGGGACCTGCCTCTTGAGCGACGCGCCCGGTCCGGTGGACGCCAATCTCCTCAAAGAGCTGCACATCAAGCTCGACGTGCCGCCCACGATGCGCGCTCCGGATCAGACCGCGGCCTAAAGCCGTGGCTCGGCCAAAACGATCGGCCATCTGGCTACTATCGGCCCTGCTGGTCCTCGGTCTAGGCTGGCTGGCGATATGGGGCCGCCGACATCGTGTTCCCGTCGCCCTGAACACCAGCGCAATTCCTGAGGGCGTTCGGAACGCGGCTGCCAAACGCGCCCCCATCCCGCCGGCTGGATCGGCGCTGGCCCCCGCAAGGCCGAATATCGCTGCCCGGCCGACGATCCCGCTGCACAAGGAACTCATCCCGAAAGACATCGAGATCGTGCGCTGCTACTATGCCCAGACGGTCGTTGCGCCGGGCACGACTTTCGGCTTCGACATCAACGGCTCCGGCTTCACCGAGGAGTTCCAGAAAATGATCAAGGTGGAGCTGGAGAACGCCCCTATCCGGGCCAAGAACCTGCGGCTGGTCACCGCCAACCAGATACACGGCGACATGGAAGTCGATTCCGACGCCCCGACCGCGCTGGTCTATCCCCGCGTCCTCATCAAGGGTCTGCCGGTATTCACCGCCCCGGACCCTTTCGGGGTCGTGCGCAAAGGCGACGTCCTGACCATCATCTTCACCGCCGAGTCGGAGAGCGGCAGCGCCGGCCGCTTCCAAGTCATCACCAATCTCGACGAGGGGCTCTTCCGAGAGTTCCGCATAGAGCCCAGCACTCCCGGGCTGCGGATCGTCGATCTCGCGCCGCATCTGCCCTTCATCATCGAAGGGACGCTGCTCATGACGCAGTCCCTGGCGAGCGGCGGCTACGGCCTGGCGATCAAGATCGGCGCGCGGAAAGTTTTCCAGCGTGACGGCCTGATCCAGATCGTGCAGCCAAACGTGGGTCCCAGCGGCTTCGTGCAGGGGATCCGCGCGGAGGAGCCGTATCACCGCCCGGGAGACGACATCACGGTCTCCCTGGAGGGCGTCAGCTTGAGCCCCCGGGATGCCGAGCTGATCCAGGCCATCGTAGACGGCTTCGACATGGGCCCAAGCTCCATCACCTACATCTCGGGAAACCGCTTGCGGGTGTCGTTCCACTGCCCCCGGACGGCTCCCGAGGGCTCCTACGGCGTGACGGCCAAGCGCGTCGACGGCCGGATGCTCTATCAGCGCCCGGACGTCTTTTGGATCGTGCCGCCGGACTGGATCGCCGGCGTGCAAGCCGCCTCGGCCTTGCAACCCGGCGCCAGAGGCGGCTTGCGCATTCTGGGACGGGATTTCTCCGCCGATTTTGAAAAGCTGCTCACGATTGCAGTCGATGAGCCGGGTATCGGCATCTCAGGACTCCGGCGGCTCGACGACCGGTCCCTGGCGGCCGACATCTCCATCAGCTCGACAGTGTCCGCCGGGGACTACTGGCTGCACTTGAGCGCTCGCGGCCGGAAGATCGACCCACCCCACGGAAGCATCATCAAGGTCGAAAAAGAGCCTTAAGGACGACCCGCAGATCCGGCAGATCCGGCAGATTCGCTCCAAAGGAATTTTGGTATTATAATCCTTACTAGGCGTAGGACTTAGCTCCGGGGTATTGCTTACGAAAACGACACTGCTACTGATCGCGGCCGCGGCGCTGCAGCTTGCCTGCAAAGCCGCAGCGCCTCCTCCCATCAAGGTCGGCGTCCTGCATTCCTTCTCCGGCGTCATGGCCGCCAGCGAGAAACCGGTCGCGGACGCCGTCCTCCTAGCCGTGGAAGAGATCAACAAAAGCGGCGGGGTTCTGGGAAGACCGATCGAGCCTGTCGTGGCGGATGGCCGCTCCGATCCCAATGTTTTTCAGAAAGAAGCCGAGCGGCTCATCACGCAGGAGCATGTCGCGGTCATTTTCGGCTGTTGGACCTCGGCCAGCCGCAAGGCAGTCAAACCGATCGTTGAAAAATACAATTCACTCCTTTTTTATCCCGTCCAGAATGAAGGGCTGGAACAATCTCCGAACATCATCTATATCGGGGCGTCGCCCAATCAGCAGCTGATCCCGGCCGTAGTCTGGGCCAAGGACCATCTGGGCAAGAGATTTTTCTTAGTCGGCTCTGATTATGTTTTTCCCAGAGCGGCCAACGCCATCGCCAAGGACGTGCTGCGCTACACCGGAGGCCAAGTCGTAGGCGAATACTATGTTCCGCTGGACGGCAAGGATTTCACGAAGATAGCGGAAGCGATCAAAAAATCAAAATCGGACGTAGTTTTAAACACCATCAACGGCGACAGCAATATCTATTTTTTTGAGGCTTTGCATGAAGCCAGACTCCCTTCATCGAAAATAGCGATATTCTCGCTGAGCCTGGATGAAAATGGGATCGACTCGATCCAGAAGCGCTTCCAGGCCCATCATCCCAAAGAAGCCGCGCATTTTTTCAAGGAGCATCTAGCAGGCACTTTCGCCTGCTGGAACTATTTCGAAAGAATCGACAATCCGCTGAATGCGGCCTTCGTTGATAAATTTAAGAAAAAGTACGGCAGGAATTACAGGGTCAGCGATCCCGCAGAGGCCGCTTACATCGGGGTCAAGCTATGGAGCCAGTCCACCGCCGAATACGGAAGCATCGAGAATCCTGATGAGCTCCTGAACCATCTAACCCACCTCAGCCTGCCGGCTCCCGAAGGCGTGGTCACCATCGACAAGAACAACCATGCGCGCAGGACAATCCGGATCGGCAGGCTCAACGAGACGGGAAGTTTTGACATCCTCTGGACTTCCAAGTGGCCAATAACCGCCTCCCCGTATCCTATCTTCAGGACAACGGCCTATTGGAACGACTTACTCAACCGACTTTATCAGGGATGGAACGGCCAATGGGCCGCGGCGGCGCAAGGCCGTTCCGGGGATGGACGATGACGTCTATCTGGAGATCGCCGATTTTCCGGAGCCTGTTCGTGCGCTTTCTCTTGGCCGCGATCATGCCCCTGTTCACCCTAAACGCCATCACCGACCATCTTTTGTCCCGCTCTTTACAAACTCACATCCAGAACAAGCTCATCGCCATAAGCGACGCCAGGTCGGTCTTTATCGACGCGCAGTTGACCTCCATCGCGGAATTCACCACGGCAAGGGCCATGCTGCCGACGACCATCGCGGCTTTCAGGGAGTTCGACGCCGCCTTTAAGAAAGCAGGCATCCACAGCGAAGACTATCAGGCCCTCGATTCGCGATACCGGGATTATTTTCAGCAGTATCTCGACATCCACGGCTACCTGCATGATCTGCTGTTCATCTCGCGGGCGGGAGACATCATCTTTACCGTTAAGCACGAAAATGATTTGGGAGAGAACATCCACGGCGCCCTTCTAAAAAACACTTCCCTCTCTGATCTCGTCGACCAGGTCCAGCACACTTTCAGCGCGGAGATCTCGGATTTAAAATTCTATCCCCCTACGCATGCCCCCGCCTTGTTCGTCGCCGCCCCTGTCTTCATCGATGAGAGTCTGTCCGGGACACTGGTCACGCAAGTGAAAAATGAGTTCCTTAATGATTTTTCCAGGGATTATTCAGGTCTGCCAAAAACAGGAGAGTTCACTTTCGCCGCACAGATCGGAAATAATCCGACTTATACCACGCCATCTCGATTGCAGCCCACTGCGCCGTTGAGCCGTCAGGTCCATATCGGCGCACCTATCTCCCTGCCCTCGCAGGCGTGCCTGCGCGGAGAAAGCGGCATCGGGTTGACGCGGGATTACAGAGGGGTAACCGTCCTGGCCAGATGGCAGCATATCCCGCGGCTGCGCTGGGGCATGGTCGTCAAGGCGGACGTTGATGAGCTTTTCGCCCCATTGAAAATATTAAGAATAAGCATGTGGAGCATCTGCTTGCTCATGAGCGTGACCATCACCACAATCGCGCTGCGCGCGGCCAGGAGCATCGCCGAACCTATCAATGAATTGAAGCGGGGAATCAAGGCCGTGGGCCGCGGGAATCTTGATTACAGGACAAAGCTGCAATTGGACAATGAGCTAGGCGAGCTATCCATGGCTTTTGACAAGATGACGGAGGACATACAAACTCAGATAAAAATCCGCATGGCTCTGGAAAAAGATATTGCCGAACGGATGCGGGTTGAAGAAATTTTGACGCTGCGGAACAAAGAGTCTAAGGAGACCGAGTCCGCCTTGATGAACATCCTTGAAGACCTCGACAAATCTCAATCGACCCTTCAAAAGAACAATATGACTCTTGTATCATTGACGGAGAATCTGACAAGATCGAATCAAGAGCTTGAGGATTTCGCCTATATCGTCTCTCATGACTTAAAAGCGCCTTTGCGCGGCATCTCCTCGCTGTCCACATGGCTCGCGACCGACTATGCGGACAAACTAGACGACGAGGGCCGGCATCATTTACAGCTTTTGCAGCAGCGCGCGATCAAGATGGACCAGCTGATCAACGGGATCCTGCAGTATTCCCAAGTGCAAAGGAAACAGGAAACTCACCTGTCCATGGACCTCGACGGCCTCCTCGACGAGGCGCTTGAGTTGGTGGCGCCGCCCCCGGGCATCCGGATCATCCGGACCAGCCAACTGCCGCGGGTCAGATGCTCACCGACCCGCATCCAGCAAGTCTTCCAAAACCTCGTGGACAATGCCATAAAATACATGGGGAAGGAGACTGGGGAGATCAAGATCAGCTGCCTGGACAAAAATGACCATTGGCAATTTTGCGTGGAAGACAACGGCCAGGGCATCGCCGAGAAGCATTTTGATAAAATATTCAAGATCTTCCACACCATCGAGACTCCCGGCCAGAAGCAGAGCACGGGCATCGGGCTGGCGTTGGTGCACAAAGTGGTCACGCTCCATGGAGGAAAGGTGTGGGTGGAATCGCAGTTGGGAGCCGGAAGCAAGTTCTTCTTCACGCTCCCGAAAACGGCGTAGGGACGAACATGCAGAATGAAACCGGTTTTGCCATCGGGAAGCTCCACGAAGCCCTCCTGGAGGCTTCGCTCGACGGGATACTCTTCGTCGCTGCCGACGGCCGCATCGTCACGTTCAACAAACGCTTCACGGACATGTGGGGCATCTCACCCGACTTGATACAGAGCCGCAGCGACCAGCGCGCCCTGGATTCGGTGCTCGCCAAATTGGCCGACCCCGACTCCTTCCTGCGGAAAGTCAAGGACCTGTATGCCAATGCCGTCGAAACAAGCCGCGACGAAATCCTATTGAAGGACGGCCGCGTCTTCGACCGCTACTCAGCGCCGGTCCCTGTCCCGGGCGGCACGACTGCCGGAAGGATATGGTTCTTCCGCGACATCACCGCGAGCAAGAGACTCGAGACGGAACTAAAACGCGCTCTTACGGATTGGGATAGAACCTTTGACAGCATGCCGGATATGGTCTTCATCCAGGATATGGATTTCCGCATCATGAAATGCAACAAAGCCTTTGCCGACGCGGTGAAGATGAGACCCGAAGAAATCATCGGGAGAAAGTGCTACGAATTATTGCATAAACGTGATTCTCCCTGGCCGGAGTGCCCCTTTGAAAAAACCAGGAAAGACAGCCTGTGCCACACCCAAGAAGTGAATGACCCCGCCATCGGCCTGCCGCTGCTCGTCACCACTTCGCCCATGCTCGATGACCAGGGCAAGCTCATCGGCTCCGTGCACATTGCCAAGGATATCAGCGGAATAAAAAAAATCTACATGGATCTGGAGCAGAAAGTCCGCGACTTGCAACAATTCCAAAAGATCACGCTCGGCAGGGAAACAAAGATGATCGAACTAAAAAAAGAGATCGAGGAGCTTAAAAAAAAGACCGGACCTTGAGAATCCAAAAAGACAAAGGGGGAATAGATGACTACAACTCACACAATCCTGCTGGTTGACGACGACGAGGTGGACATCATGGCGGTAAGCCGCGCCCTCAAAGAGCTCAACGTGACAAACCCGGTCGCCGTCTGCCGCAACGGCAAGGAAGCTCTGCAATGGCTCAAGACCCATCCCAAGCCCGGGCTGGTCCTTCTGGATCTGAGGATGCCCGTGATGGACGGCTTGGAATTTTTGGCCAATGCTAAAAACGACCTGAACCTCAAGACAATCCCGGTCGTAGCGCTGACGACCTCGAAGGAGGAATCGGACCGGATCCAGGCGTTTAATCTGGGGATCGCCGGCTTCATGGTCAAACCCGTGGACCCCAAGCTCTACCTCTCGGTCATAAAGACCATTTCGATCTATTGGCATACGAGCGAACTGCCGTATTAAAAGAGGACAGCAGCCGTAGGGAGCCTATCATGCAACCGAACGCCGCGCCGGAAAAGAATCCCACAAACCGGATCAATGTATTGCTCCTCGAAGACGACGAGGTGGACGCGAAATGGGTGCAGCGCGCGCTGAAGGATTCACCGACATTCCGCTTGACCTCCGTCGGCACCGTGGCCGCAGCGCTCGAATGCCTAAAATCGAGGGACTTTGACGTTATCCTCAGCGACTTGCACCTCCCGGACGGCTCCGGATTGGATATTTTCAACGCTTTGATAAAACAAAGCCCACAAGCCCCGGTGGTCTTGCTGACCGGAAGCATCCTGAACGAACATCACGCCATGGAAGCCATCCACCAAGGCGCCCAAGACTATCTGATCAAAGGACAGGTGGATCAACGCGCCCTGATCCAGGCCTTGAATTACGCCATGGAAAGAAACAAACTTATGCTGATGCGGGATCATTTCGTCCACGTCGTCAGCCATGAATTGAAGAACCCGCTCAACGCCCTGCAGCTCTCCATCACCATGGTCAAAGACGGCATAATCGTGGATGCCAAAGAGAAGAAGGAAGCCCTCCAAGTCGCCCTCAACTCCATCGGCCGACTCGTCAGGACGACCCAGACTCTTTTGGATCTGGCCAGCATGGAATCGCGCAAATATTCTTTTCAGCAAGCGAATTTCAGCCTCAATGCGCTGATCGAAGAGATGAAGCAATTGTTCCACCGAGAGATCGAGGGCAAGGGCCTGTCTTTAAAGACGATCGTGCCTGATCGTGATGTCGAGATATTCGCGGACCGCGATCAGCTCGCGCGGGTTTTTACGAACCTCATCCACAACGCGCTGAAATTCACCCAAAAAGGGCAGATCAGCATCCGCGCGGATGACCAGGAGGATAGCATCCGCTGCAGCGTGGCCGACACCGGGACAGGGATCGCGCCGGAAGATATACCGAAGCTTTTTCGGAGATTCAGCCGAACGGGAAAAACGAACACCACGCAGGGGACGGGCCTGGGCCTCTCCATTTGCAGGGAGATCCTGGAGGCGCATCAGGGAAGGATCTGGGCGGAAAGCGCACCCGGCGCAGGGGCGTGCTTTATCTTCACGATCCCCAAAGCCGCGACGCCGGCCGCTGTCCCCGCGGCCTCGGAAGGATCCACACATGCCCGACCAGCATAAGTTTATAGACGAATGGCTTCTGCGCGCCGTCCAGGACCTCCCCGGGGTGACTCCCACAGTCGTGGCTGCCGCTCGTTCGACCGGAGAACGATATCTGGCCCAAGCCCTCATAGCCGCCGGCCTGGCTACCCGCGAATCCGTAGCTCGGGCGCTCCAATCCGCCTATCACATAGCCTGGATAGACCTCGAGGCCGCCGCCGTCGAAAGGACCGCTCTTCCCTTTATTCCTGAAAAACTCTGCCGCCAGCATACCGTCATCCCCGTTTCCGCGGACAACACGGAGATCATCGTCGCCATGGCCAATCCCCTCGACCAGGATGCCTGGGCGGACATTCAGGCCGCCGCCGGACGCCGGCCGGTCCCGCAGTACTGTGTTCGGGACCGCATCGAGCGCCTGATCACCGAATTCTACTCCCCGGACGCCATCATCAGCGACCTGCTGGATCAGTTCCAAGATGACCAGGCGACCGTTGAGATCCTAGAGGGAATGGATCCCGCGGCCGTGGAGAGCAACGCCAAGGATATCCGGGCGCCCGTCATCCGCCTGGTCAATACCATCATCGTCAAGGCCGTCAAGATGCTGGCCTCGGATATCCACATCGAACATGAAGAGCGCAACAGCGCGGTCCGATTCCGGATCGATGGAGTCCTGTGCCATATCATGACCCTGCCCAAGTCTATCGCGGCCACGGCCGTGGTCGCGCGCATCAAGATCATGGCGGACCTTGACATCGCCGACCACCGCACTCCCCAGGACGGCCGGGCCAAGCTGCGCGTCGGCGCCGCGGACATCGGGCTGCGGGTCTCGACCTTGCCCACGAGCTTCGGCGAGAAAGTCGTCATGCGCATCCTGGACAAGCGTTCCGCGGAGGTCCCTTTCGACCAGCTGGGCTTCAAGCCGGAGCTGGCCGCCAAGGTACAGGCGCTTCTGCAGACAGACAGGGGCATCTTCCTGGTCACCGGGCCCACCGGCTCCGGGAAAACCACGACCCTCTACTCGATCATCAACAACCTGCGCTCCGAGGGCACCAACATCGTCACGGTGGAAGACCCCATCGAATACAAGCTCATCGGCATTAATCAGGTGCAGGTCCACGAGAAGGCGGGGCTCACTTTCGCAAGCGTGCTGCGCTCGGTCCTGCGTCAAGACCCGGACATCATACTGGTCGGGGAGATCCGCGACCGTGAGACCGCGGACATCGCTTGTCAAGCGGCCCTCACCGGCCACCTGGTCCTGAGCACCCTGCACACCAACGACACCCTTTCAACGATCACGAGGCTCGCGGACATCGGCTTAGAGCGCTTCAAGATCGCGCCTGGGCTCATCGCCATCACCGCGCAGAGGCTTGTCCGGAAACTCTGCCCCGCTTGCCGCGTGCCGGACCGGAGACCACACCATCCGAAAGCGAGCGAGCTCCTCAGGAGTCAAGGGCTAACCGACACCTATTTTGCGCCCAAAGGCTGCGCAGCCTGCGGAAATTCCGGTTTCAAAGGACGGATCGCTATCCTAGAACTCCTTACGGTGGATGCCGCGCTCAAGGATTTAATCACCTCCGGAGCCGGGGATGCCGCCCTGCGCCAGGCCGCGCTGACCTCGGGATCCCTCTATCCCTTAGCCGCGGATGCGGCATGGCACCTCTTTAACGGGGACGTATCGTTCGATGAGATATTGCCTTATCTTTCCCTTCCAGAAGTCCAGCCCGCCGCATCTGCCGTAATCGACCAGGATTTTCCAGCGGCGCCCGCAGCCCTCCCCACCCCGCCGACTCCGATAAAGGTCAAGCCGCGCATCCTAGTGGCCGATGACGAGAACGGCCTGCGCATGCTCACCCGCAAGGTCCTCGAATCGAACGGCTGTGAAGTGGAAGAGGCCGCGGACGGCCAGGAAGCCATGGCGCGTCTCAAGTCGCAGACCCCGGACCTGCTGCTCCTGGACCTCCACATGCCCCGTCTTGACGGCTATGGCGTCCTACGCGCGCTGCGCCAGACTATCGGTCTGACCGGGCTGCCGGTCATCATTTTATCGAGCATGTCCAACGCGAGCAGCCAGGAAGAAGCCTTTACTTGCGGGGCTGACGATTACATCATCAAGCCTTTCGATCCGGTCCTGCTGATGGCCCGCATCCATGCCGTCCTGCGACGCCAAGAACTGACCGCGCCCCAGATTGCTGCGAGGTCTAAAGTGGTGGACGTGACAGGGATCGAACCTGCGACCTCTTCCTTGCGAAGGAAGCGCTCTCCCAGCTGAGCTACACGCCCGGATATCGGCAACGCCGCGCCCGACCGACCGGCACCCGCTGCTGCGATGATGTGATTATACTACAATCTAAGACTTGCCTGAACGCAGTCTCTTCTTCTCCTCCCGCAGACCACGCTTATAGGCCAGCTTAGCCTTAAGGTGCTCCTCCTGCGTGAGAAAGAATTTGTGTCCGCCGGTCAAATCAGCCACAAAAAACAGCGCGTCGCTCAAAGCGGGACGCAGGACCGCGCGGAAGGCGCCCAGGCCCGGGTTGCAGATGGGGCCAGGAGGCAGCCCGTAATGCACGTAGGTGTTGTAAGGGGAAGGGTTCTGCAAGTCCTCCGAGGTCAGACCCTTCTTCCAATAGCCCAGGGCGTACTGGACCGTGGGATCGGCTTGCAGGCGCATACGGATGCGCATGCGATTGAGATAGACCGCGGCGACCATGGGCTGCTCGCTGGGCAGCACCGCCTCGCGTTCCACAATAGAGGCCAAGGTCACGGCCTGATGCAAAGTCAGGCGCGGTTTAGACTCGGCGCGCGTAAACTCCTGGGCCAGCCGCCGGTCGAATTCAACGTGCATGCGCTGCGCCACGCGAGAGGAATCCGTGCCAGGCTCAAAAGAATAAGTGGTGGGAAAGAGATAACCTTCCAGACGGTCGTTGGCGGCGATGCGCAAAAAGTCAGCGGCCGAACCTAACCCCGTTTTCTCCAGACGCTCGGCGATCTGCCGCGCGGTCCAGCCCTCGGGGATCACGACCTTGACGCCGCCCGAACCCGCCGCCAAAGCCGACAGCAGGCGTCCAGGGAGCATCCGGCGCCTGAGACGATAGGCGCCGGGCTTGAGCCGTCGCCCCAGGCCGTAAGCCCGCGCCACGACGCGAAACATCAGAGCGCTGCGCACCACCCCTTTATCCTTGAGCACGGCCGCGGTCTGGCGCGCCGACTGCCCCACCGGGATGACCACCTCGACTTCCTCTCCCGGCCAGAACAACCAGCCCATGCCCAGAACCGTCGCGACCAAAAGCAGCGCCAGCGTCCTGAGCGCGGCGGAGCGATGGCCCTGAGAGCCCTCAGGAAATGCTTTGGCTGTCATGGGCTGACTGGCGTGGTGATGGACAAATCAGCTCCCCGGATGGCGCAGCTTTTCCCGGATGGCCCTCTTGCGTCTCTCCATCTTCTCCTGATCCGGCCGCAGGCCCATCCCCCGATTGCCATTTCTCCCATGCCTCGTCTGCTGCTCCTGCCTCTGCATCTTCTGGAATCTCTGCGCGCGCGCCAGCTTCAGCCTCTGCAACATCTCGCGGCGCCGAGCGCTGCGCTGCTCGAAACCCAGGGCGCGCCAATCCCTACGCACGGCCTGTACCCGCTTGCGCAAAGCCCTCATGAACTGACGCTGGCGCGCAAAACGCCTGAGCTGATAGGCCGACATGGGCCGCCCCCCACGCAGCACGCTCGTCTCCTGGTTCGCCTTGAGCAGTTCCGGCTGGCCCGTCTGACCCGAGACCGCCACCCGACCCTCATCGAAGACGCCCACGTGCGTCTGGTCAGGATGCGCGACGTCCACCTCGACACCGAACTCGGTACCGCGCACCGCGGCCACGGCCGCCGGCGTAACGATCCGGAAGTCGCCGCCGGTCATCAAAGTCTGGACCTTGGCCAGAAGGCTCCCAAGGGCCAGCGTCAGCACGCAGCCGCTCCGCTTGACCGAAGTGATGGTGAATTCGGAGTCAGCGCGCAGGCAGACGCAATGCTCGCCGGAGAGGGTGACCTCGGCGCTGGCGTCGGCGGCGGTCTTTATCCGGTCGCCCGCGACCAGAGGCATGTCCTTGTCACCCGGCACTCCGTCGGGCTCCTCAACTGTAAATACCGTGACCTCGCCTTTGACCTCGGTGAGCCGGGCCTCGTATTCCCCATCGGCCGGTTCGTGCGCCTGAACCGGGATCCAGGACCAGGCGCCGACCAACAAAGCCGTGAAAATGAAAATCTGCGATACCCTAGTGATCATCCGCATCATTATAATAACTTTACGAAAGAGATTTCAGAACAAGTCGTACGGGTCCACATTGACCTGCAGCCGCAAAGACTTTGGGCACGACCACTCCTGCACGCGGGCCAGCACGGCATCGAGAGCGCGTTCGGGGTCGGCCACCTTCACCAAGGCATGATAGCGGAATCGTCCCCCGGCCTTGGGCAGGACCGCGGCGGCCGGGCCCACCACCTCATGGCCGCAGGGGGAGAGCGCCTCGCGCAGCGTCTCTACGGCGCTCGTCGCCGCGGCCGCCAGAGCCGCCTCGTCCTTGCCGGACCAGACCAGCCGCACCAGACCGCTAAAAGGCGGATAGCCCAACTCGCGGCGCAGCACCAGTTCTTGCTCAGCGAACGCCGCGTAATCTCCCTGAAGCGCGCCACGCACCGCGATATGCTCAGGCTGCAAGGTCTGCAGGACCACCTCGCCGGCCTTGTCCGCCCGGCCCGAGCGCCCCGCGACCTGGGCCAGGATCTGCATGGTCCGCTCCGAGGATCGGAAATCCGGCATATGCAGCATGGTGTCCGCGTCCACCACGCCTACCAGCGTCACCTGCGGGAAGTGGAAGCTCTTGGCCACGAGCTTGGTCCCCACGAGAATGTCGGCCTCGCCGCGGCGAAACGTGTCGTAGAGTGTGCGGTCGCCATCGCGCGCGGATAAAGTATCACGATCCATGCGCAGCACGCGGGCAGCCGGGACGAACCGGCGCAGTTCGGCCACCACCTTTTGCGTCCCCGTGCCCATCACGCGCAGGCTGGGGTTGGCGCATCGCGGGCAGTGCGCGGGCAATGGGCTCTGACGAGTACAGTGGTGGCAGCGCAGCACGAAGCCGGCGGGCATGGGCCCGCCGTCCCCGGAGGGGACTGGGAGTTCGTGCTGGATCTTAGCCACTCCGCAGGACGCGCAGCGGTCCACCCAGCCGCACTTGCAGCACATCACCACGGTCGCATAGCCCCGCCGGTTGACCAGGAGGATGGTCTGCTCGCGACGGGCGAGCCGGTCTTGGATCTTGGCCAAGAGCTCCGGGGCAATAGCTCGGCCCGAGGGCAGCGGCAGGAGCGTGACCACGGGCTTGGCCGCGTTGGAGACGCGCTGCGGCATATCCACGAGCTGGACCTCTCCCCGCTTGACCGCCTGCCAGCTCTCCAAGGACGGCGTAGCCGAACCCAGGACGGTCACCGCGCCGCAAGCGCGCGCCCGGTGCAGCGCCACGTCGCGCGCGTGGTAGAGGGGGGACTGCCCCTCCTGCTTGAAGGACTCGTCCTGCTCCTCGTCGAGGACCGCCAGGCGCAGGTCGCAGAAAGGCAGCAGCGCCGCCGAACGCGCGCCCACCACCACGCGCACGACCCCGCGCCGGATAGCGAGCCAGGAGTGCCGGCGCTCCCGGTCCTTGAGCCGGCTGTGCCAAAGCACCACCGGGACCTTGAGCGAATCGCAGAATTCGCCGAAGAAGGGGCCGGTCAAAGAGATCTCCGGAACCAGGAAGAGCGCCTGGCCTCCAGCGTCGACCACCTGGCGGATAAGACGCAGGTAGACCTCGGTCTTGCCCGAGGCCGGCACGCCGTAGAGAAGGAATGCAGCCGGATGTCGCTGCCTGAGAGCCTGGGAGATGGTGTCCAGCGCCTGAGCCTGCCCCGAAGTGAGTTCCCACGGCGGGCAAGGGCCCGCCGTCCCCGAAGGACAGGCGTTCTCCTTTCCCGGAGGAGGGGCAGGGATGGGTTCCTCGGAGGATTTCAGGAAGGCAGGCAGCACGGCCTTGACGCATTCGCCGATAGGAGCGCCGTAGCGTCGAGACATCCAAATGGCGCAGTCCAGAAGCTCCTCTGAAAGGACCGGTTCCCGATCCAGGACGCCAGCGACGGGTTTGAGCTTGTACGGAGAATCCCCGTCGAAGACGGAGAGCACGGTCCCGGTGCGCAGCCAGGCGCCGAACTCCACGCGGACACGCATCCCCGGCCGCACGTCCAGGCCGGAGGGCACCTGGTAATGGAAGCCCTTGCGAAGCGGCACGGGGAAGGCGACGTCGGCGATACGCATCTCAGGCGCGGGGTCCGCCCTCCAACTCATCCCTGAGAGCCTTCATGTCCTGCCAGACGAGCTTCTTGAGCTCGGGATCTCGCAGGAGGGCGGCCGGATGATAGGTAGGCATCACCTGGACCGCCAGGTCCCCGTCGCGGTACTCGCCCCACAGGCCGCGCAGCCGGCCGATGGGCGCCTCGCTGCCCAGCAAGGTGCGAGCGGCCGCCTCTCCCAAGGCCACGATACAACGGGGGGCGAGTATGCGAATCTGCTCGACGAGGTATGGCCGGCAGGCCGACATCTCCTCGGAAGTAGGCAGCCGGTCGTTGCCGTGCGCCTCGGGCTGGTCAGGGTCCCCCATGGGACGGCACTTGACGATGTCGGCAATGAAGACCGCGCGGCGGGAGAGCCCGATGGCGGCGAGGATACGGTCAAGAAGCTCCCCGGCCGGACCCACGATAGGCTCGCCGCAGCGGTCATCTTCGAATCCCGGCCACTCTCCCACGAAGAGCACCCCAGCCTCGGGCGAGCCCGCCCCGGGGACCGCCCGCATCCGCGCGCAGCCCAAAGGGCAGCGCCGGCAAGAGCGCACGGCCTTGGCGACAGCTTCCAGGCGGGACTGAGCGTCGGCCGCCCCCGGCGAAGCGATAGCGACACCCTCCCGCGGGCGCAGGCCCCAACAGCAACGGGGAGACTGCTCGACGCGCCGGCGCAACCGCCGGGTCAGTCCCAACAGTTCGTCAGCCAAGGCCCCTCGGCGCGGCAGCCCGTACTAGGCCTTGGACTTCTTAGGACTGCCTTCCACGGCTGACGGTCCCGCGTCGGCGACAGCCGCAGGCAGCGCGGCGACAGCCTTACGCGCGTTCTTCCAGTCCACGACGCCGCTGAGCACGTCGTGCAGGGCCTTCTCCAGGACCTCCATGGCGGTCAGGTGGCGGTTCTCCTCCCGGCGGTGCAGCTCCTTGGCCCAGAACGCCGCCAAGGGGATGGCCGAGTACTTGTCCAACTTATAATCGAGGATCAACTCCTCGACGGACTTATCCGCTTGCGGCTGGGACTTGGGCTCCTTCTTCGTCATCAAACCCTCCTAGGGCAATCCAAAAAACTCGCGTCGCGAAGTCTTGATGCTCTCCGCCGTGATGATGCATTCGATCTGACCGACCGCGGCCTCCAGATCATCGTTGACCACGATGTAGTCGTAGCGCTTGGCGGCTTCCAGCTCCACGTGAGCGTTGGCCAGCCGAGTCGCCGCGGACTGCGCATCCTCGTGCCGGCCGGCTAGGCGTTCTTTGAGCGCCTCCCAAGACGGAGGGAGCAGGAACACCATGACCGACTCGGGCAGCTTGCGTCGGATAGCGGCCGCGCCCTGCACGTCGATGGCCAGCAGCACCCACCGCCCCTCCTGGATCGAACTCTCGATGAAGTGCCGCGGCGTGCCGTAATAGTGGCCGTGCACCATGGCCCACTCCAGGAATTCGTGACTCCGGATACGGCGTTTGAAGTCCTCCTCTCCGAGAAACTGGTAGTGCCGGCCCTGCTTCTCCCCAGGCCGGGGCGCCCGCGTGGTGCAGGAGACGGAATAGCGCAGTTCCTTGCGGCGCTGCAGGAGCTTGCGGCAGACCGTAGACTTCCCCGTGCCTGAGGGTGCGGAGATGATGACCAAAGCGCCCTTGGGCATGAGCAGAGGATGTTATCACTTTTCCGCACGCGCGTGCAACCAAAATGGTTTCTCAATGTGTCGGCACATGACGTGCAACGGATTCCCAGATGCCGCCACGCCATCGCGCTCAAGGATATTTTCGGCGCGAAAATGCTAAACTGGGCCTCATGGAACAGGAATCCAAACCGGGACAACTCCAAGTGGACATCGACGACGCGACCGCGCGCGGCGTGTACGCCAATCTCGCGCTCATCACCCACAGCGAGACCGAGTTCATCCTTGATTTCATCTTCCTCCAGCCACACTCGCCCAAAGCCAAGGTACTCACGCGCCTGGTCTCCTCGCCGGTACACGCCAAACGGCTCCTATGGGCGCTCAAGGACAACATCGAAAAGTACGAGGCGAGCTTCGGGGTCATCCCGGCCGGCGAGACCCCGGAGACCGCGCCGCCGCCCTCTGGAGTCTACCAATAAGGTGAGGCATCGAGCCTTGAGTCGCTCGCAGCGGCCCGTCATTGAGCTCATCTGCGTCGGCACCGAGCTCCTCGACGGCCATGCCGATTCGCATCGCGCCGCGCTGGCCCTGCGCCTGGGCGCGGCGGGCCTGCGCCTCTCCCGCGAGGCCATCCTACTCGACGATGCCGACGCCCTGGCCGGCGTGGTGCGCGCGGCGCTGCGGCGCTGCGACGCGCTGATCGTGTGCGGAGGACTCGGCCCGACCTTCGATGACCTGACCCGCGAGGCCGTGGCCCGAGCCCTAGGCCGCGACCTCGTCTTCTCGCCCCGACTCTACGCCGACATCCGCCGCAAGTTCGCCCGATGGGGGACGAGGCGACCCCGGGAGAACCGGCGCCAGGCCTTCCTCGTGCGCGGAGCCGCGGCACTGGCCAACCGAGTCGGCTCGGCCCCCGGACAGATCATCGTCCTACCGCGTCCCAATGATTCGCCGCAGACCGTGGCGTTGCTGCCAGGCCCGCCCCGCGAGATGGTCCCCTTGCTGGAATCCGAGGTCATGCCGCGCCTGCGGCGGGCCTACGGGCGTGGGCTGCACGCCGCGACCCTCGACCTCCACCTCTGCGGCCTGCCCGAATCCGCCGCGGACGAACGCCTCAAGCCCCTCACGAGACAGGCCGGGCCCGAGCTCGATTTCACCATCCTCGCCCACCCCGGCCAAGTGGATTTTCACGCCTTCGCGCGCTGCGCCAGCGCGCGCCGGGCGCGCGAACTCATCGCGCGCTGCAGGCGCCAAGCCTTGCGCCTGCTCGCCGGCCACGTCGTAGGCGATGGCTCCATGACCCTGGAATCTGCCGTGGGCAGACTCCTGCGACGCCGCCGGTTGACCTTGGCCGCGGCAGAATCATGCACCGCGGGACTGCTCTGTGGCCGCCTGACCTCGGTGCCCGGAAGTTCCTCCTATTTCCGGGGCGGAGTCTTGGCCTATCACGACGCGGTCAAGCGCGGCCTACTCGGCGTCAAAGCCGAGACCTTGGCCCGACCAGGCGCGGTCTCGGCCGCCTGCGCCCGGGAAATGGCGGAGCGCGCCCGCCGCCTCATCGGCGCAGACGTCGGTGTCTCGATCACGGGCCTCGCCGGCCCCGGAGGAGGCACCGCCCGCAAGCCCGCAGGACTGGTTTTCACCGCCGTCGCCGGGCCGGGCGCCATGGTCGCGGTGCGCCGCTGGCAATTCCCAGGAGACCGGGAGGCCGTACGACAGAAGGCCGTGGCTGCGGCCCTGTGCCTGCTCTGGACCAGACTGCGCCCATGAAAACCAAACCCAAGGCGAAGAAGTCCTCCGCAAATCCGTCAGGACGGCGTCGCATCCGCGCCGCCGCAACCCCGACGTTGGAGACTTTCGAATCGTTCATCTCGCAAGCGCCGCTCATCATCTTCGGCCTCGACGCGCAAGGGCGCTTCACTTTCTCCACGGGCCGCGGGCTCGTCGCACTGGGCCTGTCGCCTGGTGAAGTGATCGGTCGCTCGGCCCTGGAGATGTACCAGAAGGCGCCCGACGTGCTGGCGGACCTGCGCCGGGCCCTGAAAGGGGAGGACTTCTCATCAGTAGTGCCGGTCGGCCAGCTCTGGTTCGAGACCTTCTACCGCCCCGTCTTCAACGCGGCCGGCAAGCTCAAGGCGGTCATGGGCCTAGCCCTGGATGTCACGGCGCGCCAGCGCTCAGGAAAGAAAGCGGCAGAAGAAGTACGCGCCTCACAGGAGATGCTGAGACTCGTCCTGGACAACATCCCCCAGCGGGTCTTCTGGAAGGACCGGCGCTCGGTCTACGTCGGCTGCAACAAGGCTTTCGCCAGGGACACCGGCTACAACGACCCCAAAGAACTCATCGGCAAGGATGATTTCTCGATGGCTTCGGCCGCCACCGCCGACCGAGATCGCGCCGAGGACTCACAGGTGATGGAGACGGGCCTGCCCAAACTCAATTTCGAAGAGCCTCACATCCGCCAGGACGGCAGCCAGAGAGTCCTGCGGACCCACAAGATCCCGCTGCGCGACAAAGACGGCCAAGTGATCGGCGTGCTGGGCACCTACGACGACATCACGGAGCTTAAGAACGCGGAGCGCGCCCTGCGCCTGATGCATTTCGCCATGGAGCACGCCACGGATGCGGTCTTGTGGGCCGGCGAGGGCGCCCGCATCCGCTACGCCAATCCCGCCGCTTGCCGCCATCTGGGCTACAGCGGGGAGGAGCTGCTCAAGCTGACTATGCCGGACATCGATCCGGATATCTCGCTGGAACAATGGCAGGCACAGTGGCAGAGACTGCAAAAAGAAGGCTCCCTCCATTTGGAGTCCCGGCATCGCGCCAAGGACGGCCGCCTCATGCCCGTGGAGATAACCATCAACCACATCCGGTTCGAGGGCGAGGAGATCGACGTCTCCTATAGCCGCGACATCTCCGAACGCAAGCGCGCCGATGTGGAGCGCGCCCGCCTGCTCGAATTAGAGCAGACGGGCCGCGTCAACGCCGAGACCGCCAGTCGGGCCAAGGACGAGTTCCTGGCCATCGTATCCCACGAGCTGCGCACGCCCATGACCGCGATCCTGGGCTGGACCTGGTTGCTGCGCTCGGAAGACCTGAGCCCGCGCGAGCGCCAGCACGCCCTGGAAGTCATCGAGCACAACATGCAGCTCCAGAAGCAGATCATCGAGGATCTCCTCGACATCTCCAGCCTGGTGCGCAAACGACTGACCCTGCACAAGCAGATCGTGGACCTCGGCGGAATCGTGACGGAAGCGGCGTCCGGATGCCAAGCCACAGCCCAGGCAAAGTCCCTGCGCTTGGTCTGCGAGCCGCAGATGGGGCTCTCAGTCGACGCCGACCCACAGAGGCTGCGGCAGATCTTCTGGAACCTCATCTCCAACGCCGTCAAGTTCACCCCGAAAGATGGAACGGTGACGGTGCTGCTCCGCCAGGAGGCGCAACAGGCTCTGGTCTCGATCGAGGACATGGGCCCCGGCATCAACCCGGATTTCTATCCCTACCTCTTTAAATTATTCCGGCAGCAGGAGGAATCCCTGACCCGGATGCATCGGGGCCTAGGGCTGGGGCTGGCCATCACTAAGCATCTGGTCGAACTCCACGGCGGGACGATTTCAGTCGAGCCGCCCGCTCCGGGTCGCGGATCGAAATTCTCCGTCACCCTGCCGCTAGCCGTACCGCAAGGCGAGAGTGCCGCCGCTCTCGCGAGTGCGGCGGAGGCCGCGCTCGATTTTCCCCGGCTCCTACATGGCGTGCGCATCCTGGTCGTAGACGACGACCAAGAAACCCTCGACATGCTGATCTCGGCGCTGTCCCACTGCGGCGCCAAGGCCCGGGGCGCCGCCACAGCCGCGGAGGGCTTCGCGCTCTTCACACAGGACCAGCCCGACGTGCTCATCTCCGACATCGCCATGCCCGACGAAGACGGCTATAGCCTGATCCGCCGCATCCGAGCCCTGAGACCCGACCAAGGAGGACAGGTCCCGGCCGCGGCCTTGACGGCCTATGCCTCCTCCGAGGACCGCACCAAAGCCCTGCGCGCCGGGTTCCATATATACCTCCCCAAGCCGGTGGATCCGGCCGAGCTGATCACGGTCGTGCACACCTTGACAAAAATCCCCGGCACCTCGGCCAAACCGCGCCGCGGCAAACCCGACCGGGACACTTGACAGGAGCCGGGCCCGAAGCCACAATATCCCCATGAGGGCCCCCACGCTCATGACCCGCCCTTGGCTGACCCTTCTCCCGCTGCTCCTCTGCCTCCCGGCCGGGGCGACACAGAGCTCCGGCGCTCCGGCGTCGGATGCGACTCGGCAGCAATTCCTGAGCCATCGGCCGGGAGAACCGCTGCTCGACGCGGCCGCCTTCCCGCTGGCTCGACAAGTCGAAGAGGGCTGCGAGCTTCCGTGTGCGTCTCCGGCCGAGACCATCGCCTACCTCAAGAAAGTTATGGACGCGGCAACGGAGCTGAGCCTATCCGCGGCCGAATCGACCGCCGCCACGGTGCACTATGCGCCGCAAGGCGTCCCGCGCAAGAAGAGCTCGGCCGAAGCGGGGACGACGAGCTTGGCTGGGGCCAAGCTGCGGCCGGACCTGAGCACTCGCCTTGACGCCAGAGCCTGGGACATAGCGACGGGCCTGGGGCTGGCGCGCTTCACTGCGGCCGAGGGAAGTATCGTGGGAGAGGACAACCGCTCTCCACTTCCAAAAGGGGCGGCCGCCCTCGACGTTCCGGTCCTCCGGGCCGCGCGTAAGGAAAGCGCCATCACGCGGTCTTCGCCCCCTGCCTTACAAGCAGGGGCCACTCCTATCGACCCAGCCACGATCGACAGCAGATTGGGGAAGAGCTTCAATGCCGATATAGCCAAATACCCCACGGGAGCCGCTGTCCTGCGCGCCGTAGGCCAGCCGCCAGAACTCGTGATCAAAAAGATGGCCTCCCACGGCACCACCGCGGTTCACAGCGGCAAGGGCTCCCACGAGCAGATTGCGATCAACGCCGACCTCGTCGCGGACATCGTCAGGCGCCTCGATCCTGGCGCCGCCAAAGTGAGCGACCTCGCCAATCCCGCCGAGCTGCGCCGCTACTTGGCCGCGCATCCGGCGCTGCTGCCGAAAGTGGCCGACGCCATGGACGCGTCCTACGTCCACGAGATGACCCACGCGGCCCAATACCGCCGCAACGGCACCGGCTGGCTCAACGACTGGAAGAGCGGCTGGGTGGATATCTTCAACCGCGGCAAATACCCCGTTGAGATGGAATGGGATGCCTTCGGCACGCAGAACCGATTCTTTCATGAGAAGGCCAAAGCCGATCCCTCCGTACTGCGCCTGAACGGACCTTTCCCCGACGACGTGATGGAGTACACCGACTACATCGACAACCTCACCAAATACCGTCGGGACAAGATCGCCCTCTACCAGGGAGAAGTCGACACGCTCGACAAGCTGCGCCTGCACAGCCGGGAAGAGAAGGGCTATTATCAGGCCGCGCTGGCCCGGGAGCAGAAGCAGTGGCCCAGACGCAGCGTCGAGGGCTTCACCCTCATGGCCCGCGGCTATAACAGTCAGAACCTCCCGACCATGGGCCTGCCAAGTCTGCGGGCCGCCATCGACCGGGCCGCGCAGGGAAAGTTCCTGGAAGATATGCGCCCGGACCTGACCGCGGCATTCAAGGAGGCGCTCTCCGGCATCGAGGCGCGCCTGGCCAAGGCCGAAGCGGACCAAAAGCCCTGGACCATCGGAGGATTGAGCATCACGCTCATCAAGTCCCTGAGCGCTGATCTCAAGGCCCCATTGCCGCCCCGCGTAGCGAAAGCCGTGAGCAAAAGATGAACCGGGTCCTGCCTGCGTCGCTGCTGGCCGCAATCCTTGCAGGGTGCGCCATGAAGACCGAAAAATTCGTCGCCTACACCTACGCCCCGGCCCGCTTCACGGCCGAGGTCCCTTCGGATTGGACGGTCATACCTAACCCGGCCGGCGACACACCCGGCACGCAGTTCCTCTCGCCAAAACCCAGCGGAGCCAGGGCCGTGCGTCCCTACATCTCGGTCGACTTCTACACGACCGACAACGCGCGCTACGCATCTCTCGCCGCCTGCCTCGTCGAAGGCACCCGGGAGCAGCCCGGCCGATCGCACGGCCCGATCGCGGCTATCCAGGTCGGCTCCTTGACGGGCCAAGAGTATACGCTGATTAGACCCCTGCCGCAAACCCCGCAATCCGCGCCCAAAGGCCGCCTCTCCGAACGCACCGTCCTGCTTTCGGTTGAGGACGGTTTTTATGAGCTCTGTTTTACGGCCCCAGAAGAGAGCACTGCCGCGCATGCGGAAGCCTTCAATCGTTTCCTGGAAACCTTCCGCCGCCAGTAGCCTCCGCCCGTTTCATTGACACCCTCGACGAATAACTCCTATAATTCTCACATGATAACGAAAGAGAATAAAATTGATATCGTGAAGAAATACTCCAAAAAGAGTGGCGACACGGGCAGCCCCCAGGTCCAGGTGGCATTACTGACCGAGCGCATCAAGAGCATCTCTTCCCACCTTAAAGAGAACAAGAAGGATTACGCCACCCAAACCGGCCTCCTGAATTTGGTTGGACAGCGCCGCCGGCTTCTCGACTACCTTAAAAAGAAGGACTTGACCGCCTACGGCACCTTAGTCAAGCAGCTCGACCTGAGGAAATAGCCATGAGCGACTCCATCCAGAAGATCAGCCTGCAGGAGACTGTAGGCGGAAAGACCATCACGCTGCAGACCGGGACCATCGCCAAGCAGGCGGGCGGCTCCGTGACCGCGCACCTGGGCGACACAGTCACCCTTTCGGCGGCAACGGCCGCCTGGACCGCGAAGACCGGGGACTTTGTCCCGCTGACCTCCGAGTACAGGGAGCGAACCTACGCCGCGGGCCGCATCCCCGGCGGCTTCTTCAAGCGCGAGACCCGGCCCCGCGAAAAAGAGACCTTGACCGCGCGCCAGATCGACCGGCCCATCCGGCCGCTCTTCCCCAAGTCCTGGCGCTTCGAAACCATGGTGCACACCTTGGTCCTTTCCACGGACCTCCAGAACGACGCCGACGTGGTGGCCATCAACGGCGCCTCGGCGGCGCTCATGCTCTCCGACATCCCTTGGGCCGGGCCGGTCGCCGCCGTGCGCATCGCCCGGATCAACGGCGAGCTGGTGCTCTTCCCGACATTCGAGGAACGCGACACCGCGGAGATGGAACTCGTAGTGGCGGGCAAAAAAGGCGCGCTGCTGATGGTCGAAGGCAGCGCCAAAGAGGTCCCCGAAGAAGTCTTCACACAAGCCCTGGAAACGGCTTCCGCCGCCATCGAGAAGCTCTGCGACCTCCAGCTCAAGCTGGTCGCGGCCAGCGAAGCCGCCGGGCGCAAGATCGTCAAGCGCGAGATCGTCAAGGTGGAGCGGCCGGCCGCCGTGGTCGAATTCGTCACCAGGAAGATCCATGACGGGATCGTCGCGGTTTTGCATGCCAAGCATCCCACCAAGGAGACCTTCTCCGCCGCCGTCGATGCGGTCTGGGAGCCCGTGGTCGCAGAACTTCAAGCCATCACAGACCCGGCCTCGCCTCTCTTCGCAGGCCAGGCCCACGTCTCGGCCATCGCCGATGACATCCTGCACAAAGAAGGCCGCCGCGTCATCGTAGAGGAAGGCCTGCGGCCCGACGGCCGCAAGTTCGACGAGATCCGGCAGATCACCATCGACATGGGCGTCTTGCCGCGCGTGCACGGCTCGGTGCTCTTCACCCGCGGCCAGACCCAGGCTTTGGTCACCGCGACCTTAGGCACCCCGGGCGACATGCAGGTCATGGACGAGTTGGAAGGCGAATACAAGGAGCGCTTCCTGCTGCATTATAACTTCCCAGGCTTCTCGGTCGGAGAATGCAAACCCGAACGCGGCCCAGGACGCCGCGAGATCGGCCACGGCGCGTTGGCCCGCCGGTCGCTCGCGGTCCTGCTGCCCGATGCGGAGCAGTTCTCCTACACCATCCGCCTGGTCTCGGAGATCCTGGAATCAAACGGCTCCTCCTCCATGGCCTCGGTCTGCGGCGGATCCTTGGCGCTCTTTGACGCAGGCGTGCCCATGAAGGCCGCCTGCGCCGGCATCGCCATGGGCCTGGTGCTCGAAGGCGAGAAGTACGCCATCCTGACCGATATCGCTGGCCTCGAAGACCACAACGGCGACCTCGACTTCAAGGTGGCCGGCACGACCAAGGGAATCACGGGCTTTCAAATGGACATGAAAGTCGAGGGCCTTAAGCTCTCCATCCTCAAGGAAGCCCTGGAGCAGGCCCGCCGCGGCCGACTCTTCATCCTCGACAAGATGAACGCCGCCCTCGCCGAGCCGCGCAAAGAACTCTCCGTCTACGCCCCGAGGCTGCTGCGCTTGCAGATTCCGGTGTCCAAGATCGGGGCGCTCATCGGCCCCGGCGGCAAGAACATCCGCCGCATGATCGAGACCTACGGGGTCGAGATCGACGTTGAGGACGACGGCTCGGTCTTCATCGGAGGCGTGGAAGCTGACGGCTGCGCCAAGGCCCAGGCCGAAGTCGAGGCCTTGACCCTGGAGGCCGAGGTGGGCAAGATCTACAAGGGACGCGTGGTCTCCATCAAGGAGTTCGGCGCCTTCGTGGAGATCTTCCCGGGCAAAGAAGGGCTCCTGCACATCTCCCAGATCGACGTCAAACGCGTCGCCCGCGTGGAAGACGCGCTCCATGAGGGCGATGAGGTCGAGGTCAAGTGCCTCGAGGTCGACAGCGACGGCAAGATCCGGCTCTCGCGCAAGGCCGTGATCTCGCCGGGATCCGAAGGGACCTTGGAGCCGCGTCCGCCGCGCCGCGACGGCCCCGGCGGCCGACCGCGGCAGCGTGAAGGCGGCGGGAGGCGGCGCTAAGTCCCATGGAAGCCAAGGACACCGGCCGTCAGGAAATCCGTCCGGCCGGTGCCTGCGGAACTTCCAATACCGCAGGCACCACTGCCAAGAATGACCCCCACGACGGAGTCCTGCCCAAGCTCAAGGAGGTCTACGGCTTCATGACCGAGCACAACCTCGAGACGATCGAGGTGGAGGAGCCGGGATTGAAGCTCCGTCTGGTGCGGCGCGCGGCCCCGGCTCCGGCGCAGGTGCCTGTGCCCATATTCGTAGGAGGAGCGGCGCAACTCCAGGCCCCTTCCGGCGAGGGGAGGGCGACAAGCGCCTCCGGAGGCGACGGACCCATGCCCGTCGGCTGCGTGGCGGTCAAATCCAGCATGATGGGTATCTTCTACCGGGCCCCCACTCCGTCGAGCCCGCCCTTTGCCAAGGACGGCGACAGCGTCAAACCCGGCCAAGTTTTATGCATCATCGAGGCCATGAAGGTGTTCAACGAACTCAAGGCGGAGTTCGCCGGCACCGTGGTCAAGGCCCTGGCGGAGAACGGCAAGCCGGTCAAGGCCGGCCAGGACATCTTCTGGATCCAGCGGACGTGACGCACATGACGGCCAAGGCAAATCCTTATGGCCGTCAGTGCCATCGCGCTATCGCGCTCAGGCTCATGCCGGCGTCTCCATGAGCCAACCCGTCTACCGCTACTACGCCAGGAACTCCCGCTCCTCCAAGAGCCGTCGTGCGCTGTGGGCGGCCCTGCGCTGGAGCTTGGCGTCGGGGGTCGCGCTCTACCTCTGCTGGCTGATTCTTTTCCCGACGCTTTCCGGAAAAATAGGACAGTGGGCCAACGAGCGATGTTTCCTGCTGCTCGGCAAAGCGGCCTTCCTCGTCCCGGTCCTCATCGGCAGCGGGATATACCGATACTTCAAAGAGGGCCGCCCTGTGGGGCTCATCGTCACGGGCGCCGCCTCTGTGACCTGTCTGTCCGCGGCCGCCGGCGTCCTGGCCGTCTCAGCGCATGTCTTCGCCAGCGCGCCGATGATCGCGGGGGGGGTACTGGGCAGCGGCCTGGGCGAAGGGCTTGCCAACGCGCTAGGAGGGTTCGGAGCCTTCCTGGCTTGTACGTCCATATTTTTCCTCACCCTGCAGGCGATCCTGGGCCTGCGGCTCTCTGTCGCGGCGGCGTGGATCGCGGCCATGGTCATGGATGATTTTCAAAAATGGCGGCGGTCGCGCCAGGAACTCAACAGTCGCCTGGAACGCGCCCCCAAGGGCGATGGAGCGGTGAAAGACTCAGCCGCCGCACCTCGGCCTGCCCCGCCGGCCGAGCCGGTCAATGTCGTTGAGAACAAGCCGGCCCCACAGACACGAGAAGCAGGCGGGACGACAAAGCCCCGGAGACCGGCCAAAGCCGGCCAGTTCCAGGTCCCGCCACTGGATCTGCTCAGGCCACGCCCAGCCGAGGCCAACACGGGGAAACCTCTTGAAAGCGAGATCAAGTCCGCCGTCCTCGCCCTGGAGCAGACCTTCAAGGATTTTAAAATCGAGGCCCGTGTCACGGGCTTCGCGCCCGGGCCCGTCATCACCCGCTACGAAGTGACTCCGGCACCCGGAGTCAAGGTCAGCGCTTTCGTCGCTCTCGCAAAGGATATCGCCCGAGCGCTCAAGGCCAAGGGCATCCGCATCATCGCGCCCATCCCAGGCAAGGACGCGGTCGGCATCGAGATCCCCAACGCCAGGCCGGCCTTAGTGGTCCTGCGCGAGGTCTTGGAGAGTTCGGCCATGCCACCGGGCGCGCCGCTGCTGACCTTCGCCGTCGGCCTCTCAGCCTCGGGCGAACCGCTCTCAGCTGACCTGCAGAAGATGCCGCATCTGCTGGTCGCCGGAGCGACCAATTCCGGGAAATCGGTCTTCGTCCATTCCCTGATCCTATCCATACTGTACCGGGCGCGGCCAGACGAGGTCAAGTTCCTGCTCATCGACCCGAAGCGCCTGGAACTGACTTTCTATGAGGGCGTCCCGCATCTCTTCGACCCCATCGTGCCGGCGGACAAGGTGACGGTGGTCACCAACCCGAAGGAAGCCGCCAATTCCCTGGCCAACCTGGTCAAGATCATGGAGAGCCGCTATCAGCGCTTCCAGCTCTACGGCGTACGCAATATCGACGGCTATAACAAGGAAGCCGACAAGCGGGGCGAACCAAGAGAGTATTTCATCGTAGTGGTCATCGACGAGCTCGCCGACCTCATGCTCGTGGCCGGCGGCAAGGTCGAAGACAACATCCAGCGCTTGGCCCAGATGGCCCGGGCCGTGGGCATCCACATGGTGCTGGCCACCCAGCGCCCCTCCGTGGACATCATCACCGGCGTCATCAAGGCCAACCTGCCCTGCCGCGTGGCCATGCAGGTCATCTCAGGCGTGGATTCCAAGGTCATCCTGGACATCATGGGCGCCGAGACCCTGCAGGGCCGCGGCGACATGCTCTACCGCAACGCGGGCTCGCAGGTTCCGGAACGCTGCCAAGGCGCCTACGTCACCGAGGAGGAGATCAACCAGGTCGTGGCCCATCTGCGCGGCCAAGGAAAACCCGATTATCCGGAGCTCGAGACCATGCCCCGGCCGGGCGAGGCGGACCTCGCCTCCTTCGGCGTGACGGCGCTGGAGTTCTCGCAAGCCTTGAAGCTGGTGCTGGAGCGCCGCCGTGTGTCCCAAGACTTGCTCAAAAGCCAATTCGGCTCCTCAGCCCGGGCCACCAACATACTCAGCCTCCTGGAGGTCAAAGGCCTCATCCATAAGCCCGATGGCTCCAACCGCTGGGAAATCCATTTCGACGAGATCGAAGCCTGCCTGCGCGCCGATTTCCCGCAGGTCCCCATCAGCGAGGGGAAGCGTTGACGGCCATGAAGAGGTCCCGGATGAACCTGGCTGCGCTCGTCGCCCTGGCTCTAGCGCTTTCGGCCGCGGCCGCGCCAGAGTCCATGGCGGCCAGCGCACGTCCGGATGGCCGTCAGCTCGGCGTCGCATCCGCGCCGCCGACCTCGCTGCCCCTCTATCCCGCCACCACCGAGACGCTCACGGTGCCTCTCATTCTGGAACGCTTCGAACGGTTCGACCGCGACCTACGCACGCTTTCCGCGGCCTTCCGTCAAACCGTGCACTCGGAAGACACCGGCCAGACCCAAGCCGTGGCCGGGACTCTAGCCTACGGCAAGAAAGACCACCTGCGCATCGAACACCGGACCCCGGAGGCCCAGACTCTGGTCTGCGACGGCTCCCGGGTCTGGGTCTGGCGTCAGGCCAACGGCCAAGTCATCCGCACCAAGCTCGCAGAATGGAAGAGGTCCCAGCCCCTGGCTCAAGGTCTCCTGGATTTCGGCAACTACGCAGAACTCCTGAAGCGCTACGCCGTGACGTTATCCACGGTCTCGGCCGCGTCGGCCGACGGCCACCGCAGCCTCACCCTTCTGCTCAAGCCCCGCCCGGCCGCAAGCCCGGAGGGGGACTTTCTCCTGACCCTGCGCCTCTCCACGCGCGATTTCTTCCCGTTCGACTCCGAACTGCGCATGGGTTCCGTCTCGGCACGCACCGTCTTCACCGATGTCCTCTTCAATCCGGAATTGGCACAGACCCAATTCCAATTCACACCGCCTGCGGGGGCGGACATCCTGGACTTCCCGGCCGCGCCGCGCTGACTTATGGACCAAGATCGACCTGCCGACCAGACTCCGATCCCTGCATCGGCATCGGCGCCCGCGCAGGAGGTCGGCACTGGCCTCAAGGAGACCCGCATCTCCCGCGGCTACACCCTGGAGTCGGTCTGCCAACGCACCCGCATCCCGCGCAAGTTTCTGGAAGCCCTAGAAGCCGGCCGCTTCGATGACCTCCCGGCGCCGGTGTATCTGCGCAGTTTCCTGGCGGGCTACTGCGAGTACCTCGAACTCGACTTCCAGCCGCTCTGGGACAGGCTCCACCCCGCCCCGATCGTCAACGACTCCCCCGCGGGCGCCGATGCCGCGCCGTCCACCAGCGCGCTTCCTCATGATATCCCCGCGACAGCCGACGCATCCCCTGATGGCGTCCGTGCCGCCGGCGCTCCCGCGGCGTCACCCCTGGAAGCCTCGCCCCACTTCAACGCCCTCCTCTCCGCGCTGGGTGGCATCGTCCTCAGCCTCGCCTTAGCCCTGGCCCTGGTTTGGTGGGCCGCGCGCGGGCAAGTGGCCAAACTGCCAACCGAGGAAAGCCTTCAGCCGCAGGCGCTGCAGCCCATGCACCCCCTGATCGGGCCGAAACTTGTCCTCATGTGCCGAGACGAGACCTGGGTCAGCGTCAAAGCCGACGGCGTCATCCTCTTCGCCGGCCGCCTCCCGATGAGCTCGCGGCAGGAATTCCAGGCCCGCAAACTCATCGTGCTGCGCACCCCGGTCCCCGCGAACCTAGCCCTCACCCTCAACGGCTCCCCCTACAGGCTTCCGCGGCCCGAAGAGACCGGGGAGTATCGGATAGTGTCCCCATGAACCTCGCCAACCAGCTGACCATGGCCCGCATCCTCATGGCCCTGGCCATGGTCCTCGCGCTCATGCATGCCAACACGGGCTGGCACATCGCCGCCCTGGGACTCTACGCGGCCGCGCTCGTCACGGACTGGGTAGACGGCTATGTGGCGCGCCTGACAAACACCATCAGCACCTTCGGCAAGATCGCCGACCCGATCGCGGATAAGATCCTCGTCCTGGGCGCCCTCATCGCCCTCATTGAAAAGCGGGCGCTCGACATCCCGCCGTGGGGGGTGTTCCTGATTGTAGCGCGAGACCTCTTGATCGGCGGGGTACGCACCCTCGCCGCGGTCCAAGGCAAGGTCATGGCCGCTGAGAAGTGGGGCAAATGGAAGATGGGCGTCCAGAGCGGCGCGGTGCTGCTCATGCTGGCCATCCTCGTCGTCATTGAAAACGTCGCAGACGCTCCGGCCTGGCTGGAGCGTCTGCCATACCCTCTTACCGTCCTCTGCGTCTTGCTCACCTGGATCAGCGCTTACTTCTATTACCGCCAAAGCCGCCGCATGATCGAGAATTCATGGGGCTGAACCGCGGCGACCGCGCGGCGTCGAGCCCGGCAGAGCTGCCGTGCCGCACGCCCTCAAACAATGCCTTGGCGGACGGCGCGGCGGTCTGGCTTGCCACCGGACTCTATTTAAGCTATATTCCATCGACGTTATTGGACGCCATTCCCAGGGCGAAGTTCTTTGAGTGGACGCGTGGGCGCCGCTGGACCGGAGCGGGGCTGATGGGGACCGTCGAAGGCCTGATCCTGGCGCCGCTGTTGCCGGCGGCTCCTTTGCGGTTCTGCGCCTTCTGGGCCTGCGCCGTAGCGGTGGCTTGCTGGCTGTGCGACCGGGCGGAAAAAGCCTTCGGCGTACACGACGACCCGCGCATCGTGCTCGACGAGGTCGTCGGATTTTGGACGGCGATCGCCTTCCTTCCGCCGCGGCTGCCGGTCTGGATGGCCGCCTTCGTGCTGTTCCGGGTGCTGGACTCGTGGAAGTTGCCGCCTTGGAGTTGGCTGGAACGGCTGCCGGGCGGCTTGGGAGTGGTGGCCGACGACGTAGGCGCAGGCGTCGCGGCCAATATCGGCCTGCGCATCCTGCTCTGGTTCGTGCCTTGGTTCGGCCTGTGAAAAAGACGATCACGGCGGTCATTGTCCTGCTCGGCCTGGGCGTCTCGGAGGCCCGAGCGCAAGTCGTGGGCATCTCCACGCAGCCGGTCGCCTTCGGGACCTCGACATCGACCGTGGCCAACATGACGGCCTATCTAGGTAGCCGGATAGCCCGGGAACGCGGTCCGTGGGTGCTGGGCGAAGTCCTCTTCTTCTCCAAGGACCGCTTGGTCAGCGACTACTCCTGGCGCGAGGCCGTGCGCGGGCAGCGCGGGTCGCTCTACACCAACGCGGACATCGACTCCGACATCGAACGCCTCCTAGCACTCAAGAAATTCGACAAAGTGGAGGCCGAACTCTACACGATCCCGGGCGTTCCCGTACCGCCGGAATTCCAAGGCGTGGCGATCTCGACCTCCGAGGTGCGCTTGGTCTTCTCCATGACCGAGAAATTCGTGGTGGGCGCTTCGACCAAGGTGGTACGACCGCTGGCGCCCGCGGCCGTCTCCGGAGTCGTGCTCACCCCGACGGCCTACCGGGGCGCGGGCCGCTACGCCACGCCGGGCATGGGCCTCGACATCAACGCGGCCTACTACATCGGCCGCCTCTACGGGGTCAACAACTATCCGCACACCTCGGCCAAGACCAACTACATCGACCGCCTGGGAGTCTGGCTGCTGACCGCAGACGGCAAGATGCAGGTCCAATCCGAGACCTCGCTGCGGCCGGCCATGGCCGTGGGCGTACAAGCCACCGCCCTGCTGCGCGACTCCCCGCAGCCGCAGATCAACCAGACCGCCACTCTCACGGTCAAGGCCTCCAACGGGAGTACCCAGATCCTCAGCGACGCCTACCTGGTGCTGAGCAAGAAATTCGGGCCGGCGCGCACGAGCGTGGGCGTCATGCAGGGAAACATCGGCAACCTGCCCGGAAACCTCTCCGAGTTCCTCACGCCTGAAGCCCTGAAATACTACCGAAACGGTCCCGGCGGGCTCCAGGGAGACCACAGCGGCACGGTCGTCAAGAGCCAGACCGTGCCCTTCGCCAGCTTCCTATTCATCCCCAAGCCCGCCTATCCGCTGGGAGTCGAGGTCATGAAGTTCAACGGCGCACCCCTGAACCCCTGGCTCATCAACTTCAAGGTGGGCTACTTCATCAAGCTCAACTTCGACGTGGCCTACCTCAAGTACGACGGGGGCTACGACGTGCTGGGCGTCCTGCAGTTCCGCTACAACTACTTCCCGCAGCGCTGAGCGGCCCCCTAAGGGTACCCCCGCCAACGCCGAGCCGCCCATTCGCAGAGCAGCAGAGCCAAGGCCGCAGCCAGCCACAAGGGCGAGGCCCAAGGACGACGACGCCGGGTGATCTCTGACTGGCGCCGGAGGGGGGAGAGCTTCTCCAGCAAGGCTGCGGCGTCGCAAGCGGAGAGTTCGGTGAAGGTCCCGCCCGTGGCCTCGGCCACGCTGCGCAGCCACTTGCGGTCCATGGGGGCCTCGGGCGGCGCCTTGGCCCAATCAAAGCGAACCTCGTCTTCGCCCCAAGCTTTTCCCTGATAGCGCGCCGAAGCCTTGAGCCTGTGCGCGCCCGGCAAGAGCCCCGTCAACTCCACGGCATAGGTCCCCGGCCCGGTCTCCCGAGGCAGGACCTGGCGCGACTTGCCGTCCGGGCCCGTCCAGACGACCGTGATCTCGGTGGCGACCGCGGCCGCGGGAGCAAAACCCTCGTCAAAGACTCGCAGAGCGACCACGGCCGGCTCCCGTGAGGGCAGGCGATCCGGCAGCGGCGCGAACTTGACCTTGGAAAGCTCCAGGCTGCCGGTCAGGTACTGCACGGCCCGGGTCCAGAACCGGCCATAAAATCCCGCGGTCCTCCAATCCAGGGCGCCGCCCAAGCGCCAGCGCCAGGTGGAATCCGAACTGACCAGCATGACCTTGCCGCGTCCATAGTCGCGGATCGCGAACAGCGGCGCCGGCTCACCAGACTCCATACGCGCCTGGGGATGCGCGGCCAGCACCGTGGCCCCCGGCCGCGCGGCGACGAACTGTCCGTAGCCGTCGAGCTCCGGAAGAGCCTCCCAGGCCGCGCGGGACTGCTCGGGAGTATCGTAAAGCTGCACGAGCGGATGGTTCAGCGCCACGGGCTTGGCCCGGAACAGGCCGCCGATGAAATCCGGGACCCGGTTGGAAAGCTTGACCGGCAGGACCTCCTCCAGAGGCGTGCCGCGATAGCCGCCAAGACTGAAGGCATTCTCGCCGCCGATGACCAGCAGGGCACCGCCTTCGGCCACGAAGTTCCTAAGCGATTCAAGGTAGACCAGGGGAATCTGGCCGCGAAAGCGCTCGTAGGAGAAATTCTCCAGGATAAAAAGGTCGAACTGGCCGATGGTCTGGACGAAGATCTCCGAGGCCGGGAAAGGGATCAGCGAAAGCTCATTGTCGGCCACGAGCGTGGGATTCTCGGGATTGCGCAGGATGACGAAGGAGACCAGCTCGTGATTGGGATCAGCCTTGAGGAACTCGCGCAGGTTCGCGTACTCGGGACTGGGACGGCCGGCGAGGTACATGATCCGGTACTTCTGCCGGATGACCTCCATCCGGAAGTCACGACGAGCTTGGGCCGGAGCAACCCGGGCCTCCACGCGGTAGCTCTCGGAGCCCAAAGACTCGGCGGTGGCCGTGAATGTGGCGACCGTCGTCTCAAGGTCCGAGCGCAGCCGGAACTCCCGATGCTCCACCGTCTCCCAGCGCTCCCGGTCCGTCCGGCTCCTCTTGAGGAGGTCGAGTCCCAAGACCCGCCCACCCAGGTCCGAGGCCTCGACTGCGGCCTCTACGCTGACGCGGCCGTGCAGGAATGCGAAATCCGGGGTCTTAAGATCCACGAAAGAGACGCCGCGCTCCCGCTGGGCGGGGCCCACGCCCACGACGTCCACCGGCATGCGCAGCTCGGCTAAAGCTCGCTCGAGCTCCGGGTCCGACTCGGCGTTGCCGTCGCTGAAGAGCCAGGCCCGCTCCGGCCGCGACGGCTCAGCGCCGAGGGCAGGTCCTTGGTCGTCCATGACGTCGCGCAGAGCCGACGCCGGCCGCAGGCTGGCCGCCGAGACGGACAGGCCGGCCAGCTCGCTCCAGCCCGCCAGCCTGCGGCCGCGGTCGCAGAGCGCGTAGAACTGCGGCTCACAGCGCGCCTCCAGCGACCGGCGCCGGCTCTGCAGCCAGTCCAGGGCCGCCCGCAGGCGGCTGACCGAGCGCAGAAGCCCGCCGTTGCGTGAAGGCGCGGCCATCGGATGGCCGTCGTCGATGAGGACCAGCAGCCGCGGCTTGAAACTCTGCGGCTCGCTGATGGCCACGGTCGGCTGCAACGCCGCCAGAGCCAAGGCCGCGGCGGCCAGGACCCGCAGCGCCAGCAAGCCGCCGCGCGCCGGCGTACGGCGGCCATGCCAGAACACCGCGCCGGCCAGAACCAGCGCCGCCAGGGCTGCCGACCAACCGCCGCCCCACTCCAAGGAGAAGCTCAAGGGATCCCCATACGCATCTTCTGAAGCAGATAAGGCTGATGCACGGCATCCGACTTATAGCTGCCGGTCAGCGAATACATCAGGATGTCGAGGGTGAGCTTGCGCGCGTTATGACGCTGGGCCTCGCCACCGGGAAGGCAGGGCAGCAGCGGCCGGCCCAGGGCGTCCTTGACCCAGGCGCCCAGAAGGTCGTCGCGGGAATAGATTACGGCCGTGCGCTCACCCCAGGAGACCCCTTCCAGGGTCCCGCGCACCATGACCCGGCCCGCAGCCCCGCGCAGAAGGAAGAAGGTCTTGAAGACCACATGCTCACCCGGCAGCGGCTGGAGTTCGGACTCGGCCAGCACGTCCTTGAGCGTGCCGCGCACCCAGCGGTCGAAGGAGCTCATCGCCAGCCCCGAGGTATCCTCGATCCACAGCATCCCGCCCGCGGTCAGATAGGCGCGCAGGCGCCGCACGTCCTCGGCGTCGAGCGCCGGCGGGGCCTCGCGCCCCGCCAGGATGACCAGAGGGGAAGTGAATAGAGCCGGGTCCTTGAGCATGATGACGCGCCGCTCCGGCTCCACCAGGACGCTGGTCACCGTGCCCAGAAGCTGCAGCACCTCCGCGGGCGCGTCCGGATAGGGATCCCACGTCGAGCCGAGCTTCAGCTGGGTCCACACGAACCGGTCTCCCTGCTGAGCCGCGGCGGGCAGGCTCAGGCCCGCCAGCAAGAGCACGAGAAAGAAAACGCGCGGCAGGCACATAAGCATCTCGACGACCAGGCAGGCGATCGCGGCCGCCAGAGCCATGCCGCGCGCTTCGCGGCCGCGCACCTTGGTCCAGAACTCATCCCGCAGCCGCTCCACGCTCAATTCCCGCCAGGGGGCAAACGCAGCCGGCGCCGGATCGCTTTCGCCGGCGCCGCGGTCGAGGTTGACGGCGTAGACCCTGCCGCCGGTCTCATCCTCCATGACATAGAGTCCGGGCCTCGCCGTCTCGAAGTATTCCACCCGCCGGTCCTTGACCCAAAGCGTGGCGACGCGCCCCTCGGGAGAACGCACTCTCACCCGAGCCGGGGCCGCCTCCTGGCGCGTCCAGGTCCTGACGATAGGCTCTCCCACCTTGACGCTGAAACTCTCGATGGCTCCCGCGGGCTCGCGCAAAAGCGAAAGGACGGCGGACACCAAGGCGGTGAAAACCGGCTTGACCGGCAGGTTGCCGGAGACGGCGTCAAACCCGGCTCCCCAGACCGCCACACGGCCGGCGCCATAGACGGCCGAAACCAAGAGCGGCGCGCCGGATGCAGTCCGCATCCAAACCTGGCCCCCCGGGCGCGGTGTCACGTCCAGGCGGCGCGTCAGCGCGACCTTGTCGAGTTCGAAGTCCCGCCAAGCCGAGGCTAGTGCGCCCGGCTCCAGACGCAGACCCCGCGCCGACTCCGGCTCGGCGGCGGCGATCCGGACCGGGAGCCACGGCGACAAGCCGCCCAGGACGAGGGCCCCTTCGCGGCTGCCCGGAAACAGCCACAGCCCGCCGCCCCGGCGGACATACGCCTCCAGGGCCGCGGCCGCGGCGGCGGGAAGCGCCTGGATATCGGCCAACGCCACGGCATCGTAATCCGCCAGCCGCACCCCGGAAGAGCCGAGCCGGCCCGACTCCGCGAAATCCGCGTCCCATTCCAGGAGCCGCTTACCGGGCCCGGCGAAAAGGTCCTGCAGGAAATACCCGGCATGGGGCGAGCGCAAAAAAGCGGGGTCGCCGTAGAGGACCAGCAGCCGGCCGCGGCGCGGCTGCCGGAAGGAATAGTAATAGGCATCGTCGGCCGGCAGGGCGTCGGGGCGCAGCTCCACGTGGCCGGACCACGTCGGCGCCAAAGCGCCGACGCCCCGAGCGTCATCAGGAGATGCGTTGACGATCGCGGGAGCCGGCGCAGGCGCCGGCCGGCCCGCGGGCAAGGGCACAGACGAGACGGCCTCGCCCCGGCCCCGCAACGCCACGGCGCTGGCCCCCAGGCGCGTGCGCTCCTGCCACAGGTCCAAAGACGAGTCCGCCGGGGCCGAAGCCCATAGCGCGACGCGCAAGGCCGGCTGGTCGGAGGAGCCGGCGCGCTCCGGACGGGCGGAGAGCACCGTCGCGTTGAACGGAGGGGACGGCCAGGAGATGCAGTAAAGGCCGATCCCAGGCTCCGGCGGGGGCAAGACCCCGCGCAGCCCATGAGCCGCGCCATCGCTCAAGAGCAAGACGGCGCGAGCCCTACGAGAGCGCCCCAAAAAGGCGTAGGCCGCGCGCAGAGCGGGAGCGTAATCGGTGCCGCGCGAGCCCGGGAGGGAATGGTCGATGAGCTCCTGACAGGCACGCGGGCTCATCCAATCGAGCCCCGCGCCCTCCACGCGGTCGTTGAAAGCGGCGCAGGCCACGCGGTCGGAGGGCCGCAGGCTGCGCAGCAGCACATCCGCCGCCGCGCACGCCGCGGCCCAACGCGCGCGGCCCTGGCTCACCGCTCCCATCGAATAGGAGTCGTCCCAGAGCAGCACGAGGTCCACCCCGTCGCCGGCCGCGGCCCCGGGAGCCCCGCCGCCGCGCTGCTCCAGGACCGGTCCGGCATAGGCGGCGATCAGAGCCAGGACGACGGCGCAGCGGACCGCAGCAAGAAGCCATTGGCGCAGCCGGGTGCGCGGCAAGGCCTGGGCCTGGACCCGGCGCAGCAGGGTCAGATCCGAGAACTCCACCTTCCGGGCGCGGCGCCGGGACAACAGATGCAGGAGCAGAGGAACGCCCCCCAAGGGCAGGGCCCAAAGCACGGCCGGATTGGTGAAGGTCACGGCATCCTACGGCCCAGGAAGCGCGCCAAGTCCTCGTCCCAAGGGCGGTCGTTGTAGAAACTCATGTAGGATATGGCGGCACCGTGGAAGCCCGCCTCATAGAGCTTCTGCTGGCGCTGGAAGGCCGCCCGATAGGCGTCTTGAAGGGAGGACGCGTCGCAGTAAAGCTCCTGCCGGTCCTCCAGGCCCCGGAACAGAGTGGGCCCCGCGAAGCCGAAGTCCCTCTCGGCCGGATCGAGCACCTGCAAGACCATGAGCTCATGGCGACGCGCTTGCAGGGCCTTGACCACCTTAAGGATGGCGTCACAGTCTCCGAGGAGGTCCGAGATCAAAACGACCAAGGAACGACGGCGGATGCGGACGGCGGCGGCCTCCAGAGCCGCGGCCAGGTCGGTCTCGCCGCCGGCTTGGCTGCGCCCCAGCAGGCCGTCGAGGACCTCGAGCTGTCCGAAGCTGGTGCGGGGGGGGATGAACTCGCGGGGCTGCGTGTCGAAGGTCGCCAGGCCGACGGCGTCGCCCTCGGCGAGGACGAGGAAAGCGGCAGCCATGGCCAAGCGGCAGGCATTCTCCCACTTGGCCGGACGGCCGCCCGCGGCATAGGCCATGGATCCGGAAACGTCGAGAAGAACCATGCCGGTGAGGATGTTCTCGGATTGGTACTGGCGCACGTAGAAGCGCTCCTGGCGGGCGAAGACCTTCCAATCGAGAGCCTTGATCTCGTCGCCGGGGACATAGGCGCGATGGTGGGCGAACTCATGCGAAATACCTCGGGCCGAGCTGCGATGACGGCCGGTCAGGTGGCCTTCGGCAGTTATGCGGCGCAGGTTGAGGCTGAGGTTGCGCAACTTGGCCAGGGCGACGGGGTCAAGATAGCGCATGAGGGAATTCTACTAATATGAGCGTACGGGGCGCTTGCTGCGGCAGGAGGCTACCCTATATCATCTTTATGCGCTGCTATCGATCGACTTCCAGAGGTATTAAAAGCGGCGTCGAACTTTCATTGCTCTCGATGAGGGCCAGAATCCTCACAGGGCCGCCGCCCTGCGTTAGACCAGCCAGCTCGCGGGCGGCGGGATCGGTCCAGGAAATTTTCTTGGCAGCGTCTTGGCCGCAATAGAAGGCCCCTTCCGGCCCGCGGGCGATTTCCCACAGCACGGGCTTGCCGGCCCATACCAAGGGATCGGCGGCGACCTCTTCATAGCTCAGCGGATGCTGCGCCACCCAGGCACGATAGGGAGCGCATGCTACGAATTGCTGCCGCCGATCCAAAAAGGCCTCGACCGACTCCACCCATTTTCCGACGTCGAGATAATACGCCGAGAGCGCCAACAGCAGGGATACCCACAGCAAAGGGCTACCCCGGGACCGCTTAATTTCCGCGGGCGCGACGGGGCCGGAAGTATCCTGCTGCAGTCTTAAACCCTGGTCCGTGCACACATAGATCCGCGGCGGCGGGTCCGGCGGGCGGTTTTCAGAAGCAGGTCGTTCATGTTGATGATCCAGATTCGGACTCATACGGCAATCGTAACTTACCAGACGGCACTGAAGCCAGGAGTTTCACAAGCATAAAATCGCTATACTTGATTCCGTGAAGACTACCAAGACCTTCTTGATTTTCTTGCTGCTGCTGCCGAGCCTGCTCTTAGCCGCTCCCCAGCCGGCTTTAGCCGGGGATTGGATGCCCAAAGCGCCGGAGCCTCTCGATAGGCCCTTGCCCTCGGACATGATGCAGACGACCATCCATCGCCTGCCCAATGGTCTGACCGTGTACCTCAGCCCCAACCATGAGGTGCCGCGCATAGCGGCCTGGATCGCGGTGCGCGCGGGCAGCGCGATGGACCCCGCCGACTCCACGGGCCTGGCGCATTACCTGGAGCACATGAATTTCAAGGGAACCACGTCCATCGGGACGCTGGACTACGCGAAGGAAAAGCCGCATCTGGACCGCATCACCCAACTCTATGAAGAGCATTTCCGCGCCCAGACTCCCGCGGAGCGCGAGCGCATCTATAAAGAGATCGACCGGGAGAACATCGAAGCCGAGAAATACGAGATCCCCAACGAGATGGATAAGATTTACCAGCGCCTGGGATTCCAGGGCTTGAACGCCTTCACCTCCGACGAAGAGACCGTCTACCACGTGGATCTGCCGTCCAACCGCGCCGAGGCCTGGGCAAAACTCGAGTCCGAGCGCTTCGCGCACCCGGTCTTCCGCCTCTTCCAGAACGAGCTCGAAGTGGTCTACGAGGAGAAAAACCGCAGCCTGGACAACAGGGAGCGGCTCATTTCCGAGGCCCTCAACAAGCAGCTCTACAAGCTCCATCCCTACGGCACGCAGACCACCATCGGGACCATCGAGCATCTCAAGAACCCCTCGCTGGCCCACATGTACGGCTTCTTCGACAGCTATTACCACCCCAACAACATGGCGCTCGTGCTGGCCGGCGACTTCGACCGCCAGAAGATGCTCGATCTGCTCTCCAAGTACTTCGGGACCTGGCAGCCGCAAGCCAGGCCCGAGCCCCGGACTTGGCCCTTGCCCAAGCCGAAGGGCCGGGAGCTCGTGGAGGTCAAGTACGAGGCCGAGGAAAAGGCCATCATCGCCTGGCCCACGGTCCCGCGCGGGCACGCCGACGCCGACGCGCTCACGGTGCTGGACATGCTCATGGACAACTCCGCAGCCGGCCTCATCAACCTCGACCTCGTGCAGGCCCAGAAGGTCAAGGCCGCCGGTTCCGGTCCCAGCTTCTACAACGAGGCGGGCGACTGGAGCATGTGGGCGGTGACCAAGAAGGGGCAGACGCTGGAGGAGGCGGAGGCCCTGCTGATGGCCGAGGTGGCCAAGCTCAAAGCCGGGGCATTCCGCGAGGAAGACATCAAAGCCGTGATCACCAGCTTCGAGGTGTCCGAGAAATCCAAGCTCGAATCCAACGAGGCCCGCGCCGCCGAGATGGCCGACTCCTTCGTGCATCTCGAGTCCTGGCCGGCCACGGCCGGGCGGCTCGACCGCCTGCGCCAGGTGACCAAGGCCGACGTCCTGCGGGTCGCCGATCTCTACCTGGGAGCGGACCGCGTGGTGGCCTTCCGGCGCAACGCCAAGCCCGAGATCCCCAACATCGCCAAGCCTGGATTCGCCAAGGTGGACATCGATCCCGCGCGCGAATCGTCTTTCGCCAAGGAGATCTATGCCCTGCCGGCCCGGCTTTTACAGCCGCGCTGGCTCGCGGCGGGCCGCGACTACACGATCACGCCTCTGCCCTCCGGCAAGCTCTACGCCGCGAGGAACCCGTTCAACGACCTCTTCCAGCTCACCTGGGTCTTCGACCGGGGCCGGCGCCAGGAGCGTAGCCTCTGCGCCGCCCTGGACCTCCTGGAGCTTTCCGGCACGGGAGACATGAGCGCCGACGAGTTCAAGAAGAAGCTCTTCAGCCTGGGCACGAGCCTCAGCTACGGCTGCGGCGAATGGGATTCGAGCATTTCTTTGGCCGGGCTCGACTCCAACCTTTGGACCTCGCTGCGCCTGATGAACCAGCGTTTCGAGTCGCCTTACATCGCGCCGGACATGCTCCAGCGCATGGTCGATGTGAAGATCGGCGCCCACGCGGATGCCAAGAAGGATCCCGGCGCCGTTTACAACGCCTTGGGCAGCTTCGCCTTCCGCGGCCCAGACAGCGCGGTGCTCAACGAGCTCTCGAACCAGGAACTGCTGGCGCTGAAGTCCGATGGCCTGCGCCGCCTGATGCATGGGTTCATGGGCTTCCAGCGCCGCACCGCTTACGTTGGCAATCGCGAGCCCTCGGAGCTGGCCAAGCTCCTGGAAGATCCTGGCCGCAGCTATGAGGCTGCGCCGGCTCATACGCCGCTGCGCTATCAGAAGCCGGCCCAGCCCGTCGTCTACTTCACGCACCGCGACATGGTGCAGTCGAAAGTCGGCGTGTTCGCGGCCGACGACATACTCGACCCGGAGCGCGCCGTCGATTATTCATTCTTCAACGACTACCTGGACGGCGGCATGAATTCCGTCATCTTCCAGGAGATCCGCGAGGCGCGCTCGCTGGCCTACTCGGCCTGGGGCGGCTATGCCCCGGCCTGGCACAAAGGCGACGACAACAGGATCATGGGCGCCCTGGGCTGCCAGGCCGACAAGACCGTCGAGGCGGCGACCCTGCTGCGCGACCTGATCACGTCCCCGCCTTGGTCGCAGCAGCGCTTCACGGACGCGGCGCGAGCCATCGAGGAGGACTACCGCACCAATCCAATCCCCTTTCGCGCCATCCCCGGCGCCCTGCTCGGCTGGGAAGACCAGGGGATCACGGGCGGCGACCCGCGGCCGCGGCGCTTCGAGAAGGCGCTCCAATACCGGCTCGCCGACCTCGAGGCGTTCGCCCAGCATCTCAAAGACAAAGTCATGACGATCTATGTGCTGGGCAGCCGCGACCGCCTGGGCCTCGACGGACTCAAGAAGCTGGGAGACCTCCAGGAGAAAAAGCTCGATCAGATCTTCCCGTATTAGACGGCCGAGGCACATTTAATACAATCGCGGCTGACGACGCAGGGGGGGGGGCGATATGACCTTCAAGTTTGCGCACAACAATCTCAATGTGCTGGACCTCCAGAAGAGCCTGGATTTCTATGACCAGGCCCTGGGCCTCAAGGAGACCCGGCGTATCAATTCACCAGACAAAAGCTTCACTCTGGTCTTTTTGAGCGACGGCGTCACGCCGCACAAGCTGGAATTGACCTATCTGCGGGACCGCAAGGAAAAATACAAGCTCGGCGACAACGAGTTCCATCTGGCCTTCACCGCATCCGACTATGCCGGAGCCCACGCACAGCACAAGGCGATGGACTGCATCTGCTACGAAAACGAGAAGATGGGGATCTATTTCATCGAGGACCCGGACGGCTACTGGCTCGAGATCCTTCCCAATAAGCGCTGACCGGTGACAGTCTTGGACTGTCTTAACTTCGCAGGCTAGTCCTGGAGCAGCCGCTCGATCAGAGCATCGGGTTTTACGCCCTCTGCCTCGGCCTGGAAATTAAGCACCAGGCGATGGCGCAAGACCGGCTTGGCCAGGGCCCTGATATCGTCAAGGCACACCGCGAAGCGGCCGGAGAGAAGAGCCCGGGCCTTGGCGCCCACCACCAAGGCCTGGCTGGCGCGCGGCCCCGCGCCCCAGGCCACCCACTTCTTGACATCCTCGCGGACCCCAGCCTCGCTGGGCCGAGTCATGCGGGCTAAGCGCACCGCGTAGTCCACGACGGAATCCGGCGCCGGAACCCGCCGCACCAGGTCCTGGAAGGCCAACACCTCGGCGCCGGTCAACACCGGTGCCAGCTTCACATCCTTGGCGCCCGTGGTCTCGGTCACGATGCGCCGCTCCTCATCGGCGGTAGGATAACCCACCGCGATCTGCAGAAAAAAACGGTCCAACTGCGCCTCGGGCAGGGGGTAGGTCCCTTCCTGCTCGATCGGGTTCTGCGTGGCCATCACAAAGAAGGGCCGCGGCAAAGGCCGGGTCGCGCCCGCGGAAGTGACCTGCCACTCCTGCATGGCCTCCAGAACCGCGGACTGCGTCTTCGGCGGAGTGCGGTTGATCTCATCGGCCAGGATCATATTGGCGAAGACCGGGCCGGGCAGGAAGCGAAAAGAACGCTGACGGGTTTCAGGGTCCTCATGCAGGACCTCGGTGCCGGTCACGTCGGAAGGCATCAGGTCCGGGGTGAACTGGATACGGGAGAACTTCAAGTCCAGAAGTCTGGAAAGGCTTGAGATCATCAGAGTCTTGGCCAAGCCCGGCACGCCCTCGAGCAAGCAGTGTCCCCGCGAGAACAAGGCGATTAAGAGCTCCTCGATGACATGGTCCTGACCGATGATCACCGAATGGATGCCGCGCAGGACGGCATCCTTGGCCTTAAGCAGGCTCTCAGCGGCTTTCACGTCGTCGGCAAGCGCCATCTTACCCATGTCGAGACTCCTCGTCGCATCTAAACTCCTCACCGTGCTCAAGAGCCATGATTGCGCCACCAGAACCAGAGCACGGCGGCCAACAGCAAAATAAGGACCAGCGTGCTCGTCCAGGGCGAGAGCACTGCCAATCGGCGCGCCACAGGCAGCCTGGGGGAGGCCGCCACGAGCTTGGGCACGGCCGACGGGCCCAAAGACAAGGAGCCCAACATCGCCTTGGCCAATTCCGGGGCCTTGCCCCCCTTGGCCAGGATGGAGTACCCCCAGTAAGCCCAGGGCATATAGCCGGCCAAGAACGCCCCCTCGCCCGCCGCATCGGCGACCCGCGCCGAGGCGTAAATGAAATCGGGCCCGGCCGAGGTCATAAGGTACTGCACGGAAGTCAAAGTCTTTGGCTCGACCCCCGGGGCCGCAAGCACCGTTGCCTTGACGATCTCAGGCCGGTCCTTGACCAGAGTCCCGTCGTCGGCCAACTTCAGGACCAACAGCTCGGCGCCGGAACCCTCGAAAGCGCCCACAAATCCCATCTGCCGCTCGCGCGAGGTCAGCGCCCGGGCGCGCAGCCCCGGCGGCAGGTTAAAACGCAGCTGTCCATCGACGCTCTCAGCGACCGCGGCGGCTCCCGCGACCGGGGTCCCGGTTCCTTTAAGTGAGCCCAGGATGGAAGGCAGCAAGGTCTCGGGCACGGCGCTGACCAGCGTGCCGAGCAGGTAGGCCCCGTCGACTTCCATGACCGCCAGAGTCATGCGCGGCTTGTCGTCAAGGTCAGCCCGCAGGCAGGTCGCCGTCACGCCGTTGGCGTAGGAGGCAGTCTCGACGTTCGCGGCCGCTTTGAACTTGAGGTGCGTGCGCGCGCTGATGCCGTAAACCACGTTCGAAAGAAAAGTGCGCACGGCCGCGCGGTTCTCCAGGCTGACCGGGTTGATTCGGGCCAGGACGAAGGAGCTCTTCTCCGGCCCCTTGAGCAGGAGAAGCAGGCTGGGATTATCTCCGGACAGGGGCGCCAGAGACCAGCCGGCCGGAGGTTCGATGGTGAAGGGGGGAGGGGGAGATGCGACGTCACCTTGAGCCGCGCGCAGGGGCACGCCAGCTGCGGCCAGGAACAAGCCGATCGCAAAGGCTGTCATGTGCCGATTCATCAGACAGGTAGTTTATCAGCCTAGGACAGCCCACGCAAGCCTAATTGAATGTCCGAAGTCCCGCGCCCACTTCCTTATGAGCGGGAGGATTTGACATAATCTCACCATGAGCTTTAACGTCAACATCAAAGATATCCTGCTCGCCGGAGGAGCAACCCTTTGGTTGCTCATCGGCCTTTCCGTATACTCCATCGCGCTCATATGGCAGCGCTGGTGTTTTATGCGAAGCGCCACCGATGGCAAGCAAGCCTTGCTAAGCAAACTGCGCTCGCTCATCGCCTCGGGGAACCTATCGGATGCCGTCAAGCTCTGCCAAGCCCATAAAGGGCTCGCCGGCCCCATCCTCATAGCCAGCCTCGCCGGCTCGCCCAACCGCGACGAGCGCAAACGCGCCGTCGAACGCGAAGTCGAACGGGCGGTATCCGCCATCCAAAAGGGAACCACGCTGCTGGGCACGGTCGCGACCGTCGCCCCATTCATCGGTCTCTTCGGAACGGTCGTGGGCGTCATGCGCGCCTTCCGAGATCTGGCCAGCGCCACGGGCGCCGGTCCCGGAGTAGTCGCCATCGGCATCTCCGAGGCGCTGGTCTGCACCGCCGCGGGCCTCTTCGTGGCCATCCCAGCCGTCGCCGCCTACAACTACATCAACCACCGCGCGGCCCGTTTCGCAGAGGACCTGAGCTGGGCCTGCGACGAGGTGCTGGACAGTCTCTCGGAGAAGGCCCGGTCGTGAAGATCGCCCCCGGACGCCGGACCTTCGCGGAGATGAACCTCATCCCTCTCATCGACATCTCGCTGATCCTGGTCATCATCTTCATGGTGCTCACGCCGATACTGGTGCAATCCCAACTCACGGTCAAACTTCCCAAGGCGCAGTCCGGCGCCCCGGCCGCCGCCGAGACCACGGTCAACGTCCAGATCAGCCGCGGCGGTGCCGTTCTCGTCGAAGGCCAACCCGTGCGCTGGGACAAGCTCGAGCGCGAACTGACCCTGCGACTGCCCAAGTCCGCCCAGAAGACCCTGCTGGTCCAAGCGGACCGCAGCGTCCCCGTCGAAAAGGTAGTCACGGTCCTCGACGTGGCCAAGCGCCTGGGAGTAGGCAAGCTCGGCATCGGGGTCTCCCCGGAGGCCGGCGAGTCCAGGCCGTGAGCGCCGCTGCTGGCGACCTCAAGCCGTACCTGAGCTATTCCCTGGCCGTCCATATCGGGGCGGCCGCCCTGGCTCTGGCGCTCTACAACGCCGCCAGAATCAGTTCGACGTCCGTCTACATGATCGACTTCGTGGGACCCACCGCCACCATCCTCAGCCCGCAAACCGAGACTGCAGCCGCGACCATTGGCCCGGCGCCCGCGCTGCAGCCCCAAACCGAAGCAGACGAGTTCTCCTCGCGACGACACAAGCGCGCTCCCCTGCCCAGGCCCAGCCTCCTGCGCGGCTGGAGCGAGCCGATCGCCGAGGAAAAGCCCGTCGCCTCGGTCCCAACGGCTACGCCGCAGCCCGCAGCGGCGGGCGAACCTGCCAGAGGGGCCCCCGGGCAGGCGGGCATCGCCACGGACATGCCCAATTTCCCTTATCCTTGGTACATCAGCCAGATCCGTCAGATCCTTTGGGAGCAATGGTCCAGCCGCATGCCCAAGTGGGCAGGCGAGTGCGTCGTGGTCTTCTCCCTGCTGCCCAACGGACGATTCGCGGATCTGCGCACCGAAGAGAGTTCCGGGGACCGAGCTTTCGATCTGACCGCCTTGAGCGCGGTCCAGGACGGGGCCCCCTACCCGCCATTGCCCCGGGGCTTCAAGGAGCCTTTCTTAAAGATACATCTCACCTTAAAAAGCCTCTGAGGGCTCTAGCCGACACCCTCCATCCGCCGACTTTTACCATATTTTTAACAAGACTTTTCTGTTTTTTTAAAAACTTGAAATAAAGAATATGGATTTTCTGATACACTATAAGCAGCTAGAGCGATGCCCAGATGAAGGAACGACCGGACGAAGAAAAGAAGCAGGAAAAACACGACGCGCCAGCGCCGGATATCCCCGACCTTAAGAAGAGGGAAAAGGAACGCAAGAAGGCGGGGGCGGCCTGGGGCGGTGGGCGGCCTTTGGGAGGGCCATTCGCGGGAGCGACCGGCGGTGCGGGAACCGCCGGCATCGAGGCCGTCGTGGGCGAAGGCCGGATCGCGGCCGCAGCGGCGCAGAGCGGCGTAGGCGCGGCCGAGTCAGAAGCCGTGGCCAGAGCCGGGGCGGCTGCGGTAGCAGGCACGGCCGCAGTGCTGCCCGCGGGCCTCGGCTGGCTGGGCCAGGCGAGCGCAAGCTACCTGGGCAAGATATTGATCGGAATCGGCTTGGCCTCGGTGCTGGCCGGCGTCGGGCTCTACACCTACATGCGTCTTCACGAAAAGCCGGCCCTCCCTCCGGGCGAACTGGCCCCGATATCCGACTCCATCCAGATGCGCCATGGACAGAACGACGCTCGTCTGCGCATGGCCGCCCAGGCCGGCCATGGGCAGTTCAAGTTCGATGACAAGACCCCGCCCGCGGCCGAGACGCCCGCCGCGGCAGAAAAATCCCAGACGCAGGCGCCGGAGACGCCGGCAGAAAATCCCTGGGGCGACATCCTCTCCGCGACCCAGGGCCCTCGCGACTCCGGCCAGCCTTGGGGATCGGCCCCGAACTCCGGCGGCCAAAACCTCCTTTCCATGCAGACAGGATCCGGGACTCATAATTCCGCCGGCCGCATCCCGCGCTATCCCGGCCAGAAGGGCCGCCTATCCAAGGCCTTGGAGCACGGCGCGAGTCACTCAAACCAGACGTCACCCATGCGCACCCGCAACATCCGCTCGGGGCGGGCCTTCGCCCAACTCCGCTATGCGCGAGGCATGTCCGTGCTGGCGGCGCGCGGGTCCAGCGAGCAAGGCATGAGGATGACTGCGCTGACAGCCTTCGAGCAGGCCGACACGCAGGGCGGGCAGATCTCGCCGATCGACTCAGCGGTCCCAGTGAACCCGTCCGCCAGCGGAGGCGAATATGGAGGAACGGCGCCGCTTCTCGGCGATCCTAACGCCCTACCTGACGAGCAGCCCTCACCTCCCGGCGCCGTGGATCCCGCACAAGCGCAGAACTATCAAAACCCGATGAACGGCATCAAGGGCCTCGGCGCTTCGGCCGGCATGCTCAAATTGCTCGCCGTTCTACTTATCGCCATCGGGATCATCCTCATCATCATAGGAGCCTGTCTCATCGCGATCGGCTCGGCGATGTTCCTCGGCACAGGCATACCACTCATCATTGCCGGCATCGCCCTCATCATCATGGGCGCCATGCTGATCGCCATGGCCATCATGATGCTCATGGCGGCCCAGAAGATGGCGGCCCAGGCCAAGGCCGCGGCCGCCGCGCTCGAATCGGCCTATGGCCAGGATTACGAGAAGCAGAACGTCGATTCCTGCGTCCAGCAAGCCGTCGACAACGGGACAAGCCCCGATGCGTGCCAGTCCCCCAACCCGACCCCCCACTACACCGACAGCGCGACCGACGCGAGCAATGTCCAGAAGTCCGTCAAGGACGAACGGGGCGCCAACGCCGAATATGACGACGGCACGCCGGTGTTCCAAAAAAAGTAGCGGCGCTTGAAACTGGGAATCGCCTAGGCTATACTCATGGTGATGCGCTATTGGCTCCGGGTCGATCGGGATATCCAAGGACCATACACCATCGAAGAGCTGTCCGCCCAAGGCGCCCAGGACTCAACGCTGGTCTGCCCGGAGGGCCTCCCCCGCGACCGACACGAGAACTGGCTGCCTTTACGCAAGGCCAAGGAGCCGCCAAGATTCTACGTGCGCGTCGACTCCCAGGTCCACGGTCCCCTGACCGGCGCCGAACTGGACCGCCTCGGCGGATTCTGCGGCGACACATTGGTCTGCCCGGAGCGGCGCGACCACCGGGAGCGCTGGAACTGGGCTGCGGCCAAGACCTTCGCCGCTCTGGCTCCGGGCGAGGTCGCAGCCTCTGTCGCGCCGGCGTCCCGCGCTGCCGTCGCCACACCCAAAGGGATCCTTCTGAGGGAATTCGTCGCCGCGGCACAATGCTTCTGGAACAATCCTATAGTGCCCGTGGCCGCGGGCATGGCGGCGCTGATCCTAGGTCTTCTGCTCTGGCTGCAGTTCTCCTTCCGGCCGCGCGTCCAACAGACCTATCTGCGAGTCCACACGAGCTTGGACCTCGCGTCTTTAGCCGTCCTCCAGGCCCGCCACCATCGGCAGACCGGCGTCTATGCCGACGATCTCGAGTCCTTGATCCGCGACTCGGGCGATCCCGGACTGCCCGCCAAAATGGCCAAGGACCTCGACATGTCGACTTTGCTCGTCCGTGGCAACGCCAGCCGTTTCGTGCTGGAGGCCAACTCCCTCGATGAAAACCGCACGCTGATACGCTTCGAAGTCCCGGCCCCTATTGCGAGGATGGAGAAAACGACTGCGGTCTCCCAGCACAAAGCCTCTGCCGGGACGCCGTGACATGGCCAAGGGACTGCGACCATGGACGTGATGATCTTCGACGACGACCCCTACGCGGCGGAGCTCATCGCCACGATCGTCGGCGACGAAGAGCGCAACGTCGAGAAGCATCTCGACAAGATCGACGCCCTGGAAAAGATCCGCCGCGGACGTCCCCGCCTGGTGGTGGCGGACATCATGATGCCGGGGATGGACGGCATCTCCCTGTGCCGGGCCGTGAGGTCCGACCCCGCCCTGACCTCCGTTCAGGTCGTGATCTGCTCGGCCAAGCAGTTCGACGAGGACCGGCAGAACGCTCAGGCCGCAGGCGCGGCCGAGGCCGGACAAGTCCTCGAATCCTGACGCAGGAAGAAACAGCCATGTTTCCACGCAGGCGCAGAGTGCCAAGACTCGACGTCCTTCTGGTGGATGACGAGGATTATTACCAAAGATCGCTCCATCCCATTCTCAGCGCCATCACCAAGAAGATCACGAATTTCATGCTGGCGTGGTCTTTTGAACCGCCCCGACTCGCGCTGCCGCTTCTGTCGGCCTACCTCCAGAAGGCCGGGATGAGCGTCGCCTGCGTGTATCATTATTCCAACGGGATCTTCAAGAAATGGACCTTCACAAGATTGCTGCGGAAAAAGCCTCTCATCGTCGGGATATCGACCACCGCCATCGGCAGGACACGGACCCTGGAGAACATCGTCGCCCGAGTCCGGCGCGAAAGCCCCCGGTCCCGGATCGTTCTGGGCGGCTTCGGCGCCCAATACCGGACCGCGATGCGCCGGTTGGGCGACGTGGTGGTCTCGGATTTCGGTGAGCTGGCGCTGGTGAAACTGGTCGAATCGCTCAAGCGCGATCCGAACCTGGACTCGGTGGCAGGCATCACCAAAGGCCCGGATCAGGTGCGGGTGCTCCCGGGCCGCACGGGGTTTTATCCGGATGAGACAATGCTCCATCCGGACCTGAGCGTAATCGATGCCTATTTCAGGTCCATCCCCATCGAGGCCTCGCGGGGCTGCCGCTACAACTGCAGTTACTGCGTCGTGCCCGGCAAAAGGCGGCACGTGTTCAGAAAGCCCGCCGACGTGATCGAGGAGATCAAGGAACAAGTCCGGAAATACAAGAAAAATCATCTCTACTTTGTGGACCCCAATCTGACCTCGGATTCGGACTTCATCCTCGAGCTCATGGGACTGCTCAAAAAGGCAGAACCAGAAGTGCGCTGGTACTGCATGGGGAGAGTCGACGATTTCGCCCGGCAACCCGCTTTGGCCGCAGCCATGGTCGCCGCCGGCTGCTACAAGGTCATGCTCGGCATCGAGTCCATCCATGACCACATCCTGGCCAAGATGCGCAAGGGCTATACCCGCAGCGTCGTGGAGGCCGGCCTCCAGTCGATCACGGCGGCGCGCTTGCCGATGTGCGCCAGCTTCATGGTCGGCTTCCCCGGGGAAACGGTCCAGACGACGGAGGCCACCGTGGATTTCATACTCAAGGCTAATCTGGACGCCGTCGGCTTGTTCACGCTGATGGTGTCGAAGGAACTTTTCGAGGAAGCCCGCGCCGATCCGGGATCATACCGCCATCTGCGGGGGGATTCACCCACGCGCTGGATCCACGACACCATGGATTACCAACAGGCGGAGCATTTGACGCAGCGGATGGTCTCCCGCATCAACCGTCACTCCCTGCTGCCGGTCGCGAATTCGCTCAAATTCTGGATCTGGGAACGGGACCGAGACGTCGCGGCGGCGGTCCCACCGGATAAAAAATAGAGACCAGTCAAAAAATGACCATGTTCCAACGAGAACGGAAAGCGCGCGGACTCGACGTCCTTCTGGTGGAAGACGAAGATTATTACCGCCGGGTGTTCCATCCTTTCCTCAGCTCCATCATCAAGAGGATCGTAAATCTCATGCTGGCGCTGACTTTGGAACCGCCCCGGCTCGCGCTTCCCATGCTGTCAGCCTACCTCAAAGATGCCGGGATGAACGTCGCCTGCGTGTATCATTACTCCAACGGGATCTTTAAAAAATGGACCTTCACGAGATTACTGCGGAGAAAGCCCCTCATCGTCGGGATATCGACCACCGCCATCGATCAGACCCGAACCCTGGAAAACATCGTCGCTCGAGTCCGGCTCGAGAGCCCCCAGTCCCTGATCGTACTGGGCGGATACGGCGCCCAATACAGCGCCGAGATGCGCCGATTGGGCGACGTGGTGGTCACGGATTGCGGGGAGCTGGCGCTGGTGAAACTGGTCGAATCGCTCAAGCGCGACCTCGACCTGGACTCGGTGGCAGGCATCACCCGGGATTCGGACCAGGTGCGGATGCTCCCGGGCCGCACGGGGTTTTATCCGGATGAGACGATGCTCCATCCGGACCTGAGCGCGATCGACACCTATTTCCGGTGCATGCCCGTCGAAGCCTCGCGAGGCTGCCGCTACAACTGCAGCTACTGCGCCGTGCCCGGCAAAAGGCGGCACATGTTCAGGAAGCCCGCCGACGTGATCGAGGAGATCAAGGAACAAGTCCGGAAATACAGGAAAAAGAATCTATACTTCGTGGACCCCAATCTGACCTCGAACCCGGACTTCATCTTCGAACTCATGGAACGGCTCAAGAAGGCGCAGCTTGGCGTGCGCTGGCACTGCATGGGACGAGTCGACGATTTTGCCCGGCAGCCCGCCTTGGCCGGGGCCATGGTCGCCGCCGGCTGCTACAGGGTTATGCTCGGCATCGAGTCCATCCATGACCACATCCTGGCCAGGATGCGCAAAGGCTATACCCGCAGCGTCGTGGAGGCCGGCCTCCAATCGATCGCTGCGGCGCATCTGCCGGTATGCGCCAGCTTCATGATCGGCTTCCCCGGGGAAACGGTCCAGACGACGGAGGCCACCGTGGATTTCATACTCAAGGCCGGCTTCAACATCATCTCATTGGCGCCGCTGATGGTGTCAAAGGAGCTTTTCGAGGAAGCCCGCGCCAAGCCGGAATTCCACCATCATCTCCGGGGGGATTCGCCCAGACATTGGATCCATGACACCATGGATTATAATCAGGCGGAAGATTTGACGCAGAAAATGGTGGCCCGCATCAACCGCAATTCCCTGTTCCCGGTCGCGCTGGCGCTCAGATTCTGGGATCGGGAACGAGACAAAGACATTGCGGCCTCTTTCCCAACAAACCCGGAGTAAGACTTAGGCGCGCTCCAGCATCTCTCTCAGACGCGCCGCGATGTCATCGACACAACGCTTGAGACGCGAGTGCGGGAAGAAGAACAAGGTGACCAGGTTCCCGAAGTAGCGGTGCGTGAAATTGAACTCCAGGCGCAGGTCGACCCGGGTGGTCAAAGAATCCTGCGGCGCGGTCTCGACGGAGAAGAAGGCTTCCGAGCAATACCAGTGGCGGGCCGCGGACTGCGTGTGCACCGCGAAGAGGCGGGGGGCCTCCCAACGCTCGATCGTCCCTTCATGGAACACGTCGCCCCCGATGCTGATCCGGCACCGGGCACCGGCGCCGGAGCCGGCGCCATCGACGAGCTCGACACCGGCCTTTTTGTTCGCGAATATACGCTGCGCGGCGGTCAGCTCATCCCAGTTCTTGAGCTCCGAGACGATCGACCATACCTTGAACTGGGGAGCCGGCACGACGAAGGACTTCTCCACGATGGCCACAGTCAATATATAACAGCTTTTCCAATGAGTGTCAAGCGAAGCGTCGCCGTGATCCCGGCCCTCTTCAAAAACCGCTACCGGGAAGACTTCGTGGTCCGGCCCCGCTGTTCCTTCGTGAAGGCCAGCCACGGCGCCACCATTTGAAAGGCGACAGAAACCGTCGTCGCCACCGCCGCGATCAAGAGCGCCGTCGCGATGGGGATATCCGTCAGCACGAAACCGTAGAGGAATGTCGAAACGATGGCGGCGAGTATCCCCAGGAACGACTCCGCAGCCAGTATCTTATTGCCCTGGGACCCGGAATAAGTGCCCATCTTCTTCTGATTCACGCCAGAGACGACCATCCCCACGAAGCCGCCAAGGAAGGCCTGCAACCCGTATAGTGGCAGGACCAGCCACATGGAGGGCACGGAGATCATCAGCCAGAACAACGGTATCGACAAGCCGGCAAGAGCGTAAAGAGGGACAGTCATGGACTCCTCGCTCTTGAAGCCGAGCGTCCCGAGAAACTTGCGCATGGGCCCCATGAGCATAGCGGCGGTGATAAGGCCCAGGCTGGAGAAAACCACCAGCAGGCTGAAGAATCCCATGGGGGTGCTGGTCATGCCCTTGAGGAACCAGCCCAGGACCGGGACCTTCAATGCAGCTCCGATCGCAGCCGGGTTGGCCTTGATGAGATTCTCCACATATTCGGGCAGAACGTTGAACACCAAAGGATCGGAGAAGAGCGAAGAGATCAAGGAAATGATCAGGGTGGTGCGCAGGAAGCGGTCCTTGAACACCATTTTGCTCCCGTCGTAAAGGGAGCCAATGAGGCCACGCTTCCCCAGAACCGGCGCGGCCTGCGGGTCAGCGGCCGCCTCGGCCTTCTTCGTGAAGATCTTGACCGTTGCGTAGATGAGGCCGGCGATGCCGGTGCAGGCGGCGTAGATGCCATAGATGATGGCCCCGCCCACCCCGGTCTTGCCCATGAAGTCCTTGACCGTCGAGATCTGCCCGGCGAAGGCCGGGCCGATTATGGCTACCGCGGAGGCGATGAAAGTCAGGATCGCGTTAGCCCGCAAGCGCTCCGAATCACTGACGCTCTTATCGCCCAGCATGCGGTTGAGACCAACCCCTTCCAAGGTCACGGTCAGCCCCTGAAAGAAGGACTGCACCGCGATGAGGCCCAGGAGCATATAGAGCGTCGTCGAGACGCTGAAGAGCCCGGTCGCGAAGAACAGGCCCACGATCCCGGCAAGCACCGCGGACCGGACCCAGAACCCGCGCGGCAGCCACTTGAGGCTGCCGTCCGCGTTCTGGGTGAACAGGGGGATGGTCGCGTAGCTGAAAGCCTGCGCCACCCAATGCGCGATGCGCACCACGCTGCGGTTCTCGCGCACCAGGGATTGCATGGCCGCAGCGTTTCCGGCGCGCGGGTCGTGATTCTCGTGCAGGCTGTTCTGAGTGAAAGCTGAGACGAGATAGGGCAGACCGACCACATACATCTCAATGCCGAAAGAGTAACAGATGCTGCCGACCACGTAGCGCCAGAAGGACTGGTTGCGCTCCGGGTCCTTGAAGACCTGCCCGAAGGAACCCTTCGCCTTAGGAGCAGCGGCAGGGACATCGGCCTTGGCTTGCGCCTCCTTCCCTCCGGGGGCCTGCAGCGTCGAGCTGACCGCTCCGCCGAGTTCGAAAGACCTGGTAGCCAAGATCGGATCCGCGACCACCGCCATGCCCCAGACTCGACGCTCGCCGGTCAAAACGCCGAACTGAAGTTCTGCGACGTTCCTAGAACCGTCAGCGGAGGTCTTCTCTACACCCCGCACGGCCGCGGCCGCGGTCCGAGCGGACAGCTGGATCCTCTGCTCAGTGAGCGCGCGGACGGCCCCAACAGCCGCAACCGCGGACGGCACGGCCGCAGTTGGCGTAAGAGAAACCGCGGCCTGAAGCTCGGCGTCGAGCCCGGCAGGGCCGACGAGCCATTCGGAACGACTGACGGTCGGCACGACGAAAAGGGAAGGCCCGGAAGGGGACTGCGGGGAAAGGTTAGAAAGCGACAGGGTGTTCGGCGCCAGCATGGGAAACTGGCGGACGTAGCCCACGGCGCTCGCTGCGTTGACCGGGAAGGCGCCGGTCTGGACCGGCACGGCCTGCACCGCAGCCAGGACAGACTGCACGCTCAGCAGGTATGCCAAGAAGATGGCAATGACCTTTATTCCATAGCGGAAGAAAAACCTCACGCTAATGATTATATTTCGTGGACCTAGCGAACATCACGGCCCTTTGGTCCGAATCAGGCCGTTATTGGGCCTAGGGGGAGCTGGGTCCTTGGACCGGCGCTAAGGGGTCACGCGCCACGGCCGATACTCATGGTCTTTTTCTTCCCGTGATGGCCCATCGAGGAGGCGTTTAACCTCGCCGTGCAATTGCCCGAAGTCGAAGGGCTTTGTGATGTAGGCGTTGGCGCCTAGGTCGAGCGCCTGACGGGCCAGCTCCAGGTCGGCCTGCGCGGTCAGCATGAGCACCGGAGTGCAGTTGCCGCCGGCGCGCGCGCTGCGCAGGACCTCGATGCCCGTCATGCCGGGCATGGCGACGTCTAGGAGAATCAATTGGGGGCTGGACTCGGCCAGGGCCCGCAGGCACGAAGGGCCGTCGCAGGCCTCGCGGATCTCGTAGTCCTTTCCCAACAGGAGCACCAGCCCCCGGCGCAGGTCCGAGTCGTCGTCAACGACCAGGATGGACTTCTTCACGGGGCCCATGACCGCATTATACCACGATACTGGCGAAGCCGGGGAAATTTTGTAGAATGTTTCGCTAGTTCCGACAAGCCGGATTTGGGCGGATAGCTCAGTTGGTAGAGCGCCGTGCTGATAACACGGAGGTACCGGGTTCGAATCCCGGTCCGCCCACCACTTTTACAGCCCGAGCCGTCCGCAGGTCCCTTCGATCCCATGAGCGAGAC
>CAIKVT010000025.1 GCA_903830945.1 uncultured Elusimicrobia bacterium
ACGAACTCGTAGCCGCGGCGGGGGGACTCGTGGTTGAAGAGGATGCCGCTGGAGGCGTGGAGGCCGTAGGCTTCGCGGTAGTTGCGCGTGAGGTCGAAGCCGGCGACCTTGGAGATGCCGTAGGGCGAGCGGGGATGGAATGGGGTCTTCTCGGTCTGCGGGGTTTCGGCCACCTTGCCGAACATCTCGCTGGAGGCGGCGAAGTAGAAGCGGCAATCGGGGCAGACGTTCTTGAGGGCGGAGAGGACGAAGTGGGTGCCGTTGATGTTGGTGTTGATGGTTGAGAACTCATCCTCGAAGGAGTAGCTCACGAAGCTCTGGGCGGCCAGGTGGTAGCATTCGTCCGGCTTGACCTTCTGGAGCACGTCGAAGACGCTGGCGTAGCTCTCCAAAGAGGCCGAATGTAGGTGGATGCAATCGCCCAAGTGGCGGATGCGCAAGAGCCGGTGCTGGGGGTCTTCAAGGGCGACTCGACGGACCATGCCGTGGACTTCGTAGCCTTTTTCGAGCAAGAGCTCGGCGAGGTAGGAGCCGTCCTGTCCCGTGATGCCGGTGATGAGGGCTCGTTTCATGCCGTGTCTCCTTGGTCTCAGCGTTCGTAGATGCCGGTGAGTCGGGCCTCTGCGAGGATGTGCCCCTTCATTGCCTTGAGGACTCCGTTTTTGGCGGCTTTGGGGGAAAGGCCGAGAGGCTGGTCGAGAGCGTAGAGTCGGAAGATGTAGTGGTGGGGCTTGCCGGGGGGCGGCAAGGGACCGCAATAGCCGACGTTGTGGCATTCCTCGTCTTTGACGCTTCCGCAGACGCCGTGTTTGGCGCCGTTGGGGAGGGCCTCCTTCTTGGGCAGGCCTTCGGGCAAGGAGGTGAGGCTGGCCGGGATGTCATAGAGCACCCAATGGGTCCAGGTGCCGGCAGGAGCGTCAGGGTCGTCCATGAGCAGAGCGAAGCTCTTGGTGCCTGTCGGGGCATGAGTCCAGGCGAGGGCAGGGGAAGTGTCTTCGCCTGCGCCGGTGTATTTTTTGGGGATGCGTTCGTTGTTATTGAAGGCCGGGCTTTTGAGATCGAAAATCACTTTCGTAGTCCCCCTTCGACTGGTTTATCCACGGGCTTGGGCGCGCTAAAAGCCGGCGCAGGGATGAGCGCGAATGCCAAGGGCGCGGCCAGCAGAGACCGTTTCATGGCGGATATTGATTGTAGCAAACAATTGGCGGGAGGTTGCTTTCCTTGCGCAGTCCTTGCTCATCCCCTTGCGCAGGGGATGAGCCTCTGTTACACTATCACCCATCACGATATGTCCGCCCTATTGCAAACGCGTCGTAAGAATCTTTGGTCCATGTTGCTCGTTTTAGATGCTTTGTTCTTGATTTTTTTTGGCGGGACCTTAGCGGTCAAACTATCTCGACATCGTCAGCCGGCGGCGCCTGTCCATGCGTCGCGCAGAATCCCTGCCCCTGCGCCTAAGCCGCCGCCACCGATGCAGGCTGTCGAGTCCCTCGTCGCGCCACTTTCGGCAGCGGTGCAGCCCTTGAAGTCTCGTCGACGCACAAGTGCGGCTAGGCCCGCGGTTAGACCCGCGGCTAGACCTGCGGCAGTCCAACCTCCCGCTCCTCGTCCCGAGACCGTCCATCCTCAGGAGTCCGCGGCACAGGTCACGGCGCGCAACCGCCGTCTCATCATTGAATGGAAGAAAGCCCAGGAGACCGCTCAGGGGAAAATTCCGGAGCCTGCGCATGATCCTAAGGCGCGCAGCCGCCGCCTCGTCATCGAATGGCAGAAGCCCCAGCCGGCCGTTCCGGTAGGTGCGCCGGAACTCGCGGCCGCGACTCAGCCTGGCCAGCCGCGGCATTCCATTCTCGTTGAATTCAAGCTCGCGGCCCCCCAGGCTAAGAATGTGCAGTTGGCCGGCGCCTTTATCGTGCGCGGCGGGCGGCGCCAGATGATCCTGCAAGACCAGGGCGTCTGGACTGTGAGCCTCCGCCTGCTGCCCGGGATCAATTATCGCTATTGGTTCGTCGTGGACGGGATGAAGACGCTCGATCCGAAGAATGCCCAGACTGAGCGGAGGGCTTCGGTCCTGAGTCTGCCGTAGATTTAGTCTTCCAAAATGCTCCCAGAAAATACTAGAGTCCTTATTGAAGGCTGAAGCCGCGTGGATAAATATTCATTCAACCGTCGGTCGACATTTTGGGGGGCCATCCTGGCCGCCGGAATTTTCGGGGCCAGCCCCGCCGCTGCCGCCGACCCCGTGATCAGCGCGGTCTTCACGGGGAGCATCACGGTCAGCGGCGGGACAGTGGGCACGGACGGCTATGTGGTGACAGCCTCGACCGCGTCTAATTTTACCGGGACGCTCTACTCTTCTTCGACCCAGAATCAGGCCGACGCTTTGTCGCCGCAAAACCTCGACCCGAATACGACGTATTACCTGGAAGCCGGGCCTTTAAATGGCACGACGACTTCTTACACTGCGGGCCCATTCTCCACCTCGACCTTGGCTGCGGTGCCGAGTTTGACCACTGGGCAGGCCACAGTGCTCAAGCTCGGGCCGCACCTCATGCAGGTTCAATGGTCGGGCAATGGGAATCCCCCCGGGACAATTTTTGATTGTCAAATCTCTTCTGTTGTTTCCGATTTCTCCATCCCGCCGGCTATTGCGATCACCACTTCCGCCACTTCCGCCACATTCGGCAATGGCTTGCTGGCAAACACCCCTTACCACTTACGGGTGAGGGCGATCAACAACAACGGCGTCTTCACGGACTTCAGCCTGGGATCCGGATCCACCACCACGCCGGTGTATATGATCCTATCGTTTCCCTCTGAAAGCCTGACCGCGACCTCAATCGAGGCGGATTGGAGCGCTCCCGACGACAGCCTTACAGCCTGGGCCTATAGGGTGGTGGCCAGCACAAAATCTTCTCTGTCGTTCACTGATCTGTCCGGGGAGTTCTACGCGGACACCTTTGTCAAAAATGCGACTTTTTCGCCGCTTATTCCTAATACGCTTTATCATTTCGCGTACCGGGCATGCGACGGAGGAACCTGTTATCAGTCCACCCCTCTGGTAAGTGCCACTACTTTGCCCAAGTCCCCGGTCGGCCCCGGTCAGATACTGCAGGTGACGGGTAGCACGATCGCCGTAAGTTGGGATCCAAACGGCAATCCCGAGGGCACCAGCTACCTGGCCCAAATCAGCGTGTCTTCTCCGAGTTTTAATCCCATTTTCTTGAGTATTTCGGTCGTCTCCACTTCCGCCGTGTTCAGCGGCCTCACCTCCGCCACCACCTATTACATGCGGGTTAAAACCCAAAGCATTGCCGGCAATACCGACTTCGTCTCGTTGCTCTCGACCGCGACCCTGGCGGCCGCGCCGGGGATTGCATCCTTCACCGTGGTGGGCAGCTCGTCCCTGCAGGCCAACTGGACGGACAGCGGCAACAGCGCGGGCACCCTCTACACGGCGTTCCTTTCGACCGGCCCTTCGCCCGAGATCAACCGCGGCTTCACGAGTTACCAAAGCTCGACGACCGCCAATTCCTTTGCTGTTTTCTCTGGCCTGGCCCCCGACACCACCTATTATGTCGACGTGCAGGTCTCCGGTCCGGCCACCTACAGCGAATTCGCCGTCCTGGGAGCGACTCCGACCTGGGCTAACGCGCCGGGTCCCGGGGCGGTCACGATCGTCGTCTCCAGCCAGGTGACGGCGAACTGGGGCGATAACGGAAATCCTTCGGGAACCCTCTACCTGCTGGAGGCCAGCACGGACCCATTGTTCGGTCTGGTGGCAGCCTCCAGTTCTACGGTCGCCACGACCGCGACGGTTTCTGGCCTCTTGCCTTTTACTACCTATTACCTGCAGGTGCAGGCGGTCAATTTTGTGGTCATCGCGACCAGTTGGACGCAGCTCGGATCTACGACCACGTTCCCCATCCCGCAGGCCGTTCAGAACCTGCAGGCCGCCATGGTCGGCGTCACCTCCATCACCTGGAGTTGGGGCAGCGTGGCCGGCTCGACTAGCTACAACTTCAATCCCTCGAGCGGCGGGCCGCCGATCTCGCTGAGCACGACGAACCTGACCTTAACCGGCCTTTTTCCGAACTCCGTCTACGGCGGCTCGGTCTCCGCCGTCAACGTTATGGGCAGCTCGGAGTGCGCGCCCGTCACGGTCTATACCTTGGCCGCGACGCCGACCGTATCTTCATTCACGGTCTTGGGCATTTCCTCCGTCACCTTGTTATGGGCCGACAGCGGCAACCCCGCCGGGACGCGGTATGTCCCCGAGATCTGGTACTCGACCGACCCTTGGCATCCGGTCGTCGCCAAGATCCCGGCCCTCCCCCAGGCCGCGACGAATTACACCTTCACGGACCTGGTTCCGGGCACGACTTATTGGTTGGATGTTTATGCGCTCAACGAGTCGACCGTGGCGAGCCCGCCGTCTGTGGCCACCTCTACCTTCCTGGATTACTTCACCTCCGTGACCACCGCGACCAACTCGGATGCGGGGTTCTGTCTCTTCCTGAATACGCCGCACGGCCCGATTTCGGCGTGCTTTCCGTCGGGGACTTTTTCGGTCCCGGTGGTGACGGTGACCTTGCAGGGTCTTATTGCGCCTTCGACTTCCATGCCGTTCGCCCTTTCGCCCGCGGCGCAGCTGGCTGCCGTAGGCGTGGGCGTGAAGCTGGATGTGGACCCCGCATTGCAGCCGCTGCATCCCGTGACGCTCACGCTCGGCTACATACAATCCGACGCGGACGCGGTGGGCCAGCCTCGCGACACATTCGTCCTGGCCTACTACGACCCGGCGCAGAACGTATGGGTCCCTCTGCCATCGACCTCTCTCACCGCGAGCTACCTGGTGACCGGACAAACGCGACACCTTTCGGTTTTCCAGATCATGTCCGCGATGCCTGCTTCGAACCTCTCCACGTCCAAGGTCTACCCGAATCCATTCCGCCCCGCGCTAGGCCACAGCGCAATCACTTTTTCGCGGATGCCCGCTAACTCGAGCATCCGGATCTATACGGTCCTGGGCGAGCTGGTCAAGGACTTCGACACGGACGCCACCGGGACCGCGAACTGGGACGCGACCAATAAAAGCGGCCAAAGCGTTGCCAGCGGGTCCTATTTCGCCCTGGTCCAGGCTGACGGCAAAAAAAGCATCTTGAAGGTCCTGATACAACGATGAGACGCCACGCCTTGCTGTTGTGCGCCGTCCTCCTGCTCTCCAAGACGAGCGGGGCGGCCTTGAGCGCCTCGGGCATAGGCACGACCGGGGCCGAGTTCCTCCAACTCGGCGCGGGCGCGCGCGCGCTGGCGCTGGGCGAGGCCTATTCGGCCCTGGCCGACGACGCGAGCGCCTTGTATTGGAATCCGGCGGGCTTGGCCCGGATACCCCAGGGCTATCTCTACGCGACTTTCATGCACGCGCCTTACGTGGCCTCCAGTTATTATGACTATGCGGCCGTCGCCCAGAACCTGCGTTCCTACGGGACCGTCGGGGCGAGCTTTCAATATTTCACCATGGGCGCCGTGAACCAGACCGACTGGGAAGGCAACGATCAGGGGACCATCACGCCCTACGATATGGCCGCCACCGTCGGCTATGCTCGCGAGTTCAATGGATTTTTATTCGGCATCGCGGGGAAATATGTCAATTCTAAAATCGTCGGTTCGGCGCGGACGGAGGCCATGGACGCGGGGGCTTTGTCTCCCGCGTTTTTTAGCGACCGGCTTCGGCTCGCCCTGGTCGTCCAGAACCTGGGCGGCCGGCTTCGGTACGACCAGGTCGGCGCGGACCTGCCTCGGATCGTGAAGGCCGGCGGCGCCTGGCGGTTCAATAAAGACTGGACCGCGGCCGCGGATTTAGGACTGCCGTCGGACAACAGCCCCTACGCGGCCCTGGGCATCGAACGCAACTGGCAGTTCCTCAGGACCCTCGCCTTCGCGGGCCGGGTCGGCTTCAACAGCCGCACGGTCGGCGGGCTCGACGGACTTACCGGAGTTTCGATGGGCGCGGGCTTCAGCGGATCCAGCTTGGCCCTGGACTATGCCTTTCTCCCCATGGGCTCACTGGGCGTGACTCATCGGGTATCCCTGTCCTACAAGTTCCAGACCTGGGCGGAGCGGACGGCGCCGTCCGCGGCGGCGCAGGCTTCGGTCCAGTATTCCACTCAGACCTCGCTGCCGCCTCCGGCCCGGTTGAACTGCGAGGATTACAACGGGGTCACTGTTTGCATAGATCCTGACCAGCGCAAACATATCAATATATCGTATGAGCCGGGCGATCAGGAGCAGCCGCAGGCAGGCCCCCAGCCGCAGATTCCGGCGCCGCTGCCGCAACCGGCGATCGAAGCCGACAAGGCGCCAGCCTCACAGCAGGCCTTGCCAGATTCTATCGTCGAGCCGCAGGCTCCAATACCGGCTTCGCCAGCCCCAACCCCCTGAAGTGTCTGACCCATGGACACCGATAAGCCGACCTTCGACTTCCATGACGCCATAGTCCTCTACGCCGCCATCAGCGCCGGCGAGAGAGGCATCACCAGTCAAGGCATCGTCCTCTTGAGCGACCACGTCGAGTATGCCAAAGCCATCGACCAGGATGTCGACAGGAGCCTGGAGCTCCTTCAGGAAACCGGCTTGCTCAGGCGTCGCGGCCAGGCCTATTACGCCTCACGCATTCCGGTCGAGGAGTGCGGCCCCAAGATCGCCCAGCAGAAGAACATCCGTGCCGCCATCGGCGAAGTCCTCAAGTACCTTTTGGCCCAGGGCCCGCTCACGGCCAGCGCTTGGCGTCGAACTCGGCCAATTCGCGATCGTGGCGCTCATCTTCCTTGGCGAGGTCCGAAGCCGCGATCTCCTTAAGCTGGACAGCCTCTTGCAGTGCCGCACCGTCGTTGGGCCGCGCGTACCGATACTCATGCGCGGCCAGCCAGTCCGCAGGCACCGCCTGGCGGTCTACGAAGAGCAACGCTTTCGGGTCCCAGTACACCAAGGCCCATCGCTCCTTCGGAAAGAAGAATACATACCAAGGCCGCGGGAAGTCTTTGATGGTGCCGCCAGGATAGAGTTTGCGCGCGGGCAGCATGTTCGCGATGTTGGGCATCAGAGCCCCGTCCAGACGCCCGCCTGTCATGAAGCGGCGCCAATCGTCAGGCCCCTGTATGGCTCGGTCCGCCGAGGCCAGCTCTTTCTGGAAGATGTAGCGTCCGTCCCAGTAAATCCGGTACCAAGGACGCAGACGCCAGCCCAGATAGCCGCCCCACTCCCATTGGTTGTAGAGGCGCAAAGGCGCCAGCACCCTGCGCTGCCCGGCCATGAAATCGGCCGCGGCTCGGGGAACGAACTTATAGTTGAACCGCGCGGTCCAAACCAGCCTCGGTGCCAGCCAGCCCAGGAAAAGGACGCTGGCCGTAGCCCAGGCTGCGGCGGTCCGCCGCACCCATGCCGAATCCTCCCAGCCCAGATCTCGCGCCAGCAGCGGCAGTAAAGCCGCTGCGCATACCGTGAAATACGGACACAGGCGCTCGTGACGTAAAGTCGCCAGGCCTAAGACCATGGTCGCGGCCAACAAGGGCCAGGACGATCGGCGCCTGGCCGCAATGAGGCAGACCACGGCCGCTGCCGTCAATCCGAGCAGCCCCCAGATGGGCCAGTACATGGGATTGGAGAAGCCCAGCGACTTCCATTCCAGGATGATCTTGGACAAGTCGCTGCTCTGGCTGGAATGCAGCAGCACCACGCGCCAGGGGCCGGCCCCGTAGGGATTGAGCAGGGTGGCCGGGACCGAGACCAGCAGCGACAGCCAGGAGCCTTCAGGGAGCGCGTAGCAGAAGAGCAGGAACCAGCCCAGGGGAAAGCCGCCGTGCAGGTCCGGCCACAGGGCGAAAAGCGCGAGGATGCCCGCGAGGACCCGGGGCGTCGGCCTGCGCAGCAGGCCGCTTTCCCCGGCGTAGATGATGGCGCCGACGAACAGCAGGGAAAACAGGTCGGGCCGGATGTCCGAGTCGGCCAGCATGCCGGCGGACCACAGCGCCAGCCCCGCCGCCCGCAGCAGCGGGGTGCAGCCGCGCCGGGCCAAAGTGCGCTCGAGCAACGTTCCGGACGCGGCCAGGAGCAGGCCTTTGAGCAGCCAGAGCGCGGTCATGCCCCCGAGAGCGTGCGCGGCCGTGAAGAGCAGCTGGCTGAGCCACTCGAAGTCCACCCAGGGCCTTCCTGCCGCGGTGAAGGAAAGGAAATCCGCCCGCGGCAGGGCGCGGTTCTCCAGCATCCAGCGGCCGGCGCTCAGGTGCCAGAATAGGTCCGGGTTGACGATCGGCAATAGCAGCGGCGCGGCGGCCAGCAGGGCCGCCGCCCAGGGCGCCGCGATGCCGTATCGGGGGGGATGCAAGTCAGAAATGGAGGGCCGCGCCTTCCTGGGCGCCGAAGCATTCGAGCCGGTAGCCCCGGCCGTGGATGAGTTCCTGGCAGCTGGCCACGAAACCGTCCATCATTTCGTCGGTGTGTTCCGGGTCGTGGTGGAACAGCGCCAGCTGCTTGACCTCGGCCTTCGCGGCCAGGCCGATAACGTCGGCGAAGGTGGAGTGCCCCCAGCTTCGCTTGGACTTATACTCTTCGTCCGTGTATTGGGCCTCGCAGATGAGTAAGGACGCTCCCCAGACGAAGCGCGCCACCGCGTCGTCTTCCTTGGCGCTGAACTCGCCCCGGTCGTTGAGCCGGCCGTAAGGCTCGTGATCGCTCAAGTAGCAGACCGTGGCGGCCGGCGTCTCGATGCGGAAGCCCACGTTGATTCCTTGGTGGTTGAGGTAGTGGTAGGAGACCTTGGTTTGCCCCAGCTGCAGGGGTCCGTCGAGCTCCACGATGGACAGATTGGAGCTCATGGTCTTCATGTCCACGGGGAAATACTGGTGGCTCATCTGGCCCCGCAGGACGTCCGCGAAGCTCTCCGTGGCTCCGTGTGCTCCGTGGATCGTGAAGCGGTTCTGCGGAAGGTAGAGGGGCGTGAAGAAGGGCAGGCCTTGGATGTGGTCCCAATGGGTGTGGCCGATGAAGAGGTCGGCTGAGATCGGTCTGGCCTGGAATTCTCTCATGAGGGAGCGGCCCAACTCCCGGATGCCGGATCCGGCGTCAATGATGATGAGCTGGTCGCCCACGCGCAGTTCCACGCAAGGGGTGTTGCCTCCGTAGCGCTCGGTGCGCGGGCCCGGGGTGGGAATAGAGCCGCGCGTGCCCCAGAAGCGCAGGGTGACCGGTGGCTTGGCGCCGCCCACGAGCTCTTGGACTTTTTTAAGCAGAGCCTTGATATCGTAGGGCTTGGTGATGAAATCATCGGCGCCGATTTTGCGGGCGGTCTCCTGGTCCGCCGCGTAGGATTTCGAGGAGACGACGAGCACCGGGAGGCCCCTCAGCCCCTCATCCTGGCGGATGAGCTGGAGGACCTCGTAGCCATGCAGCCGGGGCATGAGCAGGTCCAGGATGACGAGGTCCGGCTTCTCGGCCTTGGCCGCCGTCAGGCCGGCCACGCCATCCTCGGCCGTGCGCACTTCGAAATGGGGACGCAGGACATCTATCAAGAGATGTCTGATCTCGGGGTCGTCATCGATGACTAGGATCTTCTTCATTAGGTCCGGTGCCGTCCGGGAAGGTAGTTGTACCATGGCTGGCGGGGTTCGTCAATACCCATGGCGCCGCCATGCCGGCCGGGAGAACTTGATATAATACTCGCTCCATGACCACTGCGGACGTGACCGCCCTCACCGGCCTGCAGGGAGGAGCATGACCCGCCGGTTTGTCATTTCGGGGGGTTTTCTGGCCTCTTTGGGCCTGTTGGCCTATCTTATTGGGGGTCATCTCACGGCCTTGCTGCGTATCGGCACCCAGCTGGAATGGCCGTACGTGGCTGCAGCGGTGCTCTGTGCGCTGTCCAGCTATTTTATGGTGGGGTTGGCCCTGCGCGAGGTGCTGGTCCTTCTTGGGCACTCACTGCCATTGCCGGTCGTGCTGGGTATCGCGTTGGTATCTACCTCGGTCAACTATCTTGTCTCCACCGCAGGGGTCAGCGGCTTCGCGCTCAAGGCGCATCTGCTGCGCAAGAGGCAGGTCCCTTATGCCACGACCGTGATGGCGGCCGTGGTCAGTTCGGCCATCCTCTATTTCGTTCTGGCCGTGATCTTCGGCCAAGGGCTGATCTATCTTTTCATGCATCTGCAAGGAGCGCGCATCGCGCTCATGGAAGGCGTTGTGGGGATGGGCCTCTTGCTGGGGACATCCATCGTCCTCATGGTTTTCGCTTTCAACCACAAGCTGCGCGGCCGCATCACCCGGCTGGCCTTCCATCGCTTCAATCGGGTGGTCTTCTCCTTCTCGAAGCGAGAGGTGCCCCGCGAGGAGTTCGAGGAATTCGAGCACCAGCTGGCCGCGGGCCTGGGCACCATCCATCACCACCGCGGGCGCCTGACCAAGACCATTGCCTTCACCGGGCTCGATTGGGTGATGGCCATGCTCACGCTGCATTTCTGCTTGCGCGCCGTGGGCATGCCGCACATCCCGGTGGGGCATCTGATCGCCGGCTTCACCGCCGGCCAGGCCACGACGCTCATCCCGTTCCTGCCCGGCGGGTTGGGCGCCATGGAGGGGTCCATGGCCGCGACCTTCAGCGGCCTCGGACTGGACTGGGACGATGCGCTCATGGCCGTCCTGCTCTATCGCGCCGCGTACTATTTCATCCCCGGCATCCTGAGCATCTTCGTGTTGTGGGGCCTGAAGATGTCCGAGCCGGATATCATGGCCCAGACGGCGCTCGAGACCGAGGCTCTGCCGGATGAGCTTAAGCGCCAGGCGGGCGAGCTCGAGCACAGTCAGCCCTGGCCGCATACGCATCGGCCGGGACGGGATTGAATGCGTTGGCGTCGCCCTTGCGGGGGAGGGATCGTTTCCGCGTGATTTTTTGACGGGTCCATCCCCGCGTCCTTGACGGTGTAAGACCTCATTGTTATACTGAACCTTATGGAATCGCAGGAACCATACCTGGCCGAACCGAAGGATAAGCGCATCCTGATCGTCGATGACGACGAGGACCTCCGCAACCTTCTAGAGCTGGGTGCGCAGCAGGAGGGGTTCCAGGTGGCCACGGCCGTCGACGGAGCTATGGCGGTCAAGGTGATCGCGGAATTCCATCCGGACCTCATCATCACGGACCTGATGATGCCGGGTCGGGGAGGCTATGAGCTGATACGCCACCTGCAGGGAACGGAACACGTCGCCGTACCCGTCATCGTGATCACGGCCAGGAAGCTCGATGAGTCGACCAAGGAGATGTTCTTCCGGGAAGGCAATGTCGTTCAAGTCCTGATCAAGCCCCTTCCCCTTAAAACCTTCACGCTCACCCTGCACCACATCCTGCGCACTAATCCGACCCAGGTCGAGCGTCCGCGGGGGATTAACGACCGGCCGGATTGTCGCTAGGGATCCGAAGCCGCGGGCCGGTCGGGCTTCCGTTTGATATCATGAGGAGTATGGTCGCGGGCGTCTGGGCGTGCAGCGGCAGGAAGGCGGCGGCGTTTTTAGGGCTGCTCATGTTTTCCGCTCAGACCCTGGCCGGCGCGGCCGCGCCGCAGGTCGCGGCCTCCACGAGCACGAGAGCTCTTCGCCAGGATATACCTTTGTCTCTGACCTTTATTCAGAACCGCCGGGACCGGCGTTTGGAGCTTGGCTACAGCCTCCGCTGGGATTTTGACGACCTTAAGGATGCGGGGCCCGGCGTGCTGCAGGTGCTGAGTGATCCGGCATCAGTCTGGAGGGACCAGTCCTGGGATATCAGGGACCGCACCCGTTTTGTCTTCTACGGCGTGAGGGTGGATCCTTGGAAGGTCTTCTTCGAGCCGGTCCCGGCGGCCTCGATCTTGACCAGCAGCGCGGTCCTCTTCGGAACGGCGGGCTCAGCTGCGCGGAGTCGCCGCTTCCGTCCTTCCGTCTGGCCGGCGCTCAAGGACATCAACGACCACATCGAGGACGACATCCGCGGCGCGGCGTTGCGGGAAACTCTGCACCGGCTGCCGCCCGAGGCGCAGAAGAAGACGGTCGCAGACGAGCAGGATCTTCTGCGCGACCTCATTTTGTGGCAGCGGGAGCAGAGCATCCCCGGCCTGGCCGAGGCTGCCGACGGGTTGGAATACCTTGCTCCGGAGCGCCGGCGCGGCGGGATGCGGCACGAGGGCATCCACCAATCCACCGGGAGCGCGCGCTCGCGCACGGCAGGCGATCAGTAGGGCGCTCTGGCGCAATAGAGGGGGGGCGGCTCAGCGGGGCGGGCGCGTGGATAACTTGAGCTGCTTGACTACTTCCTGCATGAGTGCGGCCGAGGCTTGCTCGGTCGCGGCCGAGGGGCCGACGCCCTCACTGGAGGCCGAGGCGCTCCAGAGGACTTCTGCGGTCTCTACGTCCACCAGCCGGGCGGACATGCCGACATGAGCGGGGAGGGTCTGGATCTCGGGGACCACTTGGTTCGTTGAGAAATTCTGGTAGCCGGTCACCACTTGCTGGGAGGTCCTGATAACGGTGCTTCCTGAGCGCTGGGTGGTCTCGACCGTGCCGTAGATGGGCTCGGTGTGCTCCTGGGGTTCGTCGACCATGACGGTCTGCTCGCGGGCGTTGGTGAAATCGGTGAGGCCGCCTAGGACCAGGGCATCGACGCCCAGGAGCCTGCCGACCTTGCGGATCGTGGCTGAGTCGACGGCGTCCGAGGACTGGAAGGATTGCTCGTCGAGGACTTGCTGGACCTGGCGGCGTTCGATGAGGCTGTAGTCGGCCCAGAGGAGGTACTTTTCAAAGGTCCCGACCGCGAGTTCCCCGGAGCCCGGCACTCCGGGGTAGTCCGTGAAGTTGAGCACGGCTACACGGCGGATGTGCTGAGGGTCGTAGGAATGGCTTACGACGACGACGGCGGGCGCGGCGCAGGCGTAGAATCCGGCGAGCAGAAAGAGGGGAGCTCTCAGGGTCATGGGTCTACCGGAGTGAAAGCGGCGGCGCGACGTTTGGCCGTATCGACCTGGGCCGGAGTCAGTATGGTCTCTAATCGGCGCAGGCTCTGGCCGGCGGGCTTATCGCCGCGTTGCGACGAGAGGATATACCATGTGTACGCTTCGGCCAGGTCTTTGGCTGCGCCGAGGCCGCGCTCGTAGAGGCGGCCCAGCTTGTACTGGGCGAAGGAGTTTCCTTGGAGCGCGGCCTTGCGGTACCAGGCGAAGGCATCATCGGGGCTGCGCATGAGGCCGCGGCCGGTCTCGTACATGACGCCCAGGTTGCGCTCGGCGAAGTGATAGCCGCGCTCGGCGGCCCTGCGGTACCAGCGCGCGGCGGACGCTTCGTCGCGCGTGACCCCGAGGCCGTGCTCGTAGAGATAGCCGATGTTGTTCTGAGCGTAGGGGTTGCCGGCTTGCGCGGCCTTGAGGTAGCAGTCGGCGGCTTTCTTGTAATCCTGGGCCGCGCCGCGCCCATGAAAGTACATGTTGCCGAGGTTGGTCCAGGCCAGTCCCTTGCCCCAGTCGTCTGACGTTTCGTTCCGCGCGGCCTGTTCGTACCAGGCCAGGGCTTGCGCGAAGTCCTGCTTGACGCCCTGGCCGGTGTAGTAAAGGTAGCCGAGGTTGTTTTGCGCCCGGCCGTCGCCGAGGGCCGCGGCTTTGGCGTACCAGTCGCGGGCTTTGGCCGGGTCCTGGGGGACGCCGCGGCCGTGCTCGTACATGACGGCGACGGCGTATTGGGCCTTGGGGTCGCCTTGCTCGGCGGCCTGCTGCATGAGCTTGGCGGCCTCCTCGTAGTGTCCAGATTTATAGGCGGCCTTGGTCTCAGAGAGGAGATCGGCCCGGCAGACGGCGGCGAGCATCAGGGCCGCGAGGGCGAGAGTAAGGGTTTCCGATAAGGGTCTGTGTTTCATTGTCTCCTAAATTCATTATAGGATATTGTCGTTGCTGACTTTGCTGCGTCATTGCCATGGTGTCCGCAAACGAATAGAATAGGGACCCTTTTTCATCCACCATGAGTCATTGGCTCGTGCCGTTCGCCGGGGCGGCTGCGATTTTCTTCGCCGCGCTGATGCTGGCGCAGCGTTCTCTCTATTCCGCCGCTATTTGCTTTTTGGCAGTGGTGCTTCAGGTCTCGGTGCTGCTCTACGCCTCGGGCGCCAGATTGCTGGCCCTGCTCCTGCTGCTCATATACGCCGGAGCCGTGGCCGTGCTCATCGTGGTCTCGATCCAGGCCAGCGGCGGTGACCAGCGGGAAGATGCGCCTTGCAGCCGATGGAACCGGCCGGGACTGCCCTGGCCTTTGCTGGCGGCGGGCCTGCTTTTGCCGGTGTTCGACGTCGCTTTGCTCGCCGCCCGGTCCATCGGCGCGTCTCGCTCCGGTACGGCCGGCGACTGGGCGTTGGGCCAGGCTCTTTTTGGGCCTTATGCCGCGGCTGTCGAGGTAGTGGCGCTCCTGATGCTTTTCGCGGCTCTGGCCGTGATCGGGAGTCCGCAGGAGAAGAGATGAGCGCGGTTGTCTGGGCCGTGAGCGGCATGTTGTTCTTATTGGGCCTGGCCGCGGTGGTGCTGCGTCGGCAACTGCTCGCCATGTTCTTGGGCCTTGAGCTCATGGTCGTAGCCGCGGCTTTGGCCTTGGGCCACGAGGCGGGGCGCGCCGGGCTTGCCGAAGGGTTGGTGGCGGTGCTGCTGGTCTTGGCCGTGGCCGCGGCTGAGGCCGTGGTAGGATTGACCTTGGTCCTGCGGGTCCACTGGTCCGGGCGGCCGACCGAGGCTGACGCCCTGCGGGAACTTCGGGGATGATCCATATCCCGTCGGCTGTTATCCTGCTCTTCGCGGCTCCCCTGGCCGCTTTGGCTGTGGGTTTTTTCGTGACTCGGCCGTATAAGCCCGAGTGGACGCATATCCCGGTTCTCCTTTCCTGCGCTGTGGTCTGCGCTTGTGCCGCTTACCTGGCCGCTTTCGTCTATTCCGGCCGGGGGCTTGACGGGACCTTGTTCCGGTGGATGGTAGCCGGGGACTGGGACGTGCCCTTCGGCGTGCGCATCGACGGAATCGGCGTCTCGGTGCTGGCCATGGTCTCTTTGGTCGGCGCGCTCATCCACCTCTATGCCGTGGGCTACATGAAGGGAGATCCCGGTTTCGCGCGATTTTTCCTGCTCTTCCATCTTTTCTATCTGTCTATGATCGGCCTGCTGATCTCCAATAATTACGTGCAGCTCTACTTGTTCTGGGAGCTGGTGGGCGTATGCTCTTATTTCCTCATCGGATTCTGGATGCATAAGCCGGCCGCTCGTCGTGCCGCTTTGCAGGCCTTCCTGACTCTGCGCGTGGCCGATCTTGGCCTGATGCTGGCGGTGCTCATTCTGATGGGTCTCTACAGGAACACGCGCTTCGCGGCGCTCTATGCGGTGGCGGGCGGAATCCCGACCGGCGTCCTGGCTTTACTCGGCGTGCTTTTCGTCTGGGCCGCGGCCGGGAAGTCCGCCTTGTTCCCGCTCTATTTCTGGCTGCCCGACGCCATGGAAGGCCCGTCTCCGGTGTCGGCGCTGATGCATGCAGCAACCATGGTGACCGCGGGCATATTCCTCCTGGTGCGTTCCTGGCCGCTCATCTGCGTGGTGCCGGGCCTGCCCGAGTTCATCGCCGTCGTTGGCGCGGTCACGGCCATCTTGGCGGCCGTTCTTGCCTCCACCCAGACTGACCTGAAGCGCATTCTGGCGTATTCCACGGTGAGCCACCTGGGCCTGATGGCTTTCGGTCTCGGCCTGGGACAGGTCACGGCCGGGGTCTTCCACCTGGTGACGCACGGATTTTTCAAGGCTGTGCTCTTCCTCTGCGCGGGAATACTCGCTCATGCCGCGGGCAAGTCCACGGTGTCGGTTTCCGAGGTTGGAGGGCTGCGCCGTAAGATGCCGCTGACCTTCCTCTGCTTCCTGGTCGCGGCCCTTTCTTTGGGCGGCTTTCCGTTGACCGCCGGGTTCTACAGCAAGGACGCCATACTCGATGCGGCCTTCGCCCATGGCGGCTGGGCGGCGGCGGCGGGGTTGGCCATCGCGGCGGGCAGCGCCTTCTATATCTCGCGGATGCTGTTTTTGACCTTCTTCGGCAGCCGGCCCGAGCAGAAGCCGATCGAGCATCCGCATGAGGCTCCGCCGGTTATGATAGTGCCGGTGTTGTTCCTATCCGCGGGCGCCGTGTCCGTGGGCTGGCTGGGCCGAGGCCTGGCGCGCATGTTGGGTTCCGGCTGGCCCAAGTCCGTGCCTGCCCCCGCCCTGGAGGGGCCCACGTCCGTGGTATCCTCGGCGGGACTGGCCGCCGCCGCTCTGGGCGCAGCCGGCGCTTATTGGTTGACCATGCTGCGGCCTTCCTGGGACTGGCAGTGGCGCCGGCGACGGCCCGGCCTGGAGGCGCTGTTCTTCGACGACCTTGGTTGGCGCCGGGTGCCGGTTGCCTGCGTTACGGCCGCGGTCTGGTTTGCGGACAAGGTCGGCCGGGTCTTGGACCGGGACTGCTGGGATGCGGCCATCGAGGGCTCTACCGGGGTCTGCCGGCGAGTGTCCGAGGCGGGCAGCCGCCTGGCCACCGGCAGCCTTTCCGATTCTTTGTGGTGGGTCATGATCGGGGCCGCGGCGCTCCTGGCCTGGGCGGCTTTGAGATGAGCCAGGGCTGGCTGACGCTGTTCTGGGTCCTGCCTGCCGTCGGGGGCTTGATCGCGCTCATTAACCGCCAAGGCCGGTGGACGTCCTTGGTTTTTTCCCTGGCGACCGCCCTCTACGGGCTGCTCCTTTTGGGACCCGCCTCCAGTGGGGCCTGGCACGTCCCGGTTTCCTCCTCTTCCTTGGCTTTCGGCATCAGCTATCTCCTGGACTGCGACGGCCTGTCCTTGTCCTTGTGCTGGCTGACCGCCTTTCTGACCGTGGTCTGCGTCATCGCCTCCTGGAACAAGGATTTCTCCCGCGGTTATTGGGCCGCGTTCCTGTTCTTGGAATCGGCTCTGATCGGCGTGTTTCTCGCCCGCGACCTGTTCCTCTTCTTCGTGTTCTGGGAGGCGGTGCTCATCCCCATGTTCTTCATCATCGGACTTTGGGGCATGGAGGGCCGGCGGCACGCGGCCATGAAGTTCTTCCTATTCACCTTCTTCGGTAGCATCTTCCTGCTTCTGGGCAGCATCGCCTTGGTCACCCGTCACCACGCGGCCACCGGTGTCTGGACTTGGGACATGGTCGCGCTCAAGGGGCCGAGCGGGACCGCGGGTATCCTGATCTTCGCGGCCATGGCTTTAGGCTTCGCGGTCAAGATCCCCCTGGTGCCCCTGCATACCTGGCTGCCCGACGCGCACACCGAGGCCCCGGCCGCGGGCTCCGTGATGTTGGCCGGGGTCCTGCTCAAGATGGGGGTCTATGGCTTCCTGCGCGTGCTCTGGCCGGTCTTCCCGCAACTGAGCCTGGAGCTGATGCCCTGGCTCATGCTTCTGGCCGGGGTTAACGTGGTCTACGGCGCCCTGTGCGCCATGGCCCAGAAGGACCTCAAGCGCCTCATCGCCTATTCCAGCGTGGCGCATCTTGGCTTCTGTCTCTTGGGAGTGGTCTCGCGCACCCCCGAGGGTCTGCTGGGCGGCAGCCTGCAGTTGCTTAACCACGGCATCACCACCGGCGCGCTCTTCCTGCTCGTGGGCTTCCTTTACGACCGCGGCCATCGCCGGGGGCTGGGCGATTACGGCGCGCTCTACAAGCGCGCACCCTGGCTGACCTTCTTCTTCGGCTTCGCGACCATGGCTTCGGTGGGCTTGCCGGGCTTGAACGGGTTCGTGGGCGAGTTCATGTCCTTGATCGGGGTGGCACGGGTCCTGCCCAGGTTCGTTTTCGTTGGCGTGCTCGGGGTGATGATGTCCGCGGCTTACGCTTTGCCAGCGTATCAGTCTGTATTCTGGGACGCGGAAGGCAAGGCTTCGGTGAGCGCCATAGTCACTGACCTGGACCGCCGCGAGGCGGGCCTGCTCTGGGTGCTCTGCGGCGCGATGCTCGCGATCGGCCTTTATCCGGCCCCTTTGTTGAGGGTCCTGGAACCTTTCCTTCTTGGGCTGGTGTCGCGATGACGGCGATGCTCTGGCTGCCCATAGCCGTGCTCTCGGCCGGAGCCTTGTCCGTGCTGGCGATCGGCATGGGCGCGACACCTGGGCGGCCGATACCATGCGGGCTCGCCAAGGGCGTGGCGGCCGCTGCCGTGCTGCTGGCCCTGGTCCTTTCGGCCATGACGCCCGAGGCTGTTCGGCCGCCTCTGCTGCGTCTCGACATGCTGGGCGGGAGCATTCAGCTTGTGTTTTTGGCCGCCGCCATGCCGCTCCTCTTTGTCATGACTCCCGGCGATGAGGTGCCGCCGGCCTTGGTCCTGGGCAGCCTGATCGGCATGGCCCTGGTCGCGGCCGCCGGCAGCCTGCTGATGCTCTTCATCGGCCTGGAGCTGATGTCCGTGCCCGCGTACCTGTTGGTGGCGCGCTCTCGCTCGACCCGAGCCATGGAGGCGTCGGTCAAGTATTTCTTTGCCGGGAGCGCGGCCGGCGCGCTTTTTTTGATGGGGATGGCCCTGCATTTCTCCGCGGCGCACAGCCTGGACCTGGCCTCGGCGCCGGGTCCTCTGGGGGAGGCGGGCCTGGCGCTGATGATAGCCGCGGCCCTCTTCAAGCTGGGCGCGGTGCCCCTGCATTTTTGGCTGCCGGATGTGTATGAAGCCTCCGACCCGGAGCTGGCTGGATTTTTCTCCACGGGCCTTAAGGCCGCGGCTGCGCTGCTGCTGGCGCGGCTGGCCGGACTATCCCAGGGCCCTATCCTTTCCATCCTGCCGTGGGCCGCGGCGCTGACCATCCTTTTTGGGGCGGTCGTGGCCTTACGCCAACAGAAACTACAGCGCCTCTTGGCTTATTCATCCATCTCGCACGCGGGATTCATGATGCTGGCCGTGGCTGCCTGGGCGCGGCAGGGCCAGGCTTCCTCGGCGGCGGGTGCGCTTTTCTTTTACCTGGCCGCTTATCTATTCATGAGCGGCGGGGCTTTCCTGTGGCTGAAGGTCTCGGGCTTCTCCAGTCGTGAGCAGCTCAAGGGGCTCGGGCGCGTGCGTCCGGCCGACGCGGCGGTGTTGAGCGTCTTGCTTCTGGCCTTGGCCGGCATCCCTCCGACCGCCGGGTTCGCGGCCAAGTTCCTGGTTTTCTGGGAGGCTTTCAAGGCCGGCCTTTATGTGCCACTGGTTTTGGCTGGGCTGGGAGCCTTGTTGTCTTTGGGCTATTATCTGGGCCTGATCCGCGACATGTATTTCGACGAGCCAATGACGGCCAAAGTAATTTCCGAGGGTCGTCAGGACCTGGACACTGCCGCGTCCAGCTCAGTCGAAGCGGCGCTCGGACAGCGCGCGCTGGTGGCCGCTTTCGCCGTGCTCACCGTTCTGTTGGTCGTGATGCCATGGCTGGTGGATGGGCTCTGGGCCGGAGGGGGGCGATGATGGCCGTGGCCTTCGTCTTCAACCTCGTCGCGGTGGCGGCCATCGTGGCGTTTCTGGCGAACGCGGGCAAGCTCTTTGGGCCTGAGGCGAGGCATGAAGGCGACGCTGATCTTCCCTATGAGACGGGCCTGCCTCCGATGGAGGAGGCGGGCCTGGGGATGAGCGTTTTGTATTGGCGCTTCGCGGTGCTCTTCGTGGTCTTCGACGTGGACCTGGCCTTCCTGCTGCCCTGGGCGCTCAATCGCAACGCTTTTAACGGCCACGCCGTGGTAGCGGTGACCATATTCGTTGGGCTCTTGGTCTTCATGCTGGGTTATTTCTGGCGGAAGGGGTCTCTTTCATGTCGCTGATTCAGCAGCTGCCCGAGGGAAATCTCGTCACCACACAGGTGGACGCGGCGCTGGGCTGGGCGCGCAAGTATTCCATATTCCAGTATCCGTTCGTGACCGCCTGCTGCGGCATGGAGTACATGTCCGCGGCGGCGTCGCACTACGATATGGACCGTTTCGGCGCGGGCTTCCCGCGCTTCTCGCCCCGGCAGGCCGATCTTTTGATGGTGGTGGGCACGATCTCGCATAAGATCGCGCCGGTCCTGCGGCGCATCTACGACCAGATGGCCTCGCCCAAGTGGGTGATCGCCTTCGGGGTGTGCACCTGCACGGGCGGGTTCTACGACGATTATTCCACGGTGCAGGGCATCGACACCATCCTGCCCGTGGACGTTTACATCCCGGGCTGTCCGCCGCGGCCGGAGATGGTCCTTCACGGCCTTACTCTGCTGCAGGAGAAGATCCAGAAACAGGGCAGGCGCGGCCGATGAAGTTCGAGACCCAAACCGTCGCCTCCGCGCAGGCCTTCGCCGCCTTGCGCCAGCTCAAGGCCGGCGACTACAACGTCCTGATTGACCTGACTGCCGTGGACTACTCCCTTTACGGCAAGTGTCCGAAGCCCATGGGTTGGGAGCGGAACTTCCCGTCCGGAGGCCCTCAGGAGAGGAAGGAACGCTTCGAGGTCGTCTATCGTCTGGCCAGCCTGGACCCGGCCACGGGCCTGGAGGGCAGGCCCCGCCTTTCACTCCATGTCCCCTACGACGAGGGATCGGTCCTGCTCTCGGTCATGTCGCTCTGGCCCAACGCGGATTGGCTCGAGCGCGAGGTCTGGGACATGTTCGGAATCAAGTTCGAGGACCGGCCGGAGATCAAGCGCCTGCTCCTCTACGAGGAGTTTGTCGGCCATCCTTTGCGCAAGGACTATCCGGTCAAGAAGCGCCAGCCTTTGATCGGGCCCAAGTCTGGCGAGCTTCCCGACAGCCCAAGTTTTAACGTCGTGCGTCAGGAGATTCCCTTCGAATGACGCAGAAGAAGACCTATTTCCTCAACATGGGCCCGGCCCACCCGACCATGCACGGCGTCATTCATCTGATCCTGGAACTCGACGGCGAGCGGGTCGTCAACACTGAAGTCGAGATCGGCTATCTGCACAGGGCCTTCGAGAAGCACGCGGAGACAGAGACCTGGAACAACGCCATCCCCTACACGGACCGGCTTAACTACGTCTCTCCGCTGATCAATAACACCGGTTTCTGCTGCGCCGTGGAGAAGCTGGCCGGCGTGACCATCCCGGAGCGCGGCCAGTATCTGCGCGTCATCGCCTCGGAGATATCCCGCGTCGCCGATCACCTGACCTGCATCGGCGCCAATGCTATGGAGCTCGGCGCCTTCACGGTATTTCTCTACCTGATGGAAGGCCGTGAATACCTCTACCAGCTCATCGACGACCTTTGCGGCGCGCGCGTCACCACGGACTACACGCGCATCGGTGGGGTCAAGGCTGACTTACCCGAAGGCTTCATGGACAAGTGCCGTGGGGTGTTCCCCAAGATTCGCAAGCTCGCGGCCGACTCCGAGGCTTTGCTCACCAAAAACCGCATCTTTCTGGATCGCGTGGAAGGCGTGGGCGTGCTCTCGCAGGCGGATGCTTTGGCCTACGGCATCACCGGCCCTTTCCTGCGCTCGACCGGCGTGGCCTACGACGTGCGCCGGGCCCATCCCTATCTGGTCTACGACCGTCTCGACTTCGAGGTGCCGGTGGGAAGCAGGGGCGACAACCTCGACCGCTATCTGGTGCGCCTGGCCGAGATCGAGCAGAGCCTGCGCATGCTCGAGCAGTGCTTCACCCAACTGCCCGATGGGCCCGTCTCTTCGACCCCCTGGGAGATGAAGGATGCCTTCCGTTTCGAGGACATGGGCAAGGCAGGCAGCACGGCGTTGCTGCCGCGTTGCTTGGCCAAGACCTGCCGTACGCTCGAAGGATCGAGCCGGAGCAAGGCTTCGGGGATCATGGTCCAGGACCCCGTATTGGCCATGCCGTCCAAGGAACAGGTCTACGGCAACATCGAAGGCCTCATGAACCAGTTCGAGACCGTGATGTGGAGCTGGGGTGTGCGCGTGCCCGCGGGCGAGGCTTACCATGCGGTGGAGGGGGGCAACGGAGAGTTGGGCTTTCACATCGTCTCCGACGGTTCAGACCGCGCCTACCGCGTGCGCTGTCGACCGCCGTGCCTGTTTATCATGGCCGCCTTGCCCAAGCTTTTGAACGGCGGGTATGTCGCCGACGTGGTGGCCACCTTCGGTTCCGTGAACATGATCGCCGGGGAACTGGATCGATGAGCGCTTTCTTGCCTGAGGATTGAAAATGATGATTTCCTTGTTGCGTCTTGCCAGGCTGGATAAATTGCTGCCGTTAACCATCTTCTCAATATGGTCGTTGTGCTCTTGTTCATCTGTTGCATACAGGCCGGATCAAATCCAGGCCGGTATGCTGGAGGTCACGGGGGGCGGAGCACAGTCTGCGCCGTTCGCGCTTTCATTCGCGGCGCGATTGCTGGATCAGAAAGATGAGCCGATCGTCGGGCTGTCCTTGAGGATCGGACTCGCGGACCTGGACTCTAAGGAACTCGTGACGGAATGGCATGGCGCCACGGATCAGCATGGCACTACGCGCGTCTTGATTTTGGATGCTCAAGCGCGTCAGCCTGCAACGTGGATGGATGGCATCACGTTGGAATTCCCAGGCGATTGGCAATCGGACTTGGCAAAGATAGGGGAGGCCGTGGAGATAAGCCCTGCTCGGATATCAATGTTCTTGAAGTGCAAGAAAGGTTCGTGTCGCGTGGAAGCCGAAGATTATCAGCCCTTGAAAGATTTTACGTTTCGGGTGAAACGCATTGAGCACATCGATCAGGCGCAGAAAGCCGCTTATGCAACGCAGCTCAAAGATGAGGAACGCGAAGCACATGCGGCAGCACAGCGCCAACTGGAAAAAGACCTGGCGGAAGTCAAGCGCAGGCAAGATGAGGAGGCAAAAGAGGTTAAGCGCAAACAGGAAGAGGGGGCGAAAGAAATTAGGCGCCTGGAGAAGTTCAGACAGAATAGGGATAAGGCGCATTTTAAATCCTTTGAAGATGCACAAACATTCTTGTCATCGCTCGGAGATGGAGGAGATAAAGATCCCGAAGAGTATGGATATGCGATTGCGATGGCGCGTGATCCCATGTCTTTGAAGGGACGGGTGATCGTGATGCGAGTGAAAATCGTCCAAACCAACGGCATCGGCCAATTCTTGATGACAAATTATCCTTCCGTTTACTCCATGTTCCCCGGCAGCGATATGCGCGATGGCCTTTGCATGGGATTCGTGACGCCACATTATGAAGGCAGCAAAGAGTTCGTCGACGACCAAATAGTCGATATCGTGGCAGAGGTCACGGGCACCATCCAATATGCGACAGCGATGATGGGTTCGAAAACAGTGCCCAAACTCCGGATTTATGGGATTCGGGCCTCAGGGGTTGAGCCTTGAATCGTTGCATCCGTCAGTCGGGATCGTCGGGGCAGAGGGCCAGTTAGATGAGCGCTTTGACCTTGGAGCAGGAGAAGGTCTTGAAAGCTTGGGCCGCGCGCTATCCCGCCCCCATCATGGGTCTCGTCGAGGCCCTGCGCCAGGTCCAGCGATGGCACCGCTGCGTCACGGACGAGGATGAGGAATATCTCGCCAGGCTCTTCGACGTGCCGCGCGTGCGCATCCATGAGGTCGCCACCTTCTTCCCCAGCTTCACGCAGAAGCCCACGGGCCGGCATCGCATTGGCATCTGCCGGGGGCTTTCCTGCAGCCTGGCCGGTTCCCAGTCGATGTGCTCCTGTCTGGAGAAGAAGCTCGGCATCAAGGAAGGTGCGAGCACTCCTGACGGCCGGTTCAGTCTGGAGACCATGGAATGCCTGGGCGCCTGCGAACAGGGGCCGGCTTTGATGGTCAACGACGAGCTCAAGGGCGCGGCCACGGAAGAGTCCATTTCCCATTTGCTGGAGGAGCTTGAGTGACTAAGCTCCTGACCGCGCATTTCGACGAGCCCAAGCTCCACGAACTGGAGACCTACCGCCGCCTGGGCGGCTACGAGGGCTTGAAGAAGGCCTTGGCCATGGGCCGTGAAGCGCTCATGGCCGAGATGGGTAAGTCCAACCTGCGCGGCCTTGGTGGCGCCGGTTTCGGCGCGGCCATGAAATGGAGCACTGTCCCGCCGGAGTCTAAGAATCCCGGCCCTCGCTACGTGGTGGCCAACTGCGACGAGTCGGAGCCCGGGTGCTTTAAAGACCGAGTCCTCGTCACCCGCAATCCCCATCAACTCATCGAAGGCCTGCTTATCGCTGCCTTCGCCATCGACGCTTATCGCGCCTTTATCTTCATCCGCGGCGAATACGAGGTCCAGTATAAGATCCTGGAGAAGGCTTTGGACGAAGCCCGCGCCGCCGGCCTTATTGGCGCATGTTCCATCGACCTCATGCGCGGCGCCGGCGCCTACATCTCCGGCCTCGACACCGCTCTGCTTGAGACCATGGAAGGAAAGAAGGCCTGGCCTCGCCAGCCGCCGCCGTTCCCTACTGCCGCGGGGCTCATGGGCCGACCCACCGTAGTCAACAATGTGGAGACCCTCTGCATGGCGCCCCATATCGTTCTGCACGGCGGGGATTGGTTCGTCAAGCTGGGCACCCCCAAGTCCGGCGGCACGGTCCTTTTCAGCGTTAGCGGACATGTGGCGGATCCCGGCGTCTATGAGTTCCCCATGGGAACTCCGCTCAAGGATATCCTGACCGCGGCCGGCGGGGTCAGGGGCGGCAAGAAGCTCAAGGCCGTGATACCGGGCGGCGTCTCCACCCCGGTCATGACCTCGGACGAGCTCGACACCCCTATGGATTTCGAGGGGCCGCGCGCCAAGGGCACCTTTTTGGGCGCGGGCGGCGTCATCGTGCTCGACGAGACCGTGGACATGGTCATGGTCGCGCACAATATCGAGCGCTTCCTGTCCCATGAGTCCTGCGGCCAATGCACTCCCTGCCGGCAGGGGAGCTTCTGGCACGAGCGCATCCTGGAGCGGGCCTTGAGCGGCGGCGGCACGGCCGAGGACCTTGTCGCCTTGGAGCGCGCGGGCGAGAACATCACGGGCCAGGTCATCTGCGCTTTGGGCGACACCGTGGGCGTGGTCACCCGGGCCCTCATGAAGAAGTTCCCTGAGGATTTTAAATCCAGGTTCCCGGAGCGTCGTGGCTAAGACCATCAAGTTTTCCTTGGACGGCCGGCACCTCTCGGCTCTGGAAGGGGAGACCGTGCTCGAGGCGGCGGAGCGTTCCGGCGTGCGCATCCCCCATTACTGCTGGCACAAGGCGTTGGGCAACCCGGGCAATTGCCGCATGTGCGTCGTGGAGGTCGAGGGCACGACCAAACTCCAGGTCTCCTGCCGCTTGCTCGCGCGCGAAGGCCTCGTGATCCGCTCTGTGACGTCGGCCGCCCGGCGAGCCCAGGCCTCGGCCCTGGAACTGCACTTGTTGGACCATCCTTTGGACTGCCCGGTCTGCGACCAGTCCGGCGAGTGCGGCCTGCAGGATTACTATATGGACATCGGCCGCTACCCCAGCGCCATGCGCGAGGACAAGGCCCACGCGGGCAAGAGCATCCCGCTCGGCCCCCATATCATGCTCGACCAGGAGCGCTGCATCATGTGCACGCGCTGCACGCGCTTTACATCTCAGGTGAGCAAGTCCCATGAGCTGGGCATCTTCGGCCGCGGGCACTCGCAGGTCGTAGATGTCGTGCCAGGCCGTACCCTGGACAACCCCTACTCCGGCAACCTCGCGGATGTCTGCCCGGTGGGCGCGCTCACGGACCGCGACTTCCGCTTCCAGGTCCGGGTCTGGTATCTCGATGAGACGGAGTCGGTCTGTCCCGGCTGCAGCCGCGGTTGTGCCATTTTCGCGCACACCAGCACCCGACGGCCCTGGCACAACAAGGGCCGCAGGCTGGCGCGTCTCAAGCCCCGCTATGATTCCGACGTCAACGGTCATTGGATGTGCGATGCGGGCCGCTACGGCTTCGCTGATTTTGATTCGGACCGGCTGGGCAAGGTCATGAGGCTAAAGCCAGCGGCTGCGGAGCTTTCCTGGGAGGCCGCCCAAAGAGAGGTCGCGGCCGCTTTGCGCCGCAAGAGCGCGGAAGGCCTGGCTGTAGTGGCTTCGGGCGCTTTATCCAACGAGGATTGGAAGGCTTTCAAGAGCCTGTTCGTTGATACATTGAAGGCGAGCCGCTTTCTGTTTTCCCCGGAGCCGGACCAGGTCGGCGTTGAAGATGAGCTCTTGCGCCGACGCGAGAAGGTGCCCAATCTTGAAGGCGGCAAAACCCTTGGGTTCGGGACGCAGATACAGTCCATGAGCTGGGATGGCTTGGCCAAGGACATCGGGGCCGGGAAGGTCTGGGGCCTCTATGTGGTGGACCGCGACCCGGTCAAGGTCTGGGGGGAAAAGGGGCGCAAGCTTCTGGAGCGTCTGGATTTGCTGGTCTATCAAGGCCCTTGCAAGGGCCTTTCCGGGGACCTGGCTCACTATCGTCTGCCGGCCGCGGCCTGGCTTGAGGAAGAAGGGCACTTCATCAATTTCCAGGGCCACGTCCAAGGTTATCGCCAGGCCCTTAAGCCTTTGGGCGCGGCCAAGCCGGACTGGGAGATATTCGCGGGGATGGAGAAGGATGCCCGGGTATGATCTTGCTGGCTTGGTCCGCGGTTAAGGTCGCTTACGCTTTGGGCTTCGGCCTCGTCCTGGCTGGATTTCTGGGTTGGGTCGAGCGCAAGCAGAGCGCGGTGCTGCAGGACCGCATCGGCGCCAACCGGGCCGAGATCTTCGGATTGCGCATCATCGGTCTCTTCCATCCTGTCGCGGACGCCATCAAGCTCATGACTAAGGAGGACTTCGTCCCGCAACGCGTTCTGCGGCCCTTTCATGCCCTGGCCCCGGCTCTGTCTTTGGGCTGCTGCCTGCTCTGCCTCGCGGCGCTTCCGTTTGGAGGTGAAGTCTCAGTGGCGAGCCGGACCTGGAACCTGCAGCCTTGGGCGAGCCCCGTCGGGCTGATTTATGTGCTGGCTTTCCTGGGTCTGGGCGTGCACGGGGTAATCATGGCCGGCTATGCCTCCAACTCCAATTATGGGCTCTTGGGCGGACTGCGCGGAGCCGCGCAGATGATCGCTTATGAGGTCTGTATGATCGCCATACTCGCCGGGCCCATGTTCCTTTACGGAACCTTGGACTTGCAGGAGGCGGTACGCTGGCAGGGGCGCTTCCTTGGCGGCGTCCTGCCGGCCTGGGGCGTCTTCACCCAGCCCCTGGCCTTTCTGCTCTTCCTGGTCGCGGGCACGGCCGCCTCCAAGCGCATCCCTTTTGATCTGCCCGAGGGCGAGTCTGAGATCGTGGGCTACCATGTCGAGTACTCGGGCATGAAGTTCGGCATGTTCATGATGTCGGATTTTGTCGAGAATATCGTGATCTGCGGCCTGGGGGCGACCTTGTTTCTGGGCGGCTGGCAGGTTCCCTTCGTGACTTTGACCGGGTCCGTGGGCGGCGTACTCATGCTGGCCTCGTTCTTCGTTAAGACCTGCGCCCTGCTCTTTTTTCTTATGCAGGTGCGCTGGACGCTGCCCAGGCTGCGCTTCGACCAGCTCCTCGACCTGGGATGGAAGTCGTTGCTCCCCCTATCTTTGGCCAATTTCCTCATTACGGTGTGGGGGTGTTACCTATGGCGGTGACAGTTCGCGCTGTGAGCCGCCCTATCCGCGGACTTTGGGAGCAGGTCTATATCCTCGCGGTCCTGCGCGGCCTGGGCGTGACTTTCAGGCACTTCTTCGTCAATCTCCAGCGTCACGTCTTGAGGCTCTTGGGCCTGCGTGCTGATTCCGGCGCGGTTACCATCCAATATCCGGACGAGCCGGCCGTGCTGGGCCGGCGCGCCCGCACGCGCCACCGCCTGCTGGCGCGTGCCGACGGCTCTCCGCGCTGTACCGCGTGCCTGCTCTGCGAGACCATCTGCCCCGCCAAATGCATACACATCATCGCGGAGGACAGCCCGGACGTGGCCGTGGAGAAGCGCGCGCGCAGCTTCGATATCGACCTGGGCATGTGCGTGTTCTGCGGGCATTGCGTCGAGGCCTGTCCGGTCGACGCCATCCATATGGACAGCGACCGGGTCGAACTGGCATCCTATACAAGGTCCGGCTTGATCTGGAACATGAAATCCTTGATGAGAGTGCAGATATAAGCATGATGAATTTCCACGTGCGGCCCGCGGATATGATGGATATGGGGGTCGTGGCCCTGCTCATTTACGCCCTGCTGGTATGGTTCAAGAAGACCCGGACCGCCTTCGTGGTGATGGGCCTGCTGGTCCTTATGGGCGTCTATCTCCTGGCGCGCGTGATGGGCATGTACATGACCACTTTGATCTTCAAGGGCTTCTTTGCCATATTCATCATCGCGGTGGTCGTCATCTTCCAGGAGGAGCTGCGCTCCATATTCGAGCGTATCGCGGTCTGGAGCTTCGCCAGGCCGCGTCAGCAGGCCGCGCCCCAGGAGCCCGATATCCTGGCGCGGGCGCTTTCGGACTTGGCCCGGGACAAGGTCGGGGCCCTCATCGTCATGCGCGGGCGCGACCCCCTGGACCGGCACATAGAAGGCGGCTGGGACCTGCGTGGCGAGCTCTCCGAGGCCTTGATCGAGAGCATATTCGATTCCCATTCCTTGGGCCACGACGGGGCCATGGTCATCGAGGGGGGGCGCGTGACGCACTTTGGCGTGCACCTGCCGCTCTCCAAGGACTTCAGCAAGATCACGCACATGGGCCTGCGCCACACCGCCGCTTTGGGCCTTTGCGAACGCACCGACGCCTTGTGCCTGGCTGTGAGCCAGGAGCGGGGAGTCATCTCTGTTGGGCGGCGGGGCAACCTCACGCCCATCGATAACCTCCAGGACCTGCACTGCCTACTCGAGGACTTCCTGCGCGAGATCGCCCCGCGCACGCCGCGGCAGAGCCTCCTCACATTCTTGACCCACAACACGCGGGAGAAAGCCTTGGCCGTAGGCATGTCCGTGCTCCTTTGGTGGTTCTTCATCGGCCACCACTTCCTGCCTTGATGATATGAGCAACGGTTTCTACGCCCGAAAGCTCCTGCGCGAGCTGGCCCGGTTGGGCCGGCGGATCAGCCCGCTCTTGATCCTCACTCACGACTACCCGGATCCGGACTCTCTGGCCAGCGCCTGGGTGCTGGCTTATCTGGCGCATTCCTTGACAAAAGTGCGCTGCCGCATCGCTTACGGAGGCAGCATCGGTCGCCGTGAGAACCGCGTTATGGCCCATCGGCTCGGCATACCGGCCCGGCCTTTGCGTAAGGGCGAGATCGCGGCGGCCGAGAACGTGGCTTTAGTCGACACTCAGCCGCCCTTCCGTAATAACCGCTTTCCGCCCCGTCGGCGGCCGCTTCTGATCATCGATCATCACGCTCGTCATCCCGACACCGCGGCCGAACTGATGTTGATCGACGAGAACGCGGGGGCGACGACCACGATACTGGCCGAGGCGCTGATTTTGTCGGGTTTGAAGGTCCCGCGGCGTCTGTCTACGGCCATCGTCTATGGTATCGGCTCCGAGACGCAGAACCTGGGCCGGGAATCCACCTTGCGGGACCTGACCGTCTATCAGTCCTTCTGGCCCAAGGCCAACGTCAAGACTCTTTGGAGTATCTCGTATCCCCGGCGGCCTGCCGGCTATTTCTCGGAGCTGGCGCGCGCCATCCGTGGGGCCTTCGTCTGTCATGGTATCGTGGGCACGCATCTCGGGCCGCTTGTCGCGCCGGAGCACGTGGCTCAAATCGCGGATTTCCTTATGACTTACGAGCGCGCGCATTGGGCCCTGGTGACGGGCCGCTATCAGGGCCGCCTGCACATTTCTCTGCGCGCCGACGATCTTGGGGCGGATGCGGGCAAGCTCTTGAAGCGTATCCTTTGGGGCGACAAGCGCGGCGGCGGGCATGCCATGATCGCGGGCGGCACCGTCGCGGTGGGCGAGGATGAGCCCGAAGTGAAGTGGCGGGAGGCCGAGGACCGGCTGGCTGCCGCCTTCATTGAGAGCCAGGGATTCAAGGACGCGCCCGTGGCCAAGGCTTTCGGGGAAGAGTCGTTGTAATCCCCTTGACAGCGCGAAGCGCTGTCAGGCGCGCGCGCACCGTTCCTCTTTGCGCGCGCAACATTATAAAGGTATTGATGAATTGCGGCGCGAGTGAGGGATAGCGCTCGCGCCGGGGTGCCGGCGCAAGGCGCCGGCACCGTCAGGACGGCATGATGCCAGCTTAGGCTGCTACTGGTACGCCCTTGCGCTTCTTGATCTCCGAGACGATGAGGGGGATGAGCTCGAACAAGTCCCCGACCACGGAGATGGTCGCCTGCTGCATCATGGGGCACTCGGGATCCGTATTGATGGCCACGAGGTTGCCCGCGTTGGACATGCCCGCCAGGTGTTGGATCTGGCCCGAGATACCGCAAGCCACGTAAAGCTTGGGCCGCACGGTGCGGCCCGTGAGCCCCACCTGGTGCCGGTAGGGGATCCATCCCGAGTCCACGGCCGCGCGGCTGGCCGCGACCGCCGCGCCCATGGTGTGTGCCAGTTCCCGGATGGCTTTGAAGCCTTCCGGGCTGCCCACGCCGCGTCCGCCGGAGACGATGCGCTCTGCGCCGCCCAGGTCGATCTCGCCGGCTTCCTCAGCCTGGAAAGAGAGGAACTCCATCCCAGCGGCGGCGGGAGTGAAAGGGAACTCTGCGACCTCGCCGGAGCGCCCGGCTTGGCGCGGCGCCTGCGGAAATACCATGGCCTGCACGGTCACGACGCGGACCTCGGATTTGAATTCCATGGTGGCCTGGAGGTTGCCGCTGTAGTGGCTGCGCTTGACGCTGCCGGAGGCCGGGTCTATCTCGCTGACGTCGGTGGCCAGGCCCGCGTTCAGCTTGACCGCGACGCGGCAGGCCAGGCAACGACCGGCCACGCTGGCCGGCAGGAGCATCCAAGAGGGCTTTTCCTGCGCGGCGGCGGCCAGGACGGCCTGGGCGTGTAGTTCGTCGTTGAAATCCTTCAGGGTCGGGTGGCCCGACCAGAGCACGCGGTCTGCGCCGCGCTCCACCAACTCCTTTGCCGCCTCTGCGCTGCCGCCGGGGATGTACGCCACCAAAGGCTGCTTCAGGGCGTTGGCCAGAGAGCGGCCGGCGGTGAGCAGCTCCCAGGTGGCTGGGCTGGTCGTGCCCCGTTCCATCAAAGCGACGACGAGGACCTTTTGTTGGCTCATTAGATCAGTTTCCTCTCCACGAGTGTAGCGACGAGCTTCTCAGCGGTCTGCGCGGCCGTGGCGCCGGCGATGCGCGTGCCGGCCGGACGCGGGGGGGGGGCGGTGGAGCGCGCGACTTTGACGCGCGCGCCGGCGACCCCGGTCTCTTCAGGTTTGAGCCCTAGGTCAGCCGCCGTCCAGGTGGGGATGGCGGCCTTTTTGGCCGCCATCTTGCCTCTGAGTGAGGGCACTCGCGGCTCGTTGATCTCCTTGACCGTTCCCACGGCGGCGGGGAGTTTGACCTTGATCTTGTCCACGCCGTCTTCCATCATGCGCCAGAGCACGGCCGAGGACCCGTCGATGGACTCGATCTTCTTGACCGAAAGTACGCCGGGCCAGTCCAGCCAGGCCGCGACCTGGCCGCCCACGGTGCCGGAGTTGTCGTCGTTTGTGTTCTTGCCGAAGAGGACCAGGTGTACGGGCTTCTGGCCGTTGAGTTTGCGGATGGCGGCGGCCAGGGCGCGGCTGACGGCGAAGGAGTCGCCGCCCTGCAGCTCCGGGCCGGAGAGCAGAACTCCGGCATCGCAACCCCGGGAGATGGCGTCGCGCAGAACGGCATGATCCGTCTCCGGCCCGAGGGCCAGCGCGGTCACGGTGGTGCCGGGGTTGTGTTCCTTGATGCGCACGGCCTCCTCGACGGCGAACTCGTCGAAGGGGTTCATGGCGAAGACTAGGCCGGCGGTCTTGGGCAAGCCCGTAGCCTGATCCACTGGCACGGCCAGCGTGGAGGGCGTATTTTTGACGCAGACGACGATGTTGAGTGCCATGCTCACCTCGTGCGCGAGAGTGGTGGTTGGGACAGGATTCGAACCTGTGTAGGGCGTAGCCCGACGGTTTTACAGACCGTTGCTTTTGACCGCTCAGCCACCCAACCAATTTGAGAATAATCTATGCGAGAATAGCATAATCTCGCCTTCAGTATAAACGCTTCCGAAACATTACCCTGATTAAAGTGTGCGCTTTTGTGTGCGGTCAGATTTTTCGGATGGAAATCCCCCGAACCATTCCGACCGCGCTTTTGAGCGCCTCTTCAACCGTTCCGCCGCCCCGAAAAACTACGGCGGCCAAACCTAACGATGGAGCATTCTAGCAAAAAATGTTTGCCAAACTCATATATGCTTCGGAAGCTCGCCGAGTTCTAGCACTGCGACCCCAGGACATCTCATCCTTGGTCCAATCGCCAAATCCCGAGAAGAGGGGGGGATTCGCGACCGGACACGGATTGCCCCCGCTTGGCGTGAAAAGCGACAATTACTTGATGGCTTTTGACCCTGATCCCGACAAGCTCCCTGGTTCCACGCCGTCCGAACTCGACCAAGCCCGTGCGGAGATCGAGCGCCTCCGCCGTGAGAACGAGGAACTCCGGCAGCGCCTGGCTCCTATAATCGCTGATGCCGCGGACCCCTACCAGCCCCAAGCCGCTGAGCTTCCGCTAGAGATGCACTCCCTGCCGACCGTTGCCAATTCGTCTCCCGTCCAGGACAAGATCGCCCTATTCCGCTCCCTCTTCCGCGGCCGCGAGGACGTATTCGCTGTCCGGTGGACTAGCGACCGCACTGGCAAAAGCGGCTACTCCCCGGCCACCGAAGAGCCTCCCTGGAGCCTGCGCAAAGGCCAGCCGCGCAAGTACCTGCCCCTGACCGACCAGGTCATCCATGATCACCTCGCCGGCAGCAAGACCATTGGCATATTCCCTCTGCTCAAGGACGACTCCTGCTGGTTCTTGGCCTGCGATTTCGACAAGGAGGGCTGGCAACTCGACGCCGTGGCCTATCTCGAAGTCTGCCGGCGCTTCGGCATCCCCGCCTGCCTGGAGCGTTCCCGCTCCGGCAACGGCGCCCATGCGTGGATATGTTTCTCGGTCCCGGTGCCAGCGGTCCAGGCCCGCCAACTGGGCATGCGCCTCTTGCGGCAGACCATGGATGCCCGGGGAGACCTGGATCTCGGCAGCTACGACCGCTTCTTTCCCAACCAGGACTTCGTTCCCAAAGGAGGCTTCGGCAATCTCATCGCCGCGCCGCTCCAGAAGAAATGCCGGGCGCTTGGCAACAGCGAGTTCGTTGACGCCTCTTCGCAATGCCTCAAGCCCTGGCCGGACCAGTGGGCCTTCTTGAGCAGCGTCCGGCGTCTCAGCCCGGCCCAACTGGAGGCTCTGCTGGAGGCCATCCCGCCTGTTGCAGTCGGGCCCGGCAAACCCCAGCCGGCCACGCCGGCGCTCAAGGCTCGGCATCCCGCGCCCAAGCAGGTCCGCTGCGAGTTCGGAGCCTCATTCAGCGTAGAGAAATCCGGCATTCCGCCCTGGTTGCTCTCCCAGATCAAGCACCTAGCCTCTTTGCATAATCCGCAGTTCTACAGGAACGAGAAGAACCGCATCTCCAACCACCAGACCCCGCGGTTCATCAAGTGCTATCGCGAGGACTTCAGCCATATCCATCTGCCCCGCGGCACGGCCGAGGAAGTCCAGGCCATTCTGCGCGCTGCTGGCAGCGAGCCCGTCTGCACGGACACGCGGCGGCTGCCCGATCCGATCCCTCTGGAATTCCTCGGCACTCTGAGGCCTGAGCAAGAGCACGCCATGAAGGTCGTGCTGGGCCATGACATGGGCTTTCTTGTCGCGCCACCGGGGGCGGGGAAGACTGTCATGGGCTGTTTCGCTGCGGCCCGACGCGGACTTCCCACTTTGATATTGGCCGGCAAGAAGCCTCTCTTGGAACAGTGGCGCAAGCAATTGATCGCTCTTTTGGGCCTGACTTCCCGCCAGATCGGACAGGTCGGCGGCGGTCGGGACCGCCAAAGTGGCGTGGTGGACTTGGCCATGATGCAGAGCCTGGCGCGCCGCGAAGACCTCGCCGCATTCTTCCGGCCCTACGGTTTCATCATCCACGATGAATGCCACCATGTCCCGGCCGCCACGTTCGAGGCCTGCATGCGGGAGTCCTCGGCGCGATACATCCTCGGGCTGACCGCCACGCCCTACCGCAGGGACGGCCTGGAAGACATCATCACCATGCAATGCGGGCCGATACGGCATCGGATGGGAGACAGCGACAGCGGCCTGCTGCTCAGGCTCAACATCCGGGAGACGGCGTTCGTCTCGCAGTCGAACGGCGAGACGCTTCTCCCGATCCAGGAAGTATTTCGGAATCTCGTTCTGGATGATGCCCGCAACGCGCTGATCGAAGAGGATGTGCTGGCAGCCTTGAGCCGGGGGCGGCGTTGCCTTATCTTGAGCCATCGCAAGCAGCATTGCCAAATCCTGGCCGAACGGTTGACCCAGAAGGGGAAAGCTCCGTTCGTGCTCAACGGCGGCCAGGGCAAGAAGGAGCGGACCACGATCATCAAGGCCATCCAGGAGACCCCGCAGGACCAGGATTTGATTGTCGTAGCGACCGGACAATATCTTGGGGAAGGATTCGACTGTCCGCAACTCAATACCCTCTTCATGGCCTTCCCCATCGCCTTCAAGGGCAACATGGTTCAGTATGCAGGACGCATCCTGCGGGAATCTCCGGGCAAGACTGACGCGGAAGTCTTTGATTACGTCGATGCCCAGACCCCGGTTCTCAAGAACATGTATTTCCGTCGTCAGAAGGCGTATAAGGCCCTGGGATTCGTGCCCTGCTGAACTGCCTGTGGATATGCCGCTCATGGGGACGACGGGGACAAGCCTTGCTTGACCCCCTCGCCCCCAAGCGCTCGGACCCAGCTTAGCTGGGCCCACATGCCCACAGGCCTGACGATGAACTTTCTGGAGGAGTAGAGCTATGGCCGGATATCCGATTGCCGCGGAGGCCCTCGACCTGGAAGTCTACCTTCTGGCCTGTACAATCGCCGCCAGCAGGAAGCTGCGCGCCAAAGACCAGCGCCACCCGAATCTCCAGAGGCTCGCCAGGACTTTTGAGCTGTCGGAAGTGACCCGGAGGTTGGTTTCCCTTGCGGTTGTTGTCAGGAGCATGGATGAGGGGCGTCATCGAGCGGACTTCAAGAAGATAATCGTTGGGACTCTGACCCCCGATGAGAATAGGCCGCGCAGATCAGAGCCCTTGAGTCTGCGCGAGGCTTGCAACAAGATCATCCATGCTCAGGACTTCAATTCCTATCCTGGCATCAAAGCCGCAGAGCTAAAGGAAGATACCCCGCTTCGGCCCACGGTGGAGCTCTGGGGTAGCCGGCGGGACAAGGGACAAGAACTCAGGTGGACGGCGAGGATTAAGCTCTGGCCGTTCCTGGATGCGGCTGCCGGCAAGCTTTAGCTGGCCTGTTTTTGCCGCAAAAACGTGCCTTGATTTGCGGCAAAAGCTTATGGGTAAACATGCCTCCTCCGTCGTGACCGGGCCCTTGCGTTCGGTGATTCGCGATGTTCATTGAAAATGAACAAGCTCGGATGGATCGCGACAAGCGGATCAGCGGCTATCTTCCAGGCAAGCTTCGTTGAGCCGTTCGCCCATACGGTTCTCATGCTTCAGGAAATCGATAGCAAACCCGTCGATGCGCTTCCAGATATAGGACGAAAACCTGACAGGCTTTCTGTTCCCGCCCCTGTCCCGATAGTTCAGATTGTAGGTGCCGACCTTCTGATAGAGCACCGGGATGGCCGCTGAGAGCATGTCTTCTCCATGGCGCACCAGGTGCGGGCGGAAGACCCTTTCGCAGAGCCGCCAGATGACGAAGCCGACATGCCGCAGGACAAGCTCATCTCTGCTGGCCCGCACTCCTTTTTGAGCCTGCCTGATCAACCACCGTTCTGCAGCCAGAGACAGCCGCGGATGCTTCTGGATCACCTCGCGATAGGCTTCCCACATGCGGCATATGATGGCGAATGCGGACGCAGCCTTCAAACTTGCCGATGCCCAGCGTTGCTTGCAGTGGGAGTAACCGCAGCCGCCGATGAAGTCTTTAAACCAAGGCCGGCAGAAGTTTGTCCGCGGAGATGATACGCACTCCGTCCGCGATCCGATCCACTCCAGGCTTCTTGAGCACCTGGTAGGCGAACGGGATATTCAGCTTTTCGCGGAAGTATCTCAGGTTGGGCGCGAGACTGTCATCGTTTAGCTTGACCTCCACCGCGAACCAAGGCTTTTCGTCCACCGTCACCAGAAAATCCACTTCCCGTTTAGACGTGTCGCGCAAGAAGTAGAGTCCCGTTTTAAAGCCTTCGTGGTCGTGTAGCCAATGGACGAGCTTCAAGAGGTGGGAACCGACCAGGTTCTCGAATCGGGCGGCTTCATCCGTCACCTCCGACCAATCCCAGAGATAAAGCTTCGGCTCCTTCTTCAGCGCCCGGAACGATGTCCTGGAGAAAGGATAAACGCGGAAGTGGTAGTAGAAGGATTCGAGGATATTCAGCCAATGAGACACGGCACGGTGGCTGACTTCGAGGTCTTCACGCATGTTGTTGATGGAGAGCAGCGCCCCGACCTTGGAGGGCAGCATGTCGCTTAAGACCTGCATTTTGCCCAGTTCCCGGATCATCTCGGTATCGCGGATGTCCTCGCGGAAAAGCCGCTCGTTGCGCTCGCTGTGCCAGCGCCTGAGAGTGCGGTCGTTCTGGGAGAACAGCGGCTCTGGGAATCCGCCGAACCGCTCCAGGGTCGCGAACTCCTGATGATGCACGGTGTCGATGGGCAGCTCTTTGAAGGGCTCGATGGGGCTCTTCTCCTTGGCCAATTCGGCCAGGGTGAAGGGGTGCATGCGGTAGTAGTGATAGCGGCCTTGCAGGGAGTCGCCGCCTTTGCGGTAGATGTCCAGCCGTGCGCTCCCGGTGACCAAGAAGCGATATTTGTCCTTGTGGACGTCGTATTCGCCCTTGATGAACCGCTTCCACCCCGAAAACTTGTGGATCTCGTCGAGAATGATGAGCTCGGCGGCGCCCGGCCATTGCGCGGCCATGATCTGCCTGCGCTCAGCCTTGTTGTCCCAGTTGAAATAGGCCGTTTCCTCGAATTGGGCACCGACCAATATCCTGGCCAGCGTGGTCTTGCCGACCTGTCTGGGGCCGCCGACGAAGACCATCTTGTTCTTCAGATCTTCGACGATCGGAGAGGATAGGTAGCGTTTCTTGGGCATGGCTAGAGTGTATGTAAATATTTGCGCCAAGGCAAATAATTACATGATATATTTTGCCTTCGGGCTAATCTTTAACCTCTCTTCGATGGCCATGGATCGCCCAATCAGCCTATGCAGCGGCTGATGTTGGCGCCGGTCTGACAGGCGAATTATTATGGAGCTCAAGTGCAATATGGCCTTCCGCGGGTTCGTGGGTCTCGACATCGATTCAAGGGTGTGGGACGATACGACATTTTCCAAGAACCGCGAGCACCGCTTCGACGACGCGAATATCTTCGAGACACTTTTTGATGACACGGTGAAGCGGGCCGTGGCGAATGGCTGGGTCAGTGATCACTGGTCGATAGATGGCACGCTGGTGCGAGCCAACGCGAGCCATAAGAGTTTTGTGCCCATCGAACTCCACCAAAGTCCTGAGCAATTCCGCGAGACGATCTCGGGCAAGAAAAGGCCGAGCGGCAGCGCGGCAATGACGACGACAAAGGCAATCCAACGGTGGATTGGCGCGGCCAGAAGCGCGCAAACAAGACGCACCGATCGACGACCGACCCGGATGCCCGTATCGCCAAGAAGAATGATAAGGAAACCTCGGCGCCCGGCTATACGGTCAATGGGATTATGGAGAATCGCAATCGGATTCTGATGGGCATCGGGGTCGAAGTGTTTCAGGGCCCGACCTCGGAGCGCGAAGGCGGCTTGAGCTTGATGGAACGAGCGAAGAGACGTTTGAAGCTCCGTCCCAAGACGGTGGGCGCAGACAAGGGCTACTTCGAGAAGAAATTCATCAAGGGGTTGTTCCGAAGGCGCACCGAACCGCATGTAGCAACTGAGGATCGGGGGAGCACCTGGGCACATATGCGGGTGAGGATGCGGCAGAGAGGGTTTGGCTACGGCCTGAGTCAGAGGGCTCGCAAAAAGATCGAGGAGCTATGGGGTGAGGGTAAGGATTGGCATGGGCTCAGACGATTTGCCAGACGATTCCTGGAAAATGTTCGGCAAGAAGCTTGGCTGATTGGTTGGCTGCTCAATTTGAAACGATTGGCGGCGATACAAGCGCGAGCGACGGCATGAATGCACACAATTCACAGCCCCAGAGCGGGGCTGCGACGAGTTATGCATGGACTTTGTGCCGGTCATGGGCATGGATTGATGTCCATTCCAAAAAAATCAGACCTTTTTCAGCAGCCTGCTCACCAATGAAGCGGTCCGCTTGGCCCTGGACCAGCTCATAGGGCGAGGCATTGCGCGCAACCGTGGCCGATTCGGCCGCGAACTGGTCTTCGCCGCGGAAGAGATCATTGCCCTGCTCTCGCGTCCCTTCGGATCCGACGTGGCGCAAGCCCTCAAGGAAGGGCAGCGGGCGCTGGGGGAAAACGCCAAGTCCAGATAATTTGTGCAATGCCATCGAGCGCTTATGTAATAAAACGATTGGAATTAAATATCTTTTTATAATGCATGAAATTTAATAAAATATACTTGCAATAAAGTCTATTCCGATGTGCACTTAATTGAGCTTGGGGATAGGCATGAAGAGCGCTGAGAAACTAAGGGACCGAATGGAACCTGGCCGTGTCTATCGGCGGCAGGATTTAGCAGGGTTCTCGACTGCCGTTGATCGCGACCTGAAAGCACTCGTCACGGCCGGCGAGGTCCGCAAGCTTTCCGGAGGACTGTATTGCCGGCCCAAGCCGAGCCAATGGGGCGTCTTGCCTCCGGACGACCGGGAGCTCGTTCGTGCCTTTCTCAAAACCGATGATTTCCGACTAACATCCTATAATGACTTCAATTCTCTCGGGCTTGGTCTGACTCAGGTCTACACCGTCTATGTCGTCTACAACCACAAACGCACGGGAACCTTTACACTCGGTGGGAAAGAGTTTCAGTTCCGCTTTGTCCCGGCGTACCCCACTGGCGAGGTCGTCGAGCCGGAGTACCTGCTCGTGGATATGCTCAACAATCTCCGAAGGCTGCCTGACAATGTTGAACTCGTCCTTCGAAATCTGAAGAGCGGGGTTAAACACTTCGACCGGACCAAGGTCTTCGACTGTCTGGAGCGTTACGGCAACCCTGCCGCAAAACGGCTGCTTCGAGAGGCCTATGCCTATTCCCCGCTTGCTTCTTGTCAGAGAAAACTACATATTGTGTGACATCATGAGAAGCCTAAGAACGCCAAAAAGTATAGAACTCAAAATCGTCGCGAGGTACGCTCACAGCGGCCGAGGTCCGAGTCCTTGTCACAATTTCCACTAGAAATGGATGTGCGGAAAAGTGTGCGGTTTGGTCGATTTTGGCAGCGGGTAGTAACACCTGTCAACTGGCCCGCATCAGCCCAAAACGCAATGTTTGTCGTCGAGGAATTGAACTGCCGGGGGGGACCAGGACCATAGAAGAAGAGGCCCGTACTAAGTCCAACGGTTTATTGAACCGTCGGAATCAGGTGCTTACCCATCATGCCATAGGATGAGATAGCGCCGTGCTCGCCGTTTCTTTTTGCCCCGAAGTTGCGATCACCGAGGTCTTTTTAAATTTGCAGGCGGGTTTACAGACCGTTGCTTTTGACCGCTCAGCCACCCAACCGGTGTTAACTTCTGATTCTATTCGTAGAACAATTCGACAACGACGACTTTTCCTAAAAAGCCCGTTTTTGGCCGAGTGTCCAAAAAGTGTCCATCTCTAGACGTTTAGGCCGCCCAATCACGGCGGGCTTAAGGTGGATATGATACACAGAATCGGACCGCTGCCGCAAATCCTCGACGAGAGGCTCAGGCAGTTCGCTCTCCCTTGCGGATCTGTGGAACCTTCAGGTGTATATCTGGCGGCCGCAAAGACCGTGGCTTCTTGTCTGGCTTCACGAGACTGTGCTTTTGAGTCTTCAGAGCATTATGCCGTGCCAATGCGGTCGGGGCAGGATTTTTGACACTTGATAATATTCATCATTCGAAATACACTACGTGGGATATTTTCCAATGTAGCCGGGGGGCTCTTCGGGTTAACGCGTTTTTGGTCACAAATAGGTCCTATAATTCGTAGCGAAAGGTCATGTATCAAGCGCATGCGGACGGCGCTGGCTGCAGTGAGCCTCATAGCGCCTGATTTCGAGACGGACACTTTTTTGGACGGTGTTCCGTCGGTCACAAGAATATGCGCTTGTACTCGCTACTATCCAGAAAACTATCCAGGGGATTATCGCTAGTGTGGAGAATGGTCAATCAATCTCCGCATTAAATGCGATAAATAGAGGCATTGATAATGCTGAGAATAGATTGTATAATATCCGCATGAGGTGCGGATAATAGAAAAATATATACACCAATTTCCTGATTGGCTACAATTTCACTGGAATCAGGAGAATCTCGCCGTCCCTCTCGCCGCGGTGCGCCACAGACAGGGGCACCTACTTGGCCGTATGGAAGCTCTCGGATTCCCTCAACAGAACGAGGCGATGCTGAAGACGCTTACGCTCGATGTCCTTAAGTCAAGCGAGATTGAAGGCAAAATCCTTGATCCCGAACAAGTGCGGTCTTCCATTGCGCGTCGGCTGGGCATGGACATAGCCGGCTTGGTCCCCGTAGATCGCCGCGTCGAGGGCGTAGTGAAGATGGTGTTTGAAGCCACGCAAAACCACGCCAAGCCGCTGACAAAGGAGCGCTTGTTCAACTGGCATGCCTCGCTGTTTTCCGAGGGCACGACTGGGATCAAGGTCGGCGTCTGGCGGGACGATTCCAGGGGACCGATGCAAGTCATCTCTGGCGCGATGGGTCGGGAGAACGTGCATTATGAAGCCCCACCCAGTGAACGCTTGGACGCTGAGATGGAAGTCTTTCTTGAGTGGGCGAATCGGACCGGCGACATCGATCCCGTGCTTCGCGCCGCCAAGGCCCACCTGTGGTTCGTGACCATCCACCCCTTCGACGACGGCAACGGCCGCATAGCGCGTGCAATCGTCGATTGGGCGCTGGCACGGTCCGAGAACAGCGCGCAACGCTTCTACAGCATGTCGGCGCAGATCCGCCGGGAGCGCAAAGAGTATTACGACATCCTGGAAAAGACGCAGAAGGGAACCCTCGATGTCACCGACTGGATGGCATGGTTCCTCGGCTGCCTTGATCGCGCCATCGTCGGCACAGAGACAGCGCTGGCCACCGTTTTCCGACGGGATCAGTTCTGGAAGACCTACTCCAACGTTTCGTTCAACGACCGGCAGCGCTTGATCCTGAACAAACTTCTTGATGGCGACTTCGAAGGGAAGCTGACCTCGTCCAAGTGGGCGAAGCTGGCTAAATGCTCCCAGGACACAGCGCACCGGGACATCCTCGAACTCGTAGAGCACGGTGTCCTGCTAAAGGACAGCGCGGGCGGCCGAAGCACGAGCTATTCCCTGCAAGAGCCTCAGCTCTGATTTTGATGGTTTCTCGTTGGATGGCGGCGCCTATTGGCGATGGCTATAGATTGCGTGACAAGATGAAGCCGCTGGCATAGGCGGCGAGGAGTCGAGAAATGGCAAAGGTATTCTTCACCAGCGACACCCACTTCAATCACACCAATATCATCAAGTACTGCGGCCGGCCCTTCGCCTCAGTAGAGGAAATGGACCGGGAGATGATTTCCCGCTGGAACGCCGCGGTTAGCCCAGAGGACACGGTCTATCACCTCGGCGATTTTGCCATGGGAAGGCCCTCAGACTGGTCGGCAATCGTCGGGCGACTCAACGGCGCCAAGAAGATCCTCGTAATCGGCAGTCATGACCGCAGTCCTCAGCGCATGCTTGAAGCGGGCTTCGATGAGGTCCACGAGCAACTCGAATGGAACGGCTGGCTGCTCCAGCACAAGCCGATGCAGACTGAGAGAAATCTCCTCTGCGGGCATGTCCACGGGAAGTGGCTGCGGCTGGGCAGCATCATCAATGTCGGGGTGGACGTGTGGGACTTCACGCCGCGGACCATCGAGGAACTCGTGACCGCGGAGCAATCCGCGCCGGAATACGAATGTGTCCATTGCGGCATGAAGCTCCAGCGGCTAAAAGACAATGCCGAGCATCACGATGGGGCGTGCTTGACGGGAACAGATACTGTGAAGAGGCCATGACTCCGCAAGAAGAGCTGCGCCATCGCTGGGGATACGACTCATTCAAGCCCCTACAGCGGGAAGCTATTGAGGTAGCACTTGCCGGGCGCGACTGTCTGGTTGTGTTGCCGACCGGAGGAGGAAAGAGCATTTGCTACCAGCTTCCCGCCGCGTTGGGCCGCGGGCTCGTCCTGGTCGTCTCCCCTCTTATCGCCCTCATGGACGACCAGGTCGCAGCGGCGCGAGAGGCGGGCTTGGCCGCCGACGCCCTTCACTCGAACCTGGAGGCCGGCCACCGCAGCGAGGCCTACAGGCGGCTGGCCGCAGGCAAGACGGACCTCCTCTACGTAAGTCCCGAGCGCCTCCTCGTAGGAGACCTGCTTGAGGACGTCGCCGGGCGGCTGATCCTGATAGCGGTGGACGAGGCGCACTGCGTTTCGCATTGGGGCCATGAATTCCGGCCTGAGTACCGCCGCCTAGCTGAAGTCCTGGAGCGTTTTCCGAAGGCGGCGCGCATGGCCCTGACCGCGACGGCGACGCCCGCGGTCCAGGAGGATGTCTGCGCCCAACTTGCGCTGCGGGCGCCTTCGCGCTTCATCGGCCATCCCGACCGCCCGAATCTGGTCTATCGCGCCTTCCCTCGCCGCGACCAGTCGGCGCAGGTGCTGGAGGTCGTGCGCCGTCATCCCGGCGAGGCAGGCATCGTCTACGCCCAGACGCGCAAGGATGTGGAGCGATTGGCGGCGAAGCTTGAGGGGGAGGGGATTTCCTGCGCGGCTTACCACGCGGGCCTGCCCGCGGAGCGCAGACGGCGCGCCCAAGACGACTTCGTCAACGAGCGGCTGGATGTGGTCGTCGCCACTATAGCCTTTGGCATGGGCATCGACCTCTACAACGTCCGCTACGTCATCCACGCCAACACGCCGCGCTCGGTCGAGCATTATCAGCAGGAGTCGGGGCGTGCGGGCCGCGACGGGGGGCCTGCCGATTGCGTCCTGCTCTTCGCGGCCTCGGATCTCGCCTTGCATCGGGCTTTGGCGCTTAAAGACGGGGCTCTGGCTCCCGAACGCCAGTGCGTGCTCGAACGCCAGTTGCGCGAGATCGGCCGCTATGCCGTAGCACCCGTGTGTCGGCATCGCCTTTTGACCGAGCATTTCGGCGCGCCGTATCCACCCGAGGGGGCGAGCCGCAGCGGCGAAGGCTGCGCCGTCGGCTGTGCGGCCTGCGATGTTTGCCTTGGCGAAACAAAGAGACTTTCTGACGAGGATGCCCTGCTCATGGCCAGGAAAGTCTTGAGCGGGGCCTGGCGCGCGGGGGGGCGCTTCGGGACCGGTTACGTCGTCAATATGCTTCTGGGACGCGGTGATGAGCGCATGACGCGCAACGGCCACGACTCGCTGCAGGTCTTCGGCCTGCTCGAGGAGTCCGGAGAGGCGGCCGTGCGTTCGTGGATAGACCAGCTCATCGTGCAGGATTTCCTGGAAGTCGTCGAGGAACGGGAGTATCCTCTCTTGCGCATCACGGAGGCGGGGAAGGCCTTGTGCCGCGACGCGGGGACGGTGCGCTTGGGCGTGCCGGTTCCTCCAGCGGCGCGCGGCAGGAAGAAATCAAAAGCTTTGAGAAAGAGCCCTGTTTCTGATCTATCGCCTGATGAGGAACTCTTCGAGCGCCTGCGCCGGCTTCGGCGCCTGATCTCGGGAAAGCTGGGCGTGCCGCCTTACGTTGTCTTCCACGACAGCGCCCTTGTGGAGATGGCCGCGCTAAAGCCGAGGACTCTGGACGCTTTCGGGGGCGTCAAAGGCGTCGGCGAGCGCAAGCTGGAGCGATATGGGGCCGCTTTCCTCAAGGTGATTGCCGGCGAGAGCCCGGACGCCGTCTGGTAGCAATCATCCCTGACGGCGACGGCCGGATGATGCCGTCTATGGCCGGCTATTTTTAGAGCAGTTGGAATAGCCTTTAAGGGTTAGGCCGGAAAAATAACCCTTAAAGGTTATTTTTCATTCCGGCCCAACATGGTACTTTAGCTTCAGCAACATGCGCCTTGGGCGCAGGGTGCGATGTGAAATCCGGAACAAGAGGTACAAAAACATGGCAGTAGAGAAAGCGATCGGTTCGTCCAGCTTGGTCGAAGTCATCGACCGGATCCTTGACAAGGGCGTCGTGGTGGACGCGTGGGTCAGAGTATCGCTGGTAGGCATCGAGATTCTCGCGATCGAAGCCCGCGTGGTCGTGGCGTCCGTTGAGACGTACCTGAAGTACGCCGAAGCCATCGGCTTGACCGCAACAGCCGCCTAAGTCGCGGAAAGAAAGGGAATGCTTGCCGAGCCATCCTCAATCCGCCGAGTACGGGAAGAAAGCATGGTCCGCCAAGATTTCCTTTATTGCAGCGAACATCATTCAAGCACGGTTTCCTTAATATAGCGGGAGGATACGACCCATGCCCGAGATCCTTGATGTGGAAAACGCCGTAGTAGACATCATCACCTCTCACGAGGCCCGCATTGATAATATCGGCTCACTCTTCGAGAACACCTACTTGGTTTTTAAGGATTTCCATGAGTCCCTGCAGGACACGAAGCGTGAAAGAGAAGAGATGCGCACGCAATTGCAGGACATCCTCACCCAAAACGAGCATCTGCGCAGGAAAGATTTCGACCGGATGATGCAGGCCATCCTGTCGGTCCAGGAAGGAAGAGAAAAGGAAGTGAAGAATCTGCTGAACGCTTACTTCAACGAGCAAAAAGAGATGTCCAAGACGATGCGGATAAACCTGGACGGCGTCAGGGAGTCCCTGGCTAAGGGCGAAGTCCAACGGATCAGGGCATTTCAAGAGCTGCTCAAGGACATCCTCGCCCGACAGGATGAAAGGAAAGCCGGGGTGACCGCCCAGCTTAAAGAATTCCAGGAAGAACAGAAAGCGGTGGCGTCCCGGCTCAAGGCTCTTTTATGCAAAGGGCGGGAGCTGCGCATAAAAGATCTTAAAGCAATGCTCAGCGAATTTAAAAGAAAAAGACTGCAAACGGCTGAATCCTGGAATTGGCGCACCAGGCTGGGCCACTGCTCCGACGGAAGCCTCATCTCGTATCGAAATAATGATGCTCATGCCGCAAATGACGCGCTCAACTAAAATAAGTCAACAACCGGGAGGAAGAAAATGGGACTAGCCGATGACATGAAAAACATCACCGAGGGGATCACGGACTCTTATGCTTCACGCATAAGGGCGACGCGCGACCGTATAAAGGAAGTCGGGGAGTTGGCGGGCAACACCCAGAAAACAGTGCGCGACTTCGCATCCGAGCGCAAGCACATGGGGGCGGGCCAGGCCAAAGCCTTGGGGGAATTCGTGGGAACCCTGCGGGGCAACGTGGAGGATCTGAGAAAAGCCGCGGGCAGCATGATCCATGGCTTCCAAAAAGACCACAAAGCCATGGCCGCCGAGCTGAAGGAAAAGGCCGAAGCCCTCAGGGGATCCTTGGCCCAAGGCGAGGCCGACCGTATGAAAGACTACAAGGAGCTCCAGGCCGGCATCCAGGAAGTCCTTGGACAAGTGAGGAAGAGCGTCAAGGACATCAAGTCCCATGTCGCCGACAAGCTCGAGGAATTCTCCGGCAATCGCGCCATCATGAGCCAGGAACTCAAGAAGGACCTGGTCAAGCATGTGGCTGACATCGCCAGGGAGACCAAGGCCGTGTTGGGCGAAGCCAGGACTCTGGTGGATGGGTTTTCGAGCGAAAGAAAAATGATGTCCGCCAACTGGCAGGGCATGGCCGCCTCCATGGCCAAGAAAAGAGGCGTCCAGCCGGCGGTTCAAACCGCGCCGGTTGCCGCGGAAATCGTGAGACCAGAAGAGGCCAGGTCAAAGAAAAGGAAAGCGCATAAAAAGAGAGCGAAGAAGTAGGCTTTGACCGCGGCGAAGTCCCATCCTGCCCCCCGGGCCTAAGCCCGGGGGGCAGGGGAGACTTGAAATCGCGACCATACGCGAAATGTTCCGCGGCAAAGGCGGCATCACGAAAAGAGGTGTAAGAAAATGATCGATGAAATGACTACGGTGCTGGAGCCAACCCCCTTGCCGGATTTCGTGGAGACGAAACAAGTTAAGGACATCTCGCAGAGAGCGCTTTGCTATATCAAGGCCGGTTTCCCGGTCCATTTCCGGGGGATCTCAGGCAGCGGCAAGACCACTTTGGCCATGCACATCGCCGGCAAGCTGCTCAGGCCGGTGGTCATGATCCATGGCGACGAGGAGTTCACCACTTCCGACCTGGTCGGCGGCGAATACGGCTACAAGATCAGGAAGGTCGTGGACCGCTTCATCTCCCGGGTCTTGAAGACCGAGGAGGACATGGTCAAGCGCTGGGTGGACAACCGCCTTACCGTTGCCTGCAAATACGGATTCACTCTCATCTATGACGAATTTACGCGCTCCCGGCCGGAGGCCAACAACATCCTGCTCTCCATCCTGCAGGAGAAGATGATGGATCTACCCGTGGGCCGGGGCGGAGAAGAACCATATTTGAAGGTCGATCCTGACTTCACGGCCATATTCACGTCCAACCCGGAGGAGTATGCCGGGGTTCATCGCAGCCAGGACGCGCTGCGCGACCGGATGATAACCATGGACCTGGATTATTTCGACTATGAAACGGAGGTCGCCATAACCCAGGCTAAATCCAAGCTTTCTAAGAAAAATTCAGAAACCATCGTCAATATCGTGCGGGGCTTGAGGGAATCCGGAAAGTGCGAGTTCGCACCCACGGTCCGCGGCTGCATCATGATCGCCAAGACGCTCAAAGTACAGGGCTTGACCCCGGCCCGGGCCAACGGCTCTTTTTCCCAGATGTGCCAGGATATCCTGGCCTCCGAGACCAGCCGGGTGGGCTCCAAGACGAATCAGGAGCGGGTCAAAGACATCGTCAAGGAACTCGTCACGAAACACAGCTAGCGGGAGACAAGGGCATGGCACTGTTGCGCGTGTATTCCAGGATGGACGCTAAAAGTAAAATTACGCTGCCCCCGGGCATTCGCAAGGAGCTCGATGTCCGGCCGGGAGAAAAGTTGGAATTGAAGGTCGTGGGAATAAACAAAGCGAGGAAGCTTCTTATTTGTAAGACAAAAAGCGGGAGGCGCCTGCCATGAAAACAAGACGGTTGCCCAGTCTGCGCGAGATGAAGAGCATACGTTCCGTGGGCATACGCTCCATTCCCAAGGTACAAAGGTCAGGCTATCTGGACATGTACACGCTGGGCAGGGAGAAAGACCGGTTGGAAAACGAGATTTTCTCTTTGGACAAAAGGAGAAGCGCCGCCGCCAAACAATTAGACGGCGTCTTAAAGCGCCTCATCCAGCTCCAAAAGGAGACGCGCGAAGGTGAACCGGTCAGAACTCATAAAAGCATGCCCGCTAAACCCTTAAAGACCATGTCCATGAAATATTGATCCGGTGTCAGGCCGGCAAGGGGAAAGGGCGTCGTCGCATAAAAAAAGGAGGCCTATCATGGCAAAGAAAATAGAACCAAAGAAAGATGAAAACGTGGACATTGATTTTGGGATGGGGAAATTGAGCCTGGGCGGTATCTTCGAGGGCGTCGGGAAATTGGTCGAGTTGGCCGCGAAGCTGCAGGAAGCGGGCGGCGAAATCAAAAAGGAAGGCGAGATCGATTTGAGCCATCTCAAAAAAGGGATGAAGGGAGTTTTTGGGTTTTCCGTCAAGAGCCTGGCCGGGGGCAAGCAGGTCGTGGAACCTTTCGGCAACATCAAAAAAACAGCCGCCGGACCCAAGATCGATGACGAGCGCGAGCCCATCGTCGATATCTTCGACGAGAAAGAGGAGGTCCGGGTCTACGCCGAAATGCCCGGTGTCAACGAAGCGGATATTAAGTTGGATCTTAAGGGCGACATTTTAGACATCCGCGCCGGGACCGGCGACAGAAAATATCATAAAGAAGTCCTGCTGCCGGCGAAAGTGTCGGCCGAGGCTCCTGTTCCGTCCTATAAAAACGGAGTCCTCGAAGTGAAACTCAAGAAATGCCCCTGATCGGACTTAAGGAAAGCGCGTTAAAGCTTATCCTGTTCGGCGGCAAGGGCGGCGTGGGGAAAACAACCTGCGCCGCCAGCGCCGGCCTTTTCTTAGCCGGGAATTTTAAGACCCTGCTGCTGTCCACGGACCCGGCGCATTCCATATCAGACAGCTTGGGGCAACATATCGGTGACGCCATAACGGAGGTCAAGGACGTACGGAATCTGAGCGCTCTTGAAATCAACGCGGAAAAAGCCCTTTCTGAATTCAAAATAGAATACGAAGAAGAGATCAAGAAAATACTGGACACCTCGACTAATTTGGACAACGAAGACATCGAGTCTGTTTTTTCCTTGTCCATCCCCGGTCTGGATGAAGTCATGGGCTTTAAAACCATAATGGACCTCATGGACGAAGGGAAATTCGGGAAATACATAGTCGATACCGCGCCGACCGGCCATGCCCTGCGGCTTCTGACCATGCCCCAGCTCCTGGATGATTGGGTCAAGATGCTGGCCAAGCTCAGATGGAAGTATCGATACATGATCAAGACTTTCAGCGGGAAATACGCTCCCGACGAAGCCGACGATTTCCTTTTGAACATGAAAAAAACGGTGAAAAAGATCGAAAGCCTGCTCAAGGATCAGAGCCGCTGCGAGTTCATCGCCGTCACCATCCCCGAAGATATGGCCATCCAGGAAACCACGCGTTTGATCCACAGTTTGAGCGAGTATGGCGTGAAAGTCAAGCAATTGGTCATCAACAATGTCATAGAGCCTCGAGATTGCGCTTTTTGTCAAGAGCGCCGGAAAGAGCAGGAGAAGTACATAAGTCAGATCAGGAAAAAATTCAGCAGTCTCAATACGACCTTGTCTTTTTTGCGTCCCCGAGAAGTCAAAGGCGTAAATGCCTTGAGCGCTTTCGCCGGGCAGTTGGCGCAGGGCGACCCCGTAAACCGGATGGTGGCTTAACCCATGAATAAGGATATGACCTTGAAAGTCAAAGAAGCCCAGGCCAAGGACGTGGGCCGGGCCATCGTGCGGATCGACCCCGAGGATATGAAGACTCTGGGCGCCGAAGTCGGCGATGTCCTGGAGATCGAAGGCAAGCGAAAGACGCCGGCCAAGGTCATGCCCTGCTACGCCGAGGAGCGAGGCAAGGGCATCATCCAGATGGACGGCATAGGCCGCGAAAACGCGCAGATCGGGTTGGGTGAAAAGGTGAAGATCCGAAAGATCGTTCCCAAGCCCGCCGGAAGGATCACGCTGCTTCCTTTATCTCTTTCCAGCCTGCCGCAAAGCCAGGACACCAAATACCTCGGTTCTCTCATCGCCGGGCTTCCTGTTTCGAGCGGCGACCGGGTCAGGGCCACGCTCTTCGGCTCACGGTCCTGTGATTTCAAGGTGTCGGAGACCGTTCCCGACGGCGCGGTCCTGATCAATCCGGAGACCATAATAAGAATGACGGAGACTAAAAAAATAGAGAAGGAAGGGCCGGCCAAGGGGGGGGCGACCAAGATATCCTACGAGGACATCGGCGGACTCGGCTCGCAGATCCGCAGGATCCGTGAGATGATCGAGTTGCCCTTGCGCTATCCCCAGATATTCGAAAGATTGGGCATAGACGCGCCCAAGGGCGTCTTGCTTTACGGCCCGCCCGGAACCGGGAAAACCCTGATCGCCCGGGCCGTGGCCAATGAAACCGATGCTTATTTCAACCATATCTCCGGTCCTGAGATCATGGGCAAGTTCTACGGCGAGAGCGAGGGCCGCTTGCGCGGCGTGTTCGAAGAGGCGCAGGCCCATGCCCCGGCCATCATCTTCATAGACGAGATAGACGCCATCGCTCCCAAACGCGAGGACATGGGCGGCGAAAAGCAGGTGGAGCGGCGCGTGGTGGCGCAGCTCTTGGCGCTTCTGGACGGCCTGGAGTCCCGCGGCCAGGTCATCGTGATAGGCGCGACCAACATCCCCAACACTCTCGACCCCGCGCTGCGCCGGCCGGGGCGCTTCGACCGGGAGATCTCCGTCCCCATCCCGGACAAGAACGGGAGGCTGCAGATCCTGCAGATCCACACCCGGGGCATGCCCTTGGCCAAGGATGTGAGCCTGGAGAAACTGGCTGAGATCACGCACGGATTCGTGGGCGCCGATCTCGAGGCCCTGGCCAGGGAAGCGGCCATGTCGGCTTTAAGGCGGATCCTGCCGGACCTCGACCTTGCGATGGCGGATATCCCCTACGAGACCTTGCTCAAGCTCGAAGTCACCATGGACAATTTCGGCGACGCCATGAAGGAGGTGGAGCCCTCGGCCATTAGGGAATTCTTCGTGGAAGTTCCCGATGTGAAATGGGAAGAAGTCGGCGGGCTGGAGAACATCAAGGAAGAGCTTAAGGAAGCGGTCGAGTGGCCGCTCAAGTACGCGGATATCTTCAAAAAGGCCGGCGCGCAGCCGCCCAAGGGCATACTCCTTTACGGCCCCCCGGGCACGGGTAAGACCTTGCTGGCCAAGGCCGTGGCCAGCCAGACGGGCGTTAATTTCATCTCGGTCAAGGGGCCCAGCCTCATCTCGAAATTCGTCGGAGAAAGCGAGAAGTCCCTGCGCGAGGTGTTCAAGACCGCCAAGCAGGCCTCGCCCACCATCCTGTTCTTCGACGAGATCGACGCCCTGGTCCCCAGAAGAGGCTCGGCCAGCACGGACGCGCATGTGACCGAGCGCGTGATCAGCCAGTTCCTGGCCGAAATGGACGGCATCGAGGAGCTCAAGGGCGTGGTGGTCTTGGCCGCCACCAACAGGCTCGACTTGATCGAGCCGGCGATCCTGCGCAGCGGCCGGTTCGACCTGCTCATGGAGCTTCCCAAGCCGGATCTTAAAACCCGTGAGGAAATATTCAAGATACACGTCAGGGGCAAGCCGCTCGCCAAAGACGTCGATCTTAAGGAATTGGCGAAAGCGACCGATGGCAAGGCCGGCTCCGACATCGAGCTGATCTGTCGCAAGGCCGTCATGCTGGCGCTCAGGGAATATATAAACAGTGATGCCGACGTCAAAACGCTCGAAACGAAATTCGACCTCAGGATCCTGAAAAGGCATTTCGAAGAGGCGAATAAAGTGGATCGAGCCCGGCAGCAACTGGAAAAATAGAGGATCAAAACATGGCCAAGACAGGGAAATATCTTTATGGGATCATCGCCTCTTCCGCGCCGGAATTCTCAAGGCCCGGGGCAATCGTGGACTTCGCGGACATCTACGTCGTCCCCTGTCAGGACCTGGCGGCAGTGGTCGGCGACTCTGAAATAGTCGATTACCAGCACATGCGCAAGGACGCCCTGGCCATGCTCCTGGTCCGGCATCAGAAAGTCATCGAAAAGATCATGGAGCTGGGGCACGCCGTCATCCCCATAAGGCTGGGGACATTCGCCGCGGATGACGCCGCGGTCCGGGACATCCTGAGCAAGGGCCACCGCCTGATCCATGAAATCCTTCCGAAAATCAATGATAAGATAGAAATCGACGTCGCCGCCGTCTGGAAGGATTTCGGCCCCGCGATCAAGGAGATCGGCCAGCATCCGGAGATAATGGAGCTGAAAAAAACCCTGCTCGGCAACCCTCAGGGTGTGACCATGGACGACCAGATGAAGGTCGGCCTCGCGGTCAAGAAACTATTGGACGCCAAAAGAGAACATGTCGCGAACTTGATACAAGCCGCTTTAAAGGATTTGAGCCATGACTGCCGGGCTCATGAGCTCATGGACGATCAAATGGTCGTGAACTGCGCCTTTCTTATTAGCCGGGCCGAACAAGAGGGATTTTACGCCCGGGTGGAAGGCCTGGACGCGGAATTGGCCGGGAAGCTGAATTTCAGATGCATCGGCCCGCTGCCGCCGTACAGTTTTTACACCCTGGAGATAAAGAAGATGGATTTCCAGGAGCTGGAGTGGGCCCGCAACAAACTCGGGCTCTTGAGCCCGGTCGCGACTAAAAACGAGATCAAGAAAGCCTATCACCGCGCCGCCATCTCCTTCCACCCCGACAAGAATCCTGACACGCCGGGCATGGATAAAGAATTCGGCATCGTCAAAAGAGCGCATAAAATACTGGCGGACTATTGCCTGGCCAGCGAGCAAACTCGGCCTGGAGAAGACATCCCCTTTGGCGAAGAGCGATTCCAGGAGCGTTCGATTTTGGTGAAGGTGGGGGAATAGATGACGCTGAGCAAGGACGGAAGATACATCTATTGCATCATCGGCACGAAACAGGAAAGGAACTTCGGCCCTATCGGCTTGAATGGCCGCGAGGTTTTGACCATAGGTTATGAGGACCTTGCCATGGTGGTCAGCAACCATCCCTTGGCCAAGCTCGTGGTCAACCAGGACAACATGGTGGCCCATGAAAAGGTCATCGAGGAGGTCATGAAGGAGTTCGACGGCGTGCTCCCGGTGAGATACGGAACCGTTGCCGCGGATGCCGATGAAATAAGGAACCTTCTGGACCGCAGGCGTCGGGAATTCAAGATCGCCTTGCGTGATCTCGACCACAAGGTGGAATTGGGCGTCAAAGGGATATGGCCGGACATGGATGCCATCTTCAAGGAAGTCGTGAAAGACAACAAGGCCATCAAGAAACTCAAGGAGAAGATCCAAAACGACGGGGGCACCAAGAACATCCCGGCGAAAATGGAAGCGGGCAGAATGGTCGAAGCGGCGCTGCAGAAAAAGAAAGCGGACGAGGCCGAGGATATCGTGGAAGCCCTCAGAAAGGCCTCCGTCAACTTCAAGCTCAACAAGACCACGGGCGACAATATGTTCATGAACGCCGCTTTCCTGGTGGATAAGGGGCGGGAGAAAGAATTCGACAACATCATGGATGATTTGGGCGAAAAGCACAAAAAGCGGATAAAGTTCCTCTATGCCGGTCCCTTGCCTACTTTCAACTTCGTCAATATCGCCATTTATCCAGAGGCCTGGGAGAAATAGATGGAAGCGGAATTCAAAGAAGGCAGATACATCTACTGCATCATAGCGTCGAAGCAGCCGCAATCCTTCGGGCCTTTGGGGATCGGCGGGAGAAGCGACGATCTTTACACGATCTCCTTCAAGGATGTCGCCGCGGTGGTGAGCAATTCTCCCATCAAAAGCTATTCGCTCTCCCACGAAAATCTGATCGCCCATGAGAAGGCCATCGAAGAGGTCATGAAGGGGCACACCGTTTTGCCGGTCCGGTTCTGCACCATCGCCGCCGATGACGCGAAAATCAAGGAGATACTGGAAAAGGCGCACGACAAGATCCGCGGCTTATTGAAGGCCATGTCGGGCAAGAAAGAGCTGGGTTTGAAAGCTGTTTTTAAAGACGTCATTTACCAGGACATCGTGGCGGAGCACGGCGACATCCGGACCTTGAAGGAAAAGATAGCCGTCCTGCCGCCCGCCCAGACGCTGACCGCCCGCAGGCAGATAGGCCAGATGGTCGAAGTCGCCCTGAATCAAGCCCGGGAGCATTATAAAGGCATCATCATGGATGGCCTGTCGCCCCTGGCGACGGAAGTCAAAATCAACCGCAACTACGGCGAGATGATGGTTGTCAGCGCCGCCTTTTTGGTAGACGAAAAAAAGGAGACGAGCTTCGATCAGCGGGTGGACCAGCTGGGCGCGAAATACGTCGACAAGATCAAGTTCAAGTATGTGGGGACATTGCCGCCGTTTAATTTCGTCAACCTGGTCATTAATACGCAGACGGCGGATCTCACCGGCACCGCATCTTAAGCCCATGTTCCTGATCGACGATGTCGTGCTCTCGCCGCTGAAAGGCCTCCTTTGGCTGGGCGAGAAGATCGGAGATCTGTGCGATAAGGAGATATCCGACGATGGCCGCGTGATGGAAAGACTCATGGCCCTCCAGCTCAAGTTTGAATTGGATGAGATAAGCGAGGAAGAATACTCCAAGCAGGAAAAAGAGATCTTGGCGCAATTGGAAGCCATCAGAAAAATGAAGGAAGCGGGGGGATGAGATGCCCGACATCGAGGACGCCGGTAAAGCGGCCGTCGAGTTCTTAAAAAAGAACCTCAAGATCAAAGAGGCGAAGGTCGTCAAGGCGACGAAGGCCGGCCTGGGCTGGGAAATCGAGGCGGAAGTTTATGAGGAGAGCTCTTTCATGAAATCCCTCGGGCTGGCCACGAAAGTCCAGGACCGGAACCTCTACGTCGTCAAGCTCGACGACGGCCTTGAGGTCGTATCCTACGGGCGCAAGGGGCTCATGCCCGCGAGCGAGTAAGCCGGCGGGGTCGAAATGGAATCGGAAAAGGAACTGCTATATTTATATTGCGTCGTCGATCAGGCGCCTGATCTTAAAGAAGGCCGGGATTGGTTCGACAAGCCTTTTTTCGTCCAACACCAAGGCCTTTATGCCGTGGTCAGCCGGGTCTCGGGCTCCACATTCGACGAAGAGAATCTGAAGAAGAATCTCGGCGACCTGGAATGGGTGAAGATTCACGTCATCACGCATGAACAGGTCATAGAGGACGTCATGGAGCGCGCCTGCGTGGTCCCTTTCAAGTTCGCCACGCTGTTTAAAAGCGAGGACAGCTTGAAGTCCATGCTCGCCGAGCGCGCCGGCATGCTTAAAGAAACCCTGCGCAGACTGCAAGGTCACGAGGAATGGGGAGTGAAGATCTATTGCGATATGAGCAGGCTGCGGGCTTGGCTTGCCCAAAACGCGGAGATTTTAAAAATCGACAGCGAGATCGGATCGGCCGCGCCGGGCAGGTCGTTCATTTTGCGGAAGAAAAAAGAGGCGCGGCTTGACACCTTTACGACCGCGAAGCTCAATGAATGCGGCCAGGCGAGTTTCGACAGGCTCAAAACACTCAGCGCCCGCACCCGCATCAATAAATTGCTGCCGGAGGAAGTGACGGAGAGAAAAGAGGACATGATCTTAAACGCCGCGTTCTTGATCGATAAAAACAAAGTCAAGACCTTTATCGAGACGGTCGGCCAACTCAAGGCGCAACAGGAAAGCAACGGGCTTTCCTTTGACTGCACGGGCCCTTGGCCGCCCTTTAACTTCTGCGATTTCTCCGAAGGGACCAACTAGCATGAGCAGCCGCGACGTCGTCTTCGAATCCAAAGAGGTGACCCTTCTGGAGATCCTGGACCGGGTGCTGGATAAAGGCGTGGTCATCTCCGGTGATCTGGTCATTTCCGTGGCGGAAGTCGACCTGGTCTATATAGGCTTAAAAGCGCTGATCAGCTCCGTGGAAACCATGGAACGCTTGCGAGGCGCCCCGTTTTATGGGCCCATGCAGGAGCCGAATTGATGGCCGCATATATCTACGGCGTCATAGATTCCAACGACCGGCTCGATGCTGCCATGACCGGGCTAAAAGGAACTTTGCTCCGCAATCTCCCCTATCGCGACATGGGTGTAATCCTCAGCGATTTCGACAAGAGAATCGCGCCTATAACCAAAGATCACGCATTCGAGCATGAGAAGGTCGTGGAAAGGCTCATGGAGCATTTCACCGTTCTGCCGTTCCGGTTCCCCACTGTTTTCGATAATGAAGAAGGCGTTCTTTCCATGATGAGCGCCCGTTATGACAATTTCACGGACAATCTCAGAAGGCTCCGCGGCAAGATGGAATTCGGCATAAAAGTCATCTGGCCAGGAGACAAGATGAGAATGCGCCTCACCCCGGATCAAAACAGTTCCCCTCTGCTCGCGTCGGATACGCCCGTAAAAAACTTCCTCAAGAAAAAGTTTCAAGAATACCAAAAAGAGAAAAAAATAGAGAATGAGGCTGAGGCTCGCATCGCTTTGGTGGATGGATTTTTCGATGGATTGGCCGCGGAGAAGAAACTGGAGAAGCTGAAGACCGAGAATCTGCTCTTATGCGCCTTTTATCTGGTCGAAAAGGGAAAGCAGGAAGACTTCAGGCAAGCCTTCGAGCGATTGAGGTCTTCTTCGGGCGAATTCAAATATCTGTTCAGCGGCCCCTGGCCGCCCTATAATTTCATTAAAACGGCCAATTCATGAGCCAAGAGGTCAAGACGGATTCCCCCGGAGATTTCCTCGAGGAGCTGGAAAAAACGCGGGATAGTCTTCCGAAAAGGATCGCGGCTAACCCCCAAAACGTGGAAAAGGGCCTGGCCAAGCTGGTCCTGACGCTCATCGAACTCATCCGTAAGCTAATGGAAAAACAGGCCATGCGCCGGATCGAGAACGGATCTTTGAGCGAAGCCGAGGTCGAGCGGGTCGGCGAGACTCTGATGAAGCTGGAAAACAAGATGGTGGAGCTCAAGCAGATATTCGGGCTTGAAGATGAAGACCTTAATTTAAATCTTGGCCCATTGGGAAAGCTGCTTTAGCAAACAGCCATGAGTCCCGCGGAAGAGCCCATGACGGCCTGCCCGAAATTCCAGAAACAAGCGGCCCTGCTCAAGGACATACGAGACAAAATCTACAAAGCTGAAGAAGCGCTGAAGCTGGGGCTGGCAGGGCAACTGCAGGAAGAAATCAAAGAGCTGTTTTCCTGTTTGGATTACAAGAAGGCCAGCGCGGATTGCAAGAAGTGCCGCTGTGTCGCCGAGCTGCGCAATAAAATGGCGAACCGCGTCATCAATAGAGAAAAGGCATTGTAATAAGAGAGGATCACTCCATGCATCAAGAACAGATCATGCACAATTCGCAATCTACCAACCTGGCCGACATCCTGGAACGGGTGCTGGACAAGGGCATCGTCATCGCCGGGGACATAAAGATCCAGATCGCCGACATAGACCTGCTTAACATCAAGATACGCCTGGTGGTCGCCTCGGTGGACAAGGCCATGCAGATGGGGATCAATTGGTGGCAGCAGGATGCCTATTTGTCGACCAAGGCGAGAGACTCAGCCATGGCCAAGGAAAACGCGGGGCTGCAAAAAAGACTAGAAAGATTGGAAAAAAAGCTAAAGTAATCCAGCCGTAACGGGAGGCGCCTATGCGCACGCTGATCTATGTGCCGGTCATCCATTCCAGCGCCGACCTGGGCTCCCTGGCCAAAGAGGTGACGCGGCGGGGCGTGGCGGATTTCGGCCCTGAATTCTGGGCGGAGCACGAAAAGACCATCCTTGGCTTCTGGGACGCGGTCATCAGATATTTTGACTCAGCCGAGGTGCCCGGCTTCAAGCTCTATCAGGATGGAATGATCACGGACGGCGAGGTCGCGCTGAAAATAGTCGAGGAAGGGGTGAAATCCGGAAGTAAGAATTACGAGCTCGTCTCGGCGCTTCTTAAAAAGGGCGCCGTGTTGGTCAAAACAGAGGATTTCAGCCTTGTCAAGGAAGAGCGGGACCGGATGCTCACGATAACCCGGGCCAAGTCAATTTTTACTAAAGTACTCGCTTTTCTCTGGTATAAACTGAACAAAAACAAGCTCTTGAACAAGCGCGATGCGTTTATCACGAACAGGATAAGTGAAACCTTAAACGACGGTGAAACGGGGATCATTTTCGTCGGCGCCTACCATAACATCAAGCAGCGGCTTCCCAAGGATATCAGCATCGTCGAAATAAAGGACGCGGATAAGGTCAGGGAATATCAGGCTTTATTGCCATTTTATCATAAGAAAAAGGAACGGTTTTCCCAGCTCGCGGGCTACCTGGTTGAGGAAATAAAGCATACTTAGCATTTAATCCGATAATTTGTATAGTATGGTATGATAGAAAGAAATTTCTGGGAACGTCGCATTGAAGCCGCCTGGGGCCAGGCACCCATCGTGTGGCTTTCCGGCGTCAGGCGGAGCGGCAAGACAATCCTGGCAAAAGCCCTGGGAGAAAAAGCGCTCTACCTCAACTGCGACTTGCCGGCTGTTGGGGACATGACGCACGACCCTGAACTGTTTTATCGCAATTGCAGCAGGCCGATCGTGGTTTTTGATGAGATACATCAGCTTGAGGACCCAAGCCGGCTCCTGAAGATAGGGGCGGACATGTTCCCCAAGCTGAAGATACTCGCCACCGGCTCATCGACACTGGCCGCCACTAAAAAATTCAAGGACACGTTGGCCGGCAGGAAACGGCAAATACATCTTCTGCCCGTCTTGTGGGACGAATTCCCCGGGTTCAACAACGCCACCCTGCAAAAACGTCTTTTTCACGGAGGCCTCCCGCCCGCCCTGCTCATGGAGAAAAAAGACGCGTCTTTCTACCGCGAATGGATGGATTCGTTTTTTTCCCGGGATGTGCAAAAACTTTTCTCTTTCCGTGACGTGGATAAGTTCAACGTTCTTTTTGAATACCTGATGAAGCGGAGTGGCGGGCTTTTTGAAGCGGCAAAAACGGCCTCGAATTTAGGGATAAGCCGGCCGACCATAGAAAGCCATCTGCGCGCGCTTGAGATCACGCAGGCTGTCACCATCGTCCGCCCTTTTCACGGTGGCGGCCTGAAAGAACTGATTAAAACCCCCAAGTGCTATTGTTTTGATACCGGCTTTGTCAGTTTTTTTCGGGGATGGGACCCTTTGCGCGCGCAGGATTACGGATCCCTGTGGGAGCATCTGGCCCTGGAATGGCTTATGGCGCGCTTCCCTGATGATAAGATACGGTACTGGCGGGACACATCTGGGGCGGAATTGGATTTTGTGATCCAGCGCAAGAACGGCCGGGTCGATGTCTTCGAATGCAAATGGTCCTCGTCGGAATTCGAGCCCCGGGCGCTGAAGACTTTCCGTTCCTGGTACCCTGAGGGGAAAAACTATCTCGTCTGTCCGTCTGGCGCGCCGGCCTACGTCAAGGCGTTTAAAGGCGTTGGGGTCACCGTGTGCGACCCGGCATCCCTGGGAGATAAATGATGACCAAGACCGCTCCACACCAGGGCGCGGAACGCTTCCGGGCTTTGGCGGAACTCGCCTGGGAAGGGCTATAATAGCCCTACCATGCTATCCATGAACACGAGAAAGAAGCGCCGTCCCCGGGCCGCCGCGGCGCCCCGGGCGGTTGAAGGACCCGGCGCAGGCTTTCCCGTGGTGGGCATCGGCGCCTCGGCCGGAGGGCTGGCGGCCTTTGAAGCCTTCCTCTCCTCCATGCCCTCCGACGCCGACAGCAACATGGCCTTCGTCCTCATCCAGCACCTGGCCCCCACGCACAAGAGCATCCTCACCGACCTGATCAGGCGCTACACCAAGATGCAGGTCTTCGAGGTCAAGGACGGGATGGCGGTCAGACCCAACTGCGCCTACATCATCCCGCCCAACTGCGACATGGCCTTCTTGAACGGCGCGCTGCATCTGCTGGAGCCGGCCGCGCCGCACGGCCAGCGCCTGCCCATCGACTTCTTCTTCCGCTCCTTGGCCCAGGATCAGCATGAGCGCGCCATCGGCATCGTGCTCTCCGGCACCGGCAGCGACGGCACTCTGGGGGTGCGGGCGATCAAGGGCGAGGGCGGCATGGTCATGGCGCAGAAGCCCGAATCCACCGAATACGACGGGATGCCGAACAGCGCCATCGCCACCAGCCTGGTGGACTTTGTTCTGACGCCCGCTGAGATGCCGGCAAAGCTCATCGCTTACGCCGCGCACGCGCTCGGCAAGGCGCACATCGCCGCCGCGGCTCCCCCAAAAGAAGACGCGATGACAAAGGTCTTCATCCTGCTGCGCGCCCAGACCGGGCACGACTTCTCCCACTACAAGCGCAACACCATCGTCCGTCGCGTCGAGCGGCGCATGGCCATCCACCAGATCAATGAGCTGGGCGGATACGTGCGCTTCCTGCAGAAGACTCCGGACGAGGTGGAGGCGCTCTTCCGCGACCTGCTCATTGGCGTCACCAGCTTCTTCCGCGACCCGGGATGCTTCAAGGCGCTCCAGGAACAGGTCATCGCGCGCCTATTCGCGGGCAAGTCCCCCGCGGCCTCAATCCGGGTCTGGGTGCCCGGCTGTTCCACCGGCGAAGAGGCCTATTCCATCGCCATCCTGCTCCAGGAGCGCCTGGGGGAGCTCAAGCAGGGCTTAAAGGTTCAGGTGTTCGCCACGGACATCGACAGCCGCGCCATCGCGCAGGCCCGCGTCGGCGCCTACCCCGCCAACATCGTCGCCGACGTCTCGCCGCATCGGCTGGCGCGCTTCTTCGTCAAGGAGCCCGGCGGCGGCTACCGCGTCCATAAAGGCATCCGCGACATGGTCGTCTTCTCCGAGCAGGACGTGCTCAAGGACCCGCCGTTCTCCAAGCTCGACCTGCTCAGTTGCCGCAACCTGCTGATCTACATGGACGGGGTGCTGCAGAAGAAGCTTATCCCCTTGTTCCATTACGCCCTGAACCCGGACGGCAGCCTCTTTCTGGGCTCCGCCGAGACCGTGGGTGAATTCGACGACCTTTTCGCGGCGCAGGACCGCAAGGCGAAGCTGTACCGACGCAAGCCGTCTGGCCGCCCGGCCCTGGGGCTGCCCCTCGTTGCCCCGCAGGAAATCGGGGGGGGGCGCGCGCCGCGCCGTCTTGCGAAGGCTCCCGGCGCGGAGAATGGCCCGCTGCGTGAGCTGACCGAGCGCGCCCTCCTGCAGCAGCACGCCTCGGTCGCGGTCCTGGTCGACGAGCACGGCGATATCCTCTATATCCACGGCCGCAGCGGCCGGTACCTGGAACCGGCTCCGGGCGAGGCCGGAACGAACATCCTGAAGATGTCCCGCGAAGGCCTGCGGGGGGAGCTGGCCGCGGCCTTGCGCAAAGCCGCGGCTCAAACAGAGCCGGTATGCCGCGCGGGCCTGCGGGTAAAGACCAACGGCGATTTCTCAGCCACGGATATGACGGTGCGGCGGGTGGCGGATGCTACCGCCGGCCCGGCCATGTTCCTGGTCATCCTGGAGGAAGCGCCCCCGCCCGAGCGGAAAGCGGTCGGGGGCTCGGGCAAGGCCGCCCCTGAGAGCGCGCGCATCAAGGCCCTGAAAGCCGAGCTACGTGACAAGGAGGAATACCTCCAGAGCGCAGCCGAGGAGCTGGCGAGCGGCAACGAGGAGCTCCAATCATCCAACGAGGAGATGCAGTCCGTCAACGAGGAGCTGCAATCCACCAACGAGGAGCTGGAGACTGCCAAGGAGGAGCTGCAGTCGGTTAACGAGGAGCTCTCCACGGTGAACTCCGAGCTGCAGACCAAGGTGGCGGACCTGACGCAGGCCAATAACGACCTGAACAACCTGATGGCCGGCACCGGCGTCGGGACCATCTTCGTGGACAGCCAGCTGCGCATCCTGCGCTTTACGCCCGCGGCCACCAAGGTCGTCAACCTGATCCCGACCGACGTGGGGCGGCCGGTGGGCCACATCGTCTCCAACTTGGCGGGCTATGACCGCTTGGTGGAGGACGCGCAGGTGGTGCTGGACACCCTGGCCCCCAAAGACGTCGAGGTGCGCAGCAAGGAGGGCGTGTGGTTCCAGCTGCGCATCCGGCCGTACCGGACCCTGGAGAACGTGATCGAGGGAGCGGTGATCACTTTCGTGGAGATCACGGAGATCAAGTGCGCGCAGGATGCGATGCGCCGCCTGGCCGTGGTAGTGCAAGACGCCACCGACGCCATCCTCGTGCGGGATATGGCGGGCTTGATCCTGGCTTGGAATCCGGCGGCGGAGAGGCTCTACGGCTGGACCGAGGCCGAGGCGCTGGCGATGAGCATCCACGACATGACCCCCGAGGGCTTGCGCGAGGAAGCGCTGGCCCGAGAGCTGCAGCTCGGCCGCGACAAGGTCCTCAAGCCTTATCGGACGCAGCGGCTGAGCAAGGGCGGCCGGACCGTGGAGGTGTGGTTGACCGCTACCGCTTTGAAGGATGAGGCCGGGAAGATCTATGCCATCGCCACCACGGAACGGGCGCCGGAGGCGGCCCCAAAAATCCGTGGGTGAAAAAATCGCCGGGCAGGCCCTGCGCCGGCGGGCGGAGAAGAAGGCCCGGCAGGCCGCCGGGCAGACGCCGAAATCAGTCGCGTTGCTGGTCCATGAACTGCGGACGCATCAGATCGAGCTGGAGATGCAGAACGAGGAGCTGCGCCGGGCGCAGTCGGAACTCGAAGACTCGCGGGCGCGCTATTTCGACCTTTATGACCTGGCGCCGGTGGGCTATTGCACCCTCAGCGAAAAGGGGCTGATCCTGGAGGCCAATCTCACCGCCGCCAAGCTGTTCGGCGCGGACCGCGGCCGGCTGATCAAGCAGCCCTTGACCCGCTTCATCCTGCCCGAAGACCAGGACGCCTACTACCGGCACCGCAAAGGGCTCTTCGAAACCGGCGCGCCCCAGGCGTGCGAGATGCGGATGCTGCGCGCGCAGGCGACTCCCTTCTGGGCCCACCTGGAGTTGAGCGCCGCGCGGGCCGGCGACGGCTCGCCCCTGTGCCGCGTGGCGATCATTGACATCACCGAGCGCCGGAGGCTGCAGGAATCCCTGCGGGAGCGGGTCAAGGAGCTGGACTGCCTCTATGCCCTGTCCCAGCTCATCGAGCATTCCGGCAAGATGGCCGAGGTGTGCCGGGGCGTGGTCACGTTCATCTGCCGAGGCTACAGCTATCCAGACATCGCCTGTGCGCGGATCGTCTACCAGGGCCAAGAGTTCAAGACCGATAATTTCAGACAAACCGCCTGGCGCCAGGCAGCCGCCCTGCGCGTCTGCGGAAAAACCCTGGGCCGGGTGGAGGTGTGCTATCTTGAAAAGGGAGCGTTCCTGAAGGAAGAGCGCGCCCTGCTGGACGAGGCCGCCAAGCGCCTGGGCAGGGTCGCGGAGCGCTTGGCGGCCCTCGATGAGCTGGCCGAGAAAAGGGAAGGGCTGGCCGTCACCTTGCAGAGCATCGGCGACGGCGTCATCGCCACGGACGCCGGCGGCCATGTCGTCCTGATCAACGGCGCGGCGAAAAAGATGACCGGCTGGACTCAGGCGCAGGCGCAGGGAAAACTCTTGCATAAGGCATTCAAGATCATCAACGAAAAGACCGGAAAGGTTTGCGAAGATCTCGTGGAGAAGGTGCTTGAAAAGGGCGCGACCGTCGGGCTGGCCAACAACACCGCGATCATCGCCAAGAACGGCAAGCGACGGAGCATTTCCAGCAGCGCGGCGCCCATCCGGAACAGCGGCGGAAAGATCACCGGCGTGGTCCTGGTGTTCCGGGACGTCACCGCACGCAGGCAGACTGAGGCGGCACTGCGGGAAAACGAGGCGAAACACAAGATGCTGTTCGAAGGCGCCGTGGACGGGATCGCGCTGGCCGACATCGAAACCGGCATTATTACTGATTGCAACCCCGCGCTCTGCCGCATGGTAGATCGAGAGAAGGCGGAACTTGTCGGACAGAAGCAGACCATCCTCCATCCGCCGCAGGACGCCGTCAATGGAATGTCTCCGACCTTCCGGATACACAAAACCGAAGATCCGGGACAGACCGTCGAAGATCTTTTCCTGACGAAAGGCGGGAAGCTGCTCCCGGTGGAGATCAAGGCCGCACGCGTCCGGATCGGTGATCGCGAGTGTCTTATTGGGATCTTCCGGAACATCACCGATCGCAAACGACACGAGGAGGAGAAACGCCGCTTGGAAGAGCGTTCCCGCAAAGTGGTGGAAGATGTTTTCCGGTTCATCCCGGAAGGCGTGCTGGTTTTGTCCCAGAAGATGGACATCCTTCGCCAGAACCAAGCGTTCCGGGAGCTGGTGAGCGGCCATGCCAAGCGTTTAGGTTTTACTGAAGATGAATTGGGAAACCTTATTATGGACAAAATCAAGGCCGGCCTGCGGGACAATAATTTAAAAGAGATACGCATCCCAAGGAAGCGTGAAATCGGAAAATAAAGCCGAAGAAAAAATCGGCAGGATAATATTTTCCAAAGTGCTGTCTATGCCGATGGCAAAATACCGGGAATACATCGCCTCCGCGCGTGGCATTGCGGCCGCTCAAGCCGGGGAGATGGTTTACGCTAGTGTCAAAATTTCCGGTCGCAACCCGACAATCGAAATTGCCGATCCTTGCTTCGCGGGCAACTATCCGGTTCCGGCCGGCGCCGGCCTGCGGACGACATGTTCCCTTCGCTGGATAAATACCCGCAACCGCTTCTCGCGGCATGTTCTGCGGAGATTATTGCGGCACCAAAAACAATATTGGCTGACCGAACAGGAGGCGGATTTAAGGCCGCTGAGCTTGAGCCGGTTTTTGGCAAAGAACCCCTCGCGGCATCTCGATGTTTCGCGGCTGTCTAGACTGCTTTCTGCCATCCGAGTGAAGACGCCAAAAGGCCGCAACATGGCTTTACGCAGTCTGTTCGTTTCCAAACGGCGGTTTTGTTCGTTTGTTATCAGAGAAATGGTAAATCAGTCCAAAAAGTCCCTGAACGATCGCGAACTGCGTGAGCGCTTATCGAGAAAGGGGATCTCCGTTAGCATCAGAACGGCATGTTATGCCCGCGGCCTGCTGCATATTCCCAACCATGCCGAGCGAAACGGAAGCGGATATGAAGGCAAGGCTCGATTTAGCGGTTATTTCCCATTAAACAAAGCGAATATCCCCCGGATCCCCGAGATTCCCGGCGTCTATGAGATAAGCGTCCGGGGAATGACAGCCTATCTAGGGACGACCAAATGCTTGCGCAAGCGTCTGATGCATTACACAAGCGGACAGATCAAAAACACCGCGTTGCGTCCGATCATTGGCGAATCCGGCGTCAATGTCAGATATTTCCCGACGGAGAATTACCGGGATTGCGAAAAACGGCTATTGTTGAACTTTAAAGCTTGTTTTGGAGTGTTGCCGATGGCGAACGTGCTGGGAGGCGGAACCAATGGAAACCACTGAGGAGCTCGAGGAATTGGTTCTTGAATTGGACACGGCAAGAATCCTTTTTGCAGAAGAAGAAGAAGAAGAAGAAGAAGCCCGAATCGTCATCTCCATAAAAGACATCACCACGCGCAAACAAGCGGAAGAAGTGTTGCGCTTATTCAAGGATTCGGTGGAACATTCCTCCGACGCCGTCGGCATGTCAACGCCCGAAGGGAAGCATTATTATCAAAATGAAGCTTTCGAACGCTTGTTCGGCGATATTGGAGATTGTCCACCCGCGGCCATATATGTTGACCAAACGACCGGAAAACGAGTCTTCGACACGATCATGGCCGGAGAAAAGTGGCAGGGCGAAGTGCAAATGTTCAAGAAAGACAGGACGATCCTGGATATCCTCCTGAGAGCCTACCCCATCCAGGGCAAGGACGGCCGCATCATCGGACTCGTCGGCCTGCATACCGACATCACCGCGCGCAAACGAACGGAGGACGCCCTGCGGGAGAGCGAGGAAAAGCACCGCCTCCTGATCGAAAACAGCCACGACATCATCTATATGCTCACCGTGGATGGGGCGTTCACTTTCGTCTCCCCTGCCTGGACCGCGCTTCTGGGGCACCCGACAACCGAGGTTGTCGGACAGTCCTTCCAGAAATTCGTCCATCCGGATGATATCCCGGCTTGTCTGGTATGGCTGCAAAAAGTGGTCAAGACGGGAGAGCGGCAAGAGGGCGTCGAGTACCGCGTGCGGCACATCGATGGGAAGTGGCGCTGGCACACATCAAGCGCTGTTCCACTTAGGGATGAAGCCGGCACGGTGGTTGGTTTCGAGGGCACGGCCAGAGACATCACCAAACGCAAGTTGGCGGAGTATGCGTTACAGGAGAGCGAGGGGCGCTTGCGCGAAGTGCTGGAAAATTCCCTGGACGCATCTTACAAACGCAATTTACGAACCAATGAGTATGATTATTTCAGCCCCGTTTTTGCCCTGCTTTCCGGCTATACCCCGGATGAGATGAAAACCTTGCCCACGGAAACCATTTTAAATTTCATGCATCCCGAAGACCGGGCTGAAGTTGAACGCGTGATTGCCGCGTCTATGTCCGACTCTGCCGCCACGGCATATACCGTGGAATATCGTTTCAAGCATAAAGATGGCTATTATCGTTGGTTTCGGGATCGGTTCTCCGTCATGCGAGATGCGGCCGGAAATCTCCTGTCGCGCATCGGGAGCGTGAGCGACATCACCGAGAGCCATCAGACGGAGAGGATGCTGAAGGACATCATCGAAAAAAATCCAATGTCGATTCAAATCGTAGATGAGGAAGGTTTCACGCTTAAAACAAATCCCGCGCACACCTTGCTTTTCGGCGCCGTTCCCCCCGCGGACTTTTCGATTTTCGCAGATCTTTCGCATAGAAGCCAAGAATTAGAGAAATTGATCCTGCTTCTTAAAAAAGGCGAGGTTGTGAGCTTCCCCGATTCGCCTTACAATATACATGATGTTTTTCCTGAGTTCCCGGACAATCCTATCTGGGTGCATGTGATTGGTTTTCCCTTGAAAGGCGAAGGCAGCAGCCGCGGAAGATTCGTTTTTGTACATGAAAATATCACCGAACGCAAGCAGGTGGAGGCTGAAGTCTCATTTAAGAGTATGCTCCTGCAAGCCCAGTCGGAAACATCCATTGACGGCATATTGGCCGTGGACAACGAAGGTCATTCCCTTCTTTTCAATACACATTTTGGTGAAATGTGGAAGATCCCTCGTCAGGTCCTGGACGAGAAAGATGATAAAAGGATGTTGGAATGCGTTTCAAAACAGTTAAAGAATCCGGAGGAGTTCGGCCGCAAAGTCGCGTATCTTTATGAGCACAAAGATGAAAAAAGCCGGGACGAAATAGAATTCATAGATGGAAGATGCTTCGATAGATACTCCGCGCCTTTACTAGGCGTCGACGGAAAATTTAACGGCAGAATCTGGTATTTCCGCGACATCACCGAGCGCAAGGCGAGCGAGCAGCAATTGCGCGAGCGCACCGACGAGCTGACCCGCTTCACCTATGCCGTCTCGCACGACCTCAAAAGCCCGCTGGTGACCGTCAAGACATTCCTGGGCTATCTTGAGCAGGATATGAAATCGCAGAACGCCGACGGCGTGGCCAAGGACCTGGGATACATCCACGGGGCGACGGACAAAATGAGCCGCTTGCTCGATGAGCTGCTCAACCTCGCCCGCGTCGGCCGCATGATGAATGCGCCGGTGCGGGTCTTGCTTCAGGATGTCGCGCAGGAGGCCCTGCGCCTGGCGGCGGGCCGCATCTCGGAGCGGGGCGTGGAGGTCGTGCTCGCCCAGGAGCCGGTCACCCTTTTCGGCGACCGAACGCGCCTGGTGGAAGTCTTTTTGAACCTGGTGGACAACGCGGTCAAGTTCATGGGCGAGCAGCCCCACCCGCGCGTGGAGATCGGCTTTAAGACGCAGGGCGAGGAGACGGTGTTTTTCGTGTGCGACAACGGCATCGGCATAGACCCGCGCCATGCGGACAAGCTCTTCGGCCTTTTCGAGAAACTCGATGCGAGCGCGGAGGGCACGGGTCTGGGCCTGGCCCTGGTGCGCCGGATCGTGGAAGCGCACGGCGGCAGGATCTGGATGGAATCGGCCGGCCCAGGCAAGGGCGCGACTTTCCTCTTCACCCTGACAGGCGCCAAACCACCAGCAACCGAGGCGAATGCGTCATGACCCAAGGTGGACATATCAGCGTTCTGATCGCGGATGACGAGCCCGCGCATATCGAGGCCATCCGGCGCGTTTTTGAGGCAGCCGGTTCCCAGTTCGCGGTCAAGTCGGCCGCCACGCTGGGCGAATATCGGCAGCTCTCGGCTGCCGAGCCGCCTGACATCGCCCTTCTGGACTTGAATTTTTCTGACGGCTCTGCCGTGGAAGTGCTAAAAGCGCCTTTGGGCGCCAATTTATTTCCCATCCTGATCATGACCAGTCATGGCGACGAGAGCAAAGCCGTGCAAGCCATCAAGTTGGGAGCTCTCGATTATATCGTCAAGTCCCCCGAGACTTTTGCCGGCATGCCCCGCGCGGTCGAGCGTGCCCTACGCGAGTGGAGGCTTATTTTAGAGCGCGGCGCGGCGGAACGATCCTTGCGGGAGAGCGAGGAGCGGTACCGCGGTCTCTTCGACAAATCTCATGACGCCTTGATGACTTTGGAGCCTCCCTCCTGGAAATTCACATCGGGGAACCCAGCGGCGGTGGCTATGTTCGGGGCGAAAACCATCAGGGAATTTATTTCCTTCCAGCCCGGAGAACTCTCACCCGAACGCCAGCCTGACGGCCGCGCTTCATCCGAGAAGGCCCGTGAGATGATTGAAACGGCCATGCGTGAAGGATCCAGTTTTTTTGAGTGGATGCACAAGCGGATCAGCGGGGAAGATTTCCCCGCTACCGTGCTTCTGACCCGCACGGACGCTGCCGGCAAGCGCTTCCTCCAGGCGACGGTCAGGGATATCACTGAGCGCGACCAACTGCAGAAAAAACTGATGACCTCTGAGAAACTGGCGGTGATGGGCCGGCTCACAGCGGACGTGGCCCACGAGCTCAACAATCCCCTCGCCGTAGTCATTGGCGGCGCCCAGTTGCTGCTGGACCGGTTCGACGCGCAAACGCCGGCGGCCGCTAAAAGCCAGGTCGAGACGGTGCTGCGGCATGCCAAGCGATGTAAGATGATTTTGGGCAGCCTTCTGGGATACGGCCGGACCATCGGGGAAAAAGAGGAGATCATCAGCCTGTCCGATTTGATCCGGGAAGTCATTAAGGCCGTGGATTATCAGTATGACATGAGCGGCATCGACATCGTGATGAGCCATGATCAGAAGGCTGATATGGAAATCGCCGGCAACAAGACCGCCCTGCTCTCCGTGTTCATTAATGTCATCCGCAACGCACGTCAAGCCATGGGTAAAAAGGGCCGCCTGGCGATCAGTATCGAAAAGGAAGACGAGCTCCAGCTGCGCGTCAAGATCAGCGACAGCGGCATCGGCATGAGCCACGAGCAGTTGTCGAAATTATTCCAGCCGTTCGCCTCCGGCTGGAAGGATGAGGCAGGCAGCGGAATTGGACTGGCCACCAGCCGCGGTCTTGTGGAAACGCATGGCGGGAGCATGTTGGCGCAGAGCGATGGTCCGGGACAAGGAACTACTTTCACTATTTTCTTGCCGCACGCATTAAACAGGAGAACCTTGAAATGAACGACCAACCTCTGCTTCGAAAAATCCTGGCCATTGACGATGAGCCTGGCATACTCGAGTTGATGAAGAATCTGCTCGGTCCGGAGAGCTATACAGTGCTCTGTGCGACCGGCGGTGCGGAAGGCGTACGCCTTAACACGCTTGAGAATCCCGATCTGATCATCCTAGACCTGCGCATGCCGGTGATGGGAGGCATTGAGACTCTGCGCCGGATCCGTAAAACCGACCGCGACGTCCGGGTCGTCATTCTCACCGGTTACGGCGATTCAGATTCGATCCGAGACGCGGCCGATCTCAACGTCAGCGAGTATCTCAGCAAGCCTTTTGAAAACAGCCAATTGATCCACGTCATCAGCAACGTGTTCGAAAATCCGATCGGCGAGATAAAATGCTAGAACTCAAAAAGCTTGTTTATGTCCCTATTCTGCACGCGCGAGAGGGGGCTGCCCCCAAAAAGGAGCCATCAGCTATTGATGAGATGTGGGACGGGATCGCCGCTAAAATCATGGGGCTGGCTCTGCCTTGGGATAAAACGCGCATCTATCAGGACGGGCTGCCTGTCTGCGGCGAGGAATTGAAAGTCGCCGAGCGGCTGGCCGAGAGCGGCAGCCGCAATCACCAGCTCATTTTAAAGCTCGTGGCTCAGGGGGCGCAACTGGAGGGGACGGAGAGCATGGAGCTGCTCCTGCGGGAACATGATCTGCTCAATGTCCTTTTGATGAAACACTCAGGCGCGGAGCGGGCCGCGGCCATGGCGCAATATCAGGCGAAGAGCCGGGATCTTCTTAAAATGAGGGATGGATTCATCTTCCACCGCATCAAAAGCGCGATTCTTCAGCAAGACCTGGTCCCCCTCGTCTTTATGGGAGTCATGCATCGCGTGGATAAGCTGCTCGAAAAAGACTTTCTGATTTCACATGTCATCTATCGTCTGCCGTTCAGCAGCGTGGAGGCGATCTACAACTAAAATGGAACGCCCGCGTCAAAAGCCTTCCCTGCTGCGCGCCAACCCCGTCCTGTTCTCGCCGATCTATCTTAACGTCGAAGGCGATTCCACGGAGAAGCTCCTCGCCCTTTACCGCTTCGCCCATCTTTTCTTCCCGCAGCTGGGCCCCGGCATCGTGCAGACGCTGCTGGATATGGAGCGGCACGGCGAGCGGCTTTCAGCGGGCCTTTCTGCGGAAGAGCGGCTCAAGCTGATCGGCGAAATGAAGGGACTGAGCATGGATATCCAATACGCGCTCAAGGACGAAGGGAAAAAGATGCTTGAGCTTTCGGTGCACATCGTTCCCGGAGAAGTGCTGGAGCGGGCGCAGCAGGGAGCGGCCGACCTGAGCCAATACACGCAGCTGCGCGATGATATCGATAAGGTGATCGCCAAACTCATCGAGAAAGAAATCCGCAAGCGCTTCACCGACAAGGTGGAAGGCTTCCTGCAGAAATTCATTAACAAGCCGGATGTCCCCTCATTCGTAAGCCAGCTGCTCAACATGGGTTGGATCGATCATAAGGGGCGGCTGACGAAAGGGGCCACGATCGACGACCTGGTTTCGGGGAAATATCGCGCCAAGTTCGAAGAGCTGGCGCCGGAAGAATTGCTGCAGGAGAGCCTGCAGATCCGCGACACGATCAAGACCTGCTTTTCGGTTGGCGTTGATGATGCCGACTGCCTGCTTCAGGATGCCAAAAGGCGCCATGCCCTGCTTGAGATTACGATTAAAAGCGTTGAAAAAAAGGAGGACGCGTCATGATTCAAGGCGAACCTATCACCATCCTGCACGTGGAAGACGACCCGGCGCACGCGGAGATCGTGCGGCGCCACCTCAAGGACTTCTGCGTGGTCAACCGCATCATCCATGTCGGCGACGGCCAGGCGGCCTTGGACTATCTTTTCCGCCAGGGTGCCTACGCCGACTCCGCGGCCGTACCCCGGCCGCACCTCTTGCTCCTGGACCTGCGTCTGCCCAAGGTGGACGGCTTGGAAGTGCTGCGCCGTATCAAAGGGGATGCGGAGCTCAAAAAGATGCCGGTGGTCGTGCTCACGACTTCCGCCGTCGAGTCGGACGTGGTCAACGCCTATACCCGCGGCGCCGGGAGCTTCCTGGTCAAACCCGTCGATTTCGATAAATTCCAAGGCTTGATGAAAGCCTTCGGCTCCTATTGGCTGGCGTCGAACAGGTTCCCGGATAGAGGAGATTGCACCACATGAAACGATCACCGGCACAACGGATGCGGGCCGCAATCCTGACCATTGGATTCTTGGCGTTTGCCTCAGCCGTTCATGCGGCCGAGCCTATCACGGTCACGGTCAGCAAGATCAAGGGCCTCAACTTGCGCATCTACGGATTCGTGGCGACCGACTTCATCACGGACACGACCCAGGGTTTTACCGAGGAGCCGGACAACAACCTCGTCCCAACCCGGAGGACCTCCGGTGGGGCGACGAACTACGCCGGGCAGCACGGCCGCTCCCAGATGAGCGTCCGCGACAGCCGCCTCGGCTTCGAGTTGAACCTCCCCAAAACAGACTCTGGTCTGCAGAGCCAAGGCATCATCGAACTCGACCTGCTGGGCAACAACGCGCCCAATACCGTGCCAGGCTCTACTTCAGGCACCCAGTCCGAACGCGATTTTTTCAACAACCCGGCGCCGCGCGTTCGCCATGCCTACATGAACCTGACCTTTAATGAGTGGAACGCGAAGATCGGGCAGACCTGGTCTCTTTTTGGCTGGCAGCCTTATTATTTCCCGGGTGAAAATGCGGTCCTGTCCACTCCGGGCATGATCTTTCGACGCTTCGCCCAGGCCCGTGTCACCCACACGCTGGACTTCATGGATTCCTGGACGCTGGAAAGCGCCGCGGATTTGGCCAAGCCGGCCGAGATGAACTCCCGCTCGCCGGAGTACCACGCGGGCCTACGCGTCGCCTCGACCAAGATCAAAGGCGCGTCTATCTACTGCGCCGGGACCAGCATGGTGGGCCTCTCCGCCGCGCTTAGCGCCGCCGTCATTCCCTTGCAGACAAACCTCGGCAACCCCACGGGTGGGGCGGTCGCCTTCGACGTGCTCGTGCCCATCATCCCATCTTCTGACGGCAAGGACCGCTCAAACAACCTGGTCTGGGCCGGCGAGCTTATGAGCGGCAGCGGAGTCGGGGGGCTGGAATACGCGGGGCTCACTTCCGGCGTGCCCGCGGTGCCGGCTTCGTTGGCGGGTACGGCTTTGGATTCCGGCATGGCGGGCATCAACAACGGCGGCTCCGTGAGCCTTATCCGCTACCGGGCTTTCCGCACGCACCTGCAGTATAGTTTGCCCGGAGGCAAGTGGTCGGCCTCGACCGGCTATGCCCAGGTCGAGACCCGCAACCTCGCGGATTTCGGCTTCTATGCCACACAGTCTCTGGGTAAACTCGGCTTGAGCAGCCCGGCTTTCTTGGCTTCCAAGATCCAGTACGGCTACGCCAGCCTGTTCTATGATCCGTACTCGTGGCTGCGCTTCGGGGGAGAATTCAGCCAGACTCGGGACACCTACGTCGACGCCGCGAACCGTTTCGCGGCCAACAA
>CAIKVT010000026.1 GCA_903830945.1 uncultured Elusimicrobia bacterium
CGGAGCCGACTACCCCAAGACGGCGACCCTCTCGTTCACGGCCGCCAGCAACAACTTCGAGCTGGCAATCGCCGTGGCGGTCGCGGTCTTCGGGATCAACTCGGGAGCCGCTTTCGCCGCGGTCATCGGGCCTTTGGTGGAAGTGCCCGTGCTCATAGGCCTGGTCAACGTGGCGCTATGGATACGCGGCAAATACTGGGGTACTCAGTAAGAGACGCGGTAACGGTAGCCCATGTAGCTGAATACCGCTTCACCCGGCAGGACCTTCTCCAGAGTCAGTCCCGGCACCACTTCATCGCCCTCGCGGTAGGACTCCCGGTTGACCAGCAAGACGCGTTCAGCCGGGATGTCCGAATAGATGTAGGCGCCGATGGTTATCTCCGGGATAGCCTTCTGGATCTGCTCGGGCAGCTCACGCAGAGTCAGCACCCGGTTCATGGGCTTTGGCGCGGCCGGCCCCCCGACGGGCAAAGGCTCGGGCGACACCACGCGAACGGCGGCCGGCGCGGACTTAGGCATAATATTCAACGCCGCCGCAACCGTTGGTTCGACGGCGGCGGACGCGGCGGCCTCCTCGAGAGGAGGCTGGGCCGGTACCGCGGAAACCGTAGAGGCTTGTACGGAGGGAAGCGCAGCGGGCGCCGCCCGCATCGGCACGACCGCCGAAACGCCCATCCCGGTGCGCACCCAGGCCAACCCGCCCAGCGCCATAACGGCCGCGGTCAACGCGGCCCACGACGCGGGCCTAACCCAAGCCGAGCGCCCTGACTCCGACGGCTCGGGAGCAGTCGGTTGGGCATGAACGTTCGGGATCGAACCCGACTGTCGCTCCGATTCAGCCTTCTTCAGCGCGTCTAAGATGTAGGACATATCCTCATCTCACCGATGCCGAACTCTCCGCAGACCGGCCGCCCTGCAGGTGCGGCTCCGCCACACCCGCGGCGCTGTTAAGGTGCATGAAAGTCTTGGGTCCGACGATGCCGTCGGCCTCCAGCCCTTGAGCTGATTGGAACTCGCGCACCTGACTGGCCAGAACAGAGTCGAAGGTCCGGCCCGCGGCCGGAACCATGAGGCCGTTAAGCCTGCCCAACTGCGCCGCCAGCCAATCGACTTCCACGCCGCGATCGCCCTGGACGACCCGCGAACGGAAGACCCGCGGCGCGCGCCAGAAAGTAGTGAAGCCGCCCGGGAAGCGCCGGGCCAGAGCCATCAGGCTGACGGTCCGGATCCGACTTCCCATACGCAGAGTGGCGCTCGCATTGGTGAGACCGATAAGGAGCACGTAAGATGTCGCGTCGGCGTCATCGCGCAGTGCCAGTACGGCGGGGCGGTCGAGCTGCCGGAGTTCCGCCAGGCCGTGCCCGCTCTTATAGCAGTGCAGATCCGAATCAAGGGCGACCCGACAAAGGTCGTCGCCACGCAGAGAAAGGCCCCAAAGGCTCGCGAGCTCGCGGTCGGCGGCGTTCTCGTCGAGAGACCCAGACAAAAAGGCGCCTCGGGAGTCCGCGGGCGCGGGTTCCTCGGCCGATGAGGCGACCGGCACGGCCTCATCGAAGGCGAGCGCGGACTCATCTGGAGCAGGCGCGGCCTCGTCGGAAGCAGGCGCGGCCTCGTCGGAGGCAAGCGCGGACTCAGCGGAGGCAGGCGCGACCGGTGCGGGCAAAACAAACTCTACGGCCTTCGGCCGCGAACCGTTGACCCGGGTCAAGACCCCGGCCCCGGCAAGCAGCGCGGCCACGGCCAAACCCAGAAGAGCGAACTGCCAGGACCGCGCCCGGACGGCCCAAGGCTGGTCTCCAAAGACCTCCCGCGCGGCCCGGCCCACGATGCCGCGGTCTACCTCGGACTTGCTCTCGACGTAGGCGCCGAGCAGGGCCCGGTCGCAGAGCAGGTTGATGCGGCGCGGCACCCCGTGCGTGATCCGGTGGATGCGCGGCACTACCTGCGCATTGAACGGCGAGGCGCTGGCCAGGCCGGCGACGGCCAGACGGTGCGCGATGTAACGCGCCGTCTCCGGCGCGGAGAGGGAACCGAGATGGTACCGCGCGATCACACGCTGGGCGAGCTGTTCAAGCTCGGGCCGCGCCAGCATGTCGCGCAGCTCGGGCTGACCGATCAGAATGATCTGCAGCAGCTTGCGCTCGTTAGTCTCCAGATTAGTGAGCAGACGCAACTGCTCGAGGACCTCGGCCGACAGGTTCTGGGCCTCATCGATGATAAGTACGCTGTTGCGGCCCTCGCCGTGAGCGGCGAGCAGGTACTTATTGAGCGCATCCACATAGTCCTTCACGGTCGGCTCACCCGAGCCCTCGCGCCGCAGGCCGACCCGGAACTCGTCACAGATCGACTTAAGCAACTCCGTCACCGTAAGCTTGGGGTTGAAGATGTAGGCGACAGTACAGTCCGCCGGAATCTGTTCCAGGAAGCAGCGGCAAACCGTAGTCTTGCCGGCCCCGATCTCGCCGGTCAACAGGACGAAACCGCCGCCGCTGCCGACCCCGTAGAGCAGGTGGGCCATGGCCTCGCGATGACGCTCGCTCATGAATAGATAGCGAGGGTCAGGGGCGCTGGAAAAGGGAGCTTGTTTAAGTCCGAAGTACTTGATATACATGCCGGATCACATCCCGATGTAAATTATAGAAAAAACAGCTGGCTCAAGACAAAATCAATCGCCCGACGACAGGTACCGTGCGGCTAGTACTTGAACCTGCCCTTCTCGTAGACCGTCACGGTCCTGCCGCCCTTGCACTTGGCCGTGACCAGCTTGTCCTCGGTATTTATGATATCCCAGTGGATAGCGGAGTCGTTGAAGCCGAGCTGCTTCTTCCTAGCCTCGGTCAAGCTGGCGGGGTCGCCGTCGAAAGTATCCGAATAGGAGACGCCTACGGCCACATGACAGTTGCCATACTTGCCGCCGAAGTTCTCATCGAAGAGAGTATCGGCCATGAACTGGTCGATCTTCGAGAATCGTATGTCGGTAAGCGAGAACTCGCCGATCTGGCAGGCACCGGCGTCCGTGGCTAAGGTCTTCCTGACGAACTCCTCGCTCTTGGCGGCCTGGATCTTCACGGCGCGGCCGGCCCTGAAAGTCAACTTGATGCCCTCGACGATGTTGCCGTTGCGGAAGGAGGGGAGGTTGGCGTAGTAAGTGCCGCGCGTGCCGCGCCAGTCGGGAGAGGTGAACACTTCAAAAGAAGGGATATTGGCGCCGCTGATGCCCTGGAAGCGGCGATGCTCGCCCAGCTTGGTCTCGAAGTCCATGCTCTTGGTCTGAACGCGGAGCGTGTCGATGTTGAGACCTTGGAGCCACTTTTTAATAGCCACGCAATCCTTGTAAGTCCGCTTCCACTTGGCGACGGGATCTTTCTCGTCGAGATAGCAGGCCTTGACGATCTGGGCCGCGTACTCCTTCATGGGAAGGCGGGCATTCTTGGCCAGCTCCTCGGTGGGATAGGTGCAGAGGGTCCAAGAGAAGTGGCCCTGCTCCTCCCTGCGATCCCAGATCTTGCGCAAAGGCCGCTTAGCGATGGCGACCTCGGCGATACGCTTGGGATCAACGACCTTCAAGTGAGTGAGGCTGGCCGGGGAGTTGATGGCGATAAGGCCGTTGGTGCTTTCATAGAACTCTTTCTCGCCAGTGTTGACGAACTCGCGCTGGGCTTTGTCGGAGAGCATGTAGAAGTCTTTCTCGATGCGGGGATTGGGAAGATAACGGAACACGACGTTGAGGCCGCGCTCGACGAGCTTGCGATGAACGACCTCGGCCAAAGGCATGGCGTCGAGGTTGACCCGGACGATGATGACGTCGCCGCGCTTCAAGGAGCGCTTTCTTTCCGCGGTGAGGCCCCAGAGGAGGGTGTCGGCGTAGTTTTCGAGCTGTTTCTTTGTGAAGATCATGGTCTCTCTCCTTTAGGCTGGATCGGGCTGGAACTTGAGCCAGAGCTTACGCGAGCGGGGCCCGTCGAACTCGGCGAAGTAGACGCCCTGCCAGGTGCCCAGGCACAGGCGCCCGCCTTGGACGATGACGGCAAGGGAGGGGGAGAAGAGAGAAGACTTAATATGCGCGTCGGAGTTACCTTCGCTGTGGGCAAAGCCCGAGTCCTCGGGGATGAGTCCGCTTGTGAAGTTGATGATATCCCGGGTAACGTCGGGATCGGCGTTCTCGTTGATTGTCACGCCAGCCGTGGTGTGGGGGACGAAAATGACGAGCAGCCCGTCACGAGCTTTGGAATCTTTGAGGTAAGCCTGGGTTTCACCGGTGACGTTGATGAGTTCGCAGCGGCGAGTAGTGCGCAGGGAGAGTTCTTTAAAGCCGGCCATGGGAGCCTCGTGATGGACGAATCATAACAGATTTTGAAGGAGACCTGCGGGACCCAGGCTAGAGCCGGTGGCTCACCAGCCGCTTCGCGTGGTGAGCAACCCGGGCCGACCAGGGGGCCTTCACGGGCGGCAGGAGCACGGTCCCCACCGGGATGGCGAAAGAACGTCCCTCCAACGGATGCACCCGCTCCCGGATGCCGCCCGGCTCCACGCTCACGGTCAGATAATGGTGGAAGCGGTCCGGCGCGCCCGATGGGAACAGGGCCGAGCCCCCGCCCCCGGTCAGCACGTAGCGCACCCCCAAATAGTCCTGCACCCCAAAAGCATGCACGTGGCCCACATAGACGCGGTCCACCCCCTTGGCCGCGACCAACTCCGTGAACTCCCGCGCCCCCCAGGAGAAACCCCCATGAGCATGCGCGATGGATCCTCCCCACAGGCCCAACTGCACGGGCCCCATATGAGTGAATATGATCTTGCGCAGGCGCGTTTCCAGCACGTGCTTGAGCCAGCGCAGCTGTACCGGGCGCAGACGGTGGTAGCTTGTATCCAGCGCCACGAAACGCGCGGCGCCCAAGTCAAAGAAATAATTGCACGGGCCGAAAAGCCGCCGGTAAAGCGTGGAATCGGAAGGACCGTTAGGCCGGGAACGGTCGTGGTTGCCGATCACCGTCAGATAGGGCTTGCGTACCCCCAACCCGCCCAGCTGCTCGAGGAAGCGGCCGAAGTAGCGCGGCGAGCCGCGACTCACCATGTCGCCCAGCTGCACGCAGAAGGCTGCGGGCCCATCCTGGATGGCCCGCATCTGCCGGGCGAAGACCCGGGGCCTGTTGAATACCAGGCGCAGCAGCCTAAAGCGGCAGGGCTCCACGTCTCCTAAGATAACGAACTCGTAAGCCCTGGACTCCAGGCGGGACATCAATCGTCCGAGCTGGCGACTGGTGCGCCACGGCTCGGCCAGAGACTCAATGCGTGACATCGCGTGCTGGCCGGCCTTTAAGCTCATGCATCCATGATATGAATTTGAGCCCCTGGGCCAAAAGGTATACAATGATCATGGAGAAAGACGCATGTCCCGCTTCACCCCTCTACGCGCCTTAAAGACGTCGCAGCTCAAGACCCCCAAGCTCCCGCCAAAGGTCCGGGCGAAGATGGCCCAAGGTATGGGCAAGCTACGGCGCTTCGCCCTCACCACCATCCAAGAGAAATACATCGCCCGGATGCAGAAGTTGCGTCAAGGCGCCTGTAAGCGCTGCGGGCTCTGCTGCAAGCTGTTCTTCGAATGCCCATTTCTGCAGAACATCGCCGACGGCAACAGCCGCTGCCGCATCCACGGCCGCAAGCCCGACAACTGCTCATTCTTTCCCATCGACGAACGCGACCTGCAAGACCGCGACTCCTTAGGTGCGCTGGTCCCCTGCGGCTTCAGCTTCCGCAAGGCCTGAGATGCTCGGCGAGCTCAAGCGCCTGGGCCGCGAGACCATGGTCTACGGCCTCTCCACCGTGGTCGGCCGCCTGCTCAACTTCCTCCTGCTGCCGCTCTACACCCACTGCCTCTCCCCGGCGGACTACGGCGTGGTGGCCACGGTCTTCACCTATATCGGCCTGTGCAACGTGCTCTACAGCCACGGCATGGACTTCGCCTTCATGCGTTTCTCGCGCAACACGGCCGGGATTGTGGACGACACGGGCGACTTCTCCACGCCCTTCTGGTCCCTGCTCACCACTTCATTGTTCTTCTCCGGACTCATCCATCTCAGCGCCGGCCCCCTGGCGGCTTTGGCCCTGGTGCCGCCGGAGCTCGCCGACATCATCCGCTACTCCGCCTGGATCATGGCTTTGGACGCCCTAGCCTTGGTGCCCTTCGCGGAACTGCGCCTGACGCACAAGCCCGCGGCCTACGCCGGCATCAAAGTCGCCAACATCGTCTTGAACATCTCTCTCAACTACGTCTTTCTGGTCCATATGTCCATGGGAGTGCGCGGGGTGTTCCTGGCCAGCCTCCTGACCGCGACGGCCACCTTCGTCATGATCGCGCCCGTCCTGTGGCTGCGCCTGAAGCCGCGCTTCGACCGGGAACTCCTCCCCCAGCTCATGCGCTTCGCCCTGCCGCTGGTACCCGCGGGCCTAGCCTCCATGATGGTGCAGGTCGTCGACCGGCCCATCCTCCAGCACCTCACCAACGACGCCACGGTCGGCATCTACCAGGCCAACTACCGCCTGGGCATCTTCATGATGATGGTGGTCAACATGTTCGACGCGGCCTGGCGCCCATTCTTCATCCAGCACGCCGCGGAACCCGGACATCGGGACGTCTTCGCACGCGTCCTGACCTACTTCACAGTCGGCGCCGCGTTCCTGTTCCTGGCCGTCACCTTCTTCATCCCGGATTTCGCGGCTTTCAAGCTGCCGCACGGCAAGACCCTCATCCATCCCGCCTACTGGGGAGGACTGAGCATCGTACCGGTGGTGACTTTAGGCTATCTCTTCAACGGCATATACGTCAACTTCCTGGCTCCGGTGACTTTAGCCAAGCGCACGGACCTAGTGGCTTACGCAACCGGCGCCGGAGCCGCGATCAACGTCGCCTGCAACCTCTTCCTGATCCCACGCTGGGGGCTGATGGGTGCGGCCCTGGCGACCTTATTCGCTTATATAGCCATGGCTGTCGCGCTCTTCATCATGGGACGATGCGTCTATCCCCTGACCTACGAATACCGGCGGCTGGGACACGCCGGGGCCTGCCTGGTCCTGAGCGTCTTCGCCTTCTGGACCTGGGGCCGGCCCATCGCCCCCTTCCAGCACGTGCTCCTGCGCCTGGGCCTGCTGGCCTCCTACCCGGCCTTGCTCCTAGCCACGGGCTTCTTCAACGCGGAGGAACTCTCCGAGCTCAAGGCCGTGCTGCGCCGGCCCGGGAAGAATCTGGCAGACTAACGGCGCAAGGCCTGCACCGGCGCCACCGTGGCCGAGACCGGCGGAGTGATGATGAAGACAGCGGCGCGCGCAGGCTCGCCTAAGCCCGGGATAGCCCGGGATCCCAAGAAGTAAAGCCGGCCCGCCGCACGGCAGAACTCAAGCTCCACGCCGCGGCCCTCCTGGTCGTCCAGGGAACGCGCCGCCCGAGCCAACACGGCCAGATCCTCAGGCTGCAACAGGCTACCCAAGAGTGCAGCCTGGACCGCGCGCCCGGTCTTGCGGTCGAGCAGGTACTCCTGCGCCGACTCACTGCCCGCCTGCGCCGCCGCCAAGACCAGGATGCGCTCCCTGCGGCCGCTCGCCGGGTCCCGGCTGAACACCGTGCCGGATACTTCGGCTTTGACCGCGACCGAGATGGTCACGGCCGCGTCCGGCTCGGAAAGGAGGCTGCCCTGCGCGGCGCGCATACGCATGCCCAAAGGACCGGGATCGAAGCCCGCGGCCCAAGATTCCACCACCTTGGCCATCACCTCGGAACGGGGGATCTGAAAAAAATCCTCATACGCTCCGGAGACCGAATAAGTCTCGGCCTGGGGCAGACGGCCGAGCAGGTCCCGGCCAAATTCGGAACTTGCCGTGATGCGGCGGTCCAGGATGAGCCCCCGGATGCGCGCGGACTTGCGCCGCAGATCCAAGGAGGCGTCCGCGGAGATGTCGACAATGCGCGCTTCCAGACGGTTATCAGCGAGAAACCGGCGATAGAACGCCTCATCGAGCACCGCCCGCAACGGCACCGACGCCCCGGCCGCGGCCGCAGTCGCAGCCAAGCCGTCTACCTCGGGCCGGCCCGACAGCGCCCGGCGCTGCTGCTCGGCCGCGCGGCCAAGATCCTGCCACAAAGCCGCCGCATCCCGTGACTCCGACCGGAGACCAAGAGCCTCGGCCAAGGACCGCAAGCCCTCCCAACGCGGCTGGGCCCGAGCCAAGATGCGGTCTACGGCGAGCGCCGTGGCCGCCTCCCGGACCGAGGCCAGATCATCGCGCAAAGACCGCTCGGCCCCGGAGGCCGCCTCTCCCAAGACCCGCCGCTCTTCCTGCGCCAGACGCTTCTTCTGCGACGACGACAGAGCCGCGGCCACGGCACGGCTCACCAACGAAAAATCCTCGACTCGAGCGCCGCCATCCGCGAGCCGCACCGCAAGACCGGCCGCCAGCAAGACTCCCACTCGCGGGTCGCCATCGCTGCGCGCCTCCCACCAATGCAGAAGAGCCTGGGCGTCGCGCAGACCGTCATACGCGCGCAGCGCCTCGGCCGCGGCCAGATCTGACTCGCCGTCCGGCGGCGACGACAGAGTCAAGATGCCGTGCACGGGGTCCACGGTGGCCACATCGCCCTCCCTGAGCTGAAGCCGGACCGACTTCTCTGCCACCTGGAAGCGTACGCCGCCCTCCCGCTGAGTACGGCCCAAGACCGGCGCCTCCGCCTCCAAAACGCCGTCCACCCAGCGCGCCGACTCCGGAACCACGGCCGGGATGCGATGGCTGCGCGCGAAAGCGGCCCCGCGACTCAAAGCGCCGCCCGAACCCATGACCAAGGCCTCAGCCAGACGCGCGGCAGGCGCGTCTAAGTCCGCGAAGCCCGCCAAGACGAGGATGGCGCCGCCCTCAGCGGCCCGCGCGCGGTCATAGGTGAGACGCGCCGTCACGGCTCGGCCCGCGCCAAGGCTCAAGGTCGCGCCCGGCAATGGCGGAGACTCGGCCCAAGCCGGCGCAACCGCCAGAACCAGAGCCGCGGCCAGGATCATTCGCCGCTAAGGAACACGCCGAGTTCCGCTGCCGCCAACGCGCGGGGTTTCTCACCGGGACCGCTAATCTCGGCCCGGGCCGCGGTGAAGAGCCCGGACTCAGGATCCTTAAGGAGAGTGACCGCCAAGGACCTCCCATCGTCGAGGGTAAGGCGCCCGCTCTGCGCCCAAAGACCTTCAACGCGGCCGATGGTGACCAAGCGCATGGCCTCGGGAGCGACTGACTGCAGGACCTGGGCCACGGCTGCCGCCGCCGCCTTCTGGCTCTTGAGGTCCGAGAGCAGCTTGCGCACCGCCGAGGCGGCCTGGCCGTGCGCCGTGCCGGAGACTGCAGGCCCCGACTTGCGGCCTGTCTGCAAAACATTGACGACCCGGGACAAGGTCGCGGCCAAAGCCGCGCCGCCCGCGTCGGAGACCTGCGCGCTCAAGGCGGCGGAGAGAGCCTGGCCGCGGATCTCGACCGCGAAGCCCAGACCGGTGAGCAGATCGGAAGCCGCGGTGACGCCAGCCAGGTTCTCATAGAGGATGCGGATGCCGCCGCCCAGCGCCGCCGGCGCGAGCACGGCCAGGATCTTGCCGCGGCCTTGCGCCCCGGCCCAGCGTCCGAGCAGGACCCGGTCCATCACAATGAAAGAGCCCTGCGGCGGCGCGGTACCAGCATCAAGGAACAGGCTCGCAGCGGCCCGCAGGCCGGAGCCGGAGATGCGGCCCTTGGCCGTGGAGGCTTGGCCTCCGAGATCGATCAGGGCCCATGGGCCGCCGCCATCCTGCCGAGAAAGCGAAAGGTTAGCCTGCGCCTCTCCGGAGATGGCCAAGATGCGCTCCTGACCGCTTTCCAGGACCCGGTCGAGCCACTGCCTCAGACTGCCGCCCTCGGGATCACTGACCAGGCGGGCCATGGCCGCGGGCAGCGGCGACCTGGACCCCAGGCCGCCCTCGCGAGCCAACTGCTCCAATCGGCTGGAGAGGTCCCGCGCCACGGCGGAGGCGGAATCCTCGCCCATGATAACGGCATGGTCGGCGGCCATGGCCGCAGCCAAGCCGAGCAAAGTGCGCACCGCCTGCATATCCAGCGGAGTCTCGCGGGACAGCAATGCCTCGGCCCTGGCATGTTTGGTCTGCAAAGCGTCGACTGCCTGCAAGCGCCTCTGCCAGGAAGGCAGAAGTACTTCGATGCGGGCCACCTGCAGGTGGGCCCCGGCCAAGGACACGGTGTCGCTGCGAGCCGGCTTGAGCAGCGCGGAAGATGCCGTGACTGAGAATCCTTGGCCGATGGCCATGGCCGGCGCGCGGCCCGCCAAGCGCAGGACGAAGTCCCGGACCGCGTGCCAGAGCCGCGCCAGCAAGGCTTTGAATCCATAAGTCGCGGCGCCATAAACGCTGCCAACTGTCGAACGGCCGACGCCCCGGTTGATCTGATAGACGAGTTTAAAGCCATTGGCAAAGGACGGCCGAGCCTGGAAAACGCCGAGGGCCTGCTGATAGAACGGCGCCGCCGACATCGCATCCTTGAGCGCCAAGGACTCGGCCAGCTCCACCGGGACCTGGACGACCGATGCCGCAGGCAACACCGCAGTGAAGGAGAGGCCAGCGCGCGTAAACCAGATGCGAGGCGCGAGGAAGCTACGACCCCCAGCCGCGGCTTTGGTCCCCTCGTTGAGGACCCGCTCCACGTCGACTTCAAGCCGCTCGCGATTGGCGACCAAGGGCTGGCCCAGCAGCTTCTCCCACTTATCCAATGAGCCGAACGCCTTGCGGACCTCGTTGACGGCGCCAGCGGCCGCGGACTGGTAGGCCTGGTTGGCCAACTCCGGCAGAGCGGTCAGGACTTTGCGGGATGCGTAGTCGAGCACCGCGGACTTGACCAGGCCAGCCACCGGGGCCGGCAACGAATCCTCCGCGATCTTGACGGCAAAGACGTAGAGATCCGGAGAATTGTGGGGCGAGGAGGTGTTGGCCAGAGCCACCGTCTTCGTGATCCTGTCCTCGATGGAGACCTGGGCGCCGGAAATGCCGAGGGCCCCCTGCCCCTGGGGCATGGAGGCATGCGACGCGTCGAAGATGCGGTTGAGGGCCTGACCCACGGCCATCTCGCCCATACCCGCGGCTTCAATGGCTGACCCTTGTCGGATGGCCTGGACCCCGGCCTCAAGATTTCTTCCCGCGTTGGGCGCGACATCCTCGCCTCCCCTCTGAGAAGGTACAGCCTTACCCGGGATGGCGAATCCGGCATGAGGCTGGATTACTGGAGAAGCCGTGATGTCAGGCTGGGGTCCCTGGCCCTGTGAAGTCACGATGGGATTCGGCGCTGCCGAGACCGCGTTCATCGTCTTATCGACTTCGACCTTCGGAGCCGACGCCGCTGTATTGCCGAGCGGGCCGGTCAAGGATGTCTGTGGGGCCGTGATATTGCCCGAACCGAGGTTGGAGTTGCCTCCAGTGGCGGAACCGCCTCCGACCAAACCCGTGCTGGGGTTGGTGGAGCCGGTCTTCTGGGTCTCGATGCCGGTAGGACCAACGGCCCACAGGGATGTGGTGGAGAGGCAAAAAATAAACAAGAAGCGGCCGGCAGCCGTTTTCATGTGTGGCACCTCGAAGATATTATACACCTATTATAGGCGCATCCCGTGCGCCTGCCATGGGCCATAAGACAGCCTGGATTCTGGGCCGAAAGGCCGGCCTACGGTATCAGTATCCCGACGATGCAGGCGGTGGTGAAGCAGGCCAGCGAACCTCCGATCAAGGCCCTCATGCCCAGGCGGGCGAGGTCCATCTTCCTCTTGGGCGCCATGGGGCCGATGCCGCCAATCTGGATGGCGATGGAGAGGAAGTTGGCAAAGCCGCAGAGCGCCTGGATGCAGATGGCCCAGGCCCGGTGCGAGAAGGCCGCGGCCCCGCCGTGCGCGGCCGCGTAATCGCTCAGGTGCATGTAGGCCACGAACTCGTTGAAGAATGTCTTCTCGCCGATGAGGCGGCCGATGACCGGGCACTCGCTCCAGGGCACGCCCATAATCCAGGCCAGGGGGGAGAAGACCCAGCCCAGCACCTGCTCGAAACCGATCTCGGGGTGGCCGAAGATTCCGCAGACATGGTGCAGGCCCCAGTTGGCCATGGCCAAAATCGCCATGAAGGCCACCAGCATGGCCGCCACATTGAGCGCGAGCTGCATTCCCAGGGAGGCGCCGCTGGCGGCCGCGTCTATCACATTGACGTGCTCCTCGTGGTATTCGATATTGAGCTTGCCCATGGTCTTGGGCTCCCCGGTCTCCGGGATCATGAGCTTGGAGATCAGAAAGGTCGCGGGCGTCGCCATGACGCAGGCGGCCAAGAGGTGGCCGGCCGCGTCCGGGAAATGAACCGCCAGCATACCGGCGTAGATCACGATGAGCCCGCCCGAGATATGGGCCATGCCCGAGACCATGATGGTCAAGAGCTCGGATTCAGTCATATGCGCGATGTAGTGCTTGACCAAGAGCGGCGCTTCGGTCTGGCCCATGAATATGCTGGCCGAGGCGCTCAGGCTCTCCGCTCCGGAGACCCGGCAGGTCCAGGCCATGAGCTTGGCGAAACAGAGGACCACGAACTGCATCACGCCCAGGTAATAAAGGACCGACATCAAGGTGGACACAAACACGATGGTGGGCAGGACCTGGAAGCCGAAGAACACGCCCATGGAGCCGGATTGGCCGAAGGGTATGGCCAGGCTGCCGAAAACGAACTTGGCGCCGTCGGTCTGGAAGTCCAGGAGCTTATTGACGACTTGACCCACGTGCGCAAAGAACCACAACCCGGGCCCGGTCTTGAGGATGAGCAAGGCGATGACGAACTGCAGGGCCACGCTCCAAAAGATGGTGCGGGCATTGACGTCCTTGCGATTCTTGCAGAAAAGCCAAGCCAGCGCCATCATCACGACGACTCCGGCCGCGCTGGTGAGTTGGTAGCGGTTCATGGGGGTTCCTTGTTATTCCAGGCCGTGAGCGATCTTCTCCGGGATGGGCTCCCGGCTCTCCTTGGTGTAGGAAAGGGCAAAGAGCATGAGCGCCAGGACCACATAGGCCAAAGTGAACTGGTAGGGGACTTGCCTGGCCAGGCCGGAGAGGTTCCAGGGCAGGTACATGTTGCCGTCGGGCGAGGCGGAATGTATGATGCCCACGAAGCTCAGAGCTGCGAGCACGAATAGATAGACGGCCGAGATCTTGAGCTTGCGGTCGATGAGCTTGGCCACAAACGCGCCCCAGAGCATGGCGGTAAGGATGAAGCCGTTGCCCAAAGCCACGGTGACCAAGAGCTCGGGCAAAGCCTTGTCCGGCTTAACCATCATCCTATTGAAGTTCTCCATAGGGACCATATCCGGATTGGAGAGCTTGATCTGCAGGAGCCTGGCCACGGTGGGGAAGTACGCGAAGGCCACGGCCGGGGCGTGCGCCACGGGAGTTGCGTGGAAGGCCTGGCACATGATGTCCAAAGCCACGAAGATGAGGATGGGCGCTAGGACCGCGCGCGGGATGAGCTCGACGATGTAGCCGATATAGCCGAACACTCCGCCCAGGCCGATGAAGATGCCGGTCAGCAGCGTATAGCCGGCGCGCGATCCCATCTGCTTGTACGCGGGCTGGCCGATATAAGGCGTGGACTGGGCCACGCCGCCGCAGAGGCCCGCGACCAAAGTTGCGATGGCCTCGGTCAAGAGGATCTGCCGGGTGTCGAAGTCATCGCCGGCGCAGCGAGCGCTCTCGGTCACGTTGATGCCGCCGACCACGGTCAAGATGGCGAAGGGGATGGCGATGGGCAGGTACTTAAGTGCTTCCATGAAGCCGTGGGTGAAGCCCAGCGTGGGGATGGGGAAGCCCAGGTGAAGCGTGCCCGTAGGGGGGACATAAGTTCCGCCCACAAGGCCCATGGGGCCGAATATGTAGTAGACCGCAGTGCCGATGGCCACCGCGGCCAGGACGCCGGGGAAGTTGCGCGGGAGCTTGATGCCGGCCACGAGGTTATAAAGGATGAGTCCCAAGGCGATCATGCCGACCAGGGGCATGCTGAAGATGTCCATGAGGGGGATAAGACCGATCAAGGCGAGGCCGATGCCGGCCAGTGAGCCGAGCAGGCCGGCTTGCGGGACGATCTTCTGCACCCAGCCGCCCATGAAAGAAAAAATGACTTTCACGATGCCGATGAGGACCATGGTGGCCATGCCCACGTACCAGGTCATCATGGCGGCATCTTCGACGGGCATGCCTTTGGCCTTCATGGCCAAAAAGCAAGGGCCGAGCACGGTCAAGGCGATGCCGATGGTCGACGGGGTATCGAGGCCCAAGGGCATGGCGGTGACCGTGGGGTTATTGGTACGCTTGGCCAGGCGAAAGGCCATCCAGGTGTAGACGAGGTCGCCGAAAAGCACGCCGAAGGCGGTGCCGGGGAACATCTTTTTATAGACGATGTCGGCGGGGAAGCCGAAGGCGAAGATGAGGATGCCGGCGAGGAAGGAGAGGACGGTCATGTTGTCGAACATGAGGCCGAAGAAGCCGTTGATGTCGCCGACGGCGAACCATTGATATTTCCGGGGCTGAACGGAGGGGGTGGACATTGAACAGACTCCTTCCTGAGAAATCAAGTCTGCGAGATTCTACATTATTGGCCAAGAAAATTTCACACCGCCATGCAGCTTCGGTCCGGGGAGCGCCTTCACCGTGCGCCGCAACTCCACCCGCAACTCGGCTTCACTCGGGGGACACAAACAATGCCATTCCCTGTTGAGAACCTTCCACGAATCTTCGATTGGCACCTTCTTGGCGGCCTTGGGTGGTTAGCGCTTGTTGTCGGCGCTTCTATTACATACAGGAAATCTCGCGGCAAAACAATCTATCCTTTAAGGCCTGAAGGGGCAATTTTTCACGAGGGCTGGACCTCGGGATATTCAAATCGTGACCTCCTTACCAAAATGTGGGGCGCAAGGAACTGCCTGATGGTATCGGTGCTCAAAGACGAACTGATTATTCAACCACATTTCCCGTTCAACCTGATGTTCCTACCCGAAGTTTGCGACCTCGATTATCGGATATCTCGCGCGAATATTCGTTCGATCAAACCGAGTCGATTTTTCTATTTTTGGAAGATCATCACTATTGACTTTGTAGACAGCCAGGGGAAGGACCATTCCATGTCGCTGGCCCTCAGAAAAAGAGATGATTTCCTTCGGGTAATGGGGATAACAGATGCCCTATAACATCCGGTGCTGCGGGCGCACGCGTCAGAGCGTTGCATTAGGCATCGCAAAGATAAGACCAGGGAGCCGATTTACTAGTATAATTAAAGAGCCAATGAGTCCGACGGTATTTCGTTTCAAGAATTACAGGTTCTTCTTTTTCTCCCGCGAAGAGAAACGGATTCATATTCACGTCACCTGCCCTGACGGTGAAGCGAAGTTCTGGATAGAGCCCATTGTGGCGCTGTGTCACAACTGTGGGCTATCTTCACGAGCACTAAGAGAGCTGCAAAAGGTAGTCGAGAGGCGAAAAGATGAGATCGTGCACGCTTGGAAAAAGCACTTTAAAAGCTGAAGTTCAGGACATCTCCAGGCACGGCATTTGGCTATACGCCAAAGGGCAGGAATTTCTGCTGCTGTTTGAGGATTATCCCTGGTTCAAAGACGCCAAGGTCTCGGCCATTTATAACGTCAAACTGCTTCACAGTTCCCACCTCTACTGGCCGGACCTTGATGTCGACCTAGACATCGAATCGCTTGAGCATCCCGAGAAGTACCCGCTCAAAGCAAGGCATGCCTAACATTTGCATGAGCCGTCCGCTCAAGCGGTCGGCCCATGCGCCCGGCGGCGGCTTAATGTTTTGTTAGGCAACCCTTCGAACATCGAGGAGAGACACCTATGCAAAAGGAGCCGAGCACCAGAGACAAGCACCGCCGAGCATTCTGGCGCCGGATGTTCATCCACTCGGGTATCGCCCTAGGGCTCCTCTGCCTTTCGCTCGGCCTCGGCATCTGGGGATACAAACACTACGAGCATCTGCCCTGGCGGGACGCTTTCCTGAACGCGGCGATGCTCCTCGGCGGCATGGGACCCGTGAAGACGGACCTCTCCGAGCCAGGGAAGATCTTCGCAGGCCTCTACGCCTTGTACGCCGGACTCGTCGTAATCGCCGTAGCAGGAATCCTCTTAGGCCCAGGAGTGCATCACCTGATGCACCACGTGGACTGGGATGAGCCGCCAGAAGACGAGTAAGGCCGCCTTGTTGAGATAATGTTAGACTTAAGCATGCCCTCCGACGATCCCAAGCCGGCCCAAGCCTTCGGCGTCCCCGTGCCCTACAAGGCGTCGGTGGAGGATTTACGCGCGCGCCTCGAACTACCCGGCCCCCCGGCCTGGGCCGCCTGCCTGGCGCTCGGCTACAAGACCGAGCCGGAAGCCCTGGCCCTGCTGGCCGCGCTGGCCAAGAACCCCGAGTGGAGCATGCGCAACCTGGCGGTGCAGGCGTTGGGCACCCATCCGCTGGGCGCTCAGGCCGCGGAGCTCGTCATCAACGCGCTGGCCGACCCCGTGCTCCTGATCGTGCGCACCGCCTGCGACGCGGCGGGCCGGCTGCGGCTGAGCGCCGCGCGGACGCGCCTCGCCGCCCTGCTGGGATCCAACGAACCGCAGGTGCGCTTCCACGCCGTGCGCGCCCTCGGTGAGATATGGACTCCGGAAGATCACGAAGCGGTCTGGACGCTCTCGCGCAAGGACAAAGCGGAGTTCGTGCGAAAGGAAGCGGAGCGCACACTCCGGCGGACCGCCTCGGCACAGACCTGGCGCCGCATCTTCGACCGCTGGAAGCTCGACGCCCTGCCGCGCCTGCGCGTCTGGGCCTGCGAGCTGCTCAGCGAGTTCGGCCAGGGCGGCGACCTGCCCGAGCTGCGACGCCTGGTGCGCGACCGCAACGCCCACGTGCGCAAGGCGGCTGAGCTCGCGGCGTCCCACAGGCACTTCTTCTAGAACCCGGCGGGCGGAGTCACTTCAGCAGGCAAAGCAGCCCGACGAGCGCGAACACCACGGCCGCCCCCTGCCGCAGATGGCGAGGGTGGAAATGGTCCTGCGCCTTGTGGCCGATGAGGACAGCCAGCGCCGTGACCGTCCATAGAGCCGCAGTGGACGCGCAGAAGACCGTCAACGGCCGGCCGTGCCGGGCCGCCAGAGCGGCGGTGCTCAGCTGCGTGAGGTCTCCCCATTCAGCGATGAAAATGACCGTGAAGGACGTCCAGATGACGCGCCCGAAGCTCGCACCTCCGCCATCGACCGCCGTACCCGTCTCTTCATCCTCCCGGCGCACCCACATCCAGACGGCGGCGGCCAGAAAAAACGCCCCGGCCCCGATCCTCACCGCCTGAGCGGGCAACAAGGTCAACACGCCGCCGCAGGTGACGGCGATGGCGTTCTGCACCACGAACGCCCCCGCCGCTCCAAGGAAGACCGCCGCGGGATACCGGCGCGCGGCGAGCAGGCAGGTCGCGCAAGCCGTCTTGTCCGGCAACTCCGCCAGGAAGATCAGCCCAAAAACAGACGCAAAAAGACCGAACTCGGAATGCCCGGATAGGACCGCCACAGATGACATCCTAACAACTCTTGCGGCCGGTGAGAAGGTCCGAATGCGATATAATCTCCGCGTGACCCGGAATTCCGGACGCTGGAGGCGCCCAGCCCTACTGGCCGGCGCCATCATCCTGGCCGCGGCCGCGGCGCTTTGTCTCGCCTCGGCCGGCGTCTCCTGGTGGCTCGACTGCGCGGACCCTCCCGAGAAGGCCGACATAATCGTGGTGCTGTCCGGGGGCTTCGCCCGCCCCATATACGGCGCGGACCTCTACCGGCAAGGCCTGGCGCCCGAAATCTGGCTCTCGCGCATCCTGCCAGAAGAAGGCGATGAGCGCGTGCGCGACCTCGGCATCGCTCTGCCTTACCAGAACGAGATCGACCACGCCATCCTGCTCAAGAAAGGGGTCCCCGAAAAAGCCATCCGCCTCTACGGCCAGGACATCGACAGCACCATCGAGGAGGCGGGCGCCCTGGCCAGCGAATTCGGCGGCCGCGGGCAAAGGATCATTCTAGTCACCTCACGCTTCCACGCGCGCCGGGCGCGTTTGATCTTCCGGCGTCGGCTGCCCGGCGCCCAAGTCATCGTCTGCCCAACCCCGTACGAAACCTTCGACCGCCGCTGGTGGCGACACAAGAACCTAAGCCTCCATGCCGTCTCGGAGATGTTCAAGCTGGCCAACTACTTGATAGGTTCGCCTTTTGGGCAGCAGCCCTAGAAAAGCGTTCGCGCGCTCAAAGGTCCCGGACAGATCGGCCCGGCACCTGCCGCCAAGTCCCGGGCGCAAGCCCCGCGAGGCTCAAGCGGCCGATGCCCGAGCGCACCAGCCGCAGCGTGGGCAGGCTCACGGCCGCGGTCATGCGCCGCACCTGACGGTTGCGGCCCTCGGTCAAGACCAGCTCGAGCCAAGCCGTGGGGACACTCTTGCGAAAACGGATGGGCGGATCGCGGGGGGGAAGTTCCGGCGCCCGCTCCAAGAGCCGCGCCCGGCAAGGCCGAGTCGGACCATCCGAAAGACGCACTCCTCGCGCCAGACGCTGCAAAGCCTCCGGCGTCACGATCCCCTCGACCTGCGCCCAATAAGTCCGTGGATGTCCAAAACGCGGATCCGTCAGACGCCGCTGCAGCGATCCGTCGTCGGTCAGCAGCAGCAGGCCTTCGCTATCGCGGTCAAGCCTGCCCGCCGCATAAACGCCCGGCGGCAGCCCGAACCCGGAGAGTCCGGGATGGCCGTCATGAGCGGTGAACTGGGACAAGACACCGTAGGGCTTATAAAAAAGGATGACCCGCTTCATCTCCGCAGAAATTCTATCCATTTCACGAGGCCCCTGGCTCCCCCGATTCACCGGCCGGCGCAACGGAAACCGCGCAGGTCATAGCCGACCCGCGCCGCGCTGAAGTAGCGATTGGCTGAACGACAATAGTAGGGAGTGATCCCCCAGGCGCCGCCGCGCAACACTCGCGCGCCGCCCGAGCTGGGCCCCCGGGGATTACGGAGAGGACTGCTCAGATAGTAATCCTCGCCGTACCAGTCCGAGACCCACTCATAAACATTGCCGATCATGTCATAAAGCCCGTACGCGTTAGGCTTCTTGGTGCCGACGGAGTGGGTGGCGCCGCTGGAGTTGTCGATATACCAGGCGTAATCGCCGATCCTCCCCTCGTCGTCGCCGAAGCTGAATATCGTCTGGCTGCCGCCGCGCGCAGCCTTCTCCCACTCGGCCTCCGTTGGCAGGCGCTGGCCGGCCCATTCACAGTAGGCGGCGGCATCATCCCAACTCACATCGACCACGGGATGATCGTCCTTGTTCCAAGCGGGACGGGGATGCAGCGGCCGACCCGTCGCCGCGGCGAACTTCTTATACTGCGCGGCCGTGACCGCATTCCGATCCAGAAAATAAGCATCGAGGAAGACCTTATGGCGCGGATGCTCGTCCGGCTCGCCCTCCCCTTCGGGAGAGCCCATCTGAAACTCTCCGGAGGGGATGCGGACCATATCCCCGGTCTGCGGGCGCACATGAATACAGCCCTGCGTGAATGAGCAAAAAGCGCATAGCGCAACCAGAGCGGACCGATAGCGCAGGCGTCCCGATAGGCTGACCGGCATCCTCTATAGCCTAGAAGCGGGCGCTTGGCTCGGCACCGACTTCCAAGCCCCCTCGACGGCGGGCGGCAAGGAGTCCATGTGCTTGAGGAACAGGGCCAGCTGCCAGACCTCGGTCTCGGAAAGCGACTTACCGAAAGCAGGCATGCCCGTCAGCCGGATGCCGTGGGAAACGACCCAATAACTGCGGCCCTCGGGATCATCCTCGACGCCATCCTGGGCCAACTGGGGGGGCTTCTGGTAGAGGCCGCCGGCGATATGCGAGGGCCGGGCGTCGGCGGCACCGTGGCAGACGACGCACTCGGCGGCGTAGAGCCGGACTCCGGCGCGCAGGTTTTCGTCGGTGAGCGGCACGGTGACAGGCCCGCTCGGGGCCTCGCGACGGATGGCGGCGCGCAGCGACTTGCGCGCCGCCCACATCTCCAGGCGGCCCGGCTTACCGTCCGCGTTGGCCGGCAAAACTCCCGCGGCGATGAAGACATAAGCAGCAACGGCGCCCGCGAGCGCGGCGGCCACGGCTCCGACCAGTATCCCCTTGACCATGCGGTCTCTCCCACGACGCCGGTGGAGCCGGCTCTCCGAGTACTAAAATACCAAATAGCAGAGCGCCCTGGACAACCCCACGGCCGGATTTAGCAGGAAATAATTCCTATAATCTGAAAGGCTTATGATCCTGGCGAAGAATCTCACCAAGCGCTTCGGCGACCGCACAGTAGTCGACCATATCAACTTCGACATCCCGCAAGGCCAGGTCGTAGGATTCCTCGGCCCCAACGGCGCGGGCAAAACCACGACCATGCGCCTGCTGACCGCTTATCTGCCCGCCGACGAAGGTCAAGCCGAACTCGCTGGTCTGAACGTCTTCAACCAGCCCCTGGCCGTGCGCCGCCGCCTGGGCTACCTTCCAGAGGATAACCCACTCTGGGAAGACCTTGAACTCACCGAAGCCCTGCATTTCGCCGGCCGCCTGCGCGGCCTCACCGACGACGCATCCCGCGCCGCCCGCGTAAGGGCCGTGGTCAAGTCCTGCGGCCTGCGCCGCGAGATCGGCACCAAAGTCGGCGAGCTCTCCAAGGGCTTCCGCCAGCGGCTGGGCCTGGCCGCGGCCATCATCCACGACCCCGAGATCCTTATCTTAGACGAGCCCACCTCCGGCCTCGACCCCAACCAGGTCTTGGAGGTGCGCGACCTCATCTACGAACTGCGCACCCATAAGACCGTGTTGATCTCAACCCACATCCTGCCCGAGGTGACCGCCACCTGCGACCGCGTCATCATCATCAACGCGGGCAAGATCGTCGCCGACGGCACGCCTGCGGATCTGGCCGGAGACATGGCGGACAAGAACCGCCTGCACGTGGAGCTCAAGGGTCCCAAAGACGACATCCGCCGAGCCCTGGCCGGCCTCCCCGGCGCATCCCAAATCGTCGCGGACGAGATCGAAGGGAGCTTCATCGTCGAGTCTGCAGCTGGAGCCGACCTGCGCGAAGGTGTCTTCCGTCTGGCCGCGCATAACGATTGGCCCATCCTGTCCTTGCGTCAGGAACGGCTCAGCCTAGAAGAGATCTTCCGCGCCCTAACTCAAAACCCATGATGGAATGTCAAATATCAAACCCTAGCCCCCGCGGAGTCTTTCAGGCCCACGCGGTCAAAGCCCTCGCGGCTCGGACCTTGCGCTCGTACTTCGAGTCGCCCACCGCCACCGTGACCCTCTTCGTCTTCTACCTACTCACCGGCTATCTCTTCGCCGCGCCGCTCTTCCTCGTCAAGATCGCCAGCCTCCGCGGACTCATCGATTTCGTGCCTTTGCTGCTGGCCTTCTTGGTTCCGGCCTTGACCATGGGCCTGCTCGCCGAAGAGCTCAAGTCCGGAACCTTTGAGACCCTGGCGACTCTACCCCTGGAAGACTGGGACATCGTTCTGGGCAAATATCTGGGGTTCGCGGCCCTGCATCTGGTCTGTATAGCCGGTCTGATTTTCTACGTCCTGGTCCTGGCGCTGTGCGCCTCGCCGGCTGGTCTGGATTGGGGGGAGATGCTCGGAACCTTGCTGGGCCTGGCTTTGACCGGCCTAGCTTTCGGCGCGATCGGCATCTTTACCTCATCGTTGGGAAAAAACCAAGTCGTGGCCTTCGTGATGGCTTTTTTGGTCTGCTTCGTGCTCTTCATCCTGGGCAAGACCGCCGGACTCTTGCCCGGAGGCCTCGGAAGCGTCGTTGAGTATATCGGTCTCGACGCCCATATGGATAACCTAGCCAAGGGCGTGTTGGACTCGCGGGACCTGGTCTATTTCGCCAGCCTGGTCTTCACTTTCCTCTATCTGACCGTGCAGCGCCTGCAGGCCCGGAGATTCTGAGATGGAGCAGCGAATGCGCAGACAAGCGAAGGTCTTCTCTTGGACCGGGGCCGCAGTCCTACTGACGGCGCTGGCCGCGGCCAACCTTCTCTCCTACCTCCTGTTCGTACGCGTGGACCTATCGGCCCACCAGGCGTATTCCATATCGAGCGGGACCAAGAATCTCTTGCACGGCCTTAAAGACACCCTGACCATCAAGGCTTATTACACCGCGGGCCTGCCCCCGCCCTACGGCCTCGACAGGCAGTACCTCCGGGATCTGCTCGCCGAATACAAAAGCGCCGGCCGCGGCCGGATCCAGTTGGAATTCATCGACCCCTCAAGCGAGAAGCGCCGCCGCGAGGCCCTGGCGGCCGGCGTGGCGCCGCTGCAGCTCAGCGTGACCAGCCACGAGAAGTTCGAGGTCAAGGAATCCCTCATGGGCGTGGTCTTCCTCTACCGGGGCCAGACCGAGGTCATCCCGGCCATCAACGGCGTCGCAGACCTCGAGTACGACCTCACCAGCCGCATCAAGAAGCTGTCCTCCGCAGATACCAAGACCGTAGGCTTCATTACCGGCCACGGCGAGGCCGCGCCCGACAACCCGGCCAACGAGCCGCTCTTCGCCCAAGTCTCGGAGCAGATGAAGGCGAAAGCCGTATCCCTGGACCAGCCCGTGCCCGCGGATGTCGACGCCCTCTGGATCTGGGGCCCGACCTCGCCTTTCAAGCCCGCGGAACTCGAACGCCTCAAGGCCTGGCTCAGCTCCGGCGGGTCTCTGGGCTTGCTGCTCTCCCGCCGGGAAGTGGATCTGCACCGCTTCACCGCGCGCCCCAATGCCACGGGCCTGGAGCCGCTGCTGGCGCAGTGGGGGCTGGACGTGCCGGAAAGCTTCGTCGCCGACGCCCAGTGCGAGAAGATCCAGATGGAGCAGCCTTACGGGCCGTTCCGCTCCGTCATCGTCGTGGATTATCCCTTCATCCCGGTCGCCTCGCACTTCGACCGCAGCCATCCCGCGGTGCGCGGCCTGGACGCCGTGAGCTTCCCGTTCGTAAGCCCCATCAGAGTCAAGGCGGGCGGCCCGACCAGCCTGGTCTACACATCGCTCGTCGATTCCACCAGGACGAGTTGGCTGCGCTCCCAGCCTTCGGTCACTCCCACGACTCCCATCGAAGAGCTCGTCACCAAGGACCAAGGCCCCTTCTCTTTAGCCGGAGTCCTGCAGGGGGACTTCTCCAAGGTGACGCCTGCCGCAGGGCCGGTCACGACGCCGCGCATCGGCCATCTCATCATAGTCGGGACCGCCCAACAGGTCCGACCGCAGTTCGCCGGCAAGCAAGCCAACGCGATCTTCCTGATGAACCTCCTAGAATGGTCGCTCCAGGACGAGACCTTGCTCTCCATCCGGTCCAAGTCCGCGGCCTACCGACCTTTACGTCCACTGCCCCTGGCGGCAATCCTGACGGCCAAATACTCGCTGATCCTCTTCCTGCCCCTGACCCTGATCGCGGCGGGACTATGGTACTACGGCCGGAGGAAAGCGCAACGGCGGGAACTAGCGCGGGATTTCGATGACGCCTAAAAAGATCGCCCTCTCGGCTTTGGTCGCGGCCGTGCTGGCCGGGGCCGCGGCGCTCTTATTCTGGCTCCAGAAACCGACGGAGCCGTCCCAACCTCTGGCCAAGCTCCGCGCCGGGGACCTGAGCCGCATCGAGCTGGACCACAACGGCGCGCATGTGGCTTTGGAGATGCGGGCCGGAACTTGGCGGCTGACCTCCCCGGTCCAAGACGACGCGGACGACAGCGCCGTTGACGGCCTCTCCCGGAGCCTGCGCGGCCTCGCTTTAGGCTCGGAGGTCTCGCGCGACCCCGCGGGCTATGGGGACTACGAAGTCAACGAATCGAGCGCAACCCGGGTGCGGGTCTACTCCCGCACGAGCGCGGCGCCGGTGCTGGATGGCTACATCGGAAAAACGGCCGTGGGGGACTCGGTCTATTTCCGGCCCGACCGCGAAGCGGCGGTCTATTTGGCGGAGGGGGTCGGGTCCTACGCCCTGCGCCAAAGCGCCGAAGACCTGCGCAGCAAGGCCGTATTGTCCATCTCCGCGGGAGACCTCCAGAGCCTGAAGTTCACGGGGCCAGACGGCTTCTCCCTGACCAGATCAAGCGAGGTTTGGCTGGCCTCAGGCCGAAATCTCTCCGCCGACCAGGCGGCGGAGCTCGTCCTCTCCGCGACGTCCCTGCGCTTCATGGGCTTTGCCCCCGCGGACACGCCGGCCGGAAAGGCGGGCTTTGACAAGCCGGCCGTGGACATGATCGGCAAAGATGCGGGGCACAGCGAGCGCGTCCTCATCGGCCGAGAAGATACCGGGCGCCGCTACGCCAAGGCTGAGCGGGGGACCGTGGGCTTCGTGCCAAGATCCGACGTGGATTCTCTGCTCAAACTACTCAAGCGACGATAGGCAGATCCCGCAGGGCCTGCCAGACCTCATCGACGGACACCTTACGCTCCCCGGCGTCTATGACGCGGTGGCCAGGAAGATGGCCATAGCCGTAGCGCCACGGCTCACTGCTCCATGTCGCACTGCCCAGGAAAAGCTCGACGGTTGACACGCCCAACGCCACGGCTAGATGCATGGGCCCGGTGTCCGCCGTGACCACGGCCCGGGACTGGGACAGGACCGAGGCGAAGCGCCGCAAAGGCAGGGAAGGCGCCATAACAAGACCGTCCGGGAGACGGAGTCCTGAAAGCAGGAACTTCTCGGCGGGACCCGCGAAGAGAACGCAACGGCGGCCCTGGGCCAGGATGCGACGCGCCAGCTCGAGGAACGACGAAAGCGGCCAGCGCTTCTCCGCGCGCGCGCCCACGAAGAGGGCGACGCTGTCACCCTCCAGCCCCCAGGAGGACCAAAGGACCTCTCCGTCGGCGCGCTCCTCTACGCTGAGATGGCACTCCGGCTGGGCCGACTCCGGCTCCTCCATGCCCACGGCGACGAGATGCCTGAGCAGGCCAAGCTGTATCTGCGTCTCATGCAGCGGCAGAGCCGGCTGGGGCACCAGTTCGTTGAGGAAGACCTTGGCGTCGCCACGGTCGAAGCCCACGGTCCGCCGCGCGCCGGAGAGCGCGGTGATGATCGCGCTGGAAAGTGAGAAGGCATGCATGGCCGATGCGTCGAAGGCCACATCGTAGCGATTGCCGCGCAAGGTCCGCAGCAGCCGCACGGGGAGCGTGGGGTCCGGCCAAAGAATCTCCTTGGGCAGGACGAACTGTTCGTGGACGTTGGGATCTCCACGCAGGATCTCGCCGTAGGCATCGGAAACCAGGATGTCGGTGACGGAGGCGGTGAAGGCCGCCCGCAGGGCTTTCAGCAGGGGGGTCAAGAGGAGAAGGTTTCCCAACCGGCTGTCCTGCCGGACAATGAGCACCCGCCGCACGGAAGCGGGCTCGAGCCTGCCCATCTCCGGCTTGGGCCGGGGCAAGAACGCGCGCAGAAGGCCGCGCAATGCCCCGCTGCCGGCCCGCTCGAACCTCTTGGCGCCGTCCTTGAACCTGCCCATCCTGGCCGTTTCCTCCCGGAGCATCATCTTAGCAAACTGCCCGCTCACGAAGAATCAAATAAGCTGGAATCTTCTTGCCAGTATGCGGTTTCCCATGCTAGCATAGGGCATCGAGGGACTTCCCTCGCCACCCTAATGAAAAAGCCCGCTCGCCGGCCCAGCAAGAAGCGCCTGTCCCGCAAGATGGGCCCGGTCAGGACCACGGATGCGATGCCCAACGCTCCGATCAAAAAACACCACCAGACCGAAAAAACGCTGAACGAATCCAAAGGCAAGCGCAAAGCCATCTTCCATGCTGGCATCAAGTCCAGCCCGCTCGTTATGGGCGGGCGCGCCCACATCACAGGCGTCTTCACGGACAGCACCTCGCGCCAAGAGAACAAGCGCTCCTTGCGCTTGATGAAATGCGTGATGGAGCGCACTTCAGACGCGGTCTTATTTGTCGATGGAAACGGCCGGATACGCTACGGCAATCCGGCCGCCTGCCGGCACCTCGGCTACGATAAAGAAGAGCTGCTTCGACTGTCGATTTGGGACATCGACCCGGCTTTCCCTCCGGACAAAAGAAAAAAGCTGCTCTGGGCCAATCTCAAGGCCGGGGATACGACGCATTTCGAGACCACCCATCGCGTCAAGGACGGACGCCTCGTGCCCGTGGAAGTCACCATCAACCACATCACATTCGAAAACAAGGGACTCAACATCTCCTTCTGCCGCGACATCAGCGCGCGCAAGCAGGCGGAGGAGACCCGGCATCGCCTGAGTCGAGAACTGCGAGCCCTCAGCAACTGCAACCAGACCTTATTGCGGGCTAAGGACGAACAGACGCTGCTCAACGACGTCTGCCGCATCATCTGCGACGAGGCTGGCTACCGCTTGGCCTGGATAGGATATGCCGAGCATGACAAGGCCAAGACCGTTCGGCTGGCGGCCTGGGCCGGGTTCGAGGACGGCTACGTCACAAACGCCCACCTCTCCTGGGCCGACACGAAACAGGGGCGCGGCCCCACCGGAACCACCATCCGGAGCGGAGAGATGGTCTTCACCAAGGATTTCGCCACGGACCCCAAAATGGCTCCGTGGCGCAACCAGGCCTTACAGCATGGATATCGCTCCAGTATCGCTCTCCCACTGAAAGACAAAAACGCAAACACTTTCGGCGCCCTCACTGTCTACTCCACGGAACCCAATTCCTTCACAACAGACGAAATACGGCTCCTAGAAGAACTGGCGGACGATCTGGCGTTCGGCATCATGGTCCAGCGCGCCCGCATCAAGCACCAGCACTCCAAAGAGGAGCTCGCTTTTTCCGAGAAAAAATTCTCCCTCGCTTTCAATGTCAGCCCGGACGCGATGGCCATCACCGATCTGGAGACCGCCGACATCGTCGACGTAAACGAGGCGTTCGTGGCCTGGTCCGGGTACACTCGCCAAGAACTGCTCGGCCGACACAGCAACACCCTCCACTTATGGGTGTCTCCCGAGGAACGCAGCCAAGTCGTGGCAAAACTAAAATCCAGCTCCGGCACGGTCAGGATTACAACGTTGGCCAAGGTCAAGGACGGCAGTCTCCGTCACATCGTTTTCTCCGCGAATCTGATCCAAATAGAGGGCCGGACCTATCTCTTGAGCCTGACACACGACATCACCGAGCGCATAAGGGATGAAGAGGCGCGCGCGTTGAACTCCCAACGCCTGCAGGCGCTGCTGAAGCTAAACCAGATGACGCAGGCGACGTTGCAGGAGATCACGGACTTCACCTTGGAAGAGGCCGTACGGCTGACCCAAAGCAAAATCGGCTATCTGGCGTTTCTCAACGAGGATGAGAGCGTCCTCACCATGCACTCCTGGTCGAAATCCGCCATGGCAGAATGCGCCACCAGCGAGACGCCGCTCCGGTATCCTGTCGCGACCACCGGACTCTGGGGCGAAGCGGTCCGGCAGCGCCAGCCCGTCATCACCAACGATTACACCACCGCCAACCCATTGAAAAAAGGCTATCCTCAAGGCCACGTGGTCATCAAACGTCACATGAATATCCCCGTCGTCGAGGACTCCCGGATCGTCATTGTCGCGGGTGTAGGCAACAAAACCGAAGAGTACAATCAAGGCGACGTCCAGCAATTAACCCTGCTGATGGAAGGCATGTGGCGCCTTTTGGAGCGCAAGCGCGCGGAGGAGGAGCACACGCGGCTCCTGGAAGCGGAAAAGGCGGCCCGCGTCGAAGCCGAGGTCGCCAACAAGGCCAAGGACGATTTCCTGGCCATCGTCTCCCACGAACTGCGCACGCCTCTGACCGCCATCATGGGCTGGATCTGGCTGCTGCGCTCGGGCCAGCTCGCGGAGGAGGAGCGCCAGAACGCCTTGGACACCATCATGCGCAACATGCAGTCCCAGCGGCAGATCGTCGAGGACCTCATCGACGTGTCGAGCCTTTCGCGGGGGCAATTAAATTTGAGCCACGACCCCGTGGAATTGAACGCCATATTAGGCTCCGCCTGCGACTCGCTGGGACAACTGGTGCAAGGCCGCGATATCCGCCTGAGTCGCAAACTGTCGGAACCGGTCGGCGTCTTGGGAGACGCCAGACGGTTGCAGCAAGTCTTCACGAACCTCTTGCACAACGCCATGAAGTTCACCCCGAAAGGAGGGGAGATCCGCGTGTCCCTGAACCAGGAAGGCGGCCAGGCCGTGGCCGTGGTGCAAGACAGCGGCAAAGGCATCGCGGCTGATTTCCTGCCGCATGTCTTCGAGGCCTTCCGCCAAGGGGAAGACCCTCTCATCCGCGAACACCAAGGCCTGGGCTTGGGCTTGGCCATCGTCAAGCGTCTCGTGGAGCTCCACGACGGGACGGTGTCCGCGGTGAGCGCGGGCAAGGGCCGCGGCGCGATCTTCACCGTGCGCCTGCCCGCCGTAACTTGGCCGCCGCTGGGACAAGCCGCTCGCGCCACCCGAAGCGCGCCCGACCGGAGCATCCTCGAAGGCATCAACATCCTGGTCGTCGAAGACGAGGCCGACGCGCGACAACTGCTCCAGCAGCTGCTCTCACGCTTCGGAGCCCTGGTCACAAACGTGGCCGACGCCGCCGAAGCCTGGGCGAGCCTGGAACGATCCGTGCCCGACCTGCTGCTCTGCGACATCGCCCTGCCCGGGGAGGACGGCTGTGCACTGATACGAAAGGTGCGCAGCCGCGGCGGCAAGCTCGGAGCATTGCCGGCGGCCGCGCTGACCGCCATGGCTCAGGAAACCGACCGCGCCCGCGCGCTCAAAGCCGGCTTCCAGGTTTACCTGACCAAGCCCATAGAGCCGCCACAGCTCTTGGAGACGGTGCGTGCGCTCGTTGGCCGGCGCTGAAGAGAGGGCTACTTCTCCACGGCGGAAGCGACCAAGCCCCGGCCGGCGGCCAGGACCGGCTGGTCCCAGAACGCGCAGACCACGGCCGCAAGCAAAAAAACAAAAGCCATGAAGTAATTGAGGCGCAGCCTCTCACCCAGATACAACCAAGCGAAGGCCACGAAGACGCAGAGAGTGATGACTTCCTGGATGATCTTGAGCTGGTAGCCGCTGAAGTACCCGTAGCCGATTCGATTGGCAGGGACCTGGAAGCAGTACTCGGCCAGAGCGATGCCCCAGCTCACCAGGATCGCGAGCCCCAAGGGCGAAGCTCGGTACTTAAGATGCCCGTACCAAGCCACGGTCATGAATAGGTTCGAGACGAACAACAAAAGGATCGTCGTCATGCTTGTTCTCCTGGGCATCAGGACATCAGCTCGGTTTCCTCGCGGCCAGGGCGAAATTGAAAAAATAGCGATTCAGGCCAGCCAAGTCCGTGTGATATTCTTTGCCACCGAACCAAGCGTCGCAAAGCAGTTCACGCGCTCGCACGATCTCCTTGAGACGGTTGCGCCAGCGCGGGTCTTGAATCGTGAGATCCAAAAGATCGAGCGCCCTGATCATGGCCCGCTCAAAAAGCTGCGGGTCCTTTTTTTCCCAACGCAGCGCCCGGCTGACCTCGCTGCCCACATTCCCCAACTGCTCCACGAGGGAAAACCTGCCCCAACCGCCGGCCGCCAGAGCGGGATGCTGGGTCTTCACAGGGATTGAGGCAGAATCATCTTCTTCACGATATGCAGGATTCGCGTCTGGATTTCCGGATTCTCGACACCCCGCGAACGGTTGTTTTGCGAAGGCCTCACATTGATCATGGAATCGAACTCGATCCTATCTTCTGGCGGCTTCTCGGGATAAATATTAATGCCCCACAAATGCTCCTGTTGAGAACCATCCTCCAAGAGCAGGGACTCTTCATCGGCATGAAGCTCTCCGCCGATGGCCAGCACTTCCCTCTGCACGTCCACCGCGGCCTTGATCATGTCGCCGAATTGAGCCTGAGCCAACTTCACAACATCAGACAAAAAAATCGGATTTTTTATAACGCGTATTTCCATAAAAATGGGGTGAGTGAGGGGACTTGAACCCCCGGCCTCCTGGTTCACAGCCAGGCGCTCTAACCAGCTGAGCTACACCCACCGAAGACCGACATTATAGCAGTTTGCGGCTTTTTGAATCCGCTTCCAGATATAGGTCCTTCGACCCACGAAACGCCAGGCCCAGCGCCCCTCGCCAAAGGCCCCTACAATGAACATAATATTATCTGCGGAGAGGATTGGCCATGAAACTGACATTTCTGACGACAGCCGGCCTGGTTGCCTCCCTCCTCACAATAACCCCTCCAGCGACCGCGGCCCCAAGATCCAGGAAAACGGCGGACCGCTCGCCGGTGGTGGCCTTGCTCAAGAAAGGCTTAGCCGACCTTAACCGGCGCGATTTTGACGCGGCCATCCTGAAGTTCACCAAGGCGACCAGACTCAGCTCCAATTGCCGAGCGCTGTTCCTCCTCGGTTTGGCCCACTACGAGCGGGGCTCCCAAGGCGGCGACCCCGACACCGCGGACAAGAACGAAGCGCAGGCGGCCGCCGGCGCCTACGCCAAGGCCATGTCCCTCGACCCCGGCCTCAAAGCCATCACCGATCCCGCCCGATTCTACAAGAGCCTCGCTTGGTCCTACGAAGTCCTCCGACATTACGACAAAGCCGCCGCCGCCTACGAGTCGGCCGCCGCCGCCGCGCCCCAGAACCCCATGCTCCCGCTCCAAGCGGCCCGCGTCTACAGCCGCATGGGCGAGCCGGTCAAGGCCGCGCAGAGCCTCGCCGCCAGCCTCTCGCGGGCGCGGCGGATCAAACAGGAAAGCCTCATCCTCCAAACCGTCCGCAGCAACCCCAGATTATCCGCCATGCTCGCTTATCCTGACGTCGCAGCCGTTCTCGCTGATCCTACGCCCGTCAAGGATACGCTGGCCCAGGCGGCGCCGCTCTCCAGATCGGAGGAACTGCGCGACGCGGTCTCGGACCGGGACCCGACCCGGGCCCAGAAACTGACCGCCGCGCCGCGGCCCAACCCCGCGGCCATAGACGCCCTGGCCGCAGGCGACGATAATTTCAATTTCCGACAGTACCGGACCGCCATCAAAGCCTACGGCGAAGCCGCCCGGCTCGACGCCAAGATAAAGACCTTGAGCCCGGTGCAACACACCATCCTCTACGAGCGCATGGGAACCTCCTACAACCACCTCGGCTTGGCCGAAGAGGCGGTACTTCCCCTGCAGCGGGCCCTACAGGCCATGCCCAACAACGCCGCCGCCCATTACCAGCTGGCTCTAGCCTACTCGGTCTCAGGCCGGTTCACCGAATCCCTACGCGCCCTGGCCGGCACCTTCGAGTCCACGCCTTCAAAATCCGAACTGCGCAAATATCTGCTGCTGGCCAAAAGCGACTCAGAACTCGAACCGGTCCGCGACCTATCCGGCTTCGCCATCTTGCTGGACCGCTACGAAGAGCAGCTCACCCGACGCTGAGCGCGATGGCCTTCTCCAAGAGAGAAGCTCCGCAAAGTCAGCGGCTCATCTTAGGCCTGACGAGTTGAAAGACTCCCCCTAAGCGGCTGTTTTCGAAGCGCGCGCCTTGTGCCGAAGCCGCAGATCGGCCTTGACGACCTTGGCCAGCCGCTTGATGCCCTCGTCGATCTGCTCCGGAGTAGGATAGGAGAAGTTCAGGCGCATGGTGTTCTGCCCGCTGCCGTCGCAATGGAAAGCGGAGCCAATGACATAGGCCACGTTCTCCTTGATGGCCTCGGAGAACAGCTCGTCGGCGTTCATGTTCTCGGGCAGGCGCACCAAAAGAAACAACCCGCCTTCCGGATTAGTCCAGGTCACGCCCTCGGGCATATAGCGCTCCAGAGCCTGGAGCATGGCGTCCTTACGGGCCCGATAGAGCTTCTTGACGCCGGCGATGTGCTCGCGCGCGACCCCGGACTTAAGGAACTCCGTGGCCAGCAGCTGATTCAATGACGACGTGCATAAGTCCAAAGACTGCTTCAGGATGCCCATCTTCTGGATGATACGCTCGTCGGCCAAGATGTAGCCCAGGCGCAGTCCCGGGGCCAAAGTCTTGGAGAAGGTGAACAACGAGATCACGTTGTGGGTCGTATCGAGCTTGTAGAGCATGTCCGGAGACTTGCCCTCGAAGCGCACCTCGCGATAGGGGGAGTCTTCAATGAGCAGGATGTTATAGCGTTCGGATAGTTTGATGAGCTCTAAGCGGCGCTCCTGGGTCATGGTCACACCGCTTGGGTTCTGAAAGTCGGGCACGATGTAGACGAACTTATAGTGCTCCTCCTCCTGACGCAGTTTCGCGAGCTTGGCCTCCAGGTCGTCGATGAGCATGCCGTGGTCGTCAGCCTTGATGCCCATGATCTTGGCCCCATAGGAGTTGAAGACCTGCAGGCCGCCGATGTAGCTGGGCAGTTCCACCAGGATAGGATCGGAGGGGTCGATGAAGGTCCGGCCTACAATATCGAGGGCCTGCTGAGAAGCTGTGGTCACAAGAATGTTGTCCGGCGAAGCGTTGATGCCCTCCTCCTCACGCAGGAGCTTGATGATCTGGGCCTTGAGCTCGGGCAAACCCTCGGTCGGCCCGTACTGCAGGGCCGTCTTGGAATTGGTCCTGATAATACGCGCGGCCATCTCGGCCAGGGCTTCTGAGGGGAATGTCTGAGGAGACGGCAGGCCGCCGGCAAAAGAAATGATCTCCGGCTTGTTGGTGAGCTTGAGCAACTCCCGGATGACAGAAGCCTTGGTGCGACGGTTAACCGTGGCGAGGTTCTTAACGAGGTCGATCATCGCTGTTCTCCTTGAAGTCTGATAGGCGCGCGGTGAACGATATTATACATCCCTTTTCCGATTCCAGAGCCATGTATTATAATCTGCTGAAGATCATGGATCGCGAATCGAGACCGGGAAGTACGGGCACGAGCCGCCAGCCCGGACGATGGATAATTTTAGCCGCCCTGGCTGCAGGCTTGGGCCTCGGCCTATGGTCCATCGCCGACAACGCCCCGACCTTCGACGAGCCCGTGCATCTGGCCAGCGGCTACGCGACCTTATGCGCGGGGAGCTACCGCTTCGCGGCGCTGCCGCCATTCTCGGAGATGTGGGCCGCCCTTCCCTTGCTGGCGCTCCGGGTCAAAGGATTCCATACGCACCCGGACTTCGTCAACGGACGGCTCCTCCATTATGCGGACTTCCTCTTGTACCACAATCCGGTCCCAGCCGAGCGCATGCTTGGTGCAGCGAGAGCCTTCGTCCTACTGACCATGCTGCCGGTCCTGGTCCTGGTCCTGGTCTCCTGGACGCGCCGCTTGGCCGGGATGGCGGCGGCCTGCGGCGCAGCGGTCGCCCTCGCGCTGTGCCCGGTCGTCATCTCCAATTTCTCACTGGCCACCGTGGACGCGGTCCCGACGGTGCTGTGGTTCACGACCTTCTGGCTTCTCTCCCGGGCGGCGGCTGGGGCCGTGACGCTGGGATGGGCCGCCACGGCCGGATGCTGCGCCGGACTGGCTTTAGCCTCGAAGTTCAACATGATCCTGCTGCCTCCCTTGGGCCTAGCGCTCTTAACCTGGGATTGGGCGCTACGGCCGAGCCCCCGCCCCAAGGTCCCGTGGATGGGCGCGGCGGTCTTCTGCGGCTGCGCCGCCGCGGCCTTGGCGATTGTTTATCGCTGGACGCATCTTCCGCTCTACTGGGAGGGACTGCGGGAGACGATGACCCAGCTGGAGGGCGGAAGGGCGTCATTCTTATGGGGACGGTATTCCACGACCGGCCTGTGGCCGTATTTCCCCGTGACGCTGCTCGTGAAGACGCCGATTCCAATCTTGATCCTCGCGAGCGTCGGCACAGTCTGGTGGCTGAGGAAAGTCGGCAGAAAAGGACGCCGGCGCGAGAGCCTTTGGATCTTCGGGCCATTCTTGGGTTATCTGGCCGCGGCCCTGGCGTGCCGGACCCAGATCGGGGTCCGCCATATCCTGCCCGTCATGCCCTTCTTGCTCATGCTAGCGGGCCTCGGAGTCTCCGCGCTGTGGTCCCGGCCGCGAAGCGGGCTCGCTCTGCTGCTCCTGGGGGTCTGGGCGGTCGTCTCGGTGGGCCGGGTCGGGCCGCACCAGCTGGCTTACTTCAACGAACTGGTCGGCGGCCCGGACCAAGGATACAGGATCCTCGCGGACTCCAGTCTTGATTGGGGCCAGGACCTCAAAGGCCTGGCGCGCGTGCTGCGGGAGATGGGCAATCCCACGGTCTTCCTTTCCTACTTCGGGACCGCGGATCCCGCGGCTTACGGAATGCGTTATATCCCTGTGCTGTGCTCCCCGCACGTGGACCGGCCCGGCAATGCCCCTGGACCGAAGGCCAGGGAGCGCGTGCTGTTGGCGGTCTCCGCGACCAACCTGCAGGGAGTCTACTTCACAGACCACGATCTATTGGGCTGGCTGAAGACCCGGCAGCCATTAAAAGTCGTGGGCTATTCGATATTCCTCTACGACCTCACCGAAGACCAGGAAGGCCAGGAGCGGCTGGCCCGGCTCGTAGCGAGGCTGCGGCAGGATGCGCAGGGCTGATTCCTCTCGTCTGACAGCGTCGTCATCCAATCGTCAATAGGATTTAACCCCGCCATCATGGTGCTTCGACCGCCGGTTCCTCTATACTCTTGATGCTAAGGAGGAGAGAATGTTAAACGCCAAAGAGAAGTCGGGGCAGAGATGGGCCGTGATACTATCAGGCGGAGCGGGGGAACGCATGCGCCCTTTCATCACCGATTGGCTCGGGCATCATCGTCCTAAACAGTACTGCACATTCACGGGCGAGAAGTCCCTGCTGGAAGAGGCCGTAGGCCGGGCCCTCGGGGTCGCGGAGTCCACGAAGCTCGTGACCGTCGTCGGGAAGGGGCATCGGCAGTACCTCGATGAGCCGCGCCGCCTGGACCTGCCGGGACGCATCGTGGAGCAGCCGGCCAACCGCGACACCGCCGCCGGGGTCTTCCTGCCTCTGACCTACGTCCTACGCGAGGACCGCGAGGCCACGGTAGTCTTGCTGCCTTCAGACCATTTCGTAGCCGACCCTTACCGGTTCCAGAAACACCTGCGCCGAGCCCTCAAGTGCGCCGAGCTCTGTCCTGAGCGGCTCTTCATTCTGGCCGCGGCTCCCGAAGGGCCGGAGCCCGATTACGGCTGGCTGAGGACCACGCCCACCGAAGCCGGGGAGAGCCTGCAGGCCGTGTCCGAGTTCCTGGAAAAGCCCGATGCAGAGACGGCTCGCCGCTTCTACGCCGAGGGCTGCCTCTGGAACACCATGGTGGTGGCGGGCAAGGCCGCGACCTTCTGGGAGCTGGGCTGGCGCCTGATTCCCGAGGTGGTGGCGCGCCTGGAAGCCTTGCGCGGCGAGCTGGGCACCCCGTTCGAGGAGTCGACTCTGCGCGGCATCTACGCCGACATGCCTGAGGCGAACTTCTCGCGCGACTTCCTGCAGAAAGTCCCGGAACGCCTGACCGCCGTGGCCATGGAAGACGTGGGCTGGAGCGACTGGGGCAGGCCCGAGCGGGTAATGGAGAGCCTGCGCGATCTGCGCCTGCAGCCCGCCTTCCCGACGCCGGACGCCGAATTGGCCATAGTCTAGAATTGACAAGACCACGCCAGTATGGCAAGTTATAAGTAAGCTCTCATGCCTGAAGCTAAAATACTCGTCGTCGAGGACGAAAAGGCCCTCGTCAAGGTCCTCAAATATAACCTGGAGAAGGCGGGCTATCAGGTCGTCACCGCCAACGACGGGGAGGCCGGGCTCTCAGCCTTCCATGAAGAAAAGCCAGATCTCGTCATCCTCGACATCATGCTCCCCAAGAAGGATGGCTTCGAGTTCTGCAAGACCGTCCGCCAAGTCTCGCAGACCCCGATCTTGATGCTCACAGCCCGCAAGGACGAGTTGGACCGCGTCCTAGGCCTGGAGATCGGGGCCGACGACTACGTCACCAAGCCTTTCAGCGTGCGCGAGGTCCTGGCCCGCGTCAAGGCCATCCTGCGCCGCGCCGCGGACAAGACCGCGCCGCTCATGCTCCGTGCCGGAACGCTCGAAGTGGACCTGGAGCGCTACGTGATCAAGATCAAGGGCAAGCCGGTCACACTCTCCCCGAAGGAATTCGAGTTCCTCAAGTGCCTTCTAAAGTCCGACGGCCGGGCCCTCAGCCGCGACGAGCTCCTGGAAAAGGTCTGGGGTTACGACCGCTCCATGGAGATAGACACCAACACCGTGGACCAGCACATCGCGCGACTGCGCAACAAGCTCGGCTCCGAGGCCGAGCGCATCGTCACGGTCAAGAACGTCGGCTACCGCCTCCGGACGGACTAGTGCCTGTCCTGATCACGGCGCTGGCGGTGCTGGCCTGCGCATGGCTCCTCGCCCATAAGCAGAACCGCGCCGTGGCGCTCATCACCCGGGCCGCCGAGCGTCTGGCCGCCGGCGACTGGAGCGCCCGCGTCGGCCCGCTGCGCGACGACGAACTCGGCCGCCTCGGCCGCAGCCTTGACCAACTCGCGGAGAGGGTCCAGAAGGACATCGACCAGCTGCGCCGCTCCGACCAGGTCCGTAAGGACTTCACGGCCAACGTCTCGCACGAGCTGCGCACCCCCTTGGCCGCCATCAAGGCCTTCGCGGAAACGCTTCACGAGGGAGCAGCCGAGGATCCCGAGCACCGCATGGAGTTCATCCTGGAGATCGAGAGCAACGCCGACCGCATGACCCGCTTGGTCGACGACCTGCTCACCCTCTCCACCTTGGATTCCAAGACCCAGCGACCGGCACCGGAATCCATCGACCTCATGCGCGTGGCGGCAGAAGTGACCGCGACCCTCAAGCCACTGGCTAGACGCAAGGAGCTCGGCCTGCGCCTGGAGCCGTTCCGCGACGTCCCGCCGGTGTGCGGGGACCGCAGCCAGCTCAAGCAGGTGTTCACCAACTTGCTCGATAACGCGATCAAGTACACGCCGGGCAAAGGGATGGTGCGCGTCAGCGCCTCCTGCGCCGAGGACCGGGTCACCGTATCCGTCCAGGACACCGGCCCCGGCATACCGGCCGAGGACCTGCCCCGCATATTCGAGCGCTTCTACCGAGTGGACAAAGCCCGCTCGCGGGAGCTGGGGGGCACCGGCCTGGGCCTGGCCATCGTCAAGCACATCGTGGAGGCTCACGGCGGCAGCGTGGCCGTGGAAAGCCGGCCGGGCGCAGGCTCTACTTTCAGTTTCACCTTGCCCGCCACCTAACGCGCCACGACGGCGTCATCCAACGGTCATCCGGGCTTTACCTCGCCACTATGGGCCCGCGCGATCCCGGCTGATATCATATCGATGAAGGAAAGGCGGACCCATGACCCCATCGATCATCCTGCTCATCGCGCTAGCCCTATTCTTCGACTTCATCAACGGCTTCCATGACTCGGCCAACTCAATTGCCACCGTGGTCTCCACGCGCGTGCTCTCGCCCCGCGCCGCGGTGATCTGGGCCGCCTTCTTCAACTTCATCGCCTTCCTCATATTCCCTCTACATATCGCCGCCACCATCGGCAAAGGCATCATCGACCCAGCCATCGTGGACCCGCGCATCATCGCTGCCACCTTGACCGCAGCCTGCGCCTGGGACCTGCTCACCTGGTACTGGAGTCTTCCCACCAGCTCCTCCCACGCGCTCATCGGCGGCTTCATCGGCTCAGCCTTGGTCAAAGTCGGAGTCGGCGCTCTGATCTGGAGCGGCATCATCCGCACCGTGGTCTTCATGGTCCTGGCCCCGTTTTTGGGCCTGGCCATGGGCCTGGCCTTTGGCGTGGCCGTGGCCTGGCTGTTCCGCAGGACCACGCCTCACCGGGTCGACTTCCTGTTCCGCAAGGGTCAGCTGTTCTCAGCTGCCCTCTACAGCCTGGGCCATGGCGGCAACGACGCGCAGAAGACCATGGGCATCATCGCGGCCCTCCTGTTCTCCGCGGGCGTCTTGGGACCGACCTTCCACGTCCCGACCTGGGTGGTCCTGTCCTGCCACGCGGCCATGGGCCTGGGCACGCTCTTCGGCGGCTGGCGCATCGTCAAGACCATGGGCCAGAAGGTGGCCAAGCTCCGGCCCGTGGACGGCTTCTGCGCCGAAACCGGCGGGGCCATGACCCTATACCTCGCCTCAGCCCTGGGCGTGCCGGTCTCCACCACGCACACCATCACCGGAGCCATCATGGGAGTAGGCTCGCTCAAAAGGCTCAGCGCGGTGCGCTGGGGAGTAGGAGGAAACATCGTAGCCGCCTGGCTCTTGACCATACCGGCCTCGGCGCTGATTGCAAGCCTCTCCTATTGGCTCATGACGCTTTGATATCATCTCTGTCCAGGCTCCCCTCGACCGGCCAACCACGGACCTGGGAAAAGGGATAGAATAGACCCATGCCGCTTAGCATCATCCTGATCATCGCGCTGGCCCTGGCCTTCGACTTCATCAACGGCTTCCACGATTCGGCCAGCGCCATCTCGACGGTGGTCTCGACGCGCGTGCTCTCGCCCCGGGCCGCGGTGATCTGGGCCGCCTTCTTCAACTTCGTCGCATTCCTCATCTTCCCGCTGCATATCGCCAACACCATCGGCAAAGGAATCATCGACCCGGCCATCGTGGACCCGCGCATCATCGCGGCGACCCTGATCGGCGCCTCGGTCTGGGACCTGCTCACCTGGTACTGGGGCCTGCCCACCAGCTCCTCCCACGCCCTCATCGGGGGCTTCATCGGCGCGGCGATGATTAAAGTGGGGGCCAGAGGCCTCATCTGGAGCGGCATCATCCGCACCATGGTCTTCATGGTCGCGGCGCCGATCCTGGGCCTCATCCTGGGCCTCACTTTCGGCATCGCTTTGGCTTGGATGTGCCGTCGAGCGACTCCCCAAAGAGTAGACACCCTGTTCCGCAAGGGACAGCTCATCTCTGCGGCCCTCTACAGCCTGGGCCACGGCGGCAACGACGCGCAGAAGACCATGGGTGTCATCGCCATCCTGCTTTTCTCAGCCGGTCTCCTAGGCCCGACGTTCCACATCCCGACCTGGGTCGTCCTGTCCTGTCAGGCAGCCATGGGCCTAGGGACCCTCTTTGGCGGCTGGCGCATCGTCAAGACCATGGGTCAGAAAGTAGCGAAACTCCGCCCCGTGGACGGGTTCTGCGCCCAGACGGGAGGGGCCTTGACCCTTTACATCGCCTCGGCCATGGGCGCGCCGGTATCCACCACGCACGTCATCACCGGCGCCATCATGGGCGTGGGCTCGCTCAAGAGGCTCAGCGCGGTGCGCTGGGGCGTGGGGGGGGAGATCGTGACGGCGTGGCTATTGACCATACCGGCCGCAGCCCTCATCTCCAGCCTCTGCTACTGGCTCATGGCCCTTTGGCCCCGGTAACCCGCATGGACGAAGCCACCCGCGCGCTCTGCCGCCGCCTGAGCGTCGAGGACCCCCTACACATCGAGATCGAATCAAAACGCCGCGTGCGCGCCTCACAGGCCGAAAACCTGCGCGAGCATCTCTTCGGACTCAAAGGCGTCCGGCACACGCGCGAGAGCGCCTTCTTCGACCAGTACCTCGACACACCCGAGCTCTCGCTGCTGCGCGCCGGGGCCAGCCTGCGCCTGCGCTACAAAGGCGACGGAACCTACGTCTACCTGCAGTACAAAGGGCCCGGGTTCCATGAACAAGGGGCGCTGTTCCGCTCGGAGTTCAGCTCGGATCGGCTGGCCAGCGCCGTGCGCGGGGAGAGCCACCACGACATCGTGCACTTCGCGGACATCTCCGTGACGGACATCCTGCGCCGCCACGCGGATCCGGCCATGTCCGGAGCCATGCGCCGGCACCTCGGAGACAAGACCATCGCCCGCGTCAACCGCGGCGTCATCCTCTGCCTCTACCGCAAGGATAAGTTCCGAGTCAAGCTCAAGGGCGGGTTCCTGGAGCCTTCTCTCGACAAGCTGTGCGCCTTCCACATCCGGCCCACCGGCCTGCATCCCCTGTCGACTTTCTGGGAATTCGAGAACGAGATCAAGTCCGAGGACATCGCCTTCAAGCTGGAGCACATCGGCGAGATGCGCAAGTTCGACACCCGCCTGGCGCGGCGCTTCGACCTGCCCGCAGAGAAGCTGGACAAGTACCACCGCTGCGCCGCGCACTTCCACGCGCAGGCTCTCTGCCCAAGAAGGACTGGCTAATATTCGACTGTCAGGTCGCGAAAAGACGGTCGCCCGCGTCGCCGAGGCCGGGCATGATGAACCCGAAGCGATTGAGGTTGGTGTCCACGCCCGCCAAGTAGATCGGCACATCCGGGTGCTCACGCTGCACCCGTGCCACCCCGGCCTTGGCCGCGATGAGACTGACCAGCACGATCTGCTTAGCCTTGTCGGTCTTGAGGATATGCAGGGCCTCCACCGCCGAGCCTCCGGTCGCGAGCATCGGGTCGCAAAGCACCACGAAGCAGTCCCGAATATTCTTGGGCAGGCGCACGTAGTAGCGCACCGGGTTCAAGGTCTCCTCGTTGCGGTAAAGCCCGATGTGACCGATGTGAGCCTGGGGTAGAAGGTGCTGGAGGCCTGGGAGCATGCCCAGGCCCGCGCGCAACACGGCCACGAAAGCCACGGGCTGAGTCGTGACCACGGCCGGCGACTTGCCCAGGGGGGTGCGCACCGTGGTCTTCCTGGTCTTGACGCCGCGCAGGGCTTCGGCGCCCAGCAGGCTCGAGACCTCCGCCATGGTGCGGCGGAAGTCCTCATGGTCGGTGCGCCGGTCGCGCAAGGTCGACAACTTCTCCTGAATAAGCGGATGGTCGCAGATGAAAAATTTACCAGCCATCATTTCACCACCTGCCGGATGACCGGCATGAGCTTGGGTTTCTTGCCCTCGATCTTAAGCGCGGTCAAGAAGTACGCCGCGGCCTCTTCCATCTTGGCCCCGTCGCTGCCGTGGATGCGGGCCACGCATTCGCCCTTCTTGACCCGGGCCCCGACCTTCTTATCCAGCACGAAGCCGGCCCCGTAGTCAAGCTTGGAATCCTTATTCGCGCGGCCTGCGCCCAGGATCACCGCGGCCTCGCCCACCTTGCGCGCGTCGAGCCAGGTGACATAGCCGGCCTTGGGGGCCAGGATCTCGCGCTCCTTAGCGGCCCTGGGAAGGCGGTCCAGGTCGCAGACCACGCGCGGGTCGGCGCCGTGCGCCTCGACCATCTTCTGAAAAGACTCCAAGGCCGCCCCGGAACGGATAACGGATTCCAGCTTAGCCGCTCCTTCCTTGGGGTCCTTGGCCTTGCCGCCCAGATGCATCATCCAGCCGCCCAAAGTCAGCAGGCATTCCGCATAGTCCGCGGAGGTGAAATCACCGCGCAGGATCTCCACGGCCTGGATGACTTCCAAGGAGTTTCCCACATAGCGGCCCAGGGGCTGGTCCATGGCGGTCAAGACCGCCACGGCTTTCAGGCCCAGCTTGCGCGCGGTTTTGACCAAGGCCCGAGAGAGCTCTTGGGCCTGCTTGGGGTTCTTGAAGATGGCGCCGGATCCGATCTTCACGTCGAGGACCAGGGCGTCGAGGTCCTCGGCGAACTTCTTGGAGAGGATGCTGGCCACCACCAGGGGCACGGACTCCACCGTCGAGGATGCGTCGCGCAAAGAGTAGAGCGTCCGATCGGCCGGGGCCAGGTCCTGAGTCTGGCCGAACATGCACACGCCGATGCGGCCCAACTGGGACGTGATCTCGTCGATGCCCATGCGCACGCGGAAGCCCTTCATGGCTTCAAGCTTGTCCAAAGTCCCGCCGGTGTGGCCGAGGCCGCGGCCTGACATCATGGGCACGACCAGACCCGCGGCGGCCATGAGCGGGGCCAAAGCCAGTGAGATGCCGTCGCCCACGCCGCCGGTGGAATGCTTATCCACCTTGGGCGCGCGCAGGCGCTTGAGGTCAAGGCGCCGTCCGGAGAGCGCCATGGCCCGAGTCAGGGCCGCGGTCTCGATCTCGTCCATGCCGCGGCAGCACACGGCCATGAGCCAGGAGGTGAGCTGGTAGTCGGGCACCCCGGCCTTGGGGTCCGAGGCGACTTTGACGACGAAGGCGATCTCCTCTTCCGTATGCTTGAAGCCTTGGCGCTTCCTGGCGATGATGTCGAGCATGCGCATGGAGGGGCCTCCTGAAAGTCAGACGATCTTGATGAAGTCGTTAAGGACGAGGCGCAGGCCCTCGGAGACCTTGGCGCCGAGCTCCAGGACCTCGCTGTGGTTCAAAGAGGCGCCCTTCATGCCGCTGCACATGTTGGAGATCCACGTCAGCGCCGTGACCTTGATGCCCATCTGCCGGGCCGGAATGACCTCCGGGACCACGGACATGCCCACCACGTCGCCGCCCCAGGCGCGAAAAGCGCGGATCTCCGCGGGCGTTTCGTAAGAAGGACCGCACACGGCGGTATAGACGCCCTCGTGCACGGAGAGCTTGCGCTTGCGGCAGATAGAAACGATCTGCTTGCGCAGATCCGCGTCATAAGCGTTGATAAGGTCCGGGAACATCTCGCCGCACTCACTTTCGTGGAAGGCGCGCAGGGGGTTGCGGCCCATGAAATTGATGTGATCCGTGATGACCACGAAATGACCGGGCTTGATCGCCTCGCGCACCGAGCCCACGGCCGCGGTGAGAAACACCGTCTTAAGACCGAGATATTCGAGCATACGCAGAGGCAAGGCGATGCTCTCCATGGAATGCCCTTCGTAGTAGTGGAAGCGACCCTGCATGACGGCCACGCTCTTGCCATGGAGCCGGCCCAGGATGAGCTTGCCCATGTGACCGGCCACGGTGGTGCGGGGAAACCCGGGGATGTCTCTATAGGGGATGACAGTGGCCTTTTCCAGAATGGGCACGGCTTTGGCCAGACCTGAGCCCAAGATGATAGCGACCTGGGGGGAGAAACCAGGAACCTTGCTCTTGACGTAGTCGGCGGCTTTACGCACAGCTCCGATGTAGGTCTTTATCTCCATATGGCGGGCTCCTTGCTGTTGCTCGATTCTACCACATTTAGATAAAATGCGGCTTAATGGAAGACCTCTCAAGTCAGACGAAAGAACTGCGCGCGGACATCATCCGCATGATTACGGCCGCCGGCTCGGGCCATCCGGGGGGGTCACTCTCCGTCATCGACCTATTGGCCGTGCTTTACGCCAAGCATCTGCGCCACGACCCAAAGAAGCCGGACTGGCCGGGCCGCGACCGATTAGTCCTCTCGAAAGGCCACGCCTGCCCCGCCCTTTACGCGGTGCTGGCGCACCGAGGTTTCTTTCCTCAGGAGGAGTTGATGACCCTGCGCAAGCTGGGCTCACGCCTGCAGGGGCATCCAGAGCGACACCGCCTGCCGGGCATCGAGGCTGCGACGGGGTCATTGGGCCAGGGACTTTCCATGGGTCTAGGCATGGCCTTGGCCGCGAAGATGGACGGCGCGGATCAGAGGATCTTCGTGGTGACGGGCGATGGGGAAATGCAAGCAGGCCAGGTCTGGGAAGCTTTGATGGCGGCGCCCAAGTTCAAGCTGGACAATCTGACGTTGATCGTGGACTGCAACAACGGGCAGATCGACGGGCACGTCAACGAGATCATGGCTCTGGATCCGCTGGCCGAGAAGCTCAAGAGCTTCAACTGGGACACTCGGACGATAGACGGCCACGATCTGGCCGCCATCGACGGCGCATTGAGCGCCGTGAAGACGGTGAAGGGCAAGCCGCAGGCTATCGTAGCCAGGACGATAAAGGGCAAGGGCGTCTCCTTCATGGAGGACAACATCGCCTGGCACGGCAAGGCTCCCAACCAGGAAGAGTGCGAGCGGGCGCTCAAGGAGATCCTCCATGGCTAAGGCGACCCGGGAAGCTTTCGGAGAGGCGCTGGTCTCACTGGCGGAGAAATTCCCTCAGATGGTGGTCCTGGACTCGGACCTGTCCAAGTCCACGATGACCGTAGATTTCGCGAAGAAATATCCACAGCGGCACTTCGAGTTCGGCATCGCCGAGTCGAACATGATCGGCGCGGCCGCGGGCCTGGCCTTGTACGGCAAGGTGCCGGTGTGCACGAGCTTTGCCTGTTTCCTGATCGGCCGGCTGGAGACCATCCGCGTGGCCGTGACCTTAAATGGGGCCAACGTCAAGCTGGTAGGCACGCACGCGGGCCTGGGCATCGGAGATGACGGGGCCTCGCAGATGGGGCTGGAGGACGTGGCCGCGATGCGGTCTCTTCCCGGGATGACCATCCTGCAACCGGGAGATGCTTTAGAGGCTCGCCAGGCCGTCGAATGGATGCTCCAGCACCGGGGGCCTGTCTACCTGCGCTTGACGCGCCAGAAGCTCGACGACGTTCACAGGCCGGACTACAAGTTCGAGTGCGGCAAGCTGGACATCGTCTGGGAGCCTGAGCCAAAGGCGAAGCATTTCCAGGCCACGGTACTGGCCTCGGGCGGGACTGTGGGGGGAGCGGTCAACGCCGCCAAGGAGCTATTGCCTAAAGGCTTTGCGGTGCGGGTAGTCAACGCCGGGACGCTCGCGCCTTTTGATGTGGATTCGGTGGAAGATTTCGCCAAAGACAGCGAGCGGTTCGTGACGGTGGAGGACCACAATATCGTGGGTGGTCTGGGCAGCGCGGCCTGCGAGGCGGCTGCTTCTCTTGGCATGGGCAAGCCGGTGGTGTGTCTGGGAGTGCGCGAGACAGGCGAGTCGGGCTTGGCGGCCCAGCTTTACGACAAGCACGGCCTGAGCGCGCCGCATATCATGGAAGCCTGCATCAGGAACCTCTCTTGATCTCAGCTGCGACTCTGACCTTCCTGACCCTCTTCGTCGTGGCCATGGGCGCAGCCGCGATCCTGGATAAGCTGGCGCTGGGCCGTCTGGGCGCCAACGAAGTTTTCGTGGTGCGCATGGGCGTCAACGCCGCGATCTGCCTGTTGCTGTTCTTGGCGGGATGGCTGCCGGCGAAGGCGGCGGTGGCGCAAGCCGGGAAGGTGCCCGTAGCGCTGATCACTTTAAGCCTGGTGGTGACGATGGGGGGAGTCTTCTGCTACATCAAGGCTTTATCCGGGGCGGAGGCGTCGAAGGTGATACCGCTGAGTTCGGTATATCCTCTCGTGACCTTCTTATTGGCCTTGGCGTTTCTGGGCGAAAGGTTCAGTTTGGCGAAGCTGGCGGGAACGGTGTTGATCTGCGCCGGGGTCGGGCTGCTCGCCTTCTAGCGGCGCCAGGCTTTCACGATTGACTGTAAAGTTGGTGAAGGCCTGACCCCTTTGATACAATCTGGCCGATCAGGAGGCGGGCCATGAAAGTCGTCTTCTACACCAACGAATACCCTCCCCACACCTACGGCGGCGCCGGCGTCGCAGTCGAGTACCTCACCCGCGAGCTCATTAAGCTCATGGACGTCGAAGTCCGCTGCTTCGGCGACCAACGCTCCAGAGGATCCCGCCTCCAGGTCACCGGCTTTAAGCCCTGGAAAGAGCTGGCCAAGGACGCCCACAAAGACTACGGCAAGGCTCTCGAAGCCCTCAGTGTCAACCTCCAATTCTGCAAGAACAACTCCGCCGACATCGTCCACTGCCACACCTGGTACACCAACCTCGGCGGATTCTTCGCCAAGATCCTCCATAAGATCCCCTTCGTCATGACCACTCACTCGCTCGAGCCGCTGCGTCCCTGGAAGCGCGAACAGCTCGGCAACGCCTATGACCTCAGCAGTTGGATCGAACGAAATGCCGTCCAGGCCGCGGACGCCATCATCGCCGTGTCCGGCGGCATGAAAGATGACATCCTCTCTTGCTACGACATACCCGCCTCAAAAGTCCACGTCATCCACAACGGCATCGACCTCCAGGAATATCGGCCCAGCGCCTCAAGCCGCGCCCGCCGGCAGTGGGGCATCAGCCTCGATAAACCCTACGTGCTCTTCGTGGGCCGCATCACCCGACAAAAAGGCATCATCCACCTCGTCAATGCTTTACCCCATATCGACCCCTCGGCCCAGATCGTGCTCTGTGCCGGGGCGCCAGACACCCAGGCGATCGCCGCGGAGATGGAAGCCGCCGTCGCCCGCATCCGCCGGACCCGCAAAAACGTCATCTGGATACAGAAGATGCTTCCCAAGCCGGACGTCATCGAACTCTACAGCCACGCCGCGGTGTTCTGCTGTCCATCGATCTATGAGCCCTTCGGCATCATCAACGTTGAAGCCATGGCCTGCGGCGCGCCGGTCGTCGCCTCGGCAACAGGCGGCATACCCGAGGTCGTAGTGCCCGGCAAGACCGGCCTGCTCGTCGGCCTCACGCCGCGCCAAGACGGCACCTACGAGCCAAAAGATGCCCGCAAATTCTCACGCGACCTGGCCGCAGCCATCAACCGCATCCTGCGCGACCCCATGCTCCAAAAGCGCTTCGCCTGTGAAGGCAGACGCCGCGTTGAAGCGCATTTCAGCTGGGCCGGAGTCGCACGCAAAACTTTACAGCTCTACCGGAGCTTAGTTTGACGGAGGGAGTCTTGAACCGCTCAAAGCCGGCGGGGCTGGGCAGCCGTTTTATTGACCCGGAGCGTTGCGAGTTCCTAGTCTGGGCGCCATCGGCGCGCAAAGTCGAGCTGCGCCTGCTGTCGCCTAAGAAATCCTTGGCCCCCATGGAAACCGACGGCTCCGGCTATCATTGGATTGTGCTGCCGGGCATCCGCCCCGGGACCGGATATCTCTACCGCTTGGACGGCAAGACAGAGAGGCCTGATCCCGCCTCGCGCTGCCAACCCTATGGAGTTCACGGCCCATCGACAGTCGTAGACCCGACCTTCACCTGGCACGACCGGAACTGGAAAGGTCTTCCCCTGGAGCGACATGTTATCTATGAACTCCATGTCGGCACCTTCTCCAAGGCAGGGACCTTCGCCGGCGTCATCCCTCAGCTCGACGCCATCGCAGACATCGGCGCCACCGCCCTGTGCCTCATGCCCGTAGCCCAGTGTCCGGGCAGCCGCAACTGGGGCTATGACGGAGTCTACCCCTTCGCCACGCAGGATTCCTACGGCGGGGTTACGGGCTTAAAGCGCCTCATAGACGCCGCCCACCGGCGCGGCCTGGCCATAATGCTCGACGTGGTGCACAACCACCTGGGCCCTGAGGGCAACTATCTTCGCGACTTCGGCCCCTATTTCGCCGGCAAGACTCCCTGGGGCGAAGCCATCAATCTCGACGGCCCCGGCTCGGATGAGGTGCGCCGCTTCTTCATCGAGAGCGCCTGCCGCTGGCTCGACGAGTTCCACGCGGACGGCCTGCGCCTCGACGCGGTGCACGCCCTGCGCGATTTCTCGGCGCGGCCTTTCGTCGAGGAGCTCACTCAGGCCGCGCACGGCATCGGGCAGGCGCAGGGCCGCAACATCAACATCATCGCGGAGAGCATCCTCAACGACCCGCGCGTGGTCCAGCCCAGCGCAGCCGGCGGCTGGGGCTGCGACGGCCAGTGGAGCAAGGATTTCCACCACTCTTTGCACGTGGCCCTGACCGGCGAGCGCGCCGGCTTCTACGCGGACTACTCCGGGCTCTCCGACCTGGCCCGCGCCTACAAGGACGCCTTCGTCTACGTCGGCCAGTACTCCTCCTGGAGACGCCGCAGCCACGGACGCAGCGCGCAGGGGCTGCCCGCGTCCCGCTTCGTGGTCTACTCTCAGGACCACGACGAGACCGGCAACCGGCCCCGGGGCGAGCGGCTCGCCGCTCTAGTGGACTTCGAGGCCCTCAAGCTCGCAGCCGGGGCCGTGGCCCTATCGCCCTACATCCCCTTGCTCTTCATGGGTGAGGAATACGAGGAAAAGGCGCCATTCTATTATTTCACCAGCCATGCCGACCGCAGGCTGGCGGCCGCGGTGCGCCGCGGGCGGCGCCAGATGTACGACGGCCATGGCTGGCCGGACCGCTCATCCCCGGACCCTGATTCGCCCGCCGCCTTCACTCGCAGCAAGCTTGACCACAGCCTGCGGCACAAGGGCCGCCACGCGCTCCTGCGGGGCTTTTACCGCAGCCTCTATGCCCTGCGCCGCGAACACCCGGCTTTGGCCCCACGGGACCGGGAGAACCTCGATGTTGAGCTCAACGAGAAATTCCAGGCGCTGGCCGTACGCCGCCGCGCCGGCAGCGAAGAATCATTCTTCATCCTGCATTTCGGCAAAACCACCGACCGCCTGCGCCTGGAATTGCCCGGAGGCAACTGGACCAAGCTCCTGGACTCGGCGCAGCCCCAATGGGGGGGGCCCGGCAGCCCGGCCGCAGATCGGCTGGCCGGGGGGCCCGTGGAACTCGACTTGGCGCCGCTTTGCGTTGTAGTCTACGGAAAGAGCGCACACTAGACTTTAGGAGAGACCTTGGAAAAAAAAGCGACGAGCGCCTCCGAACCTGCCGCGGTCTGGCTGCCAGGGCCCGCCCCCGCTTCCGCTAAGAAAGCGGAATCAAAGGCCGTGGTGCCCAAAGACGGACCGTCCTCCGCACCCGACAAACGCGTAGTCATCGAAAAGATCCGCCCAGAGCTCGACGGCGGGCGCTACCCCATCAAGCGGGTCGTAGGCGAGCAAGTCTACGTTGAAGCGGACGTGTTCACGGACGGCCATGACGAGTTGGTGTGCTTTCTGCTCTACCGCAATGAAGATGACGCGCAATGGACGCAGGTCCCGATGCGGCCTTTGGGCAACGACCGCTGGCGCGCCGAGTTCACGGTCGCCGAGCTGGGCCAGTACCGCTACACGGTCCAGGCCCGCCTCGATCCATTTTACACCTGGCTGAGAGACTTGAAGAAGCGCCTGGAAGCGGGACAGGACGTGCGGCCCGAGCTTCCGGTCGGAGCGGGGCTTGCGGCCACGGCCGCGGGCCGGGCCGAAGCCGCGGGCCAGAAAGCGGAGGCGCGCCGGCTCAAGGAGCTCGCCAGGGACCTGGGGACGCGCGGAGACCCGCGCGAGAAGGCGGCGCGCCTAGCCGCGCCCGAGCTCACCAGCCTGGTCTCGCAGTGGGGCGACCCGGAGACCTTCGTCCGTCATGGCCAGGACCTGGCGGTCACGGTGGACCGTGTCAAGGCGCGCTTCAGCGCCTGGTACGAGCTTTTCCCGCGCTCTGCCTCGCCCAAGCCCGGGGCGCACGGCACCTTCAAGGATATCATCGCACGCCTGCCTTACGTCGCGGAGCTGGGCTTCGACGTGCTCTACCTGCCGCCCATCCATCCCATCGGAAAGACCCATCGCAAGGGCAAGAACAACGCGCTCAAGGCCGGCCCCAACGACCCAGGCAGCCCCTGGGCCATCGGCGACGAGACCGGCGGGCACAAGGCCGTCCATCCGGCGCTCGGCACCCTGGAAGATTTCGGCAAGCTGGTCTCGCAGGCCCAGGACCATGGCCTGGAGCTCGCCCTGGACATCGCCCTGCAGTGCTCGCCGGACCATCCCTACTTGAAAGAGCACCCGGAGTGGTTCAAGGCCCGGCCCGACGGCAGCCTGCGCTTCGCCGAGAACCCGCCCAAGAAATACGAAGACATCTATCCGCTGGACTTCACCTGCAGGGACTTCAAGGCCCTCTGGGAGGAGACCAAGAGCATCTTCGAGTTCTGGATCGCACAAGGCGTGCGCATCTTCCGCGTGGACAACCCGCACACCAAGCCCTTCGGGCTCTGGGACTGGCTGATCTCCGAGTTGCGCCGCAAGGACCCGGACCTCATTTTCCTGGCCGAGGCCTTCACCCGGCCCAAGGTCATGGCCCGGCTGGCCAAGGCGGGCTTTTCGCAGTCCTACAACTACTTTCCCTGGCGCAACTCCAAGTGGGAACTGGAAAGCTACTTCCACGAGCTGGCCCATACCGAGGCCAAGGAGTTCCTGAGGCCCAACCTCTGGCCCAACACGCCGGACATCCTCACCGAATATCTGCAGTTCGGAGGCCGGCCGGCCTTCCTGGTCCGCCACGTTCTGGCCGCGACTTTGGGCGCGAGCTACGGCATCTACGGTCCTGCCTTCGAGCTCTGCGAAAACACCGCGCGCGAGCCGGGCCACGAGGAGTACAAGGACTCCGAGAAATACGAACTCAAGCATTGGGCTCTCGAGCGCAAGGACAGCCTGCGCGCGCACATCGCGCGGGTCAACCGCATCCGGCGCGAGAACCCGGCCCTGCAGAACGACTCCAGCCTGCGCTTCTTCCGCTCGGAGAACGAGCAGATCATCGCCTACGCCAAGCAGTCCGGCGACAACGTGGTCCTGGTGATCGTCAACCTCGACCCGAACCACAAACAGGCGGGATGGGTCGAGCTGCCCCTGCAGGAGTTCGGATTGGCCGCGGACAAGCCTTACCAGATGCACGACCTCCTGGCCGAGCGGCACTACCTATGGCGGGGGCCGCGCAACTACGTGGAGCTCGACCCGAGCGGCATGCCGGCGCACGTCTTCAAGCTGCGCCGCTATGTCCGCACCGAGCGGGACTTCGACTACTTCCTATGATGACTGGAGATCACATGAAAAGACAGATCAAGGCTAGGTCCCTGCGCAATGCCGCCATCCTGCTCGCGCTGGCCGCGGGCCTTTCCGCCTGCATGGGCCGCAGCGAGTCGTCCATCGGAACGCCCCGATCACCCTTGGTGGTCGTGCTCTCTCCCGCGCATGCCCCGGCCTCGCTGGAGCCCTTGCGCGAGCTCTCCGAACGGCTCACCTCAGGCTCCGGCCTGACGGTGGAGGTGCGCGCCGCGGCCTCGCCGCTGGACGCCATCGAGCAGTTGGGCACGCGCAAGGCTGACGCGGGCATCCTGACCCTGGAGGAATTCCTCCTGGCGCACGAAGAATACGAAGTGATCCCGCGCCTCCAGATCCTGCGCGGCCAGGGCGAGACCCAGTTCGACGGGGTCATCCTGGTCCTGGCCAAGAGCACGGCCAAGAAAACCGCGGACCTTGAGGGCGGAAAGTTCGGCTTCGTGGACCCTTATTCGGTGAGCGGATTCCTATTGCCCGCGCAGGTCCTCCAGAAGGAGAGGGTCAAGGTCGAGCCTCGGTTCCTGGGGAGCCATGGCAAGGCTCTCGAAGCCCTGCTCCAAGGGGCTGTCGCGGCCATCGCGACTTACGGGAACCAAGCCGCGGGGCACAAAGACCTGCGCGTCCTGGCGCGGACCGGGACGGTGCCCAACGAACCTTTCGTCTTCCGCGAAGGCCTGCGGCCGCAGAAGCGCGAGGCGCTCACCAAGGCGCTCCAGGACCTGATCGGCGACCCGGAAGGCAAGCAAGCCCTTATGTCCGTGGCCAACATCACGGGCTTCGGCCCGGTCGATGACGAGGCCTATCGTTCCGTCCACGATATCCTGGAAGCAGCGGGGAAATCCGTCTACGATATCGTGCCTAAGGGCGCCGAGGTCCGGCGCCTCAACCAGCCCTACATCGACGTGCGCTGAGGCCGGGTGGTCTCTCCGTCCAGTGCCTGCTTGAGCGCCAGGTCCCTCAGGTCGGCGAATTCATCGTGCCCAGGAGCTAGGAAACGGCGGAAAAGATCCTTATCATCGCCCAACTCCTTCAGAAAATCGGCGATGCTCCCGCCGCGCCGCCAGCGCTTGGCCAGCAGGCCGTAGCGGTACAGCTCGACATATCGGGCCGCGGACTTATCCCAGGAAGCGTCGGTCGCCATGGCCGCGCGCATGCGCCTTTCGTGCTGCGTATAGTCGCTGCGGAAGCACCGCAGGGCCTGCTGGATGGCTCCGGAGAAGGCGTCGCACTCGCCCGCGAAGTCGCCGATGTCGAGCCAGTCGTAAAGGTAGCCGCAATGCCGGATCTTGGTGAGCCCCCCGATGGCGCGCACGATGGGCAAAGTCCCTAGGAGCGCGCCCTCATAGTCCACCAGCCCGCAAGGCTCGAAGCGGGAAGGAATAAGCACGAAGTCCGAGCCGGCCAGGATGAGTTTGGAGAGCGGCTGGTTGAAGGTGTTATTGTAATAGACGCGGCCTTTATGGCGGTCCGCCAAGGAGAAGAACCAGCTCTCCAGCCCTTTCTCTCCGTCGTCCGCCGAAGCCAGGATCACGAACCTCGATTGCGGGTCGAAGGCGAGCACCCGCTCCACGGTCGCGGCGATGGCGCGGAAGTTCTTCTGCTGCGACATCCGGCCCACGGCGCAGAAGAGCGCGGGATAACCCCATATGTCGTGGCCGAAAGCCTCGCGATAGAGGAGCCGCCGCAGGTCCTGCTTGCGCTCCAGGCGGTCGGCGTCGAAATCATGGTCCTTGGCGAGCATCTCCTCCTGGACGCCCAGGTCTGAGAAGATCGGAGTCAAGGACTTCCCCTGTAGCGACCGCAGAGCTGCGCAGCGCAGTTCCGGCATGTGCTCTGGCCGGTTCTTGGCGGACAAGCCGTTGGTGATGCCCGCGACCGGGATCTTCTCGAAGAGGTTCAGGCCCCGATTGGGATGGAATATCTCGATCGGAGAGGCGCCTTTCTGCTGCCAGGCGCGGCGTCTGAGAGAATCGTAGCTCTCGCGCAGTTCAGCCGCGTAGCCCCAGGTGCCGTCCAAGTCCCCGCTCACCGTAGTGACGCGTCCGCCGGTCTTATGGACCTTGAGCATGCAGGCCTTGGCGGCGTTGAGACCATTGAAATGATCGAAGTACTCGTGGAAGAGCCGCGCCCCGGGAAGGTTAAGGCGGTCGAGTGTCTCGTAGCCGCCGCCCATGATATGGCAGGCGCCCTGATGGGAGGCGTTGTGCAGAGTCAAATGGACTGGGACGTCCTTAAGGTACCCGTCGCCCAAGTAGAGAGGCACGAGGCTGACGTGAGAGTCGTGCAGATGCACGGTCTGGAAATCCCCCTGCCGTATGTAGCCGGCCATGGCCTGGGAGACCGCGGCGCAGAGCTTCATCATCATCCAAGGGTCGTTGGGATAGACGGCCCGCGCCCCGGTCCAGCCCAGCTGGCCGGAATCCCAAAAATACAGGCTCTTGATATCCACCGATCGCTTGCTGCCGTCCGGCCAATCTATCTGGTCCACGAAAACGTGCTCATAGACCTCGAATTCAAAGGCGGCCGCCTCGATGCGCGCGGCAAGGCGCATCGGGAGCTTCTTGAGCTGGGACCGGTCGTAATGCGCGAAGCATGGAGATAGGAGCTCTATCTCCAGCGCGAAGCCTTGCCGGGCCGCGGCCTTGATCAGCTCCGCCGGCAACTCCTCGACCACGCCGCCCAGACCGCCGACCTTGGTGCCGAATCCACTGCGCAGGCGGCCGATCTCCCAGGCGCACAGGGCGATGCGCATGGGCGCCCCGGAGTGCAGCCGTTCTCCCTTCGTGGAGGGAGCAACGCGCTTCTTGCGCCAGCCCCCCGGGGGCGGCAAAGTCGGAAGCTTCTCGGGCGCCATACTCAGCTATCCCCCAAGGCAACGCGCACCTTAAGCGCGATGGAAACGGTCATGCGGCCCCCGTGGCGTCGAAGGCGGCGGGGATATGGAGGGTCCCCTGCGGAGAGATCGCCACCACGTCGAATCTCAAGGGGGCGTCCAAGCTCCGGCTCTGCGCGTAGGCTAGCGCAGTGCGGATGATGCGCCGCCGCTTGGCCAAAGTCACGGTCTCCTGGGGAGTGCCGAAGGCGTCGGAGGAGCGTGAGCGCACCTCCACGAAGACCACGGTCTCGCCGTCCTGTGCCACCAGGTCGATCTCGCCGAAGCGGGTACGGAAATTTCGCGCCAGGATGCGCAGGCCGCGCTCCCTGAGGAACTCCTCGGCCTGCCGTTCGGCCCGTGCGCCCGCCTCTCGACTCATGCCAGGATCAGCTGACGGACCGGAGAAAAAGTCCGACGGTGCACCGAAGCCGGACCCAAACGCAGAAGCGCCTCACGATGAATGGCCGTGCCGTAGCCCTTGTGCCGGGCCAGGCCATAGCCAGGATAGCGGCGATCGAGCCTACTCATCCAGAGGTCGCGCACCACCTTGGCCACGATGCTCGCGCAGGAGACGGCCAGGGACAATCGGTCGCCGCCCACGACGGTGAGTTGTTCCAGGGAGAGTTCCGGAATGCGACGATTGCCATCGACGACCACGAGGCACCGCCGTGCCGGAACGCCTGAAGCCGCGCGCCTGACGGCCCTGCGCATGGCGGCCAGGGTAGCGGCGAGGATATCGGTCCTCTCGATCTCGCGAGGATGGGCCCAGGCAACGGAAACGGCCGCGGCGCGGGCGCGGATGGCGACACAAAGCGTCTCGCGCCGCGAAGGGGAAAGCAGCTTGGAGTCCCGCGCGGCCAGCAGTTCAATCGGGACATTAGAGCCGAGACGGACAGCCGCGACCACGAGCGGTCCGGCCCAGGGGCCCCGGCCGGCTTCATCGACGCCTATAAGCCACCCTGCACGCCGGGAGGCGCGCAGGGTGGTATCGAACCGATGGCCAGCGGAAGCGGCCACGGGGGGGACTACTTAGCCGTGGAACCAGCCTTGACCGCGGCTGCTTGGCCCGATTTAGCATCCGCGGAATGGGACTTATTGGTCTCGCTGCGGGCCGGCACCTGGACGATGGCCACAGCCGGCATGGCCGTCTCCGCGGTCGAAGCCGGATGCGCGACCTTCTCAAAGCCGGAGGCCGAACCCTCGGCGGGAGTCACGGCTGCCGGGACGGCCGCGGCACCGCGCTCCACCGCGGCCAGACGCGCCGCGCGGCCGCTCAAACCCCGCAGATAGTAGAGCTTGGCCCGACGCACCTTGCCGGACATCGTCACCTCGATCTTATCGATGTGCGGGGAGAACAGCGGAAAGGTCCGCTCCACTCCCACGCCGAAAGATATCTTACGCACGGTGAAGCTCTCTCCGTCGCCGTGGCCCCGCCTCGCCAAGCACGTACCCTCAAAGACCTGGACGCGCTCGCTGTCGCCTTCCACGACCTTAATATGCACCCGGATCGTGTCGCCCGGACGGAAATCCGGGAACTGCTTCTTCGCCTGTTCTGCTGCCGCCATCATAATCGTCTCCTATGCACTAATCTTCAACAGATCCGGACGCTTGCGCCGCGTGACGCGCCTCGCGGCGCACCGACGCCACTGCGCGATGCGTTCGTGGTCTCCGGAAAGCAGGGCCTCAGGGACCTTGCGGCCCCGCCAGACCCGCGGCCGGGTGTATTGCGGATGCTCCAACAGTCCATCCTCGAAGGATTCCCTGAGCGTCGCGTCAGCCTTTTTGAGCACCCCGGAGATGAGCCGCGCCACAGCGTCGGCGACCATCATGGCGGGCAGCTCCCCGCCCGTCAGCACGAAGTCGCCGATCGAGACTTCCTCGTCGCAGAGGCGCAGGACCCTTTCGTCAAGCCCCTCGTAGTGGCCGCACACCAGCACGAGGTGATCTTCACGAGCCAGCCTCCGGGCCGCGGCCGCGTCGAAACGCGCACCCTGCGGGGTCAGGCACACGACGCGACTCACCGGCCTGCGCACACTCATGAGCGCACGATAGAGGGGTTCGGCTTTGAGGACCATGCCCGCGCCGCCGCCAAAAGGCCGGTCGTCGACGGTCCGGTGCCGGTCCAAGGCGAAGTCGCGAGGGTTGACTGTCCCCAGTTCGAGCAGTCCGCGCGCACGGGCGCGACCCACGATGCTCGCGCCCAGCACGGGCTCGAACATCTCCGGGAACAGCGTCACCACGTCGATGCGCATCATCTTCGTCCTCGCGGCCACTGGCGCGCGCTAGCGCGCTGACACTGACCGCCCTCAGGAAAAGCGTTGATGGTCATGTGCTAGTCGATGTCCACCACCGTCTTCTTCTGCGCCTTGGCCCCGGCTGAATCTACGAGACAACGGATGGCCTTGATCACCTTGCCCTTCTTGCCGATGATCTTACCCTTGTCCTCCTCAGCCACGACCAGCTTCAAGGTCACGACGCCTTCGGATTCCAAGTCCTGCACCGAAGCCTGGTCCGGATGGTCGGTCAGGTTCTTGACCAGGAATTGAGCAAGGTCCTTCATGGCTTGGGCTCCACGGTCTGCGCCTTCAACGCAGCGGGCGACTTCTGGATCTGCTGCATCAATTTCTCCACCGTCACAGACGGCAGGGCGCCGTTCTTGCGCCAGACCTCGTAACGGTCCTGACGCACCACCAGCTTCTTATTGATCGTCTCGCCGCGAGGGTTGTAGCTACCCAGGACTTCGATAGGCCTACCCGTGCTGCCCCGGCTGCGCTCGATGGCAACGACGCGGTAGTACGCCTGCTTAGGTTTTCCCGTCCTCTGCAACCTGATGACTACGGACATATGTCTCCTCCTGTTTATCTACTCAAAATCATCCCACGCGCCCGGAATAGGCCGCCTGGGCCTTAGCGCGCAAGGTCCGGATGATCCCCGCCGGGTCGGGGTTCCCGAAAACGCCGTGGCCCGCGATCATGATCTCGGCGCCGGCGCCGGCCGCGGCCTCCACGGTCTCCAAATTGATGCCCCCGTCCACCTGTAAGCGACACGGCAAGCCGCCTGCGTCGAGAGCCCGACGCACCGCTGAGATCTTGGGCAGCATCCCGGAAAGAAACGCCGCCCCGCCGAAGCCCGGCTCCACGGTCATAACCAGAGCGATATCCGCCTCGGCCAAGAGCTCCATGAGCCCGTCGACCGACGTTGCCGGCTTGACCGCGACGCCGGCCGCCACTCCCTGAGCGCGCAGGGCCCTCAGCAAGGACCGGGCATCGCCGCACGCCTCGAGATGAAAGATGATCCGGTCCGCCCCGGCCTTAACGAACCAAGGGGCTACGGTCTCCGGGTTGCTCACCATGAGATGGACGTCCACGCGCAGAAGGGAGAAGCGCTTGACGAGGCGCACCAGGTCGGGCCCAAAGCTGAGGTTAGGCACGAAGTGACCGTCCATCACGTCCACGGTGACCCACTCGGCGCCGCCCTCCTGGACCCGGCCCAACTCGACCGGCAGCCGGGACAAGTCCGCCGACAAGAGCGAGGGCACGACCTCCACAGTCCTAGCGGCGGACAAAGACCCGCCGTCCCTGAAGGACGGCTGTTCTCCTCTCCCGGAAGGGGCCGCAGTCATGATCACATGTCCCTCTCGTCGACGAGGATCCCATTGAGGAAGATACGCACGTGCGCCCCGCCCGTCTCTTGGAGCGGCAGGTCGACCTTGGAGCCGGGCCGGCGCAAGCCGTTGAAGAGCTCTCGCTCGCCGTACTTGTCCGAGACCACGATACGCACCAGGCTTTCACTGCCGCCCTGCGGTAGCTCGTAATGAAAATTAGTGACGGCCGGGCCGGCCTCGCCGAGCTTGCCGACCTTGCCGCTGATGACCACGGAAACCTCAGAAATCGCGCTCAAAGACGCATCCGGCGCCGGCTCCTGGGACAAAATGGTCCCGTAGGCGAAAGGGGAGGACATGTCCTTGCTCGAGACGAGCGTCATGCCCGCGGTGTTGGCCCAAGCCTGGGCCTCCTGGACATTCTTGCGCAGGAAATCAGGCATGAGACTGACCCCGGCCGGCGGCGGTCCGCCGGAAACCATCACATTAACCAAGGCGTTGCGTTCGACACTGGCCTCGGCCTTAGGCTCTTGGGAAAGGACGGTGCCCTTGTCAAACTTGAGGGAATAATTCTCATTGGCCTCTCCCAGCACCAGCTGACTCTGGCGCAAGAGCATCTCCGCGTTTCGCAGGGGAAGTCCCACGATGGACGGGGTCAAGACGGTCTCTCCGCCCTGGCTGACCACGACACGGACGATCTTGCCCTCGCGGACCACGGTCCCGGCTGGCGGGTACTGGCGCAGCACGGAAGCGATGGGGACGGCGTTGTTGAACTCGGCGCTTTCCTTGCGCAGGCCGATGTTGAGGGGGGCAAGCATGTCTAAAGCCGCGGAGATGGACCGCCCCTTGAGTTCGGGCATCGTCTGAGTCTGGCGGTCATGGATCACGCCTGCTATCCCCCATTGCATCAGAGCAAAGACCGCGACCGCAACCGCAAAGCCCACGCCGATGGCTTCCCACGACCGCACCTCCCCTTTGATATCGAGAATCATGCCAAAGACAAAACATCCCCTACGCCGAGACGGAGGCCGTTGAGAAAATCCGCAGCGGCTACCGGCTTTTTACCCTCGGGCTGAACCGTGAGAAGCCAAAGACTGCTGCAGTCCAAGCATTGTACCAAAATACCGCCGCCGCGTTCAACGCGCGCGATGGTCCCCGGCGCCGCGGGTGCGGCGCCGCCCTGACGGCCCTCTGGGAACGTGTTGGCCGTCATGGGTGAGCCCGACAATGCCGTCTTAAGGACACGCACACGCCGCGACGCCTGCGGTATCGAAAGTTCCGCAGGTGCCGGCCGGCCGGATTTCCTTACGGCCGGCGACGGGGCTCTGAGCTCAAAAAAAGCTGTCGGCCATTGCCGCAAACCCCGAACCAAGTTGTGCAGGTCGCGTGCTCCCCGGGAGAACGAGATACGCCCATCCTCCTTCTTCAGACGGGGAGCCAGACTCGGCTCCCCGATCTGCGGCTCCCGGCGGACGCACCCCGCCGCAAGCTCATCGAGGGTCTGCTCCAAGACCTCAAGACCTAGGGCGACCAGGCGCGAGAACAACCCCTCCGCGTCCTCATTCGGACCGATATCGAGACCCCGCTGCAAGAAAATGGGACCAGTGTCGAGCCCTTCAGCGATCCAGAAGACGGTGACCCCGGTGCGCGACTCGCCGCGCACCAAGCTCCACTGCACAGGCGCCGCGCCCCGATACTGAGGCAGCAAAGAGAAGTGGACGTTGAGGCTGCCCAGAGCAGGGACCCCCAGCAGATCGGGGGGGATGAGCTGGCCATAGGCCACAGCCACCGCGAGGTCCGGCCTGAGCTCCAAAAGCTCGGCGACCGCGGCTGTGGGCCGCTCCGGTTGCAGGACCTTCAGCCCCGACTCGACCGCCCGGGCTTTGACTGGAGTCGGCTGCACCCGCAGACTCCGGCCGACAGGCTTGTCGGGGCTGGTGAGCACGCCCACGACCGCGCTCTTGCGGACCAACAGATCCAAGAACGGGACAGCCAACGCCGGCGTCCCGTAGAAGATGGTCCTCACGTCCAGTCTCGGCGTAAATCCTTGATCAGGGAAAGGACCTTGAGCTTCTCTGCAAAGGAAAGGTGATCGATAAAGAGCTTGCCGTCGAGGTGGTCCACCTCGTGTTGGAAGGCCCTGGCTAGAAGCCCCGCGCCCTCCATCTCGAAGGGACGCCCACGCGCGTCAAGAGCGCGGATGCGCACGCGCGCGTAACGCTTGATCCGGGCGAAGACCCCCGGCAAAGAGAGACACCCTTCCTCCTCGAACATGACCCCTTCGCCCGCGACGATCTCGGGGTTAATGAGCACCAGGCGCTGAGCCTTGCCCTCGGGCCGGGCGTCCACGACCGATAACCGCAGATTCAAGCCCACCTGGGGCGCGGCCAAGCCCACGCCCTTGACCGCGTACATGGTCGTCCACATATCCTTAAGCAGCCTGGGCAGGTCCGGACGCAAGGCCTCGTAGGCCAAGGGGACGGAGACCTTCTTAAGGATCGGCTCGCCGTGCTTGGTGATGCGCAGGATGGCCATCCGAGGCTCCGCCGTCGACCGGCTTACCGGGTCTCCACGGCGCGGATGATCGCCAAAGCGGCGGCCGGCTCGAGAGAGGCCGCCAGGTCCGCGATGACCCCGGGCTGGAACAAGGAGGCGACCCCGCGCAGGAGCTGCAGGTGCAACGGCAGGATCTCCGGCTTGCTGGAGGAGAAGAACAGAAACATAAGTTTGATGGTCAGATCTCCGGCCTGGGGGTCCGCTATGCCCTGAGGGACCAAGGCCAGAGCCGCCATGATGCTCCCGATCGAATCCACCCGGGCATGAGGCAGGCTCAGCCCCGTATCCAAGGTGGTGCTGATGCCCTGCTCACGCTCCAGCACTTTAGCCAAAAAAGGCTTAGGGCTTCCCAGAGCTTTGCGCTCGCAGAGCCGGCCGACCAGTATCTCGATGAGCTCATTCTTGCCCACCCCAAGCGGAGCCCGGATCACCACATCTTCGCTTAAAATATTTGAAATAGCTATCTTTTTGGGCCGGACCAAGGCCCCGGCTTTATCGGAGAGCTTCTCCAGTCCTGCCGGCTCGGCCGCTGGTCTATTTTTCTTATCAGGGAAGAACGACAACACCATGGGGATTCGCCTTTTTATAGAGGATTTTCAATTATATCATTCGAGAAGTGGACTGTCAAAACAGAGAGTTGGTAAAATACCGGGTGTTTCGCAAACCCCTCACAGGCAGGACCATCCTATTGACGCGGCCAGAAGGCCCGGCCGGCCCTCTGGCGGACGGCCTGCGGGCGCTCGGCGCGCGCGTCTGGATCGTGCCGGTCATTCGCTTCGCGCCGCCCGCGTCCTGGGCGCGCTTGGACGCGGCGCTGCGCCGCATGAGACTTTACGACGCCGCAGTCTTCGCGAGCGCACGCGCCGTGGAAAGCGTCTTTTCCCGCGCCTTAGTCCTGGGCCTGATCCTGTCGCCACCGCGCCGGGTCTTCGCCGTAGGCCCGGCCACGGCCCGTGCCCTGCGCCGCAGAGGCTGGCGGGCCGCGATGCCCGGCACGCATCGCGCCGAGGACTTGGCCACGATCACGGGTCAGGTACGAGGCAAAAGGATATTCCTGCCCCGGGCGAAGGAAGGCCGCGATATCCTACCGCGCCTCCTGCGCGCGCAGGAGGCCAGGGTCGATGTCGTCACCTCTTACCGCACCCTAGCGGACCACAACGGCGCGCGGCGCTTGCGCCGGATCGCGGACTCAGGCCGGGTCCACGCCGTCGCCTTCACCTCCGGCTCCACCGTAGATTGCCTTTTAGAGCAGCTTCCCGCGGCTTATCGCCGCCGCCTATTCAACAAGGCGGTGGCCGCCTCCATAGGACCGGCCACCAGCGCAGCACTCGAACGCCGGGGAGTCAAGACGGTCATAGAAGCTCCGCGCGCCACAATGCTCTCCCTCTGCGGCGCCATCGCCCGTCATTTCTCCGCGGCTCCAGGCTTGACCGCATCCGGACGATCCCGATGAAGCCTGGATCCGAACGTGCTGAGTTGCGCCGCATCTTGCAGGAAGCCCTGGACCGGGCCAGCCGGGTGCTCCGGAGGCGATTCGGCTCGGTGAGCATCCGCTACAAGGGCCGAGCCAACCTCATCACGCAGGCCGACCTTGAAAGCCAGGCGACCATCCTGGCCCTGATCCGCCGTCGTCTGCCTCTTCATGACTACCGCGCCGAAGAAAAAGCTTGCCGGGATACCGGCTCGGAGTTCGTCTGGATCATCGACCCCCTAGACGGAACCACCAACTTCGCTCACGGCTATCCGGTCAGTTGCGTGTCCATCGCCCTGCTTCAACGCGGCCGCCCCATACTCGCCGGCATCCACGACCCGTTCCGCGATGAGCGCTTCCTGGCCGAAGCTGGACGTGGGGCCCGGCTCAACGGCAGACCAGTGCGCGTCTCCTCGGTACCCCGTCTTTCGCAATCCCTGCTCATCACGGGCTTTCCCTACGACCGCAACAAACGCCCCGGCTACTACACCGAGTTCTACCGCTCCTTCATGGTCCGCTGCCACGACGTGCGCCGCAGCGGCTCGGCCGCTCTGGATATGGCCTGGGTGGCGGCGGGACGCGCCGACGGCTTCTGGGAATTCAACCTGAACCCCTGGGACGTGGCCGCGGGCCTGCTGCTTGTGCGCGAGGCGGGGGGGAAGGTCTCGGATTTCCATGGCCGTCCCTGGGACGGGATCGCGTCTTTCGGCCATCAGACTTTGGCCAGCAACGGCCGCATCCACGACGCGATGTTGCGCGTGCTCGGCCCGCGCCTCTGATCCGGATCAGAACCGGAAAGCCAAGGTGAAGCGGTTCTGCATGCCCAGGTCTCCATAGGGGACCCAGGCATAGTCGAGCCGGAAGCCTCCCAGGTCCAAGCCTCCGCCGGCGCTCATTCCGGCCGCTCCGCCGAGCTCCCGACCGTGGCTCTGGTCGTAGCCGAGGCGCAGAGAGGCTCCATGCTTCTTCTGGTCGAACCTGTAGGTCGCCTCGACGCCCAGGCTGACGTATGGGGCTTGATCCGAGGGCAAATGCGCGTCGAGACTCGAGTCGACGGCGGTGGCCATGTGCCACAGGAAGCCGCCCGCGAAAGCGAAAGGCAGCGGGGCCTCCAGGCCGCCGAGCTTGATGGGTGGCCCGAGGTTGGAGACCTGCGCCCCAAAATCGACGGGACGATCCCCGACCAGGCAGATATCGCTGGCTTGCGCGCCGAAGTCGAGCGCCGCGCTTGTCCCCGACACGTCAGCCAAGGACGACCGGATCATCTTCACGCTGCCACCCATGGCGAAACCGTCGAACCGGCGCGCGTAGGCCAGGGCTACGGCCAGATCGTAAGGCCGAAAAGAGCCGACCGCATCCCCCTGTCCATTGTAGGCCGTCAGGGCTCCCTGGGAAAAATACACCAAGTCCACGCCCAATGCGCCAAAGCGCCCCACCGAACGGCCCCAAGCCGCGGTGCCGAGATAAGAGCTCTCCAGAAGGTTATCGTAGGAGAGGCTCAGTTCGGAGGGGGACTCCGGAAGAAAACTGGAGAGGCCGGCAGGGTTGGAAAACAAGGCGTCGGCCCCCTGCGCGCCGGCGGCTGACGCACCCCCCAAAGCCGAATCGCGCGCCGAACGGGCAAGCTTGAGGAATGCCGCGCCGGTCGTGCCTGCGGCTCCGACGGAGAACGCAGAAGGCGCGAACATGCCGCCCCGGACGGGGACCGCGCCGGTCCCAAGCAAGATCAGCGCAAAGACCAGCGTTCTGCCGTGGGCTAGACGGGCCAGACCGGACCCTTGCGCGGCTGGGATGGCTCAACAACCGGTTCCAACGACGGCGCGGGTGCAGGCATGGTGATGGGAGCTTGTGACAAGGCCTCAATGACCACGACCGCTGCGGGATCCGCCTCAACCTCCACCACCCGGGTCTGGACGGAAGGGACCGACACGGAAGGAGCGGCGGCTTTCTGGTCATCGGGAAGAGCCGCTGAGGGCATGGGCTCTACGGCCTTAACCGGCGTCGATTCGATGGACTCTCTCGCGGGAGCTTGTTCCGGAGCCGTCTCCAGAGCAAGCTCGACGGATCGCGCCGCAGCGGGAAGCGCGCTGCGCGGCGAATCACCCGTCTTGAGGCCGTCGGCCAATTCGGAGAGCCTCTGGAGAACGAGCTCGCCTTGAGCGGCCTGCTGCGCGGACAAGCCCTTAAGCACCGCGATCTCCTTATCGAATTTCTCCATCTGAGATTTAATGTTCTTTAAATAGACAACAGCCGGGCTGATGCCGCCGCTGCTGGTCAAGTCACTCCGGCGGAGCTCCGGCCCCGTGCAGCCCAAGGCGCCGCCGTCCTGACGACCATCAGAAAACACGTTGGTCGTCATGGGCGCGCCATCAAGAGTTGCGTTGGACGTCATAGACACCGGGGCGACATCAGGCATGGTCTTGGCCTTTGGCTGGGACACGATAGGGTCCGCCACCGAAGCCGGGATCAATTCAACGATCACAGGCTTAGCGGACAGCGATCCGCCGGATGTCGATTCCAAAAACGAGGAGCCGGCGTCGCCCTCATCGGCCTCCTCGACTGCCGAACGGTACTGGCCCAGCAGATACAGGAACAAAGCGCCGCTGCCAAGGAATCCCAAAGCCGAGATATAGAACCAGCCGTCTCCCCAAAGACTCGCCACATTCAAATCTTATCGGATTGCCCCGCGCCTGTCAAGGCGACCGGGAAATTAGCTATAATATTTTTCTCTGACGATAACCCTAGATGTTCCCATCGATGACCCCGCCTCCGGATCGGCGACTCTGGAGACCTCGGGAGCCTTCCTGACCGGCTTCTGCCAACCTAACGAAGCGCGCGCACTGGCATCGCAGTCATCGCGACGCGCCGGATTCCTCAGCCCGGCAGAGGAGTCACGCTATTTAAGGCTGCGCTGCGAGAAACGCCGGCTGGATTGGCTGGCGGGGCGCTTAGCCGCCAAGCGAGCCTTGCGCCGATACTTCCGCAAGACCAGCGCCAGCAAGCCGGAACTCGCCGCCCTGGAGATCACCTCCGACGACCGAGGCGCGCCGCTCTGCGCGGTGCCGAACGCGCCCTTGTTCTCCATCAGCCATTGCGCCGCCGGAGGCCTGTGCGCCGTCGGGCTGTCCGGCCGGCGTGTAGGGGTAGACTGGGAGATGGTAGCTCCGCGCAGCCGAGAGTTGGCCCAGCTCTTTTCCTGTCCAGGGGAACTCCCGCCGGACCAGGACGACCCGCGCAGCCAGACCCGACTATGGGCCGTCAAGGAAGCCATCCTCAAGCTGCTGGGCCTGGGCTTGGCGGCCTCACCTCGCGACATACAGACGCATCCGTGGCTATGTCTCACCGGCCGGGCGCGCGAACGGTGGCTGGAATTGGGCAGCCCGACGCTCTGCCCGGCCGTAACGCAGATCGACGATTCCGTCGTCGCCATCGTCCACACTCAGCCCAGATCATAGGAGAACTCGCATGGAATCCACGAAGTCGACCCCACCGGAGCACGCCAAGAAAGAGCGGGTTGCGGCCCCGAGCCTGGCTCGTCTGCGCCAAATGACTGAGACGGTCCTGCAGGGCGGCGGCGAGAAGGCCATCGCGGCGCAGAAGGGCAAGAATAAATTCACCGCGCGGGAACGCATCGCCTACCTATTCGACGAAGGCAGCTTCCAAGAAACGGGCCTGCTGGTCGGCACCCGCTGCACGGATTTCGGACTCAAGGAAAAAAATCCCCCAAGCGACGGCGTGGTAACGGGCTTCGGCACGATAAACGGCCGGGAAGCTTGCGCGTTCGCCCAGGATTTCACGGTGCTGGGCGGCACGCTGGGACACGCCCACGCCATGAAGATCTGCAAGATCATGGACCTCGCGTACGCCAACCGAGTCCCGGTGATCGGCCTGCTCGACTCAGGCGGCGCCCGCATCCAGGAAGGAGTCGAATCCCTCGACGGCTGCGCGGAGGTCTTCCACCGCAACGTCAAGTGTTCGGGCGTCATCCCGCAGATATCCGTCATCCTGGGCCCGTGCGCCGGCGCCTCGGTCTACTCCCCAGCGCTCACCGACCTCATCTTCATGGTCGAAGGAATCAGCCAAATGTTCGTGACCGGCCCGGACGTGGTGAAGGCCGCGACGGGAGAAGACGTTACCTTCGACCAACTGGGCGGCTGCGCTGCCCACGCAACCAAGTCGGGAGTCTGCCACTTCGTAGCCGCTTCGGAGCAAGATTGCTTCCGGCAGGTGCGCGAACTCCTCTCCTTCCTGCCTCAGAACCGCTGGGAAAAGCCTCCACGCGTGGCCAACCCGGACCCGGTCAGCCGGGGCATCCCGCTCCTGGAGAAAATGTGTGAGATGGACCCGCGCAAGCCCTACCGCATCCACCACATCATCTGGCAGATCGCCGACGAACATAAGTTCTTCGAAGTGCACGCGGGCTTCGCCAAGAACATCGTAGTCGGCTTCCTGCGCATGGGCGGCGAGGCCGTGGGCGTCGTAGCCAACAACCCCGCCCATTTCGCCGGGGCCTTGGACATTAATTCCGCGGACAAGGCGGCGCGCTTCATCCGCCTGCTCAACGCCTTCAACATCCCCATCGTGACCTTGACCGACGTGCCAGGATACTGGCCGGGCGTAGCGCAGGAACACGGAGGCATCATCCGCCACGGCGCCAAGCTCCTCTTCGCCTACAGCGAAGCCACGGTGCCCAAGATCGCGGTCGTCATCCGCAAGGCCTACGGCGGGGCCTATATCGCCATGAGTTCCAAAAGGATGGGCAGCGACTTCAACTTCTCCTCGCCCAGCGCCGAGATCGCGGTGATGGGCCCAGCGGGGGCTATCGAGATCCTCTATAAGCGCGAGCTGGCCGCGGCCAAAACCGGTGAGGAAAAGGCGGCCCTGCGCGCCAAGCTCACCGCCGACTACAAGGAGCGCTTCGCTTCTCCCTACCAGACCGCGGCGATGGGCTCCATAGATGAGGTCATCGAGCCGATCCTGCTGCGCACCAAGATCATCCGGGCCCTGCGTCTCTTGCGCGATAAGCGCATCCCGGGGACCCACGAGAGCCGGGGGAATATCCCGCTCTGATGTGGTATAATCCGGCCCTAATACGATGAAAGCTCAAATTTTGGTCGTCGAGGACCAGGCGGCCACCTCCGAGCTCATCTGCGAAGTACTCACGGACGAGGGTTGCGAGGTCCAAACGGTCGACACGTTGGCCAAAGCGCGCAAGAGCCTGCAACGCGCGCTGCCCGACCTAGTGATCCTCGACCGAGCCCTGCCGGACGGCGAAGGGCTGGACCTGCTCAAGAACCTGCGTGGCGAAGACAGATCGGCGCGGTTGCCCGTCCTCGTCCTCACCGCCCAGAACACGACCACAGACAAGGTCGTAGGCCTACGCGAAGGGGCAGACGACTACATCACCAAACCCTTCAACACCGAAGAATTGGTGGCGCGCGTGGAGGCGCTGTTGCGCCGCACCGGGGCGCTGGAAGAGCCGACGACACAGGAATCCGGGGAGCTCAAGCTCGACCGCACCTCACGCAAAGCTTACATCAAGCATAAGGAAGTCCCTTTAAGCGCCAAGGAATTCGACCTGCTGTGGTTCCTGATGTACCGCCGCAACCGGGTGCTCACGCGCGACTTTCTACTCCAGCATGTCTGGGGATATGAGCGGGGCCTCGACCTCTCCACCAAGGTCATCGACGTGACCCTCTCACATCTGCGCGACAAGATCGGGCCCTCGGCCAATAAGATCGTGGCCGTGCGCAGCTTCGGCTATCGGTTCGACGACTAGGTTTCCGCGCGCGGCGGACTCTGAGACATCCGCGCTCCGGAGGCATCCTCCTCGGCCACGATCGGCAGCCGGATAAGGAAGGCGGCTCCCTCACCGCGGCCGGATTGCAGCGCCAAGGACCCGCCGTGGGACTCCACGATCCGACGGCAGACAGCCAAGTCGAGCCCGGTCCCCTCGCACTCCGATTCGATCATAAAAAACGGCTCCCAGATACGTTCCGCGATCTTAGCAGGGATGCCGGACCCGTTGTCCTCAAAGTTCACGACTATTTCACAGGCCTCACGGCGCGTGCTCAACCGGATGCACCCGTCCATGCGGCCCGCGGCGCGGATGGATTGATACGCGTTGGTCAACAGGGTGAAGAGGACCTGCTGAAACTCCACCCCCGAGAGCACGGTTTGCGGCAGGTCCGCGGCCAACTCCGCAACGACCTTGAGCCGGTCAAAAATCCAATCATACTCTTTGAGGACCACGCATTCCCGGATCAGGGCGTTGATATCGCAGAGTTTGCGTCCGCCCGTCTTCTGGCGAGAAAAAGCGAGCATGTCTTGAATGATCCGATCGCAACATCTGGCTCTATCCTCGATGCGGCGGAATATCCGCCTGGCCTCGGCCGGGGAATAGTCCTGGTCATGCGCGAGCTCCGCGTAGCCCAGGATGAACGCCAGCGGCGACTTAAGCTCATGCGCGACGCCGGCCGTGAGCGTCCCCAGAGTAGCGAGACGGTCCATGCGTTGGAGCCGCTCGCGCTCCTGGACCCGCTCGATTTCACTGCGCCGCCGCTCCTCTTCGAGGCGAGCCCGCGCCTCGCGTTCGCGGGCCGCGACCCGCATGACCACTATCGCTGAAGCCGTGATGATGGTCGCTTTAACGAGAAGCTCGATGACGTCGTTCCAGCGCAGCCGGGCCGGGGTCCCGGCATAAAAGGCAACCAGGGGCAGCAGAACCGCCACGAGCGTGACCAGGACTCCGCGCCGGCCGAAAGCGAGGCAACCGTTGAATACCGGCAGCAGATAGAGCACCCAGAAATATGATTCCGGACCTCCGGAATAGCGCAGGACAAAGGTCAAGAAGAATATGTTGGAGGCCACGGCAAAAGCAGCCCCGCGCGGCTGCGCCAGCAGACGGGGCAGGACCGAGACATTGGCAAGATTGAAGGCCAGCAACCCCAGGAAGCAGTACAGGACCTCGGGATAAACGAAACGCGGATTCTCGCGGCCCAGGAACGCGGCCACGACCATGATGAGCGCGAAGGCCACGCCGTCGATAGACTCGCCGAACCACTCATCACGCTGGGACATGGGTTAATAGTCTAAACTTGCATGCAGCCGCCGTCAAGGCGCCTGAAGTCAGCGTTCAGGGACAGGCACCGCGAAATCAAGCGGCTGCTCGACCTTGAGCTTATATCGCCTCGCCGCGCCGGCCGGCAGCTCCAAAACGTACTGCGCCGGACCCCGGGCCCGCGCGACCTCCTCGTCCGTGGTCTTTTCCGTCGAAGGACGCATGCGTTGGTGGATGCGCGTGATTCTCTTGTCCGCGCCGATGAACACGATGTCAAGGCTGACCCAGGTGTTCTTCATCCAGAAGGTCATGTCCCCGATCTCGATGGGGAAGACGAAGAGCATGCCATAGTCCCTGGGAAGGGACTTGCGGTACATCAGCCCCGCCTCGCGACTGGCCGGAGTATCCACCACGTCCACCGCCATCTTGCGGCCGGAGGCGAAGCGCAAGTCGGCGCGCCGGGAAACGACTTGCGGCGCGGCAGTTGCGGCCGCAGCGGCGGCCAGCATCGCAACGGCGCCCAAGACCCACGCGGCCGACACCGCCCGGATCAGTCGGGTTCTTCTCTCCATGAAATACTCCTCTTTCGACGGGGGATCTTCTCCGGGAATCGCGGCAGATACTCGCGGTCCACCACTTCCTCTACGGCCAATGCCGCCTCATGCACGCGGTCGTAATCCAGACCATATTCCTTGGCGATGGCGGCCAGCGTCATTCCTCGACGGCGCATCTGCGCGGCTTTCTGCAAGGGCCGTCCCGCCTCCGCGCAGATCAGGACCATATCGATGAGCTCCAGCTTATAGAAACCCGCGCGCGCCAGCCGGCTTAGGTCCACGACCTGACCGTTGGTGGATATCTTGACTTGGGCCCAGACCGTGGCTCCGAAGGCCAGGTCCAAGGCCTGAGCCACGGGCTCCGGCTCAAAAGTCCCATTCTTCTCCCGTGATGAAGACCACAGGTCCTGGGAAGTCCCTAAACCGACGCCTTGCGCCGGGGCCGGAACCGCGACCGCCAGCCAAAGACCGACCAAACAGACGTTCATCGAGCCCCCGCCGTCCCCGCAGAGATAGGCCGCTCTCCTCTCGCTGGAGGGGACAGTGCCTTAAGATGCCGGATCGCGGCGCGGGCCTCGTCGAGCCAAGCCCGCGTCGACCACGGTCCCAGCCGGCCCCAAAGCGCCCGGCCCAGGTCATGCACGAAGAGCCCGCGGGCGGGGCCGTCGGAGTAGATGCCGTCGATCGCGCGCACCGTGCGACGGTAGAATTCCTTGGGGCCGTCGGGGCTGCGTTGGTGCAGGGGCCAGTCGACGACATCTCCCACGATGAGCTGGGCATCACCGCGGGCCACGTAGCGGTGCCAATCCGAAAGCAAGGCCGAGTACTGTTCCGCGTCGGCCTCATAAAGCATCAACGCCTCGGCGTCGACGCCCGCATCGTTGAACATGACCGCGTCCTGACCATGGTGCCAGCCTTTGTCCCAAGTCAGCACGAAAGCCCAGAGCGGCTTGGACCCGCCGACCTCGTCTTTCAGGCGCCGGATGATGCCGGAGACGCGGTGGGCCCGCCACCACTGCCAGGCGTCGATGAAAGCCATATCCTTACGCATGGCTTTCTTGCGGGCGAAATAGACCATCCGTTCCTCGCGGCTGAGATGCACGAACTCGGCGGGAGCGGACACGACGCCCGCCATGTCCCGATAGAACTCGTCGACCAGTTCCACGCCGCCAAGTGCGTTGCGGATGTAGTCCACTCCGAGGTAGTCCACTTCAGGGATATCCCGAAAGCGCTTGAGCAAGTCCGCCACGTCGCGCACGCGCTGGTCCTCGCGCAGGGAGATGCTGCGGGTCGGGACCGTGCGCCCGTCCTGGACCTCCAGGGCGTATTCGTAACCGGGCAGGCGCGACTGGCCGGACATGGTCAGGAAGCACTGCACGTAGACGCCGAACTTGATGCCGCGACGGCGGCACTCCTTAGCCATCTCAGGGATGATCGGCAGGTTGTAGGAAAGCCAGACCTCACCGGACTTCTCCCCCGGCGATCGGCCGCCCAGGACCCAGAAGGCGTCGGCACCCACATACTCGACCCAGTCCAAGAGTCCACGCCAGTCCTTGACCTTGCCGTCCGGGGCCGAAACCTTGAGACTGGCGAAGGGCAGGTCGCATTCCAAACTCAGCGCCGCCAGGCCTTGCGGCAGGGCTTGCGGCCGCCGCCTGCCGATGTGAAACGCCCTAGCCCAGAGTCGCTCCCCGGCCACAGCCGAAGAGGAGAGTTCCAGCCGATACTCTCCCGCCGCGGCGTTCCAGGGACAGGGCCAGCGACCGGACCAGCGACCCGGCCCGTCGGGGCTCAGCCGCAACTCGCGCAAGCCCGCGACCGTGGCCACCGGCCGGCCTTCCCGGGTGACGATCACCGCGGGCGGCGAAGACCTCCAGGCGTCGGCCAGGGCCGCGTCGCGAGCGCGCAGGCGGATGTCCACGAACTCGTCATGCAGGTACTCGGACTTCAAAGCAAAGATACTGACCGGGCGCTGCCAGCTCATCCAGCCCCAACGGCCCAAAAAGAAAACGGCGTAAAACACCGCCAGGGCGACGAACAGGGTCCGGCCATCGAGACGCTTAAGCCTGGGCATGATCGCCGGGGAATGATACCAATAATTTGATATACTCCCCAACGTTCGCTGTCGGCGAGCGAGAATCGCTGTCGCGAGGAGAGAAGGCTATGGTGACGGGACTTGTGCTGGTTCGGCTCATGGCGGGACAAGAGAAGCAGGCCTTGGCCAAGATCAAGCAGACGGAAGGCGTGGCCCATGTCACCGCGGTCTTCGGCCGCTGGGATCTCGTTCTGGATATCGAAACCAAGGACCTCTTCACCCTTTCCAACGTCATCGTCCGCGACATCCGCGCCATCCCGGGCGTGATGTCCACCGAAAGCCTCATCACCACGGCGATCTAGACACAGCGCCGCAAAAAGCGCCGTGTCTAACAAAAAAATCCGCACCCTCAACGACCTCCTGGACGCGGCGGCTGCGCCTCGGTCGCGCCCGGGCGGCTTCATCACACCGAGTGAACACCTGAACTACCGGGACCTTCGGTCGCGGGTCCTGCAGACGGCCGCCGGGCTGCACGCCGCAGGCATCGACCGGGGCGACCGCGTGGCGCTCGTGCTGCGCAACGACATCTCTTTCATCGTCTCCTACTTCGCTCTGGCGCGCCTGGGCGCGATAGCCGTCCCCATCAACTTTATGGTCCAGAAGCCGAAGGACCTGGCCTATATGCTGAGCGACTGCCGGGCAAAAGCGGCCGTGACCCAAACGGAGTTCCTCCCCGGCCTGCGCGCCGCGGCGAAACGGACGCCCTCCTTGCGGACCCTCTGGCTGACGGATTCAGAGAGCGAAAGTCCCCAAGAGCGGTCCTTCACGGAACTGCTCAGCGGCGGCAGGGAACCCCTGCCTCACCGCGAAATCTCCGAGTCCGACTTGGCCGGCATCCTCTACACCGCGGGGACCACCGGCGTGCCCAAGGGCGTGATGCTGACGCACCGCAACCTCATCACCAACTGCGCGGCCGCCGCCTCGCACATGGGCCTGCGCCGCAAGGACGTCATGCTCTGCATCCTGCCCATGTTCCATGCCTTCGCCTGGACCGCCAACGTCCTCGTCCCCATGTGGGGGGGGGTCAAGGTCGTCGTCGCACCGGGAGTCACGCCGGCCAAGCCGTGGCTCAAGCTCATGGCCCGCCACGGAGTCACGATCTTCACCGCCATCCCGCAACTCTACGCGGTCCTAGCCAAAGAGGCGGTGGGGGTCAAGCGGTTCGTCCTGAGGTGGTGGTTCTTCCGCCGGGTGCGCATGGCGGTCTCGGGCGCGGCGCCCTTGAACCCCGTGGTCGCCCGGCGCTTCGAAGCCAGACTCCACGTGCCAATCCTCGAGGGCTACGGCCTGACCGAAACCTCACCCATCGCCACCATCAACCCCCCGGCAGGACGCCGGCCCGGCACCGTAGGGCTGCCAATCGCCGGAGTGCGCCTCAAAATCGCGGGTCCCGATGGCCGCAGCCAACCGACGGGGAATGACGGAGAGGTCTGCGTCCAGGGCGACTGCGTGATGCAGGGCTACTACAACCAGCCCGAAGCCACGGCCGAGGTCCTCTCCGCGGAGGGCTGGCTCAAGACCGGGGACGTGGGCAGTCTCGACGCAGACGGCTACCTGACCATCAAGGACCGGATCAAGGACATGATCATCGTCAAAGGGCTCAAGGTCTTCTCCGCCCAGGTGGAAGCGGCATTACTGGAACATCCAGCCGTAGCCGAGGCCGCAGTCATTGGCGTTCCCGACGAGATCGGCGATGAGACGGTCAAGGCCTTCATCGTGCTGCGCCGGGGAGTCGCGGCCGACCGGGCGGCGCTCTTGCGCTTCTGTCAACAACGGCTGGATAATTATAAGCGGCCGCGCGACATCACTATCGTGGAAAGCCTGCCCAAGAACGCCCTGCAGAAGGTTCTCAAGACGGTCCTGCGCCGGCAGGAGATAGCCCGGCGCCGCGCCCGCACATGACCCTGCGCCCGAACGTCCGTCTACCGAAACCAGCGCTGGCTCTCTTGCGCGCGGCCGCAATCGACCTGCCCCAGCCCGCCTACCTGGTAGGCGGCGCCCTGCGCGACGCCTGCCTGGGCCGACCCCTGCTGGACCTGGACTTGACGACGCGCGGCGCGCGAGCCGGGGCCGCACGGCTGGCCCGCAGTCTAAAAGGGAACTTCGTGGTCCTCGACGGAGAGAACGGCGTCTTCCGCATCGTTCTACCCAAGAACCTAGGCGTGCCGCAGATGGATGTCAGCGAACTGCAGGGCCAGGACATCGCCGAAGACTTGCAGCGCCGCGACTTCACGATCAACGCCCTGGCCCTGCCGCTGGCGCCGGACCTGCCCGCCAGCGTCCCGACCGCGACGCTCTTGGACCCGCGGGCGGGCTTGGCCGACCTGCAGCAGGGCCTGCTGCGCTGCGAGGACGAGGACATCCTCAAGGCCGACCCATTGCGCATCCTGCGCGCCTTCCGTCTAGGCGCCCAATTGGGATTCACCATCGAGGCCCGAACCATGAAATGGCTGCGCTCCCTGCGCTCGCGCCTGAGCCGCAGCGCTCCGGAACGCATCGCCGCCGAGCTCACCCTGCTCCTGGCCGAGCCGGGGTGTCCGGCCTGGCTGGCCCGCATGGACCACGCCGGCGTGCTGACCGTCCTCTTCGAGGACCTCGAGGCCTCGCGGAAATGCGCGACCTGCTACTACGGCCGCGGCGGGGTACTTCGCCACACCTTGTACGTGACCGCCCGGCTGGACTTGCTGCTGGCCGACCCGCGGCGAATGTTCGGCGACGCGGCCGGCCCTTTGCTGAAGTCCTTAGGCGAGCGTCTGCGGCCCGGGCATCCTTGGCGCGCCGCCATGATGCTGGCGGCGCTGTTGCACGACGTGTCCAAGCCCGAGACCGCGCGGCGCATGGGGGGCAGACTGCGCTTCTTCGGCCACGACCTGGCGGGCGCGCGGCGTGCGGCAGGCCTGCTCAAGGCACTGCGCTTTCCCAACGAAACCATCGAGCTGGTGGCGGCCGTGGCCACGCACCACCTGCGGCCGGGCAACCTGACGGCCGGAGGCGTGTTGAGCGACAAAGCAGTGTACCGGTTCTTCCGCGACCTGGGAGAGCAGGCCGTGGCCGTGCTCCTGGTCTGCTGGGCCGATCATGCCAGCTACCTGCCGCACAGGCAACTCGAACGGCTCCTACCCGAAGCCTCCGCGGAACCGGACTCCTACGATATGTCGAAAGTGCGGCCCATGGAGGCGCGCAAGACCCTCAAACACCTGCAGGTCATCGCGCATCTCCTGCGGCGCCGTTTCGACGCGCGGCGCCAGGCCGTGCCGGACCGGCTGGTGGATGGCCACGCGGTGATGAAGGCCTTAGGCATCCCTCCAGGCCCCCAGGTGGGGCAATTGCTGGAAAAGCTCCGGGAGGCCCAGGCGGAGGGGAAGGTCAGCACCAAGAAAGCGGCTTTGGACTTTATCAAGAAACTGCAATAACTCTATAACATTTCAAGTATACGCTTGCGTTGTGGCGGAGAAAGAGCGCATGAACCTCCGAAAACTGCCCCTGGCGACATTTCTCCTCATCGTCTTCGCAGCGTCCCGCCTGGATGCGCTGCCGGTCTGGGACAACTTCCAGATCGAGCACTGCCAAGGCGCCACGGCGACGAGCGACGACCCGACCAATGCCACGGTATACACCACGCAGCCGGCCTGGTACTTCGACGTGCAATCGGCCTCTCCCGGCCTGATGGGAGGAACTCCCTCCGTCAACCTATCGACGAACACGGCCCCCAATCCCTTCACGGCGACCTCCCACACCCAAGCCTTGTTCCACATGGACGATGCCCCGGCGAACGGGACCTTGCTCGACTCATCGTTGAGCGGTCATGTGCTCACCTTGAACAAAACGCAGCCAGTCACGCCGATCTTGCCAGACAGCAGCCCGTTCCCATCCGGCGGCAACTACCTTTCCTTCAGCGTCGCCAACTCCTCCTCCCTGATCTCGGGCCTCGACACCTTCTTCGAGTACGGCTCATTCTCAGTCGAAACCTGGTTCCGGGACCCTCCTGCCGCCAACTGGGGCGGCATCCTGAGTCAGTGCAAGGATACATATAAATACCCCGATGAAAAATGCCTGCAAATCCTCGCCAAAGGCAAACAGCTAAGGTTCGGATTCGGCAATAACCATGAGGTGCCAGGGGATATGAGTGGTGATTATGGGAGTGGAAAGGGGACTGCGGGCGATTATCTCACAGCCACGACGGGCAACAGCAACGATGGGAATTGGCATTACTTGGCGTGCACATATGACTTCTCCGGAAGGACATTGCACATCTATGTGGATGGCAACTCGGTCAGCAGCGGTACAACCCCATCAACCATCGTCTACACCGGCACAGGCACAACCCATCTGGGCACAGTGCAGGCATACACATCGACCGAGCACTACACCGGCGACTTAGACGAACTCCGAATCCTCAACTACACGCTCAGTCCCACGGAAGTCGCGGCCCATTATTTTGGCCAGGCCCATCAGCTTGAGCCAGGCTTGTTCCATAGCGGGCCGTACATTCCCCACGGCATCACCACCAAAGGGCGGATAAGATACAGCTTCGGGGACATGACAAAGACCGGCTTCCCCTTCAGCGCCAGCCCCTTTGTGATCGCCGAGGATATCAGCGAGGACCTGGGTGTCCACGATATCCACCTCGCCTACTCCGGCACCCTGCCCCCGCCGCCCCAGCCCACGGCCACCTTCGTCGGCTACTCATCGATCACATTGGACTGGTCGAGCTACCTCTGCAACACCTATACCTGCGCAACCCCGCCCTGCTCCCAACACCCCTATGACAACACCACGTACAGGATCACGCCCGGCCCCGGTTCCCCGCAGAGCGTGCCCACTTACACCGCCTCCGGCTTGACGCCCAACACGCTCCACAGCTTTTCCATCACCGCGACATATACGGACAACGGAGCTTCCGGCGGCACGATCATCTCAAACGCTTCTCCCGCCGCCATCGTCAGGACCTTGGCCGCGCCGCCCATCGGTTTTTCGACCGCGACTCCCACCGGGCCCACCTCGGTCAACCTCGCCATCAGCATCTACCCCAATCCTGCCGGCACGCTTTGCGAGGTCTTGGCCAAACAGAACGGCGTCTACACCCCGGTGACTTCTTACCAGCCGATCACCGAGGACGGGGTCCACAACGTCTTGTCCATCGGCGCTCCTCTGATCACAAAATCGGCCCACTACGTCTTCGCGATCAACTGCAAGAACGACGCTGGCGTCCTCGGGGCCAGAGGCCCCGATTCCGCCGGGGATCCTCCCGCGAGCCTCGTCTCCCAACCCGACACCCCGACAGGCTTGGCAGGCAACGCGACCGCAGACCCCATCAGCTGCCCCAAAACCTCTATCAACTGGAGCTGGAACCCAGTAAAGATGGGCAGTGTTTATCCCACTCCCAGCTCGGCCACCACCGCCTACCAGGTGTCCGTGATGAACGCCAACGGCTCCGTCGGGTCCGTCATGTGCAGCGCCAACTCGATGGCGACTTGCCTCGAAACGGGATTATCGCCCGGGACCAACTATTCACGCGTCGTTCAGGCCCAAGACCCCGGCGCCTACACGCAGTGGAGCGACACCTCGACAACCACCAGCGCCAGCCCCACCGGGAACTACACCGACGCCCCAACGAACTCATCCGGGACTCCAACTACGGCGACCCAGATCCAATGGCACTGGACCCAGCCCCCCAACATCTGCGCCTCGTTCGAATACGACATCATAGACGCGCAGACGGGGACCCCGCTGGCCACGGTCGGCGACCGTACCGCGCCCTTTCCGGCGTCTTGCCCCACCAATGCCAGCGGCGGCTGCCCGCCCAATACTTGGACTCAGAACAGCCTCCCGATCAACACCTTCCACTCCATCCGAGTGCAGGCCTTGGACAACTACGCCGCCAGCCAACTCTCGCCTTCCGCCAGCGCCTACACCCTGGCCGATGTTCCCACCAACCTGACCGCCGCTTATGTCTCCACAGGCTCCTTGCTGCTGCAATGGAACAGCACCAATCCTAACTACACCCGCTTCGAAGTATCCCTGTCGCCGATCAACGACCTGGGCCAGCCCGTCTCATTCTCGACTCTCACCCACATCTCCGACAACTGGACGGCGCTCAACCTGCCAATCCACGGCCTCAATGCCGGCTCCACCTATTACTTCAGAGTGCGCGCAGCCAACGGCCGCGCCCAAGACAACTTCGGAGGGCTGCTGACCGACTTCGCGATCCTCGCATCAACGATCACCCTGCCGCCGCCGCCGACTCTGACCGGGACCGGGATGGCTGCCGACACCGTGCAATGGACTTGGAGCACCGTCACCGGGGCCTCGGGATATCGGCTCGTCAACGACGCGGGCGTGCCGATCCTAGACAATCCCAAAACGGCTCAACTATCCGTCTCCTCCGGCCCGTTCCTCCCCAACGCGACCTGCGGGGCCAAGATCGCCGCCTACAACTCAAACGCCGGCCTGGGGCCCTATTCCGCGCCTGTCTACACCTTCACCTGGGCTGCCACTCCCGGCGCTCCCGGGGTCGTAGGGGTCACCAGCAACACGGTGAGCCTCTCCTGGAGCCCCAACGGCAACGCCTCCTACACCTTCTATGAGATCGTCCTGGCCACGGACTCCGCTTACGGCGTGGTGGTGACAACGGTCAACGTCATGAGCACCACCACCGTCATCGGGGGCCTGTTCCCCAGCGCCACCTATTACGCGCGCGTGCTAGCCATCAATGGCTCGCAACAGGCGACCACTTTCGTCACGGCGAGCTCGACCTGCACGAATTCCGACCCTGCGGTGACCCGCTCCTCGGCCCCGGCCTCTCCCTACGCGATCGCGCCCGGACTCGTCGGCCTCTGGCACCTCGACGAGGCCTCCGGGACCTGGGCCGGCGACGCCTCAGCCTGGGGCAACACCGGCCAGCTGACCGGCAGCGCGTCCAACTCGACTCCGACCTTCACCACGGACGCACCGCTTGGCCTCGGCCACGCGGTCTCCTTCTCGGGCATGCGCAGCTCCCTGCTGAGCATCCCGGACGCAAGCCAATACGACGGATTGGGCGGCTCGATGACGGTCAGTGCCTGGGTCAAGCCCGCCACCAGCGCGCAGCCCGACGGCACGGGACTCGTCGCCAAAGGGCTCTGGGGCCACGAGTCCTTCGGCCTCGACCTCGTCTCCGTATCGGGCGCGCCGCGCTACCGCTTCCAGGTGAAGCTCAACGGCGGAGGCACCGCGGCCGCCATCGCCGCCACCCCGGTCCGAACCGGGCAATGGGACATGGTCACCGGGGTCTTCGACGGCGATGCCGCGGCCAACGTCACGCTCTACATCAACGGCATATTCGCCGGCAGTTCCACCACCGGCGGGCTGATGCGCGAGATCAACGCGGAGCCCATCGCTCTAGGCAACCGCAAGGACGCCTCCGCCAACTACAATCTGGGCTTCTCCGGAATCATCGACGACATCCGCATGGTCAACGGCGCCTTGAATGCCGCGGGAGCCGCGAGCCTCTACCGCAGCTACTTCCCGACCCAGCTCGCGCCGCCCGGAGTCAACAGCTCCGTCCGGCTGCTCCTGCCTCCCAACGCCTTCCCTTCGGCGGCCAGCATCTATATGAGCGACGATCCCGTCAACCACCCGCTGCGGGTCCCCTACAGCCTCCTGTCCCAAGCTCTCTTGCGGATGCCCACGGGGCAGATGCTCATGCCGCCCTCCCCGACCTATCCGACCCTGGTGGAGATCGTACCGACCTTGGACGGCGTGAACTATTTCAACGGCCCCCTGGGCTCCTCCGCGACATTGTCCTTACCCTACGCGGATGCCGACGGCGACGGCATCCTAGACGGATCCAACCCTCCGGTGCCGGTGACCAAGCTGCAGCTCTACACCTTGGACGCCTCGGTCCTGGCCTGGAACGCCCTGCCCACCACCGTGGACACGGCGGCCAAAAGGGTCTCGGCCCCAGTATCTCATTTTTCCATCTTCGCGCTCTTCGGCGCGGCCTCCTTCGGTCAGTCCGCGGCCGATGTCCGGATCTACCCCATCCCCTGGAAATGGGGCTCCTCAGACCCACGCTTCGGGGCTCCAAAGTTGACCTTCGATCATCTGCCCACCTCGGGATCTATCCGCATCCTGACCCTCTCCGGAGAGAAAGTCATCGATCTCCCGATCTCCAGCACGGACGTGCCCCCGGGCACCAAGACCTGGGACGGCCGCAATGCGGCCGGCAAGGCCGTGGCCAGCGGAGTCTATTTTGCCCAGATCAGGCCGGCGCTGGGCGGCGATCGGATCGTGAAATTCGCGATCGAGAAATGAAATGAAGCGCGCCTTTGCCCTGACGGCGACGTTGGCGCTGGCCGGAGCGGTCTGCGTCCCTGAAGCAGGCGCCGCGTTCAACAACAACGACGCGGGCACCTCCGCCGCACAGTTCCTGAAGCTCGGCGCCGACGCGCGCTCCGCCGGGATGGGCCAGGCCGCGCGCGCCCTGTGCGAAGATGCCAACGCCGTCTATTGGAACCCGGCCGGGCTGGCAGCCTTGAGCTACCGCCAAACGACCCTCACCCACGCCGCCTATTATCAATCCACCTTCTATGAATTTTTGGCCTACGCCCAGCCCATAGACTCGATCTTGGGACGCAACCGCCGTGAGCTGGAGACCAACCAGTTGGGCGCCGTGGGCGTGGGCGTGCTCTACCTCAACTCCGGCCAACTCCAAGAGGTCGACAACACGGGCACGGCCACCGGCGGCAGATTCACCCCACAGGATTTCGCGGCCATGTTGGCCTGGGGCGGGGCCTTGACCCGTGACCTCGACGTAGGGATAGGCGTCAAGTACGTCTCCTCCCGCATCGAGGACACCGCATCGACCGGCGCGGCCGACTTCGGCGTCCGGCTGCGTGAGCATCCCGGCGGCATGCCCTACACGATGGCGCTAAGCCTCCACAACCTCGGAGGCCGCCTCAAATTCAACCTGCAGAGCGACCCGCTTCCCCTACAGCTGGCGTTCAGCCAGAGCCTGCGGCCGACCCGGAACATTTCCTTAAGCATGGACGTGGTGGCTCCCCGGGACAACCGCGTCTATCCCGCCTTCGGCGCGGAGTTCCGCAGCGCGGTGGGGCCCAACTTGTCGGCCGCGGTGAGGCTGGGCTACGAAGGCCGGACCATGTCATCGGGTCTATCCTCCCTGACGGGGATGGGCTTGGGCGCGGGACTGGGGATGGCGCGCTTCTCCCTGGATTACGCCTGGATGCCTTACGGCCTGCTGGGCGACACGCACCGTTTCACGCTCTCCTACCGGTTCTAAATTAGCTAGAATCATCCGCGATGTCCAAGCGAGTCCTCGTAACCGGCTGCTCCGGCTATCTGGGACGACTGCTTGTGGCCCGGCTGCTCGAGAACCCCTTGGTGGCTTGCGTCATCGGGATGGATGCGACCGACCCAGGCCTGCCGGCCCATCCAAAGCTCCGCACCGTGAACGCGGACGTCCGCGACGAATATTTCCTGCGCAACGTCCTAGAGGAGGAATCCGTCGACGCCGTGTTTCACATGGCCTTCCTCAACGCGGACGACGTCGACGACGTCCGGGCCCGCGAGACCAACGTGCACGGAACCATCGTGGTCCTCGAAGCGGCAGACAAAAGCCCGCGGGTGCAGCGGCTCGTCATCGCCGGCTCGACTGCGGCCTACGGAGCCCGCCGCGGCAATGTGCGCCTACTGACCGAGACGCACCGCCTGCGCGCCGCGGGTCTGGCCTACGCGGTGCACAAGCGCCACATCGAGGAGGAGCTGGCCAAGGCCATGCCTCAGGTCCGGAGCAGTCTTCAGGTAGCGGTCTTGCGTCTGTGCACGGTGGTGGGGCCCGGAGAGCGGCCCGGAGGCCCAGTCCACCGTTTCTGCCGCCTGCCCTTCACGGTATCAGCGCTCGGCCGTCAGGGCGCGCTGCAGTTCCTCAGCGAGTCCGACGCCTTGGAGGCCTTCTGCCGCGTCTTGGAGGCGGCCCAACTGCGCGGGGCATTCAATGTAGTCCCGGATGATTCGGTCCCCTTTTCGCAGATTTGCCACGAGCTGGCAAAACTGCGCATACCGGTGCCCCTATCCTGGCTCTGGCTGGGACTTTGGCTGGGCCGGCGGCTCTTCAAGACCACCATCCCCGAGGGCATCGCTTCCTATCTGGCCTATCCGGTCGTAGCCTCCAACCAGAAGTTCAAGGAGGCGATGGGCTTTATCCCGGCCCACGGCTCTCTGGAAGCCCTGCTGACCTGCGCCAGAGGATTGACGACTCCGCAGGCGATGCAATAGAATATGAGTGTCGTACTAACGCGGGCGTGGTTCAATGGTAGAACGGGAGCTTCCCAAGCTCTAAACGAGGGTTCGATTCCCTTCGCCCGCTCGTTTTCTCTTCGGAGATTGCCTTCCTGACTTAGCCGCACGACGGAGTCTGGATATTTTGTAAAGTCTGGACATATGGGAGGATTCCATCTATGATTCGCCGGCATGGTGTCTTTGGTGAGCTTGGCTGGCAAGCGAGATCCGTCTGCCTCATCGGTAGTGCGATAGTGGTTCTGGGTCTCGCCAGCTGCGCCACGTGGCAGGGATTCAACACTCCCACCGGCCAGTCCGGAGTCACGATTCGGGGCGTCACGAAGCAGCAGGTCTCCGACGTCCTCCAGGAGCGCCTCTTCAATAGGGGCTGGAAGATCGAGACCGTGAACGACCGCACAGTGATCGCATCCAAGCAGAGGAGGAATAACGCCACCGGATCGCAGATCGGCTCGCGTTCCGATTCCGTCACTGACGGGCGCGTGACTTATAATTTGCTCGATGTTAAGGGCGGCATCCGGGTCGTCGCTAAACTCGAAATCATCATGAATCCAGGGACGGAATCAGAACAAGTCACGGATGCGACAAATACCGAGTCAGGGGCTAATATGCGGGACACTCTCCGAGAGATATCCGCAGCACTCTCGGAGAAGCAGGCTGCCACTAAAACGACAGGACTGCCTCGGATTCCGGTCAAGGATGGGACGCTTGAGCTTTCCCCACAAAAAAACACGCCGTAGGCCAACGGACTGTCGGGACGACGCAACGGCTTTGCACGCAATCCTATCATGAGCTCGTTTTTCATCACCTTAATCCTCCTCCTCTGGCATGGACCGACGCTCTGGGCCGCTGCTCCGGATTTCGAGGCCCCGCCCCACCAACACCAAGACGCGCCGTCCCCGGCTTCCACGACAACGCTCCCCAACCCCCGATCCCCGGACACCCCAGCCCGTGACTTCCTCCGCCAGCTAAGGCAAGGCCACGCCGCCTATGCCCGAGGAGAATACGCCCCAGCCATCGCGCGCTACGAGGCAGCCATCCGCCTCAGCTCCACCAGCGTCCTCCCCTGGCTCAACGGCGCGGCCGTCTGGGACGAGGCCGGCCAGCCGCGCCAGGCGGCACTCTGGTACGGCCGTGCGGTCCGGCTCGACGCCCTGGACGACGAGGCGCTCTGCGCGCTCGGCTGGGCCCAACTGCGCTCCCATGACACCGCCGAAGCCGCGGCGAGCTTGCGCCGCGTCCTACAGCACGACCCCGACCATGCCTGGGCGAAATTAGGCCTCGCCCGAGCGGAACTCGCCGCAGCCAAACCCCGGCCAGCCGTGACTTTGCTGACCCGCGCCGCGGCAGCCGGCCCGACCTCCAACCTCGACGCACTCTTCCTCGGCCGCGCCTACGAGGCGCTCGAAGACCGCGCCAACGCCATCGAGGCTTACCGCCAGGGCGTGGGCTCCGATTCCTATTTCCTGGAGGCGCGGCAGGCCCTGGGCCGCCTCTACCTTCGCGCCCGCCGGTTCAGCGAGGCCTTCCGGCAGTTCGCCAAGGTTCTCGAAGCCGATCCCCACAATCCGGAGTTCGCCGCGCTCCTGGCCAAAGTTCAGCCGCTGCTCTCACCGGCCTCCTCCCCGCTGGGCAGCGTTCGCAGCCCCGTCACCGCAGTCGCTCCGTCTGCGGCATCTCTGAAAGGAGTCCCTGTGCTGCGCATCGGCATCGGCACCACCCCCCTAGGCCGGCCCCGTGCCCGCCGCTCCGTGGCCTTTTCCGCCACGACGGATTTCATCATCAGCGACGCCAAGACCGGTAAAAGTCTCGCGTCCGTCCGGGCTGACGAGTTCTGGGTGGCCCGGCTCACGAAGGGACGACGACGCCTGGCGCTGGAGCTCACCGACGGTTCCGGCCGCGTCCGACTCGTCCGGCGCGAGCCATTCCTCATCACGCCCCAGCCCCGCGACCAGGGCTTAGTCGCGCTCAACCTCAACGGCTCCGGCCAGGCGGCGGCCGCGACCGCCGAGAAGCTCCTGCGCGGCGAAGTGGAGATCGCGGTCTGGCGGCGGACCCTGCGCGTGGTCAATCGGATCGACCTGGAGAGCTACACCCACGGCGTGGTCTCCGCGGAGATGCCAATCCGCTCGCCGCTGGAGGCGCTCAAGGCCCAAGCCGTGACGGCTCGGACGCATGCCCTGTTCATCAAGACGGTCACGCACCGCCACCGCAAGGACGGCTACGACGTCTGCGACGAGCAGCATTGCCAGGTCTATGCCGGTGCCCGCGCCGAGAGCGAGCGCTCCCGAGCCGTGGTCGAAGCCACCCGCGGCATCATCGTCACCTATCGGGGCCGCCCGGCCCACGTCATTTATTCCTCAAACTGCGGCGGCCGCACCCAGGACGGCCGCGACCTGACCGGGTGGGGGGACGTCCCTTACTGGACTGGGATATCAGACAGCCCCGTCCCGGAAGCAGCCCCGGACTCACCCTGGGGCCTGCGCCGATGGCTGACCTCCTCGCCCCTGGCCTACTGCAAAGCATCCAACTTCGTGCACCCCTCGCACTTCCGCTGGACCCGCCTCGTGGCTTGGGCCGAGCTCTCCCGCCGCATCGACCTCCGCTACCACACGGGCCGCCTCAAGCGCATCCGCACCCTGCGCCGGGCTCCATCCGGGAACATCAACGCCCTGCTCCTGGAGGGGACGCGCCGCCGGGTCAAGATGGACTCTGAAATGGCCATCCGCGGCCTTCCTGGCCTGGGCTCGCTGCGCAGCACCTTGTTCCTCTTCACACCGGAGTTCGGCCCGGACGGCAAGCCGGAAGCCATGCTCTTAACGGGAGGCGGCTGGGGCCATGCGGTGGGCATGTGCCAGTCCGGCGCCATGGGTCGGGCAGAGGCCGGGCAGGACTTTCCAATGATCATCCTTTCCTATTATGCCGGCACAGCCCTCGGGCGCTCGGACTATGCGCCTGAAAGTTCCGGACTCCATTGAAATGAGCCCACGGCAAAGGTATGATGACAGGCATATGCGTCATTCTCATGCGTGGCTGATCTGCGCCGCAGCGGCGTCGCTGAGCGCCGGCTGCTCCGGCTCCGTCCCCCTGCGTGGCGGCCACCCCGATCAAGGCATCGCGGCTATCATCCTGGGCGCGCGCTTCATCACTCCCTCCGGGGAGACGCAGTCCGGCCGATTTTATATCAACCTCGAAGGAGAGGAGGGAAGACGAGCGGAGATATACCGCGTGCCCATCGTGCCGCATCAGACCCTGCTCTACCAAATCGAGCCTGACATCTATCGCCTCAGCGTCACACGCAACTGGCTGGGCTTCCCCCAGCCGACGCTCAAGGTGCGCATCGCGGGCCGAACCTACCGCATGCCCTTCCCGCGCGAAGTCCTGCGCAAGGCGCCATGCAACATCAAGGGAAAGAAAGTCGTCCCCATCGGCGTCTTCGAGGTCCAGCTTCAACAGGCTCTGCCCGGCCAAGCCCCAAAAGTCCAAATATACATCGACGACTCCATCCCGACCCGCCGGCAGCTCGTGCAGTCCATCATCCACCAGATGATGGACCCCAACGTCTCCGCGGAAGACCGCGAGAGAGCCATCGCCTGGTCGCGCGCCCTGCAGAACGCTCTCCTGGACATCCTCGCCGAGGCAGAGACCGAGCGCGCTCCGCTCTTCAAGACGCCGTGAAAAATCCGACCGCGTCGCCGAAGGCGATGCGGAACCGACGCCCGCCTAAGAGAAGAGCGTCGGTTCCATTAGGGATGACAAGCCGCAGCCTCTCCCTCGGCATCGACCTCGGCCGCACCTGGCTGCAAGCCTGCTTAGCCGACCAGGCAGGACGCGTCCTGCGCCGCTGCCGCTTGCCCTCCGTCCCCTGGATGCATCTGCCCGACGTCCTGCCCCACTTGCGCCGGCTTCTTCGATTCCGCACTCTGCGCCGACTGACCCTCGGCTCCACCGGACTCTGGACGCCGAAAAGCCTCGCAGCCGCCCGACGTCTATTGCGACCCTGGGCCGACCGGATCACCGCGATCTCTGACGTAGAACTAGCGCACGCGGCCGCGTTCAGCGGAGGTCCAGGGATCCTGGTCATAGCCGGAACAGGCTCCATCGCGATCGCGCGGGACCGGCGCGGCCGCTGGCGACGCGCCGGAGGCTGGGGACAACTGTTGGGGGACGAAGGCTCAGGATTTTGGATCGGACGGGCCGCTCTACGCAATCCGCTCCTGCGGCGCCGACTAAGACAGGGGCCGTACGACGACGTTTTCCTGACGCACGGCCTGCCGCCCACGCCGGAAAGCGTACGCATCATCGCCAGCCTGGCCCCTCGGGTGCTGCGGCTGGCCCGCACGGACCCCCAGGCGCGCCACATACGAGACGAAGCGGCGCGGCACCTGAGAGCGCTCGCCCGGCAGGCCGGCCGGAGCCTGCATTGGGAGCGGCTTATCCCGGTTTGCTGCTGGGGCGGAGTGTTCCGAGACCGGGCTCTAAACGTAGAATTCCAGCGCGAACTGGGGCAGCAACATTATCGGATACTGCGGCCGCGGATGGCAGCCGACATCGCGGCGGCCATGCTGCCCATTGACCGCGTCTCAACGAGGGGGTAGAATCAATCATGCGTATAGCTTTAGGCGCCGACCACGGAGGATTCGAACTCAAGGGGCTCCTGCACCGTTTTCTGGAGCGCGAAGGCCACACGATCGTCAACGTCGGGGTGGACGCCCCGGACCCAGTGGACTATCCTGACTACACTCGCAAGGTCGCAGACTCCGTCCTGCGCGGCCAAGCCGAGCGCGGCATCATGGTCTGCGGCAGCGGGGTCGGAGCCTGCATGGCCGCCAACAAGATCCCCGGCATCCGCGCGGGCCTCTGTCACGACACGTACTCCGCGCACCAAGGCGTGGAACACGACGATATCAACGTCCTATGCCTGGGCGGCCGGATCATCGGCTCAGAGCTGGCCTGTGAACTCGTCCGGGCCTTCCTGGCCGCCCGGTTCTCGGACGCCGAACGCCACATCCGCCGGCGCGACAAGGTGACCGCGCTGGAAAAGGAATCCCGGGAGAAAAGACCATGAGCAGGACCAACCCCCTCAAGGAACTGTCCCGCTTCGGAGTGAGCGTCTGGCTTGACTCCATCAGCCGGGAACTCCTCGAATCCGGGGAGCTCGCACGCCTCATCCGCGAGGACGGAGTCAGCGGCCTGACCTCCAACCCCACGATATTCGCCAACGCCTTGTCTTCCTCTCAGGACTACGATGAAGCCATCCGCCGCCTCGCCGCGCGGCACCCTGAGCCGCAAGCGCTCTTCGAGGCCCTGGCCACGGAGGACATCCGCGCCGCTGCCGATGCGTTGCGGGGAGTGTACGACGAAACCGAAGGACGCGACGGCTTCGCCAGCATCGAGCTGCCGCCGGAGCTGTCCCAGAACGCCACAGCCAGCCACGCCGAGGCCCTCCGGCTGCACAAGCTCGTGGGACGGCCCAACGTGATGATCAAGATCCCGGGCACGGCCGCGGCCCTGCCCGCCATCACCGAGGTCGTAGCCGAGGGAGTCCCGGTCAACGTGACGCTGCTGTTCTCGCAGGAGCGCTACGCGCGGGTCATCGACGCCTATCTGCAGGGGCTCGAACTGCGCGCGCGCCAGGGCAAAGACCTCTCCGTCTGCGCCTCCGTGGCCAGCTTCTTCGTCAGCCGGGTCGACACGAGCATCGACCAAGACCTCCAAGCTCTCGCCGCCCGCGGCGGCGCCTCGGGCCAGGAGGCCCGTCAACTCCTGGGGCACTGCGCCGTGGCCAACGCCAAACTGGCGTACCAGATATTCAAGAAAGAGTTCTCCGGCCCGCGATTCGAGACCCTGCGGCGCAAGGGGGCCAGGCCCCAGCGCTTGCTCTGGGCCTCCACGGGCACCAAGAACCCGGACTACAAGGACACGCTCTACGTCTGCGAGCTCATCGGGACCGACACGGTCAACACCATGCCGCCGGCCACCCTCAGGGCCTTCCGGGACCACGGGACCTGCCGCCCAAGCATCGAGGATGATATCGCCGACTCGCGCGCCGTCTGGGAGCGCCTCAAGGCCCTGGGGCTCGACCTCGGTGCGACAATGCGCCGGCTGGAAGACGAGGGCCTCTGGGCCTTCGAGAAGTCCACCGACGCGATCCTAGAGACCGTAACCGCGAGGAAGTCCTCCGTTCTGGCGCTCGAAGGGCAGGTCGCGGCCGGCCTCCTGGAACTCGCCAGCGCGCGCTTTTCCCAGCGCCTCTGGAGCAAGGACCCGACGCTCTGGAAATCCGAGCCCGCGCACCAGAAGATCATCCGCAACAGCCTAGGATGGCTCGGCCTGCCCGATGCCATGGCCTTAAGCCTGGGGCCGGTACGCAACTTCGCCGCCGAGATCCGCGCCGAAGGCTTCACGCACGCCGTGGTGCTGGGGATGGGGGGATCGAGCCTCGTCTGCGAGGTCTTCCGCCGGGTCTTCGAACCGGCGCCCGACGCCTGCGGCATCGGAAGTTCCGCAGGTGCCGGACGGACGGATTTCCTTACGGCCGGCGCCCCGGTGCTCGAGGTCCTCGATTCGACCAACCCGGCCACGGTCGCAGCCCTGGAATCGCGCATCACGCTTGAGCATACGCTCTTCTTCGTGTCGAGCAAGTCCGGCGGAACCGTAGAACCCAACTGCCTGATGAACTACTTCTTCGACAAGGTCTCCCGACGGGCCGGCAGCAAGGCTGGACAGCAGTTCGTGGCCATAACGGACCCCGGCACCGCCATGGAAAAAGCGGCCATCTCCAGGGGTTTCCGGAAGGTCTTCCTCAACCCATCAGATGTGGGCGGCCGCTTCTCCGCCCTGTCGCTCTTCGGCCTGGTGCCCGCCGCGGTCATGGGCGTGGACGTAGGCCGGCTGCTCAACTGCGCCCGCGCCATGGCCCGCGCCTGCGCTGACGACACCGCCACAGGCGCGGACAACCCGGCTCTGCGCCTGGGCGCCTCTCTAGGGCTGCGCGCCAGAGCAGGCCGCGACAAACTAACCTTGTCTTTATCGCCAGCCCTGGAGCCCTTAGGCCTCTGGATAGAGCAGCTCATCGCCGAGTCCACCGGAAAAGAGGGCCGCGGCATCCTGCCGGTGCACGGCGAGTCCCTGGGCGCACCGCAGTCCTACGCGGCGGACCGCGTCTTCGTACGCATAACCCTGCGGCAGCAGCCCGAGCACGACGCTGAGGAACGGCTCGCGGCTCTGGAGAGAGCCGGGCATCCGGTCCTGCGCTTCTCCTTAGCCGACCGCTATGAACTGGGGGCGCAGTTCTTCCTCTGGGAAGCGGCCACGGCCGTGGCGGGCTTCCTGCTGAAAGTCGACCCCTTCGACCAGCCCGACGTGCAAAGCGCCAAGGACAAGACCAAGCGTCTGCTCGCCGGCCTGGGGGGGGGAACACTGCCCAAGGAGACGGCGGACCTACGCGCCGGAGGCCTAGCCGCCTTCGCAGACCAGGCACTGCTCTCGTCCTTGGGCGCCAACCGCGGCCTGGACCTCCCCTTAAGCCGCGTCCTGGGCGCGCATCTGGCGCGACTCAAGCCCGGAGACTACACGGCCGTGCTCGCCTACGTGCATCCAGACGAAGGCGCCCGGCTGCAGCTGGAAGCCCTCCAGCGGCACCTGCGCCGGATATCCACGGCGGCGGTGACCGTGCAGTACGGCCCCCGCTACCTGCACTCCACCGGACAACTCTATAAGGGAGGCGCGGCCAACGGCGTCTTCCTGGAGCTGGTCCAACCCGATGCAGTGGCCTTGCCCGTGCCGGGACAGGACTTCAGCTTCGGGACCCTGCACCGAGCCCAGGCCCGCGGTGACTACGCGGCCATGCTGGAAGGGGGGAGGCGCATCCTGCGCCTGGAGTTGGGGACCGCTGTCGAGGAATCGCTGCGGGCCGTAGTCAACGCGGCGGCGGAGCTGACAGCATGCCCAAGCTAACGCCTCGCGCCTTGCAAGACCGGCTGCGCCGCGTGCGCCTGGTGCTCATGGACGTCGACGGAGTGCTCACCGACGGCCGCATCTTCCACCTCGTGGACACCAAGGGCGGCCTCGTCGAGTTCAAGGGCATCCACTCCCAGGACTCCATCGGCCTGAGCTGGCTGGCCCAGTCGGGGCTCAAGACCGGGGTCATCAGCGGACGCATGTCCCGGGGCGTGGCCGAGCGCATGAAGATCCTGCAGATGTCCTACGTCTACCAGCACAGGCTCGACAAAAAATCGGTCTTCGATGAGATCTGCCGGAACGCCCGGGCCGACCCGAAAGAAACGCTCTATATCGGCGACGACCTCCCCGACATCCCCGTCCTGCGCGCGGCCGGAGTAGGCGTAGCCGTGGCCAACGCCCGGCCTGAGGTGCGCCGCGCCGCCCGATGGGTCACTCGACGAGCCGGGGGCGACGGGGCCGTGCGCGAAGTCGCCGAGGCCCTGCTCAAGTCCCAAGGGCTCTGGGAAAAAATCCTGGCGAAATTCCGTTGACACGAGCGCGGCATAGACGGTAGAATCTCGTCAATGGTAGACATTTTCGGGATCAAGAAAGAAGCGGAACCCGTCACCCTTTCCGGGAGCGGTGCCTTACCCGCCGCCGACGCCGCCCCCGGCTCGCGCACGCGTCCGACGCTCTGGGGCGCGCTGTTGGTGGTCGACTCCGTCCTGGTCATCGTCTTCGGCGGAGCGATGGCCGCCAAGCTCTACCAACATCTCAACTCTCCCGTGAGCGTGGCCCCGGCCGCTCGCCGCAAACCCGGCCGACCGGCCGCGCCTCCCACCGAGGCGCCCAAGCCGGTCGAGGTCTCGGCGGCGCCCCTGACGGCCGGCGCTCTTCCTTCCGCGCCTGGCCGGCAGGACGGAGGAACTGGGGCGCCTCCGCCAGCGTCCACGGCAGGTCCCAAAGCCGCCAAGCCCTCACTCCTGGCCGAACCCATAAGGAGCCGGGAAGCGCCCAGGCCCCATCAAGCCGCGGGCAGGACCGCGGAGACGCAGCCTCCCGTCACGCCAGCGACGTCCATGCCCGTCGAAAAGCGCCATTCCATCCCGGTCGAATTCAAGCTCAAGGCGCCCCATGCCCGCAGCGTCCAATTGATCGGCGCCTTCATCGTGCGCGGCGGCGGCCGACGCGAGATGGTCCGGCAGGACGAAGGGATCTGGACCCTGACCCTCTACCTGCTGCCTGGGGACGGCTATCGCTACTGGTTCCTTGTCAACGGCAAGAAGACCCTGGACCCGGAAAACAGGCAAATGCAGAGAGGCGCCTCGGTCCTGGTCCTGCCCTAGCATTTACCAAACGTTATTGTTTTTGTAACAAGGCGATGCTAACCTAAGCGCACGACCAGGCAGAGCATGCCCGTTCGCCTATGCCACGCTATAGATTCGGATTGATTGCCGGGCTCCTCGCCTTGATGGGCGGCTTGCTGTGCATCGGACCGGCCGCCGCCGTCAGCATCACTCCTCGCTACGCGCACACCGCGACCCTCATGCCCGACCGCACCATCCTCATCGTTGGCGGAGTGATCGACGGCGTGGGCACTATCACGACCAACGTTCAGCTCGAAGCCGCCACCGTGGGATCCAACCTGACGGGGCTCTACGTGGCGCGGGCCTCGCACACCGCGACCCTCCTGCCCAACGGCGAGGTCCTGGTAGCCGGAGGCAGGTGCGACGGCAGCAGCAACGCCAACTGCGTCCGAGCCGATGGCATCACTGCCTGCGGCGGCAGCGCCACCTGCTTCGCGAAAACCGTCGAGGTCTACAATCCGATGCTCAACTGCTGGCACCTCGACAACACCAACACGATGTCCTCGGTGCGCTACGACCACACGGCGACTCTGCTTCGGACCGGACAATATGCGGGGGAGGTACTGATCTGCGGCGGCCTCGACGGAAGCGGGGCCTCGCTGACATCCTGCGACATATTCAAACCAAATGCCGCGCCTTCGGCCTGCGGCAGCGCTCCGGGAAGCTTCGAGTCGGCGCCTCCAGCCCTCACGACGGGCCGCGCCATACATACCGCGACCATGCTGCGGGACGGGCGCGTCTTTTTGGCCGGAGGCTACAACAGCAGCGTCTCGCCGGCCTATACCAACACCACCGAGATATACGATCCCGAAAAAAAACGAATGACGCCCGGCCCCGCCCTCGGCCAGGGCCGGGCCTATCACACGGCCACGATGATGGGAGATGGGAGTGTCTTCATCATCGGTGGATTCGACGGCAACGACGTCAAGGACAACATCGAAGTCTACGACGAACCCTTTCCCTCAAAGACCGGTGGTTTCCTGAGGGGCACCGAGATCGTCAACCCGAGCGGCTCCGCCATACCCTACGCCCCCACGATGCCCGTGCGCAAGATGATGCACGCGATCACGCTCCAGGAAGAGGGCACGGTCCTCTCCTGGGGCGGCCTGGGGAACTTCAGCAATTCCTACCGCGGCCTCAGCGACCCGATCCAAGCGCCGACAGGCTCGATCACCGACACGGTCTCGCTGGGCAGTTGCGACAGCGCTTCGGTATGCACGATCACCAGCTCGAACTTCGCCACTCAATCGGCGTACCAGCTTAACGATTACGCCGGCAACCTCCACAACGTGTCGGGCGTCATCGCCAGCGGTTGGTCCTCCTACACATCCAATCCCGACAGCCTCACTCCCGCCCCACCTACCATCAAATTCACCGGCGGCACGATCAACTTCACCAACGGCAATCCAGCAGCTGGAACCGGCATCCACGCGGATCTGGCAGGCAGCACGGTGCAATGCCTCTCCACGGACAGCTGCGGTTATGTGAACCGTACGCTGGACATCGTCGGCGGAAGCGGCACAGCCTCTCTCACCGTCCCTGCATCTGTGACGGTCACTGCCGCCATTAACAGCGGCACCGCGCTTCACTTCAACGCGTTCGCAAGCGGCCTTTGCATCACGCAACCCGCAGAAACCATGAACTCGAGCTCCCTCATTCTCACGCTCCAAGTCGGTGGCCTGTCTCCCAATCTCCAAGGCGCGACCTTGAGCAATGTTTACATGACATTGACAGGCGGTTCGATCGTCTGGTACGACACCAAGATGGCGCCGATGTACCAATTCACCATCGGATCCGCCCAGAACTCCGTCGCGCTGACCCCCGGCGGGACGGTGGGCGCAGACGGGACAGTCTCCTTGACCGGCACCTTCAACGTACCCGCCACCCCCGACGTCAACACCGTGGCCCTCACTTCGGCGACGTGCACTCCCCCTATCGATACCGCGGTCAATAACCCGGTCTTTAATAGCGTCACGAACCCGTATCCATGGGGCACCTGGCCCAACAATACCATGACGGGAGCGGCAGGCAACATCACCCAATACGGCGCCAACAAAATCTATGTAGGGCCGATAAACGGCACTCCCCTGACCTTCACCGCGGATTATGCCGTGTCGGTCGTCAAGAGCATGGTCTTCAGCGACGTCGAGCAGTTCACGCCGGGCGGGCAGTCGCCCATGACCTGGCGCTACGGGACCCACTCCTTCGGCTGGCAGCGCTATGGGCACACCATGATCGGGACCTCGGGAGGGGACGCCCAGTTCGTGGGGGGGAAGTCCTGCGACCCCAATTACTGGGACGGCTCTTGCCCGATGGTGCCCGTGCCGAACCAGGCGACCCCCGCCGCATCTTCCATCGGATCGATAACCATATTCACGCTGAATCCCTTCGTCCAGGTGAGCAACAACCTGAAATTCAATCACGCCAACCACACGACCACGCTCCTGCCCAGCGGCAAGATGCTCGTCGCTGGAGGGACCGACGGGCCCGCGATCAGCTCGACCACCGAGATATTCGACCCCGTGGCCCAGACCTTCACGCTGACGCCCGGCGCCATGCTCGTGCCGCACGCCAATCACACGGCCACCTTGCTGCCCGACGGCCGCGTGCTCGTGGCCGGCGGCGACTCCGTCCTCAACACATCGGCGAGCACCCTCGCCGACGCCGAAATCTTCTATCCGGACACGGGCTATTGGCGATCCTACAGCGCCATGAACTCCTCGCGCACCTACCATACGGCCACGCTCCTGCCCGACGGGAACGTGCTGGTCGCGGGAGGCTCCGCCAGCGGAAACTACCTGAACTCCACGGAAATTTACTACTCCACCGCCATGGCCTGGCGGTCCGTCGGCAGCATGGCCCACCCCCGCAAGCAGCACACCTCCACTTTGCTGCAGAACGGCAAAGTCCTGGTCTTCGGCGGCCAGGCATCCGGGCCGTTGAACTTTTCCGAACTTTACGACCCCAACACTGGGGGATGGACCGCGGGCGCGAGCGCGCCAAGCTCCGTCTACCTCCATACGGCCACCCTCCTGCCCAACGGCAAGGTCCTCATCGCAGGCGGGAACAACGGCTCCGGAGAGACCGACGCCTGCTGGTTCTACGACCCGACCTTGAACAGCTGGAGTGCGGCCCCCTCCCTCCCGGTGGCCCGGCAAAACCACACGGCGACCCTCCTGCCCAACGGGAACGTCGCGGTCATCGGCGGGACCCAGTACGACGGCCACGCCGGAAAGCCCATCGCCTCGGTGGAAATCTACGATCCGAACACGGGGATATGGTCCGAGTGGCAGGGGGGCCTCACGATCAACGGCGCCCAATACAGCCTCCCCGGCGAACGGGCCTACCACACCACGACTTTGGCCAACGACGGCACGCTCTACGCCATCGGCGGCTACGATGGCGTCAACTATCTCAACACCGCGGTCAGCCATTTCCACATGGCCGGGGCGTACGACGCCAACAGCGTGGGCGGGCTGCCCAGCGCCCGCCTCTCCAGCGTGACCGCGACGGACCTCTCTCCCTTCAACCGCGGCGAAACGCTGACCGTCAAAGGACAAAATTTCCTTAACGTGACCGAGGCCTCGGGCGGCGGGGCGGGCAGCGCCAACTCCGATCAGCGCCATCCCATATGGATACTGCAGTCCATGGACGGCTCCGGGGGAGGCTCCTCGCAGGGAAACAGCGGCTTCATAATCGACCTGACTTCGAACATCTACCAGAACAGCGCCGTGAACAGTTGGGCCAAGATCGACTCTTCCATAACCATCACGCTTCCCACCCTTCCCAGCGCCTTGCCCTACGGCTGGTACAGCCTGCGCGTCGGCGCCAACGACCAATTATCCCCAGCCTACGCGGTCCAAGCCGGCCCACACCTGCCCCGCGCGCCAGTGACCTTCACCGCTTACCCCATCAACGTGAGCACGAACTCCATGACCTTCACATGGGCTGCTCCCGCGGGCCTGGCCCCGGGCAGTGACTTCGACGGCTACAACGTCTACATAGCGACCTCCCATGTCTGGACATCGACCGTGGACTACAACTCGACCTCCTTCACCCTCAATCACCTGACCCCAAGCTCCACCCAACAGATCATGGTGATGCCCTACAATATCTCCGGCGACTACCCCGTCCTGACCTTCTCCGCGACGGCCTACACCCTGCCCGTGGCGCCCGCGAACGTGGCCATCGCCACCGGGCCCGGCAACACCTTCTTCGTGCAATGGAGCACTGCGGATCCCAACACGGGATCGCCCTACGACGGCCAAGGCACGCTCTACGAGCTCAGCGAATCCTTAGACGGATTTGCGACCGTCCTGACGACCTTCAGCCCGACTACGGCCAATTTCGCCCCGAACCAGCCTCTCTCACTTATTCCCTACAAAACATATTCCTTCCGCGTGCGGGCCTGCAACCTCCACGGCAACCCCTACGGCGAATGTTCGGACTTCAGCCCCTACGTCTCCACACAGACCGCAGCCATCGTGTACAACGTTTCCGGCATAGGGTACGCCACGGACACCGTAAAATGGACCTGGGACACGATCTCGGGGGCGACATACACCATAGTCAATGCCACCGCCACCGACAATATCATCGCCTCGGGCCTGACGACCAACCTCTATTACCAGGCCTTGCCGCAGAACGCCCGCAGCGTCATCCAGGTCCAAGCGATGCTCGGAGGTTCCGTAGGCCCTCTGTCGAATTCGGCCACGGCCTACAGCCTGGCGGCCGCGCCCGTCTTCACCGCGCTGAGCTGCCCCAACACGGGCGCCGGCATCACGACCGGCAGCGTCGTGACGTCCTGGAACACTCACCCGGGCGGGCCCGGCCCGGAGAGCAACCCCGTCACCTACCAAGTCGAATACGCCACGGGCAACTGGAATCGCGCCACAGGCAACTGGAACCCCGGCATCGTCCCCTCATCCGCGACCGTCGTCGATGCCGACAAGTCCATCCCCACCGAGAGCGCGGTGCTCGGAAACCTCAACCCCGCCGTGCCGGTCTATATCCGGGCTCGCGCGCTCAACACCTTCGGCCAGTTCCTAGATCCCCAGATCAACCTCAACTACAAATACACGGATGAATGGGTGGACTTGGTATCGTCCTACGACTTCACCGATAAGACCGGATTCACCTCCACCCTGCCGCAGGCGCCGACCAACTTCATTTCCACCCAGCCATGGACTCCGACAAGCGTGACCCTGTCGTGGAACAACGCGCGTCCCGACCCGACGCGCGCCGGCTACCCCCAAAGCAGCTTCCAGGTCATGCAGACCACCTGCACCGGGCTTATAGGCGGCGTGCTCACACCCTTATTCGACACATCGACCGGACCGGCCTGCGGCGTGCCTCACCCAGGCCTCGACTTCATGGACCTGCCGTTCCCATCGCACACCGCGCTGGTCACCAACCTCAGCACCTGGGTCACCTATTATTTCATGCTCAACTACAGGAATCCGCCGCATTGGGAAGGCACCCAGCCTAATTCCGTGGACACGTCCACCGTCAACGGTATCTGGCCGATCTATTACGCTTCCCAGCCCGGCGTCGTCCCAGGCTCGCTGGCCATCAACGTCAGCGCCAAATACGGCGGCTCTGTCAGCGGGGCCATCGTGGGCCTCCCAACCCCGCCGCAAGAACAGCACCACGTGTCGTTCAGCGCGCCGGGGGGATCATTTCCCTCCGACACCGTCGTGACCATCTCGACCTTCGACGCCTCACTCAGCCAATGCCCGGGACACACGCTCTGCGGCGGCGACCCCAACCTGACTTTCGAGATCACGGCGAACCCGCCGCTGCAGCCCACGCTGCCGCTGTATTTCACCGTGACTTACAACGACGGAGAACCGCCCAATGTCGCCGGCATGACGGACCCCAAGCAGGCCGTCATGCTGCGCTTCGACCCCACCACCTGCCAGTGCGTGCCCGTGCGCAACCCGGCGTCGCCCGACAGCAAGACGATCACCGGAGAGCTCAACCATCTCTCGATCTTCCAGGTCGGGACCGTCCAGCCCTCCACGTCTCCCGAAGGGATGCGCATCTACCCGAACCCCTACTACACCGCCCGCGACGGCTGGCTGACCATCGACGGGCTCCCCGCCGCATCCCGGGTGCGGATATTCACGCTGCGCGGCGAGCTGGTCCTAAACAGCAGCGCTGACAGCCACGGCATATTCACCTGGCAAGGCGCCAACCGCGGCGGCCGCGCCGTGGCCAGCGGCGTCTACCTAGTGGTCGTCGAGGGCAACGGGATCAAGGCGATCCGAAAACTGGCAGTGATCCGATGAGCGAGACAAACACTGGACGGCGAAGGCCTGGGCCCGGCCGCAGGCTCCCCCGAAGCCTCCGGCTGACGCTCGCAGTCCTGGCGGCCGGCGCGGCGTCGGGACTCTGGGCGACGCCCGTCCGCGCCACTAGCGATTTTACGCCCTCGGCCATCGGGACCTCCGGCTCCGAATTCCTGCTCTTCGACATCGGCGCGCGCGGCATCGGCATGGGCGGCGCCTACACCGCCGTGACCGACGACGCCTATTCACTCTACTGGAACCCCGCCGGCCTAGCCAAGATCCCGCGGCTCTCCCTGGCCACGATGTACTCCATGTACGTCCAGGACATCAGCTACCAGTCAGCGTCCTACGCCCAGCGCATCGACGACAACTCCGTGGTGGCCGCGGGTTTCCGCTACCAGGACCTCGGCGCCATCGGCCGGACCGACATCACCGCCAACCCGGTCGGCATCGGCACCTTCCATCCCCGCAACTACGTCGCCGAGCTGGGCTGGGGCCAAACGATCTACGACCTTTCAGACAGCGAAATGGACATCGACATGGGAGTGACCGGACGGTGGATCCATTCCGAGATGGTCGAGCATGCCAACGGCTACGGTGGAGACCTCGGCTTCCAAGCCCATTTCTACAACAATTATTTACCCTATGACCTGGCCGCCGTGGTCCAGAACATGGGCGCGGGCCAGAAATTCAACCAGACCCGGGACACCCTGCCCACGCGGGCCAGGCTCGGCGGCGCCGTCCGCCCCGTGCAAGGACTCACCGTATCCCTGGAGGCCATCGTGCCCGTCACAAACTCCCCGGCCGGAGCCATAGGCGGCGAGTACGTCTGGGAGGTAGACAAGGAGGTCAAAGCGATGCTGCGCGGCGGCTTCAACAGCCAGAACATCATCGACCTCGATGTCATGGCCGGCCTGAGCCTGGGACTGGGCTTGACCGTCGCTGATTTCACATTCGACTACGCCTTTGTGCCCATGGGAGTGCTGGGTGATGCCACTCACCGATTCTCGGTCAGCTTCAATCTGCCGGCCAAACTGTCCCACCGGTCCCGCGAACGCTAAGGATCTCAAGAGCCCTCTCATAAGCCAGAACGCACCGAACCGCGAGCCATCGCCGCCCGCACCGCCAGCCTCGGAGTGAAGTCCTCCTCTTCTCCCACAGGAAGCACCTCTCCCGCCGAAGCCGCGACGGCCCAGCTCAAGGAAGAGTTCGGCCGCATCTGCTCGCGGCTCAACACCTCGCCAAAGGCCAAGGACGAACTGGCCGTAGAGCTAGAGCTGCAGGACAAGAACGCGAATGATTGCATTGCCGGCGCTCCAAGCGTCGGGACCTCCACACAAAATTGTAGACTCTCCGCCGTGCCCCGCTGGTTCTGGCTGCTCCTGGCCCTGACCGCCACGGCCCCTTTCTGGGACCTGGGCCGCCCCTTGCTCGAGGTAGACGACGCGCGCTACGCCGAGGTGCCGCGCGAGATGGCGCTGGGGGGGGACTGGGCCACTCCCCATCTCAATGGACTGGACTACGTCGAAAAGCCGCCCCTCTGGTATTGGCTTTGCGCCGCTTCTTATAAGGTCTACGGCGTCAGCGAGGCCGCCGCGCACCTGCCTTTGGCGTTCTTGGCCCTGCTGACGCTGCTGGGCACGGCTTGGCTAGGCTCCTGGATCTACGCGCCGCGCCAGGGCTGGACCGCGGCGCTGATCCTGGGAAGCTCCCTGCTGTTCTTCGCTCTGGCCCATTTCATCACCCCGGACATGGGGCTCACGGTCTGGCTGCTGTGGTGCACGGCATTTCTGCTGCGCTGCCTGCTGAAGCCCGAGGACTCGGGCTGGGCCGGGCCGGCCGCCTGGGTCTGTGCCGGACTGGCCTTCCTGAGCAAGGGCCTCGTCGGCCTGGTCTTTCCGCTGGCCTGGGCCGCGTCCCTATGGCTGCTCTGCGCCGAGTGGCGTCCGCGCCTGCGCGCCCTGCTGCGGCCTGCCGGGCCCGCGCTTTTCCTGCTCCTGGTCGCGCCCTGGTTCGTCCTGATGGAACGGCGCCATCCGGGCTTCCTGCGCTTCTTCTTCTACGAGCACCACGTCCTGCGCTTCGCCACGCAAAAGTTCAACCGCTACAACCCATGGTACTTCTTCCTGCTCGTGCTGCCCGCAGGTCTCATGCCCTGGACACCGGCCGTGGCGGCGGGCTTGGGCCGCGCATGGGCCGATCGACGCCGAGGCGACAAGCGCGGGATCGCCCTGGCGGCCTGGGCCGCGCTGGTCACGGTCTTCTTCTCATGCTCGCGCTCCAAGCTCATCACCTACATCCTGCCAGTCTTCCCACACTTGGCCATACTCGGAGCGGCCGCAGTCGAAGAAAATCCGCGCTGGGCCAGACGCCTTGGGACCGCAGCCGCCATCATCATGCTCGTCACCGCGGCAGCGGCCCTGCCCATCTCCCGCTTCATCCCGACGGGAGAACTCCCCTTCCCCGCCGCACCGGCTTTGGCTGCGGCCGCCCTCGCGGTGCTGGCAGGTGCGCTGCTCTGCTGGAGCGCGGCCGTCCAGCCCCTCATGACCGGCTGCGCCGCGGGGCTCCTGGCGAGCGGCCTGGGAATCTTCGCGATGCGGGCGACGACAGCGACGCTGAGCGCGCGCGATCTGGGCGCCGCCATCGTCAGCCGCCGCGGCCCGGCCGACCTCGTCTACGTCTACGGCGCATATCCGCACGGCCTGCCGTTCTACACCGGCCGGCGGGTGGACCGCATGATCGATTGGGAAGGAGAACTGGAGTACGCCGCCCGGGATGAACGCGTGCGCGCCGAGCGCTTCGGAGGGACCGACCTCATCGCAAAGCTGCCTTTGCCGGACCGCCGCGTCTTCGTGGTCTGCCGGCGCAGCGATGCGGCCTTCGTCTTAAGCTTGGTCCCTGCCAAGAAGGTCATGCTGGCCCAGGCCTTCGGACGTTGGGTCCTGCTGGAGTACTAGAACTACCGGGCGGAAGCTGGCCGGGGGCCCTCGATGCGGACCCGGGTCTTGGCCCGGTCCTTGGCCACGCCAGAGATGCGGTACTTGCCCACTCCCAGCTCGATGTGGAAGAGGTTGGGGTCGAATATCTCCGACATGGCCTTCCTGAATTCGACGGGATCGCCGCTGGACTCCACCAGGTCGGGCAAGGCGCTGGTATAGGAGCCGTTCTTGGCCTGGTAAGCCTCCTCGATCTGGGCCATGATCCCCAGCCCCTCCCGGGCTTTCTGCACGGCGAGCAGATCGGAGGGCAGCGGCTTGTGCAGATCGTAGTAGATGTTGCCGAAGAAAAGCGCGCAGATCGCGCAAACCGCGGCCAGAAACAGGATGAACGCCTCAGCCGGGTTCTTGGCGCGGGTCTCCACCACCAAAGCGCCGGAGAGAAGATCGTGCAGAGTCCGCGAATCCGGATGCACGAATGCGATGAGAAACCCTAGATTGCACAGCGGCATGCTGAATAGATAGACGACGGCGCGCACCAAGCTGCGCCCCAGGCCCAAAGGCCTGCCGTCGAGCCGCACCGCCTTGATCCCCATGAGCCTCTTTCCCACGGTCCCGCCGGTCAAGTTTCCGACGAACTGGTACGCCAGGAGCAGACCGGCCCAGAGCGCGCCCGTATGAAGAAAGATCCCGGGAAGAGGAAGCGCAGGGGGAAGCTTGAACTGGACGAAGGATGTACTGGCAATGAAACCGCCCAGAAACGGCGCCAGGTCGAGAAGAAAGGCGACGAAACGGTCACTGACCTTGGCTGGTGCTATCTCCAGGCCTTCGGGAACGGGGAGGGGAGAAGTCTCATGCATGGGAAGAGTATAGACTCTGCGCGGGGGGATAATCAAGCGGATTTCCCTCCCCTGAGAATGCGGGTGAGCGCCATCGGGATGCCGCCGTTTTCACAGCAGGCCCTCAGTCCCACCTCCACCTAGGCCGATTGTCCGCCGGCGCCGGGCCCACAAGACCCTCTGAAAACCCACGGTAAAGGCCTATAATAATTTCATGAGCACCAAACCCCAATTGACCACAAGACTGCTCTCATCTATCCTCTGCGGCGCCCTGCTCCTGACCTGCCCCGGCCCCAACGCCTACGCGGCCGCCGGCCAGATCGTCTCAGCCCAGGTCAACGTCCCCGTCGGCATCCCGATTGGCGCCGGCCTCGCCAGAACCTCCTTCTCCGGCACGCTCGACGCGCGGCAGACAAGATTGACCGCCAACCTCTCCGGAGTCCTCACCCCGACGCCGGCAGCCCCCACAATATTCGCCCAGGACATGACCGCGCCGCTAGCCCCGATGACACTGGCCGCTCCGGCGCAGGCCGCAGCGGCGGTCGACGCTCAAAAAAACACTCCCACCGAAATCCAAGACGACGGGGCCGTCGCGCAAGCCGAGACCATCACGTCCCAGCCCGGGCGCCTTGCGGCCCCGGCCTCCCGAGTCCGCACCGGCATCATCGGCACACTCCAGTCCCTCTTCTCTGCGCGCCAAGACGCCGGAGCACTCCCTGGTGCCGTAGACGCCTCGTCTCTCAGATCCACGCGGAATCCCGACAAGCCCGCCGCGACCCTGACGCCCAACGTCCCGACCCAAACCGCCGCTGAAAAGGATGGACAGCCCCCGGCTCCCTCGACGCAGGCCGCCGCTGATGAAAAGGTCGGCGGCAAACCCTGGTTCGGCCTCGGCAAGTCCGCGGTCATGTTCATCGGCGCACTCCTCGTTGGCCAGATCGGTGTAGAGGCGCTGGGCGCCTCGATGCCGGCCCTGGTGCAGAAGACCTTCGGCGATTTCACCGTGGTCGCCCAGCTCGGAATATTCGCCTCCATTGCAGGAATCATCGGCCGAACGCTGGGGCCGATGGCCGTGACCAAGTTCGGCCTCAAAAAAACCTATATTGCGGCGACCATCACGCGCCTGGTCTCCATCACAGCGCTGTGCGCCCTGCTGGCGACAGGGCACATGACCCTGCCCCTCATGATGGTGTTCTACTCCATCAACGGCCTGCTCCAGGGCGTGGCCCTGACCGCCGAGACCAGCATCCCGCCGGCTTTGGTCGGCCAGAACCCGGCCGCGCTCGAGCGATTCTGGACCTGGGAACAGACGCTTCTGGAAACCATCGGCGTGACCGGCCCCATCGCGACCGGCGCCGTGGTCGCGAGCTTCGGCTTCCTGCCAGCCCTTATCGCCTTCCCGGTCTCCTTCGCGGTCGCCATCGCCATCCTCGCCCTGACTCTCAAGATCCCGCAGAAGGTCGAGGCCATGCGCCTGGCGGACCTTCAGAAGAAGACGGTGCAAGGCAAGAAGATGACGCTTGGCTCGGTCTTCAAGGAGTTCTTCCGCAAAATCGGGCATGGCGCCCAAATCGTATGGAAAGACCCTGTCCTGCGCACCTCGTTCCTGGGCTTCACGGTCTACATGATGATCAACCCTTTCCTTTACAGCATGCTTGCCCCGGCCTACGGCATGCGCCTGGTGGGGATCGCGCATCCGGAGCTCTCCGCCGGCATCTACGGCACCATGACCGGCCTCTACAGCCTGGGCGGCCTTCTGGGAGGCCTGCTCATGATGCTGGAACAGAAGAAAATCAAGGCGCTCAAAGATGGCAAAAACGGCAAGACCCCCATCACGGACGCCCAAGAGAACGAGATCCTGCGCAAATCCATGCTGCGCTGGATGCTCTGGGGCACTGCGGGCCTGGCGGCCATCGCGACTTTGGCCGTCCCTCTGCCCGCCTTAGGCACCCTCGTGGCCCTGCCCTCGCTGCTCTCCTGGGCCGGAAGCCTGACCCTGCCGGCCCTGGCCCTCATCCCCTTCGGCATCGCCCAGGTCGTCAGCTATCTAAAGCTACGCAGCTTCTTCCAATCCAAGGTCCCGGAGCAGGAGATGGCCGACGCCATGGGCTTCTTTGGATCGGCTTCCTTAGCCGCGAGCACGGCCGGGCTGCTGGCACTCAAATACCTCTTCCAGGGCATGGCGGGATTTACGCCCTTCACTTACATCGCCCTGGCCATGATCCCGCTGGCCGCCTACTATCTCTACCTGTGCAAGCATCTCGGGAAGGTCTCGGCGCCGCAGCCGAGTGAGCCTCCCATAAGTAGGCCCTAAGTCCTAAGCTGACCTAGGCCCATGGGCCCTCACGTCTATGGGCCCTTGTGTTACAATCAGCATAGGTCCCATGGTCTTCCAAAGACACCCCAACGTCCTGCCCTGAAGTCTCGAGCCCACGGAGGTCCCAATGTCAATGTTGCGCCGAAAAGCGGCTTTGGCCGCTCTGCTGATGGTCGCCGTCACCGCCGCTTACACCCAGAATAAGCCCGAGGCCAAGCCGTTCACGGATCTGATGATCCAAGCAGCCCAAAACGATCCCAAGACCTACACCATAGACGAGGACTCGATCCGCATCCAGAACCTTGGCCCCGCGATCGACCTGCCCAAGCCTAAGAACCCCGTGAGTCCTGACGGGAACGACCCGTTCGTGATCATCGACCAGATCATCAACCTGGGGCAGAAGATATGGGCCATCGTCGAGGCAAACAAGCCCGTGGTCAACATCCAGACCCAGTACGGCACCGCCACGCCCCAGGGCGCCACGCACTGGAGCCAGCTCGCGGGCTGGAGGCCGCCCGAAGGCACGATCTACGGGTTCACCGCCAAGAACGCCTACGGCGGCAAGGTGGTCGACGTGAAGTACCAGGTGCTGCGAACCTGCGGCGGCAACTATAACGGGAAGGGCAAGTACCTCACGGCCGTGACCATCCAGCCCCTGACCGTCGACGTCCTGTGGGGCTATAAGTTCAACCTCAGCGTAGAGATACCGGACTCCAGCGTGGTCAACGTGGGGACCACCCAAGACCCCGTGGCGGCCATGCAACCCGTGGTCAAGTGGACCATCGCCACCGTCATCAAATCGTCGGACGGCCGGAGCGCGTACTATCTGCAGGGCGACGGCCTCTTCAAGGAATTAAGCGGCCCCTTCGCTCATAATTACCAGGACGGCGTTGCCAAGGCCATCAATAACGCGGTAAAATACAACTTCCAGTGACCGGGCGGCATCGCTCGGAAGAACCGCCACGGCGCCCGCGCGGGTATCGTGGCGAGATTTCCTCATGAGGAGAACAACGATTGAAAGTCGAGATACTCAAACAATTCAGCGTCTTCATGCCCAACCGACCCGGAGCCCTGAGCAACCTGGCCAGGATCTTCTCTGAAAAAGGCATCGACATCAAGGGGTTGGCCTCCGAGGTGCGCGATGATTCCGGGGTGGTCCGCATCACCGTGGCCGCCGACGCCGACGTCTCGGCCATCCTCTCCCAGGGAGGCTTCTCCAGCGTGGAGACCAACCTGCTATCCGTAGAGCTCGAAGGGACCCCCGGCGAACTGCACCGCATCGCCAAAACCCTAGCCGACGGCAAGATCAACATCACAACCGTCTACGGCAGCTCCGGCCATAGCGGCGGGATCGCTCGCATCCTCATCGCAGTCGAGAACGTCCAGAAGGCTCGGGGCCTTCTGGAGAGCCTCTCTACCGATTCAACCATCCCCAGAGGAATGTCAGCGTCATAAAAAAAGTTACTCATCTTCCGGGTGAGGATATCCTATAATTCATGACGATGCTTGGTGACGCACGAGGGATTATAGCGAGCGCCACCCTCAGCAACCGCAGCCTCTCCCTCCAGCCGTCAGCGACGGACGTATTTTTTTATCGCGCGCGCGTTCTAAGGCTCGTCGGAGTCCTGGCCCTGGCCGGCAGCGCCCTCTTGCTGGCCGCGCCCGAGCTGCAGGCCGACTGCTCCGCCATAGGGTCTAACCCCGTCACCATCAACGTCAAGAAAGGCGGCTCCGGCTGCACCACCATCACCGCCGCGGTCGCCCTCATCACGAGCCCTCTCACCGACGACTACCAAATACTCATCGACAGTCAAACCTACAGCGAGCAGGTGACCATCCAGGGCAAGGACACCGCGACCCACAACAAGACCATCACCATCAAGTCCGACCCCATCATGGTCGCCACCGCGACCGTGGTCAATCCGCCGGCATCTTCCATTGCGGCTTTTCGCGTATTGAACGCCAGCGTGACCATCGCTGGGATCGACATCGTCAGCACCAACAGCGTATCGTACGGCGTGCTGGTCTCCTCGGCCTATGCGACCATTTCCAACGTCAACGTCCAGGACGCGGCGGGCCATATCTCGGTCGCGGGCATCGCCGTCTCTTCAAACTGGGCGTCGATCTCGTATTCCAGCGTCACGGCCAACAACGCCTACGGCCTCTACCTCACCGGCGCCAACTACAACTCAGTCAGCCACAGCACCATGACCAGCCTCAATGCCGGCCTCTACCTCACCGGCGCCTCGTCGAACACCGTCAGCGAGAGCTATATGAACGGATCCGGAGGCAGCGGATACGGCGCTTATCTGCGCTCCAACTCAAACGCCAACTCCATAAGCCAGAGCACCATGACCGGCTTGTACTCCGGTCTCGACCTCGTCGGAGCCTCGTCCAACTCAGTCACCGAGAGCTATATCTACAGCGCCAACCAGTACGGCCTGCGGCTCGAGTCCGGATCCAACTCCAACTCCATAAGCCGGAGCACCATGACCGGCTACTCCTACGGCCTCTACCTTCCCCAATCCTCGTCCAACTCAGTCACCGGGAGCTATATGTCCAGCGCCAACGGAAACGGCGCCACTCTATCCGGCTCCAACTCAAACACCATCAGCCAGAACACCATGACCGGCCACAACGCCGGCCTCTACCTGACCAACAGCTCATCCTCCAACTTAGTCACTGGGAACTACATGTACGGAGCCAACCAGTACGGCGCCAACATATCCTACTCCAACTACAACTCGATAAACCAGAGCACCATGACCAGCGTATTATACTACGGACTCCAGCTCATCGGAGCCTCGTCCAACTCAATCACCGGGAGCTATCTCTACGGCACCAACGAAGGCGCGGATCTAGTATCGGGCTCCAACTCCAACTCGATAAGCCAGAGCACCATGACCGGAAACTTCAACGGCCTCTTCCTCGACAGCTCCTCGTCCAACTCAGTCACCGGGAGCTCTATGTACGGATCGCACGGCGCGCATCTGGAATTCGGCTGCAACTCCAATAAAATAAATCAGAGCACCATGACCGGCAGAGCCGTCGGCCTCTACCTCTTCCAATCCTCGTCCAACACGGCCGCCGGCTGCTACATCCAGGGCTCGACTGCGGCCTTCATCTTCGGCTCTACAAGCACGATCATCGCTTACAGCACGCTCGTGAGCACTTGGACGGGCGGCATCGGCCTGCAGATGAGCAACGGCAGCGTCAACCTGACCCTATCATCCTCCACCGTGCTGGGCGGCGTAGGCGGCGCGGCCGTATTCCTAGACCGGGGCAACACCGGCGTCATCACCCTCTCCTCCGACACCATCACCAGCACCGCGACCGTGGGCTCGCCCTACTACGGACTGCTCATCGCCACGCAGGGCGCCAGCGGCGTTTTCACGAGACTCTCGATTACCAGCATGACTTTCATGGACCCATTGCCCGCGGGCACCACGGCCATCGACTTCCTGGGCGGGACCTTCCTTTCCACCTTCACTTCAGTCGGATTCTACAGCTCCAACATCGGCGCCAACATCAACGCCAGCCCCCTGGCGGTCAACAGCACGATCTGGATGCTCCTCTCGGCCGGGGCGAAAGCCGGGCCCTCTGACGCGGACGACCCCAAACACATCGTGAATTGGCCCTTCTTCAATCCTCCCCCTGGCTGCGGCGCCGGCTACAACGTGGGTCAGAACGGGTTTTGGGACTTCAGCTCCATCAAAATCGCGGTCAACGCCCTCAGCGGAACCACACTATCGACCACCACCTGCATCGTGGTGCGCGACACGCAGACCTATTCTGAACAGGTGACGGTCCAAAGGATCACCAACAACGGCTACCGACTCCAGATCATCTCCGACCCGAGCTTCATCAGCTCCGCGCCCGCGATCAATCCGCCCACCAAGTCCACGGCCGCCTTCCAGATCGCCAACGCCAGCGTCACCATCACCGGGATCAACATCATCAGCACCAACACCGTGCAATGGGGCGTTCTGGCCTCCTCGCCGCTCATCACCATCACCGACGTCAACGTCCAGGACGCGGCGGGCAAGATCTGGGGTGCGGGCATGTCCTTGGGAAGCTACAACACGGTGAACTACTCGAGCGTGACCGTAGCCGTCTCCTCCTACGCCTTCTACTTGAATGGCTCCAGCATGACAGTGGTGTCCTACAGCTCGGCCCAGGCCAACAGCTCTTGCTCCTCCTGCGCCGCCCTATACCTGGCCAACGCCTCATCCAACACCTTTACGGTGTTTTTGGCCAGCAACCCGGCCGGAAGCGGCATAACGCTCAGCACCGGCTCCAATTCAAACACAATCAGCCAAAGCGTCATAACCGGAAAAAACTTCGGCCTCTACCTCCAGAGAAACTCGTCCAACTCCGCGGCAGGCTGCTACATCCAGGGTTCCACCGCGGTCTTCATCTCCGGCTCCACAGGCACGGTCATCGCTTACAGCACGCTGATAAGCCCCTGGACGGGCGGCATCGGCTTGCAGCTGAGCGGCGGCAGCGTCAACCTGACCCTGTCGTCTTCCACCATCCAGGGCGGCGTCGGCGGCGAAGCCGTGTTCCTCGACCAAGGCAATACCGGCGCCATCAACCTCTCATCCGACACCATCACCAGCACCGCGACCGTGGGCTCGCCCTACTACGGACTGCTCATCGCCACGCAGGGCGCGGGGGGAGTGTTCACTGGCCTGTCCATCGCCAGCATGACCTTCACGGACCCCTTGCCTGCGGGCACCACGGCCATCGACTTCCTAGGCGGCACCTTCCGCTCCACCTTCACCGCGGTCGCCTTCAACAGCACGAACATCGGTGCCAACATCAACACCCGCCCCCTAGCGGTCAACAGCACGACCTGGATGATCTTCTCCGCCGGGCCCAGGACAGGCCGCGCCTACTCGGACGACCCCAATCATGTCGCGCATTGGACCTTCATCAATCCGCTCCCGGGCTGCGACGCCGGCTGCAACGTGGGCCAAGACGGCAGCTGGGACTACACATCCATACAGCCGGCTGTCAGCGCCCTCAGCGGCACGACTCTGAGCGCCACCACCTGTATCGTGGTGCGCGACACGCAGACCTATTGCGAAGCTGTGACGGTCCAGAACATCGTGAACAACGGCTATCGATTCATCATCATGTCCGACCCGAGCTTCATCAGCTCCGCGCCCGCGGTCAATCCGCCGACAAAATCCACGGCCGCCTTCCAAGTCATGAACGCCAGCGTGACCATCACCGGGATCAACATCATCAGCACCAACACCATGCAGTGGGGCGTGCTGGCCTCCTCACCGCTCGTCACCATCACCGACGTCAACGTCCAGGACGCGGCGGGCAAGATCTGGGGCGCCGGCATGTCCTTAGGCAGCTACGACACGGTGAACTACTCGAGCGTGACCGTGGCCAACGCCTACGGTTTCTACTTGAACGGCTCCAGCATGACGGCTGTGTCCTACAGCTCGGCCCAGGCCGACAATTCGAACTATGGAGCCCTCTATCTGATCGGCGCATCCTCCAACACGATCGCCAACAGCTTCATGGCGAATTCAAGCGCGGATGGCGCGACTCTCGACACCGGCTCCAACTCCAACACAATTAGCCGAAGCACCATGACCAGCTTATACTATGCCCTCCACCTCAGCGGCGCCTCGTCCAACTCGATCATCGCAAGCTGCATGTACGGGACCAATGGGACCGGCGCGATCCTCGAGCCCGGCTCCAACTCCAACATAATAAGCCAAAGCACCGTGACCGGAAAAAACTTCGGCCTCTACCTCACCGGCGCCTCGTCCAACTCGGTCAGCGGAAGCTATATGTACGGATCCGGCGGCTACGGCGCGGAACTCTTGAACGGCTCCAACTCCAACTCGATAAGCCTGAGCGCCATGGCCGGCTTATACGGCCTCAAGCTCCAGGGCACCTCGGCCAACACGGCCGCCGGCTGCTACGTGCAAGGCTCAACGGCGGTCTGGATTTCCAACTCCATTGACACGATCATCGCCTACAGCACGTTGGTCAGCACCTGGACGGGCGGCATCGGCCTGCAAATGAGCCAGGGCAGCGTCAACCTGACCATCTCCTCCTCCACCGTCAAAGGCGGCATCAGCGGCGCGGCCGTATTCCTTGACCGAGGGAACTCAGGCTCGATTACCCTTTCTTCCAACACCATCACCAGCACCGCCACCGCAGGCTCACCTTACTACGGCCTGCTCATCGCCGCGCAGGGCGCGGGGGGAGTGTTCACCGGCCTGTCCATCACCAGCATGACCTTCGCGGACCCCTTGCCCGCTGGCACCACGGCCATCGACTTCCTGGGCGGGACCTTTCTCTCCACCTTCGCCGCGGTCGCTTTCAACAGCACGAACATCGGCACCAACATCAACGTCAGCCCCCTGACGCTCAACAGCACGGTCTGGATGCTCCTCTCCGCCGGGCCCAGGACCGGCCGCGCCTACGCGGATGACCCCGATCATGTCGCGCATTGGACCCTCATCGATCCGCCCCTGGGCTGCGGCGCCGGCTACAACGTTGCCCAAGACGGCAGTTGGGACTACGCGTCCATACAGCAGGCTGTCAACGCCATCAACGGCATGACCCTGGGCGCCAACACCTGCGTAGTGGTGCGCGACACGCAGACCTATTGCGAAGCTGTCACGGTGCAGAACATCAACAATAACGGCTACCAGCTCCAAATCATGTCCGACCCGAGCTTCGTGAGCTCCGCGCCTGTAGTCAACCCCCCCGCGGGCTCCACGGCCGCCTTCCAGATCATGAATGCCGGCGTGACCCTCATCAACCTCACCGTGATCAGCACCAACAGCGTGCAATACGGCGTACTGGCCTCCTCGCCGCTCATCACCATCACCAGCATCAACGTCCAAGACGCAGCGGGCAAGATCTGGGGCGCGGGCATGTCCTTGGGCAGTTACGACACGGTGAGCTACTCGAGCGTGACCGTGGCCAACGCCTACGGCTTCTACTTGAGCGGCGCCAGCATGACGGCTGTGTCCTACAGCTCGGCCCAGGCCGACAACTTGAACTATGGCGCCCTCTATCTGACCGGCGCCTCCTCCAACACGATTGCCAGCAGCTTCCTGTCGAATTCGAGCGGAGACGGCGCGACTCTCGATACCGGCTCCAACTCCAACACCATCAGCCAAAGCGCCGTGACCGGGAAAAACTTCGGCCTTTACCTCCAGAGAAACTCGTCGAACTCCGCGGCGGGCTGCTACATCCAGGGTTCAACCGCGGTGTTCATCTCCGGCTCCACAGGCACGGTCATCGCTTACAGCACGCTGATGAGCCCCTGGCCAGGCGGCATCGGCTTGCAGCTGAGCGGCGGCAGCGTCAACCTGACCCTGTCGTCTTCCACCGTCCAGGGCGGCATCGGCGGCGAAGCCATGTTCCTCGACCGAGGCAACACTGGCTCGATAGTCCTCTGCGCCAACACCATCACCAGCACGGCCACTGTAGGCTTGCCCTACTACGGCCTGCTCATCGCCCCGCAGGGCGCAGGCGGCGCATTCACCAGCCTCTCGATAGCCAGCATGACCTTCACGGACCCCTTGCCCGCCGGCACCACGGCCATCGACTTCCTGGGCGGGACATTCCTATCCACCTTCACCTCCCTGGGCTTCAACAGCGCGAACCTCGGGACGAACATCAACGCCGGGGCCCTCAACACCGATGCCAGCATCTACTTGGTCGCCCCGACCGGGATCAGGACCGGCCGCCGCTACTCGGACGACCCCTTCTTCTACGTGCACTGGCCCGTGATACTTCCGCCGGGCTGCGGCGCGGGATTTAATGTGGGCCAAAACGGAGACTGGGAGCACACCTCTATCAATGCCGCGGTCAAAGCGCTCAACGGAACAACCCTCTCCACGGCCACCTGCATCGTGGTGAGGGATACCCAGACCTACTCCGAGCAGGTCACGGTGCAGGGCATCACGAACAACGGCTACCGGCTCCAAATCATGGCCGACCCCAGCTTCATCAGCTCCGCGCCCGCGGTCAACCCTCCTGCGAATATCGCCACGGCCGCCTTTCAAATCCTCAATGCCAGCGTGACCATCGCCAATATCGCCGTCATAACCACCAATACGGTCAGCTACGGCATCGTCGCCTCCTCGGTCGATGTGGTTTTATCGAGCGTGAGCGTCCAGGACTCCAACGGGAACATCACGGTCGCGGGCATCGCCATCTCAGCAAGCCGAGCCTTGATCTCATATTCCAGCGTCACGGTCCAAAGCGCCTACGGCCTCTATCTCGACAAAGCCTCGTCCAACACGGCGGCGGGGTGTTACATCCAGGGCTCCACCGCCGTCTTAGTCTCCGGCTCCACAGGCACGGTCATCACTTACAGCACGCTGGTGAGTACCTGGGCCAGAGGCATCGGCCTGCAAATGGGCGGCGGCAGCGTGAACCTGGCGTTATCATCCTCCAGCATCAAGGGAGGCATCGGCGGCGCGGCCGTAGTCCTCGACCAGGGCAATACAGGCTCGATCGACCTCTCCTCCGACACCATCACCGGGCCCGTGGGCTCGCCCTACTATGGCCTGCTCATCGCCACGCAGGGAGCCTCCGGCGCAGCCTTCCAGGGGCTCTCCATCACCAGCATGACGTTTTTTGACATGGCGTCGGGAGCCATCGGGATTTCTTTCGGAGGAGGCAGGCTCCTGGCCACATTCAGCTATGTGGATTTCGCGGCCCCGGGAATCATCTACAACGTCGATGCATCCGCCCTGGACCCGTCCGCTAATATCACGATGTTTGAATCCAGCGGCCCCCGCAAAGGCGCCGTTCATGCCAATGACCCCAGCAACGTCATCTCCTGGGTCTACAGCTACGAACGTCCGCCGAATTCTCCCGTTGCTTCCGATATCGAGATATCCAGCTTCATTGTTTCCTACGGCCTGGTGGGGGCGGATGGATACGAGCTCAAGGCTTCCACGGCTTTAAATCTCAGCGGGACCGTCTTCGTCTCATCGACCAGCAACCCGGCCATGGATCATCTGGCGCTGCAGGACCTGAGAGCCAACACCACTTATTTTGTGAAAGCAGGCGCCCTGTGGAGCGGCACCACTATTTACGCCAGCGCATTTCCGGTCGTGACCCTGGCTCTGCCGCCGACAGGCTCAGTACTCACGGGCATGGCCCGCGGCTCGGCCATGCTGTCCTGGTCCGCCAACGGCAATCCAGACGGCACGATCTACGACGTCCTCTCTTGGACGACTGGAGGGTCCACGATCACCTTCTCCACGCAATCGGTCAACGCGACGATCAGCAATCTGCCTTCCGGGACCACGGTCTATTGCGCGGTGCAGGCGCTCAACAATGCCTCGCCGCCGGTCCCGACAGCCCTGGATATCACCCTTTCGACCTATATCCCGCCCCCGCCGCTGGCGCCCACGTTGTCGGCTGTCGCACTCGGCGTTTCTTCCATCACCTGGACCTGGACGCTCAGCACGGGGGCCGTCGAATATCAGCTATTGACCAGCACCGGAGGCGCGGTGTCCGGCGTATTGTCGCCGACCTCATCATCGTTCACGGAAACGGGTTTATCGACCAATACCGCGATGACCCGGACCGTTCAAGCCTTCAACATCACCGGATCGTCGGATTCGGCGCTCATCAGTCGGTTTACGCTCGCCAGTCCCCCGGATAGTTTTGCTCTGCTGGGCTCAAACGGGAACAGCGCGTCGGTCTCTTGGTCCGGCTTCAACCCGACCGGCACGACGTATGCTCTGCAGTGGTGGACGGCCGGAGGATCCACGGTCACGATATCCACGCAGTCGACAGGATACCTGTCCTACGGGGCCCTTTCCAATCTGACCGGCAGCACCACGGTCTACCTGACGATCAAGGCGCTCAACGGCGACGGCATCTCGACCGCTTATTATGATGTCGTGCTGTCCACCTTCATCCTCGGAGCCATAGCCGTCGCCATACCGCCCGGCGGAGGGTCCGCCTTTTTTCAGACCTCTTACGGCTATGTGAACGTCATCGCACCGCCGCAAGCCTTCCCGTCCGGGGCCACACTCACCATCCAATATCCGACCTCGATCGTTCCCGCAGCGACCGGGAACCTACAGGAGCTGACGACCCCCTTCGACTTCATGATCACCGCCGCGGACACCCTCGGAAATCCACTCCAGCCGGCCCTGCCCTTGACGATCATCTCCGGATATAGCGGAGCGACGCTGGGCGTCAACGAGAGCAATCTGGTCATCGCCCGTTTCGACACGATCCATGACGCTTGGGTGCCGCTGCTCACCGCGCGCGACAGTGCGGGCAAGACACTGACCGCCCAAACCGACCATTTATCTCTCTTCCAGATCCTAGGAACGGGGGCCACGGCCGGTGATCTCTCGCAGGTCACGGTCGGACCCATCCCTCTGCGGCCGTCGCTGACCCCCGGCGGGGTCATGACGTTCCGCTACCTACCCGCCGGTGCACGCCTAAGGATCCATACGGTGCTGGGGACGCTTGTCGCCGACTTCAACGCCGACGCTTCCGGACTGGCCGCCTGGGACGGACGGAACATGGCCGGCCGCCCGGCGGCCAGCGGCGTCTACTTCGTATTCATGACAAACGGCGGCCAGAACAAAACGATCCGGGTGGTCATCCAGAGATGAGAGCCCTGCTTCTGGTCCTGCTGTTCCTGCCGCCCACCATACGCGCTGCTGATTTTTCTTCCGCCGCGCGCGGCACCACGGCGGCTGATTTCCTGAGCGTGGGAGTGGGCGCCCGTGCCATGGCCTTGGGCGGAGCCTATTCGGCCGTGGTCGATGATGCGGGAGCCATGTATTGGAACCCTGCCGCCTTGACGCTGATCCCCGGGAAAAGCGTCACGCTCATGCATGCGGCGTATTTCAGTTCGAGTTTTTTCGACTACGCCTCCTACGGCCACAACTTGGGAAGGACCGGAGCCGTTGGTGTCAGTTTGCAGTATTTTTCCGCGGGATCCATCGCCCAAACGGACAGCGGCGGCTATGGGACTGGCGAGAGCCTCTCTCCCCACGACTTGGCGCTCTCGCTGGGCTACGCATACGGAGGCAAGGACTGGGGCGGATTTTCCGCGGGCTTGGCCGGGAAATATATCCAATCCCAGGTCGTCGACTCCGCGCAAACCATGGCCGTGGATTGGGGCGTGATGTCGCCTTCGCTGTGGGGGGACAGACTACGGCTGGCTTTGACCGCATCGAATCTCGGCGGCGCCCTGCATTTCGACCAGGCGCGGGAGGCCTTGCCGATCCTGATCAAATCGGGAGCCGCCTACCGGATTCCAGGGCATTGGACGTTTAGCCTGGACGAGGGATTCCCGCGCGATGATTCTCCTTACACAGCGCTGGGCGCGGAATATCTGCTCACGATGAAAGACGGCTTGAGCTTCGCCGCGCGCGGCGGGTTCAACACCCAGACGCTGGCGCAGATCGGCGGCATCTCCGGCGTCGCGATGGGCTGGGGCGCCAACTTCGGCGCCTGCAGCGTGGATTATGCCTTCGTCCCCTACGGCTCCATTGGGATCGCCCATCGCTTGTCACTGAGCTGGAGCTGGGGGCCGACGAAAGAGAAGCGCTTGAGCGACGACACGCATTGGCTGGCGCCGCCGAGCGACTCCTCTTCGAAAATCGTCCCCAAAGACGGGCAGGAGCGGCTGCGCGCATTAGTCCAAGGTCTGAAGACCGGCGACAACAAGACCCGCGCGGAGGCAGCCGTCCAGCTAGGCAAACTGCACAACGACGACGCGGTCGATGCCTTGATCACGGCTTTAAGCGATGAATCGATCGCCGTGCGCGGAGCGGCTGCGGATGCTCTGGGGAAAATCGGGAATCGCAAGGCGGGAACCCCTCTGGCGGACCTCCTGCGGGATCTTAACCCCAAGGTTCGGGCTTTGGCGGCGCGTGCGCTGGGCACGCTGGGCGATCCCAAGGCCCTGCCCTTATTGAATGTCGCCGCCGCTCATGACCCCGACCCGATGGTCAGGAAGATGGCGAGCGCGGCCTTCCAGCAATTGCGGCCCGCGGCCAATCTAGACGAACTGCTCCGTTGATCGGGGACCGGGATGACTAGCGCGCCACCGCGCGCTTGAACGTCGTGCATCTTTATGTTTTAATCCAGAGGAGACATAACCCGGATGAGATATCTATTGATGATCGTCGTCCTCTCTGTGGCGGGATACTTCGCCTGCCAGCAGTTCAAACCCAAGCCGTCATTGCCCCCGCTGCCCCCGCCGCCGGCCATCCTGACCGAGCCCGCCCCGATCATCAACCCGGAAGAACAGGCCAAGATCATCAAATCCGCCAGCGACCAGGACCCCGACGTCCGCTGGCAGGCCATCATATTCCTCGACAAGATGAAGGTGCCGTCCGCCTACGACGTCATGTTCGATAAGATGCACAAGGACCAGGACGTCGAGCTGCGCATCAAGGTCATCACGCTGCTCGGCCAACGCGGCGCCCAAAAGATCATCATGCAGTCAAGTCCCAATGACCCGCTGACCCAGGCCATCACCGCGGACCCCACATCACGAGAACAGCGCATCGCGGAGATCTCGCAGCACCTGGTCGCCGCGGCCAAGGACCCCTTGCCGGAGATCCGCATCACGGCTCTGCAGGCCCTCGACGTCCTCGGCGACTATTCCGTCGGATCCGCCGTCACTGATTGTCTCAAGGACCCGGACGAGAAGGTCCGCCTGCAAGCCCTCAAGACCCTCAACAGCCTGCAGGACAAGAAGGCGGCCTTGATCGAGGCCGAAAGGAAACACCAAGAAGATTTACGGCGCAAGGCCGAGGAAGCCGCCAAAAACGGTCATTGATCCCGTGATGAGAATAGCCCCGGCCCCGCGAGGGCAGCCTGCCGATCTGAAGTGATCCCGAATCCAAAAAGAGAGGACACCCCCCATGGAACCCGGCATCAAGGAGATCAATAAGAAGGTTTCCGAGGAAAGCTTCTTCGTGGCCGAACTCAAGCGAGAGATCGCTCGCGTCATCGTCGGTCAAGATGAAGTCATCGACCGCATCCTGACCGGCCTGCTGGCCAACGGACACATCCTCATTGAGGGCGTCCCCGGCCTGGCCAAGACCCTCACCATCAAAACGCTGGCCCACTGCGTCGACTGCGGATTCTCCCGCATCCAATTCACACCGGACCTGCTGCCGGCCGACCTGACCGGAACCCTCATCTTCAACCCGAAGAGCTCGGATTTCTCAGTGCACCAGGGGCCTCTGTTCTCCAATATCATCCTTGCCGATGAGATCAACCGCGCCCCGGCCAAGGTGCAGAGCGCGCTTCTCGAAGCGATGCAGGAGCGGCACGTCACCATCGGAAACCACACCTATCCCCTGCCCGAGCCGTTCGTCGTCCTGGCCACCCAAAACCCCATCGAGCAAGAAGGGACCTACCCACTACCCGAAGCCCAGTTGGACCGGTTCATGTTCAAGATCCGCATCACCTACCCGTCGAAGACCGAGGAACGATCGATCCTGGAGCGCATGACCGCGCTGGCCGAGCCGCAGGCCTCAAAGGTGGCCAAACCGGAGCAGCTCAACCGCGCGCGGCAGATCGTCTCCGAGATATATCTCGACGAGAAGATCAAGACCTACATCCTGGACCTCGTCTTCGCGACCCGGGAGCCGGAGGCGCACAAGCTCGCCAAGCTCAAGCCGCTCATCACCTACGGGGCCAGTCCCCGGGCCACCATCTACCTCGCTCAGGCGGCGAAGGCCTACGCCTTCCTCAACGGCCGCGGCTATGTCACTCCCGAAGACGTCAAATCCATCGGCGCCGACGTGCTGCGTCACCGCATCCTCGTAAGCTACGAGGCCGAGGCCGAGAACGTCTCTTCCGAAGAGATCATCCGGACCCTCTTCGAAAGCGTCGAAGTCCCCTGACCGCGGGCCGCGCAGCCAGGCAGAAAAGAGACCCATGATCGCCCCCGAGCTACTCGCCCAGGTCCGGCGCATCGAGATCATGACCGGGCGCCTCGTGACCGAGACGCTGGCCGGAGAGTACCTCAGCGTCTTCAAGGGCCGGGGCATGGAGTTCGCCGAAGTGCGCGAGTACGTGCCCGGCGACGACGTGCGCGCCATCGATTGGAACGTGACGGCCCGCACCGGGCGCCCCCACGTCCGCCAGTACGCGGAGGAGCGCGAGCTCACCGTAGCCATCGCCTGCGACCTTTCGAGGTCGCAGTTCTTCGGGACCGCGACGCGCCTCAAAAAAGAGGTCGCCGCAGAGCTGTCCGCGGTCCTGGCCCTCTCCGCTCTGCACAACAACGACAAGGCCGGACTTTTCGTCTTTACCGAGGACGTGGAGGAATACATCCCACCCAAGAAGGGACGCCGTCACGTCCTGCACCTCATCCGCGAGGTCCTGGCCTACCAACCCCGCCGCCGCGGGACCAGGATCGGCCGGAGTCTCGAGACCATGGTCAAGGTCCTCAAGCGGCGCTGCATCCTGTTCCTCATCTCGGACTTCCGTGATACCGACTTCGAAGGTCCGTTGCGCTTGGCCGCCCTCAAGCACGACGTCATCCCGGTCGTGGTCTCGGACCCGCGGGAGACCACGCTTCCCGCGCTAGGCGCCTTCCTCGACCTGGAAGACCCGGAATCCGGCCGCCGCTTCCTAATAGACGCGGGGTCGCCGGCGCTCCTGGAACAGCACCAGCACAAGGAGAGCGAGCGCTTGCGCCGACTGGAGGATTTCTTCGGGCGCTGCGGCCTGGATTTCATCCGCATCAGCACGGACCGCCCTTACCTGGACCCCATCATCCGCTTCTTCCGACAGCGCGCCCGGAGGCTGCGCAGATGAACGTCCTCGCGGCGTTGGGCCTGGCCGCGGTCTGCGGCTGGGGGGCGGCCCCGTCCTCCCCTCAACAAAGATCAAGCGTGGAGTTGGCCGCGCCCAGCTCTTCGGTCGTTTTGGGGGAGCCGGTCACGGTGCAGGCGACAGCGGAGCTGGGGCCCGGCGAGGCGATCACCCTGGACCTACAGCGCTCCACGACGGAAAGCTTCGCCATCACCGGAGTCCGCGAGCTCCAGCCGACAGGACGCCGCTTCGAGCTCCAGATCATACCCTTGGACATAGGCCCGCGCGCCTTCCCTTTATATTGGACCCTGACCAGCGCCGGCTCCACGCGCACGCTGGCTGGCGAACTCCATCTCGATGTGCACGAGCCGCCCGAGGCCGCCAAAGCCCAGGACGTCAAGGACATCAAGGAACCCCGCAGCGCCGGCCCGCTGCTCTGGCCGTTCCTGCTCATGGCCGCGCTCATCGTGGCGGCATGGTACTGGGGCACCTGGCGCAAGCGGAGCCGGCGCGAACTGGCGGCAGCGGCCGGCCTGCCGTCAGACACCCGGTCCCCCGAAGAGATCGCGGAGAGCGAATTAGCCGCTTTGGAAGCCTCCCAGACTTGGTCGGAGGGCCGACATAAGGAATTCTACGGCGTCTTGACGGAGATCCTCCGGCGGTACCTGGAGCGGCGTTTCACCTTCCCGGCGACGCGGGAGACCACGACCGAGATCCACCGCCGGCTGCGGCAGCTGGAGCTCGACCGCCAGCTCCTGACGGTCTTCAAGGACCTCTTCGACCGGGCCGACTTGGTGAAGTTCGCGAAGATTCCAGCGCAGGCCCGCTGGGGAGACTCGGACCTGATGGCGGCACGACGTCTTGTGCGCGAGATGTACCCCAAGGATCTGGCCGCGACAGGCGGTGCTCAGCCATGAGGCTCGCCCATCCCTGGATGCTGCTAGCCATCCTCCCGGCTCTGGCCGCGGCCTGGTGGACGGCGACGCGCCTGGAGGACGGCCACCGGCCCACGCTCCCCTTCCCGGCGCTCGACGCCTTCTCCGGAGAGCCGACGCTGCGCTCCAGACTGGCGCGCTGGCTGCCCCTGTCCCTGCGGCTTCTGGCCCTTCTCCTGATCTGCGCTGGCCTCAGCAGGCCCCAGAAAGTGACTCGCCGGCTGCAGGGCTACGGCGAAGGCATCGACATCATGATAGCCCTCGACACCTCGCTGTCCATGAACGCTCTCGACTTCCAGCCCCTCAGCCGGGTCGAAGCGGCCAAAGACACGGCCGCGCGCTTCGTGCGCGGACGCGTCGAGGACCACATCGGAATGGTGGTCTTCGGCGGCGGGCCCATGCTGGCCTGCCCCCTGACGCTCGATTATGACGCCCTCATCGGGCGCATCGAAAGCCTGAACGCGGGCATGACCGGCGTCGACGGTACGGCCCTGGGAGAGGGCATCATATCTACGCTCAACCACCTCAAGGCCGGCACGGCCAAGACCAAGATCATCATCCTGCTGACCGACGGCCGCGGCAACGTGGGCCTCGACGCGGTGACCGCGGCCAAGACGGCGGCGGCCCTGGGCGTCAAGATCTACGCCATCGGCACGGCCAAACGGGGGGAAAGCCTCATGCCGGTGGACGACCCGAACCTCGGCCGGGTCATGGTCCGCGTCGCGGAGGACCTCGACGAAGACGGCCTGCTCGAGGTGGCGCGCATCACCAACGGGAAGTACTGGCGCGCCACCAGCCTCGCCGAACTGCGCTCCATCTATGCCGAGATCGACAGACTGGAGAAGACCAAGGTCAAGCTGCCCGAGATCGTCTCCCGCGCGGACCTCTACGGATTACCGGTGCTGGCCGCGGCGCTCATCCTCCTGCTTGAAGCCGTCCTGTCGCAAGGCCTGCTCCTGAGGTGGCCGTAAATCCGGCATGATACCGGCATGAGAGATTTTCTAGACTATGAATAAGATTACATGCTAAGAAATCCGCTGTATCTGCTTGGGCTGGTGCTCGCGGTGGCAACGGCGGCGTGCCTTCACTTCTGGGCCGCGGCCCGCCGCCGGGGCATAGCCAAGGACCTGGGCGATCCGGGGATGCTCGCGCGCATGGTCCCGCCCGAGATAGAAGCTCGGCGGCGGCTCAAGGCCGCGCTGCTGCTCTCGGGCCTGGCCCTGGTCTTCCTGGCCCTGGCCGGTCCGCAATGGGGGGTGGAGCTGCTCACCACCCGGTCCGACGCGCGGCAGGTCTTCATCGCCGTGGACACGTCCTTATCCATGACCGCGGAAGATGTTTCGCCCAACCGCCTGGAAAAAGCCAAACGGGAGCTCGCGCAGCTGCTGGCCGCGCTCAAGGGGGACCGCGTCGGGGTCATCGCCTTCGCGGGCGAAGCCGGCATACTCTGCCCGCTGACCACTGACGTGGAGGCGGCCAAGCAGATCCTCGCCGGGGTCTCCCCGGGATCCATCCCAGTCCCAGGCACAGCCATCGGGACCGCGGTGCGCCTGGCCGCAGGCGTCCTGCAGCGCTATCCCGGCGGCAAGGCCCTGGTCCTGCTGACCGACGGCGAGGACCACCACACCGACCCCGCGGGAGCCGCGGCCGAGGCGACGGCCGCGGGCGTGAAGATCTACGCCATCGGCATCGGCACGGCCGAAGGCAATCCCCTGCCCATCAAGGAGGACGGCAGCGGGGCGCTCACCGGCTACAAGAAGGACCGAAAGGGTTCAACCGTCATCAGCCGCCTCGGCGAAAAGACCCTCGTCGACATGGCGGCGAGCACCGGAGGCGCTTACTACCGCTCCAGCCCCGCCGAGGACGAGGTCGCAGATATCGTCCGCCGCATCGAAGGCCTGGAAAGATCTCAAGGTGTGGCGGGCGCCTCCCAGCAGTACCGCAACCGCTTCCTGTTCCCTCTGACCGCGGCCTTCCTGCTGCTCCTGGCCGAGATGCTGGTCCCTCTGCGCGGCTCACTGGCCGCCAAAAAATCGGCGACGCTCCTGCTCCTGTGCCTGTGCCTGCTGCCCGCCTCCGCGCAAGCCGCCGGCAGCGAGTCCGACCTGCGCTCCGGAAACAAATTCTACCATAAGCGGCGATTCGAGGAGGCCCTGCAGCGCTACCGGGCGGCCCAACGTCCGGGGGACCCACGGCCGGACTTCAACTCCGGGGACGCCCTCTACCGGCTCGAGGATTTTGACGAGGCGGCCCAGAAGTTCCATCGCCTGGCCGAGGACCCCAAGGCCCCGCCAGAAGCGCGGGCCGCCGCCTACTACAACCTGGGAGACGTCCTGGTGCGCAAGCAGGACTATACCGGCGCCGTGGCCGCATTCCGCAGGGCCGTCGTCCTGGCTCCCCAGGACCGGGACTCCAGAGAGAACCTCGGCGTGGCCTTGCGCATGCTTAAGCACCCGCCGCCGCCAAAAAAGAAATGCGACAAGCCCAATCCAGACAAAAAGGACGACAAGAAAGACCAGAAGGACAAGAGCGGAGGGGGGAAAAACGACTCCCCGCCGCCGCCTTCGGCGCCCCGGCCCCAGGACCAGATGTCCAAGGATGATGCGCAGCGCATCATGCGCTCCGTCGCGGAGAAAGAAAAGGCCGCCCAAAACAGGATGCAGCAGATCACGCCGCAGAAACGTCCGCCGTCCGAGGAGGATTGGTGAGACTCTGGCTCGGCCTCGCCCTGGCTCTCGGCCCGGCGTCCCAAGCCCTGGGGCAGCTCTCCGTTACGGCCGAAGTCAACAAGACCCAGGTCGCCCTCGACGATCAGGTAGTCCTGGCCGTCACCATCTCGGGCGGCCAAGCCTCGCTGCCGGACCCGCAGCTGCCGCCCCTGCCGAACTTCAGCGTGTATTCCTCCGGCCGCAGCCAGAACATATCCTTCGTCAACGGCCGGGTCTCCAGCTCAGTCACCCACACATTCGTCCTGGTCCCGAGAGCCGTTGGCAAAGGACTGATCCCGCCCATCACCGCGACCACCCAGGGTGCGACGGCGCATACCAACCCTATCGAAATACAGATCATGCCGCCGTCCAGCGCCGTCCCGGCTGCGCCGCCTCAGCCGGGCCAAGCACAGCCTGGGCCGGCCCCGGGCCGCCCGGCCCCCCGCCAGCATTCCCCGAGCCCCGCCGCGGCCGGAGGGGCCCCCGACGTCCTGGTGACCGCGGAACTCGACAAATCAAAAGCCTTCGTCAACGAGCAGGTGACGCTCTCCGTGAAGTTCCACACCGCTGTCCCCTTGATGGGCAATCCGGAGTACGTGCCGCCGAAACTGGAGGGCGTTCTGAGCGAAGACCTGCCGCCTCTGCGGCACTACAACGTGGTCATCAAAGGCCGGCCTTATGATGTGACCGAGATCAAGACCGCGCTATTCCCCCTACAGGCCGGACGGCTCAAGATCGGCAACGCCGTCGTGCGCTGCCAGGTCCAGCAGGGCTTCAACACCGATCCCTTCTCTCCCGATTTCTTCGAAAGGTTCTTCTCCCAGGGCGTCACGGCGTCCCAGACCCGGACCATCACTTCCCAGCCCCTGGTCCTGGAAGTGTCCCCGCTGCCCACGACCGGTAGACCGGCCGATTTCACCGGCGCCATTGGCCGCTTCTCTCTGACCGCAAGCGTCGACAAAAATCACTCCAAGGTCGGAGATGCCGTCAACCTCACCCTCACCGTCCAGGGAACCGGGAACCTTAAGGCCATCGGAGAGCCGGCTCTGCCCAACCTGCCCTCATGGAGGGTATTCGACCCGGTGACCTCGGTAAACCTGGAAAAGAAAGGCGACCTGGTGCAGGGCTCCAAGATCATCCGCACCGTCCTGGTCCCGCGCGTCTCGGGGGATCTGACCATCCCGCCGATCCGCTTCTCCTATTTCGACCCGACGCGCCGGGAATACGTCGGGGTCGTCACTGCGCCCCTGACCGTCTCCGTCGCGCCTGGAGAACCCAACGCGACTCCGGCCGTAGGCTACGTGGCTCAAGCCGCTGCCATGGCCCCTGGCCTCACCCGGGTCAACGAGGACATCTCCTACCTCCAGACCCGGATGCAATCACCTCTTTTGACCCAGGCCTTGGAAGCCGTGGCCTCGGCCGGGCCGGTCCATGCCGTGCCGCTGCTCTTCTTCTTCTGGACCCTGGGATTGGCCTTCCTCCGTGGACTCTCAGCCTCCGACCCCAAGGGAGCCCAGTTCCGCGGCGCCTGGAAGTCCGCCTCGATCCGGCTCCGGGCCGCCCAGAAAGCGGCCGACTCCCGGGAGGCGGCCGGCCTTCTGACCGAGGCCTTGACGGGCTTTCTCGCCGACAAGCTAAGCGAGCCGGCTTCGGGCCTGACCATGCGCCGCGTCTCAGAGCTATTGCAGATGCGCCAACCTCAAATCCCAGCCCAGGCCATCAAGCGCATCCGCGCTCTCTGGGAAGATCTTGATTCACGACGCTTCGCCCCTGCTTCAGGTGGCGCCGAGGAGGATGGCGCCGTCTTGCGCCAGGAACTCAGCGATCTGCTCCACAGCCTGGATAAGGAGTTCAAACGATGACTTCCGCGCTCCTCGCCGCAGCCATGCTGGCCGCGCCGCTATGGGGGGGTGCCGCCCGATCGGAGGGCCAGCGGTTCTACGACCTCGGGGATTACCCAGCCGCAGCCGACTGGTATCTTCAGGCCGTCCGCGCCGAACCCCGCAACGCAAGCCTACATTACAACCTGGGTGATTCCCTGTTCAAGAGCGGCAAGACCGGACGAGCCATCGCCGCCTATGAGCGGGCTTTCCTCATCCGGCCGCGGGACGCGGACATCCGCCAGAACCTGGATTACACGCTGCGGCGGGCCGGCGAAGAACTGACGCCGGCCGGCGTGCCGCCGCTGTTGTTCCAGACCTTCCATCTCTTCAGCGAACGTGAGCTGGCCGGCCTGCAATGGCTGGCATGCTGGCTGATGCTCGTGCTGTCAGGTCTATGCCTCTGGCGGCAGGCCCTGCGCCCGCGCCTGCTGTCCTGGACGGGAGCGGCTGCGACCCTCTGGCTCGTCCTAGGCGGCTGGTGGCTAGCCGTCCGGGGAGTCACTCCGCAACGGCGCGGGGTCATCGTGACCCCTGCCGCGGAGTTGCGCAGCGGCCCGGGCGAAAATTTCAACGTCAGCTTCACCATCCCCGAAGGCCGGCGGGTGCAGGTCCTTTCAGCCGACGGGACCTGGCTGGAGGTCGGGGTCTTGAAGGAAGGCGCAAAAGGTTGGCTCCCGGCTGCCGCAGTCGAAGAACTCTAACGCGCTACCGCGCCCTAGGGGTTGAAGGGCTCCACCGGGGTGACCGGCACAAGCGAGAGGGGCTGTGGAGCGGCTGGTTTCTCGCCAGACGGAACGCCCACAGCCGCGACAGCCGTGCTCTTAGCCCCGGGATGCTCCGCAGCCGCCTTGGCGACCGCTGGTTTTCTCTTCCCCGCGAGCTTCTTCTTGCCTTTTCTATCAGCCTTTCCTACGGCCAGCGCCTTCTTCCCGCGGGCCGGCTTGACGGCGGAGGAAGTCTTCTTGGCTTGGCCGCGCTCCTTGCCCGAACCCGCGCTTTCCGCCTCTGCCGCAGGGGCGGAGAGCTCATCTGCCGTATAGCTGTCACCGCCCTCTGGGGCGACCGACGACTCCGACGCAGGCTCAGCGGCTGTTGGTTTCGCATCGGCGGACTGCTCTTTCACCTCGGCCGATGCCGTTGATCCCTCTGCGGCGAGAGGTTCTTTCACATCGGAAGACTGCGCCGATTCCCCTGCGGCGGACGACTCCTCGGAAGCGGCCTGTTCTCCGGATCCCGCAGCCGGCGCGGACTGAGATGCGGCGGGCTCATCCTTTCCCTGGCCCCGCGCGGGAACGACCGCCAGAAGCAACGACAGCATCAGCCAAAACATTTCCGTAAGATTATATCCCATTTCATGCTACGAAAATATTTCAAGAAAAATGTTAGAATCCAAACGGTTTCATGGCACCTTCGAATATCCTCGCCCTTTTCGGGAAAGAAGAACGCACGCCCTCCAAGGACGGCGGGCCCTTGCCCATCGCCTTGATGTGGGCCGGGTTTGGGATGATGGGAACTGCCGCCGCCGCCCTCATCCTGCGGCAGGGAGGAGGTGTCGTCACCGGCGCGGCTCTCCTGAGCGGAATCTTCCTGGCGGCTCTGGGCGGGAGATGCCGCTTCATAGCCGAACTCCCGCGACGGCCTCTGCCGGCCCTAGCAGCACCCGCGGCAGTCCTGTTCTCCGCGGCGGTCCTGATGCCCCTTATCGGCCTGCGCGCCACAGGCCTGGCCGGCGCGGCCTTGGGCTTGACCGGCTGGATAAAAATCCGCGCCGGCCAGGCCCACGGCGTCGCAGCCGAGCCGCCGCCGGCATGGCTGCTGGCTTTGGCCGGAGCCGCGGCCGTGGCCTGGGCGCGCTGCCTGGGACTGCTCTGGGGACATTCCTTCTACGCTTTTTGCGGCCTCTGTATCGGAGCCGGCGCAGGGACCGCCTGCGGCCTCTGGCTGAAAGGACGCTGCGCTCCGATCCTCGATGCCGCCGGGCTGCCGCGCCGCCTCTTCGTATTCGTCTCGGCACTGGCCGGCCTGCTGGGCCTTTGCTGGCTGCGGTTCATCGGCATCAACGCCGGCGCCGCCGAATACCTCTTCTGCGGACTGCAGGGACCGGGAGACCTGCTGTTCATCGTCGGCCAGTCCACCCTGGCTCTGATGCTCTGGAGCGCCCTGCTGACCATGGCCTGGCCAGCGCCGCCGAGCGCCGTAGGGACGTCCTCAGGATGGACGCGGGCATCCGGCGCGCTCCTGGCCGCGGCCGGTCCCTTAGCCGCCTGGGCCCTCATCCCACGCCTGGGCGCGGCCGAGACAGCAGCACTCTGCCATCTGGCCCTTGCCGCGCTGAGCCTCGCCGCCGACCGCCAGCCCCTCCTGCGCAGGCCGGTCCTTTCCCGGATCGCGCTCGTGGGTTTAGCTTTCGCCCCGCTCATGGCCTGGCAGTGCCGCGATCTCTTCGCCGACGTCTGGCTCAATCGCCTCAACGCCGCCTGGGCCGGCGGCCGATATCTCGCCCGCGCCGAGGACGGGCGGGAACTGCTGGCCGTCTACCGGTTCTCATCCGGAGTCCCAGTCCTACTGCGCGACGGCGCCGCCTGGGTCAACGCCCCGACAGAGGCCAGGCGCGAGGCGCACCTGCCGCTCCTGTTGCAAGGCTCCCCGCGCCGCATCCTAATGCTGGACGTGCGCAATCCCCTGGCCATCATATCCGCCATGGCCCATGGGGCGGAGATACTGGCCGTCGACTCCCACCCCGGCGCCAAAATCATCCTGCGCTCCCTGTCCCCGATGCCCTGGCCACCGGAGTCACCATCAGTCAACGGCGGGCGCCTGAGCTGGACTCGAGCGGACCCGCGCCGCTATCTGCGCGCCGCCGGCCCCTCCTTCGACGCCATCATCGAAGAACTCCCGTTCCCGGCACCCGGATGGAGCCGCCTCACCACGCGTGAGGCCTTCCAAGAGTTACGCGGACGTCTGACCCCGGCGGGCTTGGCGGCCCTGCGCCTACCCGCGCCGTATCCGCCGCGCGACCTTGCCAAGACCTTGCGCACCGCGCGCAGCGTCTTCGCCCATGTCGGGGGCTATGAACTGCCGGGGGGCTACCTCCTGATATGCTCCGCCCAACCCCTAATGGCACAACCCGCTGCGCTGCTGGCCCGGCGCAACGTATTCGTCCAAGCCGACGACCTCCGACTGGAGGAAGACCTGCCGCGGCTGCGCTGGGACGATTTCTCCGATATGACTCCAGCGTTAGCGGCCCTGAAGCCAGGCAGCGACGATCGGTTCTCCGACTTTTTTCAACTTCCAGGACTCCCGCGCCCCCAGCAGATATCAGAAGAACCCTGACTCACAGCTGATAGGTCGAGAATGAAAAACGCATCGATAAACTTCGTCGCGATTGATTTCGAGACCGCGGACCAAGGCCGAGACAGCGCCTGCGCCGTGGGCTTGGTCACGGTATGCAACGGCAAGATCGTCAAACGAGAAAGTCATCTGATCAGACCGCCAAGACGGACTTTCATCTTCTCCCACATTCACGGCATCGAATGGTCTCACGTGGAAAACCAGCCGACCTTCGCTGCGCTGTGGCCTCAGCTGAAGCAGAGTCTGGCCGGCGCGGACTATCTCGCGGCGCATAACGCCGGTTTCGACAGCGGAGTCCTTAACGCCTGTTGCTCGGCGGCAGGCGTTGAGACGCCCGCCGTGCCATTCCTGTGCACCGTCAAGCTTGCCCGCAGAGCCTGGTCTATCCGCCCCACGAAACTTCCCGACGTCTGCCGGCATTTAGGCCTCAAGCTCAACCATCATGATGCCCTTTCAGACGCCGAAGCCTGCGCAAGCATCGTCCTCGCGGCAGCCAAAGACGGGGTTTCCCTGCTATAATGGAGAAAGATGAAGTTTCATGTCATCACGCTCGGCTGTCAGATGTCCGCCGCCGACGGGGCTGAGACCGCAGCCGATTTCCGCCGACGCGGCTGGCAGGCCACAGCGGTCCCCGCGCAAGCCGACGCGATATTCCTGACCACATGCTCGGTGCGCCGCCACGCCGAAGAGCGCGCCCTCTCGCTTATCGGGCGGCTGCGCGAATGGAAGGCACAGGACCCTCGGCGTCTGCTGGTCGTGGCCGGCTGCGTGGCGCAGCGCCTGGGTTCGCGCCTGACAAAACGTTTCCCGCACATCGACTGCGTCGTCGGCGCCCGACACGCCGGACACTACGCCGAGATCGTCGCCGAAGCCTTGAAGGATCGGATTTCGGCATCGCCGCAGGCGATGCCGAAACCGCTTGCCACCCCGCGAGGGGCGGGCATTCCGTTAGGGGGGCCGGTCCAACACCTCACCATCATACGCGGCTGCTCCTGCGCCTGTTCCTACTGCATCGTGCCCTCGGTCCGCGGCTCCGAATCCTGCCGCCCGGTCGAAGAGATACTCGACGAAGCCCACGCCCGCATCCAGAACGGCGCCCGCGAGCTGACTCTATTGGGCCAGCGCGTCAACGCGTACCGCAGCGACGGCATGGACTTTCCCGATCTATTGCGCGCGCTCGACGCCTTACCGGGCCTGCGACGCCTGCGCTTCATGAGCCCGCACCCCACCCTCTGCACCGACCGACTCGCGGCCGCCATCCGAGAGTGCCGCACGGTATGCGAGTGGGTCCACCTGCCGGCGCAGTCCGGCTGCGACCGGATACTCGGACTGATGCGCCGCGGCTACAGCCGACAACAGTTCCTAGACACGGCCGAGCGACTGCGCGCGACGGTCCCCGACGTTGTGATTTCCACCGACATTATAGTAGGATTTCCTTCAGAGACGGAGACGGATTTCACGCAGACACTGACGATGCTCGAGGAACTCCGCCCCGCGACGGCTTTCTGCTTCAAGTATTCCGCGAGAGAGACAACGCCGGCCGCCGCACTCGCAGACGACGTACCCGCGCCAGTGAAAGAAAAACGCCTCGCCGCCGTCAACGCCGCAGTCGAACGTCTTACGAGACAAGCTTTAGATGCACAGGTCGGCGGCATCGTCGAGGTCTTAGCCGAGACTTCGACCTTCGGCCGGACGAGGACGGGCTTTAAGACGAGATGGCAGAGTCCGGCCGCAGCCGGCGACCTCATTTCAATACGCGTAAATTCCGCGACGCGCCGCACTTTGCTAGGAGACATCAATGAACCAAACACCCCATAAGCATGAGAAGGCCGGCACGGAAAGGCGCGCGCACGCCCGTCTGCCCGTGGTGGAAGGGATGATCGAACCAATCACCGTCCAGTTCGGGCCGGGCGACGGGACCAGCGCCCCGACCGCCGCCACCGGTCAGCCGGCAATCCTCACCAATCTCTCCGCGGGGGGGATGTCTTTGCTCATGTTCCTCGAGCCGCCGCATACCCGGAGCCTGGACATGGTGCTCAGTATCCCGGGCCTGGAGCACGTAGCCATCACGGGCCGGGTCGTGCGCGTCCACCAGAGAGGGCCCACCTACAACGTGGGCATCGCCTTCACGCAGATCAGCAAGAAGCATCAGGACCAGATCAGCAAGATGGCCCTGGACCACGGCGATTGCGAGACCCGCATCTCCCTGAAGCTCCTGGAAGTCTGCGTAAAACCCTGCACCTTCCACTCCCTTTGCGCCAATCCGCAGAAGATGCCCTTCTGGCCGAAGAAATAGCTTCCGCCCGGCTCTCGCCCGTCGTTCTCGTCGGACCGACGGCTTCCGGCAAGACCGAACTGGCCCTGGCCCTGGCGCGCGCCCTAGGCGGCGAGGTCGTGTCGGCCGACTCGCGCCAGATCTACCGCGAACTCTGCGCCGGGACGGCCAAGCCCCCGCGCGACGGCCAGGGCCGCGTAGAGGGCATTGCCTACCATCTCATCGACTGCGTCCCGATCTCCGAGCCATTCGACGCGGGCCGCTTCGCCGAACTGGCCCGCGCCAAAGTGGCCGAAGTTCAGCGCCAAGGCCGAGTCCCGATCGTCGCCGGCGGCACCGGCCTCTACATCCGAGCCCTGCTGGAAGGACTCTGCGCCCTACCTCCCCGCGACGAGGCCCTGCGGCGCCGCCTGGATGAAGAAGCGCGCGCGCAGGGCCGAGACAGCCTCCATAAACGGCTCGCCCGCGTCGACCCTGAAGCCGCCGCGGCCATCCCTCCCAACAACATCCAGCGCGTGGTGCGCGCGCTGGAAGTCTTTGAACTCACCGGCCGCCCCATCTCCGAACTTTGGCGGGAGGATCAACAAACGAGGTGCCGCGCCGACAGGCGCGGCACCCCCGCCGCCGCCCCGCGGGGGGCGGCGGTTCCGTTGGGGGGACGAATCGTCCCTTCCGTTATCCTCCGCATCGACTGGCCTCCCGAAATCCTGCGCCGCCGCATCGCCGAGCGCGCCGGACTCATGTGGCCGCGGATGCTTGATGAAGTCCGCATCCTTCTGCGCCGCTTCAGCGCAGAGGAGCCGGGCTTCCATAGCCTCGGCTACCCGGATGCAATCGCCTGCGCGCAAGACCGGCTCGCCCCTGATGATGGGCTGGCGCGCTTGGTGAGCTCCACCTGCGCCTACGCCCGGCGCCAGCGAACCTGGTTCCGTCACCAGCTCAACGCCCAGGCCGTGGCGGGAGGCAGCCTGGAAAGCATGCTCACGCAAGCGTTGCATCTCATCTTGAGCCACCGCGTTAGCCCATGACAGAAAAAGTCATCCTCGTCGGCGTAGGCTTAAAATCCGAGGCCGCGGTCATGGCCGCGAGCCTCTCGGAGCTGCACCGGCTGGTGGAGACCGCGGGCGGCGAGGTGGTGGGTGCGTTATCCCAGACACTCTCGCGCTACCACCCCGGCACGCTCATCGGCGCCGGCAAAGTCACGGAAATCGGCGACGAAGTCCGCGCCCGGCATGCCGTGACGGTCGTCTTCGACCGGGAGATCTCACCCGCCCAGCAGAAGAATCTGGAATCCGCCATCCAAGCCAAGATCGTCGACCGCACGCGCCTCATCCTCGACATCTTCGCCAAGCGCGCCCGCACCAGCGAAGGACGCCTGCAAGTGGAGCTGGCGCAGCTTTCCTACATGCTGCCGCGCCTCACCGGCGCCTGGCGCGGCTTCTCCCAGCAGGTCGGCGGCATCGGCACGCGCGGGCCAGGAGAACGCAAACTCGAGTACGAACGGCGCCACATCTCCTACCGCATCTCGCACCTGCGCCGCCAACTCGAAGACATCCGCTCAGCGCGCCTGCTGCGCCGGGAGCGGCGCCTCGCCGTACCCGTGCCCCAGGTGGCGCTCATCGGCTACACCAACGTGGGCAAGTCCTCTTTGCTCAACGCCTTCACACGAGGAGCGGCCGGCGTGTATGCCGATGACAAACTCTTCGCCACCCTCGACCCCACGTCGCGGCGCGTGCGCCTGCCCGAGGGATCCTGGGCCGTGATCACTGACACGGTCGGCTTCATCCGCCGCCTGCCCACCACCCTGATCGCCGCCTTCCGCGCCACTCTGGAGGAGGCCGTCATGGCCGACTGCCTGCTCGTGGTGGCTGATGCCTCCTCAAGCGAGGCCGAAGCGCAGCAGGCCGCTGTGGCCGAGACCCTGCGCGAATTGGGCGCCGAAGGTCTGCCGCAGGTAGTGCTCTTCAATAAGGTCGACCTGCTCGACGGCCCAGGACGGCGAGACTTAGAGGGCCGCCATCCGGACGCCGTCTTCGTATCCGCTGCCTCTGGCGAGGGCCTCTGCGCGGCCTTGACCGCGGTCCAGGACACCCTCTCCAGACGCTGGCTGCTGCGCGAGATCGAGTTGCCGGCAGCCCGGGCCTTCAGCCTGGCGTCCTGGGTCCGACAATCAAGCCAAGTACTTTCCCAGAACGCGGTCCAAGACCGCATCCGGATGCGTTTGAGGCTGACCCAAGAGAACTGGGAGCGTCTTCAAAAAAAGCTCGCCTCCACAAAGAGAAACTCCTAGAAAAGCCGGACTAGTTTTGCTACACTTCTTCGCTCATCGTTGACCGCCCCATGAGAATCGACATCTGGGCCCCAGCCGGACTCGTCGCGCTCAGCTATCTGGCGGGGGGAATCCCCACCGGCTACCTGGTGGTGCGCCGGCTCATGAACATCGACATCCGCAAACATGGCTCCGGCAATCCTGGCACGGCCAACGTTTACCGCGTCGCCGGCGCGCAGGCCGGCGCCGTCACTCTACTCGTCGACGCGCTCAAGGGTTTCATACCGGCGCTCATCGCGCACCGCCTCTATCCGGACCAGCCCTGGTTCGTCGTCCTCTGCGGCGCCGCGGCCATCATCGGACACGACTGGACCGTGTTCCTGGGGTTCAAGGGCGGCAAGGGAGTGGCCACCTCGGCGGGCGTCTTCGCCGCGCTGACCCCGCAACCCATGGCCCTGGCGCTCATGTCCTTCCTCGGCGGGATGTGGGGCAGCGGGCACATCTCTATGGGCTCGCTCTGCGCCGCCGCGGTCTTGCCTGTGCTCTGCCTTCTGCTCGGCGCACCCCATTCCTACACCGTCGCGGCGCTGGCCGCCTCCCTGCTCATCGTCTATAAGCACATCCCGAACATCAAGCGCCTGCGCCAAGAGCACGGTCTCGCCTTCCGTGCCGAGGACAAGCGGAGCTGAGCCCCATGGCCAAAAACGAAAGCGGCGGCTCCCAAGGCCCGGCGCAGCCCTCCGTGGAAAAAGAAGTCCACATCTACTCCTTGGCCACGACGGCCACCGAATGCATAATCTTCCTGGAAGAGCTCTCCGGCAACCGCCTCCTGCCGATCTGGATCGGCATCACCGAAGGTCAAGCCATCGCCATCCGCTTCTCCGGCATCGTCTTGCCCAGGCCCCTGACTCACGATCTGCTTTTAGGAACCATCACGCAACTGGGCTATACGGCACAGAAGGTGGTGGTCTGCGACATAAAGGACAACACCTTCTATGCCCGCATCCGCGTAATCAAGGACGGTCAAACCGTGGACCTCGACAGCCGGCCCTCCGACGCCATCGCCGTGGCCGTGCGCGCCGGCTGCCCGATCTATGTAGAGGAGAAGGTCTTTGCCAACTGTCAGACTCTGAGCAAGCCGATCACCGAGGACGAAGTCGGCAAATTCAAGGCCGACCTCAAGAACCTCAAGCCCGAGGACATCTTCAAGGACCTCAAAAAGAACGTCAAGCCAAAAAAGAAACCAGCCCAGGAAAAAGAGGCTCCCGGGCCCGGGGCCGAAGGCCCCGAGCCAGAAGGAGAAAACAACGATGAATAGACTAGACATCATCAAAGCCGTAGCCAAAGTGCTGACCACGAAAGGGGAAGCCGCCCGAGCCGTGGAGACGACGTTCGAGACCATCCGCGCGGCCCTCGGCCGCGAGGAAAAGGTGGTGATCTCCAACTTCGGAACCTTCCGCGTCAAGCACCGCCAGCAGCGCCAAGGGCGCAACCCCAAGACCGGACAGCAGGTGACGGTGCCGCCGCGCAAGGGCGTGCGCTTCAAGGCGTCGAAGAACCTCCTGCAGCCGTGAACCCGGGGACGCCCCTCATCCCGGACCAGGACTTCTTCACCATGGGCGAAGCGTGCCGCATCGCCCAGGTAGCTTCATACACCCTGCGCTACTGGGAATCGCGACTGGGCTGGCCCCGGCCGGCCCGCAGGCCCAGCGGCCACCGCCGCTACGGCCGCGCCGATCTAGATACCATCTTCGAGATCAAGCGCCTGCTCGTCGGCCGCCGCATGACCATGGCTGGAACGCGCAAGGCCCTCCTGGAGAGACTCCGAGGCATCAGAGGCGCAGATGCCGGAGAGCCCGCGGCCGCTCCGGCCGCGATGCAGCTGCTGCGCGAGGTCCGGACCGAACTGCGGGAACTAGCGTCGGAGCTTGCGAAGTGATAGGATTTATACCGTCGCCAGGGGTTGACAAGACGCTCTCGGCCGGGGACTGGCTCAATGGTAGAGCGTTCGCTTGGGGTGCGAAAGGTTCCGGGTTCGATTCCCGGGTCCCCGACCAAGGGTGTCTTGTCGGCCTATGTCATTCTTTCTTAATATATAAGCGTTAAGACGGGGTATAGCTCAATTGGTAGAGCGCTCGGTTCGGGACCGAGAGGTTCTCAGTTCAAGCCTGAGTACCCCGAAGTTTTATTCGCGCAGCGCTGGGCCGATAGGCTCGGCCTGCATACCGTAGAGGTCCGGGGAGCTGGTCATGGCAAACGAAGCACCGAGCACTGACACCGTCAGCCAGTACTTCAAGGGCATCCAGAAACTGGCCCCAATAGACCGCGAAGAGGTCCACAAGCTCTGGAAGAAGGCCAAGCGGGGCGACCGCCAGGCCAAGCTGCGCATCATGGAGACCAATCTGCGCCTCGTGGTGCCCATCGCCCGGAAGTACCATCGGCAGGGCATCGAATTCATGGACTTGATCGAGGAGGGCAACCTGGGCCTGATGCATTCCATCGACAAGTTCGAGCCGAAGAAAGGCTACCGGTTCTCCACCTACGCCTCCTATTGGATCGAGCAGTCCATCCGCCGCGCTGTCGAAGAGCAGTCCAAGACCATCCGCATCCCGCCGCATGCATGGGAAGCTCTGCGCAAATGGCTCAAGATGTGGGAAAAGCTCCACGCCAAGCTGGGCCGCGACCCGTCCTTGGCCGAGATGGCGCGCACCATGCACTGGACGGCCCGCCAGGTCCGCGGAGTCCTCGACGCCGCGGAGGCGGCGCGCGGCATAGGCTCCTTGGAAGCGCCGGTGGATTCCGAGGACAACAACATCACTGTCGAGGACATGCTCCCCGAAAACGACAACCAGTCCCCGGAGAACCTCATATCGGTCCTCAAGCTCCACGACGAACTCAACCAAGCCATGCAGGAGATCGGCGACCGCGAGCGGATGATCCTCGAGTTCCGCCATGGCCTCACGGGCCAGGCGCCGATGACGCTCGAGGATGTGGGCAAGCGCCTAAAGCTCTCACGCGAGCGCATCCGCCAAATCGAAGAGCGCGCCCTGCTGCGCCTGCGCCGCGTGTCCAACCGCATGGGCCTCATCGATGTGGGCGAAAGCCGCTCCGCGGCCACGCCCAACCTGCAGCCCGGCTGGTTTGCCCCGAAGGTGAGGACCGACATCCTCGGCCAGACCATCCCCAAAGGCCGCACCACCGCGCCCACGGCGCCGCACGCCGTCCGCCGCGCCCCCCGCAACCTCATCCTCAACCGCGCCGCGGCCAAGGGCAAGGAGAAATGATGCCCGCGACTTCTCTTGACCCGGCCGCGTTCATCAAGGACGTACCGGATTTCCCCAAGAAGGGGATCGTATTCAAGGACATCACGCCCCTGCTGGGCAACCCGGCCGCCTTCACCGCGGCCATTGACCGGATGGCGGAGCCGTTTAAGGACGCGGGCATAAGCTATGTGGCCGGCATCGAGTCGCGTGGTTTTTTGTTGGCCGCGCCTCTGGCCTGCCTCCTGAAAGCCGGCCTGGTCCCCATCCGCAAGAAGGGCAAACTCCCGCGCAAAACCAAGTCCGCCTCCTACGCCCTGGAGTACGGCCAGGACTGCATCGAAGCACACGAAGACGCCTTTCCGGCCGGGGCCAAGGTCCTGCTGGTCGACGACGTGCTGGCCACGGGCGGCACGGCCAAAGCGGCCTGCGAGCTCATCGAGGCCATCGGCGGCCAGGTGGTCGGCGTCTCTTTGCTCATCGAGCTTGACTTTTTGAACGGCCGCGCTAATCTGGCGGGGCGAGACGTAAGGGCCCTGGTCAAGTACTGACAGCCAGAGGAAGAACCCGCTAGCGCTATGGACTTCCCAAGCGTGCTCGACCGCCTGCTCGAATCATTCTCCCAGGAGGGCATCCGCTGGGCCTTGACCGGCGGCTTCGCCATGGGGACGCTGGGCGCCGCGCGCGCCACGGCGGACCTGGACTTCCTCGTGCATCGCGACGACATGCCGCGCGTCCACGCCCGCCTCGAATGCCTGGGGTATCGCCGGATACACCACAGCGAGAACGTCTCGCAGTACGACCACCCCGAGGCCGCCTGGGGCTCCCTGGATTTCATACACGCCTTCCGGCCGCTGGCCCTGGAAATGCTTGGCCGCGCGCTCGACAAACCGCGGCTTGAAGGCCGCCGCATGCTGCGGGTCTTGAGGCCGGAGGACGTCATCGGGATGAAGGTCCAGGCCATGGCCAACAATCCAGCCCGGCGGCTGCGCGAGTTGGCCGACATCGAATCGCTGATCGAGGCGAACCGTGACGGCCTGGACTGGGACCTTATGAAGATATATTTCAATCTCTTCGGTCTGCAAGTCTCGTATGAGGACTTGAAGGAGCGCTTTGGACATGCCTAACCAGGAAAACGCTCAAGAATCGTCGGCCCTGCGCCGAGACTTCGAAGCGATGCGCAGGAATACCGCCTCCCGCGCCCCGAAAAATGTAGACGAGTTTATCGCTTTCCTTGCTTTCGCCGGGTCATTCGGAGCATCAGCCGTGCGGCACCGGCCCATAGATGCTGGCCGATGCAGGATCTAGGGCCTCGAATTCTTTGTAGAATACGTGAGTTTTCGCCCCGATAGCTCAATGGATAGAGCTAGCGCGTCCTAAGCGTTAGATGGGGGTTCGATTCCCTCTCGGGGCATTTTTGATGATCAGAGGTTAAAAACATGAGCAAACAGTGGGTCAGGGCGCAGGTCAAGAAGAACGAGCTCCAGGACACGGTGGACCGCGGCCTGCGCTGGGCGATGGAGAACCGTCAGACCGCGGGTATCGGCGCGGGGGCGATCGCGCTGGTACTCCTGTTAGCTGGACTTTTCCTTTATAGTCATCACTCCAGGCAGACCGCGGCCTGGGATGACTTGTCCCTGGCCAATGGTCTGGCCTACTCCGGCCAAACGGACGCGGCGCTCAAGAAGGTCGATGAGATCACCGCCGCCTACTCAGGGACCTCGGCCGCGGGCTACAGCCTGCTCTTTGCAGGGGATATGCTTTTCCATAAAGACCGCTTCGCGGATAGCGAGAAGTACTACAAGCAGCTGGTGGACCGCGGCCAGCCGCAGGTCCTGCTACCTTTAGCCTTGGGCGGCCTGGCCTTGGCCCAGGAGACGGGGGGGCAATGCGCGGAAGCAGTGAAGACCGGAGAGCGGTTCCTGGGCACCTATCCGGAGCATTTCCTGGCGGCCCAAGTGCACGCCTCATTAGCCCGTTGCGAAATGACATTAGGACAAAGAGATACCGCTAAGGCGACATTACAGAAGATCGCCCTGCAGTACCCGGAGACCTCCTGGGCGACCTGGGCCCAGGAGCAGTTGAAGGCCCTGGGAGGGGGGGTGTAGAAATGGCACGCCCTGGCAGATTTAGCTATTGACAGGAATTCTTAGGCTTTGTTAGAATCCTTTCGCTTGTGATTAGGGAGACTCGGCCCTCAAAGGTCGAGGCCGCGGCCAGAAGCCTACGGCACGCTCCTGAAGAAGGGAAAAACGTAGGCCCCGCGCAAGCGGGGTTGATGAGTAAAATAGATCCCCGCAATAGCGGGGCTTACGAAGTAAGGAGGAATAGTGCAAATGAAGAAGCTCCTGGGAGCGGTTTTGGCCCTGGCTTTCGTGGTTGTTACCAGCCAGGCTAATGCCGAGTTGCTGAAGAACTTCAAGTTAGGTGGGTCGGTGGAGTTGGATGCTGTGTCCGCGCGCAATGTCGTGACATTCGCCAAGGGCGCCACCGGCGTGCCGACGGACCACGTAGGCACGGCGCAGACCCGGATCATGTTGAACATGGACTGGGACCTGCTCGATGACGTCCACTCGAAGGTAACCCTGACCAAGAACAACCGCGTCTATGGCGCCGCCGGATCCGAGAACGTGAACGGAGTCCAGATCGCCACGCTCCTTGATCAGGCCTACTTCAAGATCGACAAGGTGTTCGGCTTCGTGGACTCGACCTTCGGCCGCCAGTTCTACGGCGAAGCCGGCGAACTCATCGCCTACTACGGCCCGCGCAACAGCTACGGCATGACCGTCACGGCCATCGACGGCGCGCGGTTCGACTGGACCGGCGAGAAAGCCTATGCGACCGTGGTCATGTACGAGCCGGCCGGCCACCCGGGATTGGGCGCTTCCAACTACGCTGGAGTCAACGACGTCCGCGGCTTCATCGTTGGCAACAAGGGCAACGAGAACATCGATGCCAAGGTCTATGTCTGGAACCAGGCGACACACGGTGTAGCAGTTGGTGGCGAGTTAAAGAACACCAACCTATACATCCCTGGCTTCAAGGTCAAGGGCAAGTTCGGCGGGCTCTACGGCTCTCTCGAAGCTGCGTTCAACTTCGGCGAGGACCGCTCGAACTCCGGCGGCTTCTCTGGCAAGGCCCTCATCGCTGACGTTGGCATGAAGGCTGATGTGGAGCGGATCGGAACCTTCAACCCCTGGGCCCAGTTCGGCTATGGCTCGGGCAATGGCACCGCTGCCGGCGTCAACCAGCAGCACAACATGGACTTCCATGCCATCGCCACGGACTATCGGCCCGGCGCCATTTACGGCCGGTTCGACCAGACTGACCTCACGGCTGGCACTCAGCTCTATGGTGGAGTAGCAGCTGGCAATGGCCTGCAGAACCGCATCATCTGGGGCTTGGGCGTCAAGGCGACCCCGTCCGCTCTCAACAAGCTGACCGCGGGCCTGGCCTACTACGACTTCAACTTCCAGAACCTGGGGAAGGGAACCGCAGCCAATGCGGGCAACCGCCACATCGGTTCTGAAGTCGATGTCACTGCTGAGTGGAAGCACTCCGAGAACGTGTCCCTCAAGGGCACCCTCGGCGACTTCCAACCCGGCGGCTTCATCGTGAACCAGGTCGTCGGCAAGCACGCAAGCCCGGCGCTCCTGTCCGCGTTCGACGTCTGCGTCAAGTTCTAAACTGAACTAGATCCAAAGCACAAAGCCCCCTGCGGCATGCCGCAGGGGGCTTTGATTTATAGAGAGTCAGGTCTTAAATTTCACATCCGACCGGAAAAGCCCCCAATTTGCTAGGATTAACACGCATGCTCAGACGGATTTGCACTGCCTCGTTCCTCCTGCTGACCGCGCTCCCGGCCCGAGCCGCCAACCTCGACGTCACCGCCTCCTACAAGATGCGGGCGCTCTCCTACCAGAACCTCAACCTCGCCAGCGACAAGAACGCGCAGGACCGCCACTCCTTCATCGCCAACGACGCCAGACTCGGCATCGCCGTGCGCAAGATCGAACTCGAGCCCAAAGGCGGCGAAATGATGACCATGGACGTCGCCGTCACCTTTCGCGCCCTCGGCGTCACCGGCTCCAGCACAGCCATGCAGGGAGAGCCCTACCGCCGCATCGCCAACAACTACCCCTCCGCCGACTTCACGCCATTCCTGGAGAACGCATACCTCCGAGTCAACCACTTCCTCGGCTACCCCCTGGAGGCCACCATCGGCCGCCAGAACTACCGCCTAGGCTCCGGCCTCCTGCTCGATGACGACGGAGCCGGCCTCACCGGCGTTACCATAAGAGGGGACATCCCCTGGTGGGGGATGAAGGCCGAAGGCTTCGTCTTCGCGGACCGCGACTCCCGGATGGCCTCCCAGGACGCCCCGGAGAACTCCCTGGCCCTCTTCGGCTTCGCCATTGACCTGCCCACCGAAGGCGTCTGGCAGCTCAACCAACTCTTTGAACGCGACCGGGCCCCCCAACAGGTATTCGGATGCTCATACCCCAGCGGAGGCTCTCAATACGCCTGCTATGCCTCCAAGACCCTGAAAAGCTTCACCAGCGTGCGCTACGCCCTCAACTACGGCCCTATCGTCTTCGACGGCGAAGCCGCCTTCGAGAAAGGCCTGGCCGCCCCCATCGGCAACCCTAGCGACACCACGACCAACACACCGCCAGGCCGCATCACCTATAACAGCAACGCCCAGGTGGGCCGGGCCAAGTGGAAGATGCCCCTGCCACGCCTTGGAGAGGGCATTGCGCGCCTGAGCCTGGCCCGCGGCTCCGGAGACAAGGCTGACACCCCCACGCGCGACGAAGCCTTCTTCCCGGCCCACGGCCACCAGTTCAACGGCCTGGACCGCTCCGGGTTCGGCGATTTCTTCGGCGCCACCCCCTACAACGCCTTCGGCGGCAACTACGGCTCCACCACCACGGCCAGCGGCCTGCAGCAGGGCAACTCCGGCATCGTGGTCATCGGCATCGGCTACACGCCGCCCGCCTACAAGGGCTACATCCTCGACGTGGACTACTTCCTGTTCCAAAGCGAGCGCGCCGTCAACGACAGCCACGCCCTTGGCGGCGAATGGGACTTCCGCCTGCGCTACAACGTACAAGACCGCTTCGGGATCTCACTCTCCGCCGCTCTGTTCAAAGCCGGCAGCGCAAGCGCTGCCAAAGGCATCAGCGCAAAGAAGTACGCCCTAGAAGCCTTCGGCAAGTTCTAACCTTTCCCGAAGCCTAAAGAAGCCCTCAAAACACCCATTATAGCCGCCTTAAATTGTATTTCTGCCTATCCCAGAGGCCTCCCTAAAGACCTGCCAAAACGCCCCAGAATAAGGCTTCTAGGTAGGGGGCGACATTCCATCCTTATCCACAAGGCTATCCACAGGCCTCTGTCTTAAATATGGCATTAATATTATATTTAACTACTATATGACATGATTTGTGACATATAATAAGCAGCTGAGAATTCTTAAATAAGTTTACACAAACAATCCACAGCCATTTGACATATACCATAACAATTGCCACAATAAGGACATTCCCATGGAAGACCGACAAAGACTGCGCCTCAAGCTGCCGGACGGCGCAGAATTCGAAGCTGAGGGAACGCCCGATTTCGTGCGCTCGGAGAGACAGGAATTCCTAGCCGGCCTACAGCCAAAATCTGAAATATCTAAAACGCCCCAGACCCCGACAAGAACCATCCAGGAGCCCACGATCGCCTGGGAAACCATCATCGAACACAAGGGCCATGGCATCCATCTAAGGGCCAAGCTGGCAGGAGACAGGCCACTAAAAGACGCCTGTCTCGTCCTCCTGGCAGCCTCCCAGAAGCTCCTGAACCAGCCGAAACCCACCGCAGCCCAATTAGCCAAATGGCTCAGGGTTTCCGGATATCCAGTGCAACGCATGGATCGCGCCTTGCAGGAAGGCATTACCAACGGCGAACTTTTGGCGTCAGGATCCAGACGAGCCAGACGCTACGAACCCACCAACCCAGGCCGCATCAAGGCCTTCCTGCTGGCGCACCAGCTAGCCACGAGCATATCCGGGGCCGCCAGCTAAGTCCGCACGGCTCCAACCAGCGCCTGCGACGGGCCAAACTCACAATCGGCAATCTCTGTAACGATTTTTTACAAATCCACCATCAGCGTTGAATATAAAACGCGAAAAAGTCATTTTATTCAAGCAGAATAAATAATCAGGCCAGCCATCATGCTCGAAAGATATCTGGCAGAAGCGCAAAGCGTCAGCTCGATTATAAAATAAAAATCCCCGACAACCGCCGACCGCCGCTCTAAAATCCGATTCGCCCGACGAAGATCGAACAATAAATACTCGCGCGGACACAGAGGGGGATTACATCACAATTCTAATACAACTTACGATAAGATATATTATGTTACATAGAACATAGCAAGCGATTGCACGTGTTAACCAACAATATATATAACAAATTTACAAATAATGCTTTAATTATAATGATAATATTTAAATATATAATACTGTTTGATAGATATTCAAAGTTAGCAGTCTCTGTAAATGCAATATTTCAGTTGTGATCTCTTCAAAACCAAAAATCAAGGAAGCAGAGAATCAAAATGAAGCCAAAAAGTTGGCAGCATCCTGGACTGGCATGGTTTGAAAATCACCTGTTAAAAAGACCATCAAAGCTGACCTGGTCCCCTGGATTAGGGACAATGGAAATTCCAAAAAAGTTGGCAGCTGCCCAGACTGAGATACTTGGACAATCCACCACTTCAAAAAACGATGAGAGTAGGCCGGATCCTAATGAGCCAGGGACCATGAAAATACAAAAAAATTTGGCAACTTCCCAGACTTGAAGTTCTAAAAAACCTGCCGCTTAAAAAACCATGAAAGCGAGCCTGGTTTTGATGGGTCCAAGAACTATGGAAAAGCCAAAAAGTTGGCAACCTGGAAAAAACCACCAGAAGCAAGGGGGTCTTAAGCCCGGGGAATTGACCAGAAAAACAAAAAACCAGGCAAGTCTAAAAAAACCAAGTAAAGAAAAAGAGGCAAAAACCAGCCAAGGATCCTAAGAAGCGGGGGACTAAAAAACACCATATAAGGGCCCAATCGGATGAACGAGGGGGAAAACCATCAAGATGACCCTGCTAAAAAAACAAGGAAAGCTTTAGATGGTCTATTTCGAGCCGGAAAAACATTCAGTAGGAGCGAATATCCCGAACCCCACGAGGATGTACCCCCCCCCACGGATCAGGATCAGCTCTTTTCCCGATGCTGTCAGCGCTCGGCGAACACGATATCCGCCACCGTCTCACGTCGGCGCACAAGCCGAGCATGCCCCCCCGCCATAAGGACCTCCGCAGCGCGCGGCCGGGAGTTGTATTGCGAGCTCATGGCGAATCCATAAGCACCGGCCATGCCAACGACGAGGATGTCTCCGGGCTCCACCGGCGCCAAAAGCCTCTGCCGGGCCAGAAAGTCACCCGATTCACAGATCGGACCGACCACGTCCACCCGGTGAGAAGGTCCGCTCCTCGGCCGTGCCGGCGCGATGGGATGGAAGGCTCCATAGAGAGCCGGTCGGGCCAGGTCGTTCATGGCCGCGTCGACGATCACGAAGCGGCGCCGGGACGTCTGCTTGCGGTAAAGCACGCGGGTCAGCAGAGATCCAGCGTCAGCCACGAGATAGCGCCCCGGCTCGACGAGCAGGCGCGCAGCCGGCCAGGGCGAGAACTCCCGCTCCAAGGTCTCGGCGAGCTGCGCGCAGTCCAGCTCCGGCTCTGCGCCATAACGCACGCCCAGGCCGCCTCCCATATCCACGAGCGAGAACGGGATGCCCTCTGCCTGCAGCCGCCGCAGCATGCGCGCCACGGCCTCCGCTGCCCGCTTAAAAGGCCCCAGCTCCCGGATCTGCGAGCCGATGTGGCAATGCAGACCCTTAAAGTCCAACCAGCGGCTGCGGTGGCCGCGCCGCGCCAATTCCAGCACCAGAGCGGCCTCCACCCCGAACTTTTCCTCGGCCCGCCCAGTGGTCACATGAGGATGCGTGCGCGCCTTGACGTCCGGATTAAGCCGCACAGAAAAGGGCGCGACGCGGCGCCGGCGTCGGGCGACGCGCTCCAAGGCTCCCAGCTCTTCGGCGGACTCCACGTTGAAGGTCAGCACGGCGCGGCGCAGGCCCAGGTCCATCTCGTCGGCGGTCTTGCCCACGCCGGAGAACACGATGCTCCCCGGCGCAAATCCCGCGGCCAGGGCCCGCACAAGCTCGCCGCCCGAAACAACCTCGGCTCCGAGCCCGGCCTCGGAGAGCACGCGGCACACGGCCCGGTTCGGATTGGCCTTAAGCGCGTAGCAGATCGACGTCCCCAGCCTGGAGAAGGCTCGGCGCAGGCGCTCGAGCCTTGCAAGGATCGCCGCCCGAGAGTAGATGAAGACCGGCGTGCCGAAGCGGCGGGCCAGCGCTGCGGCGGGGACGCCCTCGATCCTCAGCTCTGCGGGCATGCTCAGAAGATCCGCCCCAGATAAATATAGAAAGCGCCGCCCGGGCTCGTGGTTCGGCGGGCATAATCCATAGAGATGACCAGCGGAAACTGCTGGAGGATGAAGGTATAGACGGTCAAACCCGCTCCCACGGAATTTCGGACGTCATGCCAGTGGCTGCCTTCGACCTGGCCCGCCGAGTTCCAGACCGAACCCGCGTCGGTGAAGATGCTGCCGAAGACGGCCTTAAAGTAAAAATCAGGAAACAGATACCACATATGGTAGTCGAGATTCGGCAAGACAGGGAAGCGCCATTCCGCGTTAAGGCCGGCCAGGCGGCCGCCGGTATCCGGCGCGTTGAAGCGGCGATAGCCCCGAACCCCGCCACGCAAGCCGCCCACGCCGCCCACGCCGCCGTCCACTCCTCCCAGGACCAAGCCCCCGCTGTCACGGCCCAGGCTCTGCTCTGCGTAGACGCGCAGAGCCGCGGTGGTCTGACCGCCGGTCGGCACGAACTGATGCCCCTCGGCCACGGCATCAGAATAGCGCACGTTGCCGCCCAGCGTGTCGGCCGCCTGGGTGTAGGCCAGGCGCACGCGGTCGCCCGCCAGAGGCACCAGGTAGCGTCCCGTGGCCGCATCACGGATGAACGCCACCGAGCCCAGCCGGCTCTGCCTGGCGTAGTTCTCGTTCAGGTCGGTGTAGCGGAAAGTCTCAACGCTGGAAGCCAAGCTCGCGGCGAAGGCGTGGTGACGATCAAGAGGGTAGAGCACCGTCGCATATTCATTGTACTGCGTCTGGTCGTAGTTGAGGTCGCGGGCAGGATCGTAAAGGCCCTGGTAGCCCACCCCGGAAGCCCCGAAGAAAACCCTGGGCCGATAGCGGTTATATTGGTAGTCGACCTGATAGGCGAAACTCTGGGCGGAATGGAGTTCGACCGTAGCCGCGGCCTGATGGATGTTCAGGAGATCGGAGCCCTGCCAATAGCTGGCCCAGTAGAACCCCCCCTGTGAGGAGTAGAAGAAAAGCGGCAGAAAAAGGTCGGTCGAAGCCGTGAATCTATAAGGACGCTCGGCGGACAGGGCCACCGGCGCGCTGGAAACCCCAACGCCGCCCATGCCGGGCTTCTCCGCCGGGGGCCAGGATCGGCGCTGCACGGGCAGATCCGCAGCCTCCAGGTCGGTGCGTTTGGCCTTATGGATGTGCACGCTGCCGCCGCGCAGGGCCGCGAAGGCGATGTCCCCGTCCGGGGTGTAAGTCGGAGTAAAGCTGCCCCCGATGGAACGGGTCAACTGCGTGACCCGATGGGCGGCCAGGTCGAGCTCGCAGACCTCGGTGGATCGGTCGTCGTCGCGCACAAAAAGGACACGCCGGCCATCCGCCGATACCACCGGGTCGCGCGCCCCCCCTCCCACGTCCTCAAGCTGGGCCACGGAGCGGTCTCGGAGATCGACGCGGTAGAGTCGCCGCCCCCGGCGCGCGGAGCCAAGGACATCCCGCCCTTCGCTCGAGTAGACCACGGCGCGGCCGTCCGGGGTAAAAGTGGGCATCTCGTCATCCTCAGGATCCGCGGTGATCTGGGTGATCTTGCCGCCGGCCAGGTCGTAGAGATAGATGTCCGTGAAGGAATCCTTCATGCCGGAGAAGGCCAACTGCCGGCCGTCCGGGGAGAAAGCCGGCTGGGCCACGTTCTGGAAGCCCGGCAGCTCACGACGCTCCAGACGCCGCGTGCGTGTGTCGTAAAGATAGAGGCCGTCGCGGTGGTTGCGGGTGCCCGCGAATACCAAGCGCGAGCCGTCCCGAGAGAGGTCCAGGACGCGGGAGAGGTACGCGAAGTTTCCCATGGGGATGTTCTCGATAGCCGTCCGATCGAGGCTCCAGAGTCTCCGACAACGGCGGGTGCCCAGGTCCATCGCATAGACGGCGGGCGGGTATCCCTGGCGAGTGGAGAGATAATACATCGTCTTGCCGTCGGGGGAAAATAGAGGGGCCGTGTTGAACTGCGGAATGTCCGGCGTCGGCTGCGTCAATCGAGGACCATAATCCAACGGCTCGCGTCGCCTCTCCAGGCGCACCTCGCGCTGGTACTTGGTCTGCTCAAACTCCCGGAACTTGCTGTCGAACTCGAAGACGTCAAGGCCCACAAGCTCGCCGAGAACGGCCGAGGCCTCGAATCGAGTGGCGAAGAGCTTGAGCAAGCGTCCGACCTTGCGCCGGCCGAACTGCGCAGCGAGGAAGTCGATGGCCGCGCCCCCTTCCTTGTAAGCCAGGGTGATCTGATGCGGCTTCAGGTGGCCGAAATGCTCCAGGTGAACCAGCGGGATGAGGCCGCCCGAGGTCGCCGCATCCCGTATGGTCATCTCCTCGATGGTCGACTCGATGACGTGGGTCACCTGGCTCGGCATGCCCTCCATCATCCAAAGAGGATAGATCACGCTCTTGATGATCGCGCCGGTCCGCCAGGGGCCGTTGATGAGCACCTGGAACTGCATTATGTGGGTGAACTCGTGAGTAATGACCTCTTCGAGCCAACGATCGGTGCCGTCGCTGTAAACCATGAAGCGGTTCTTGAAAGGTTCCGTGATGCCGCCGGTCCCGTCGCCTGTATCGGCAAAGGTGGACTGCTCGAAGTCATTTGGGCAAGCGTAAAGGAAAAACGGGCGCCGGTACCACTGGTCCCGCTTCTTGGCGTTGCCCTTGGCCCAGACCGAAGGTTTCGCCGGGATCTCCAACTCGCGCGACACCCGCGCGAAGGCCTTTTCCAGGATCGCCGCGGCCTGCGCCACTCTGGGCATGGAGCCCTCATAATAATAGATGTCGAAATGCTCGGTGGAGCGCACCTTCCAGTGAAAATCCTTAAGGATGACCTGGTTCTGGCCGAAACCCTGGGCCCCGACAGAGGCCGCAGCCAGAATCAGAAAGGACGCGGCCAAAAACGCCGAAAGAAGGGTGTTAGGCTTCACGGGAATCGGCCGAATACGGTGAAGCCTGGCCCATTACCGGCACCATTACCGCTTCTTGGATCTCTTCTGCGGGGAACGGCGGTTGAGGTCCCGCAGCGCCGCCAGCGCCTTGGCGTCGTTAGGCACGAGCTTCAAAACCCGCTGCCAGGCATCGCGAGCCTCGACCGGATGGTTGAGCTTCTGCCAAGCCATGGCCACGGCCGCGTGCATGCGATCCTTGGGGATGCCGAAATCGGGCTGGTCATCGGCGGGAAGACCGCGCTGCATGAGCGCAAGCGCTTCCTGGAACCGGCCCGCCTCGAAAGCCATCTGCCCCAAGTAAAACTGCGCCCGGCGGGACGGCAGGCCTCCCGCGACCTTGAGGGCCTCAAAGCATTCCATGGCTCGTTCGGTGAGCTTGGCTCCCCAGAGGCTCAAGCCAAGATTCTCAATGATCAACGGGTCGTTGGGATCATGATACCGGAGCCTCTCATACTCCTTGACCGCCGCCTCATAATCGCCCTGATGATAGCAGAGTTTCGCGGCGAGCATGCGCACCTCCTTATCGTCGGGAAAACTGCGCAGGTGCTTCTGGTACTCCTCCAGAGCGAAAGGGTAGAGGCCGAGTTCCTGATACATCACCCCGAGGCAGTAGAAGAGGCGGGAGTCGAGCGAACCCAAACGGCGCGCCTCCTCGAGCTCGTTGACGGCGTCCGGGTAGGTCTGCACGCCATTGGCGAAATGCAGCATGCCCAGATCGACTAGGGCCGTGAAATCCTGCGGGTTAGCCGCAAGCCGCACCTGGGCGGAGGCGATGGCGGACTCGATCTGGGGGCGAACTGGGAAATCAGCGCGCGGCCGGAATGGCCGGGGGAGCCGCATGAATCCGAAATAGAGCAGCGCGCAGAGCAGAACCAAAAACGCCAACCATGCCCAGGGCGATTCCAGCCATCCGATCAAGGAGTGCCAGACCGACCGCGATGGGTGGATGCGGACAGTGGGCCGCGCACCATGGGGACCGGCTTGCAAGCCGTCCGCGCCCGCCGGAGTGGACTGTCCCGTCAATCGTTCTTCTCTGGTGAAAGGAGTTGGCCGAGGGTCAGCGGCGGAGGCGCCTTGAGGTACTGGGCCATGCGCTTGCGGTCCTTGATCTCCTCGAACTTATTGAAGGAGACCAGGACTTCGAAAGTATTGGTGTTGACGGACAGGACGACGGCGGAGAACGGGGCGCCCGCCTTGTAGCCGGGAACCGGATCGCAGTCCGCCGCCGCGCAGAAAGCGAGCGTCCCCCCCTCCAAGACGAGCTTCAGGCCCGTCGCCGAGGACTCGACGACCTGACCCTTGACCACGGTCTTGGGCGGGAACTTGCGGCGTAGGGCATCCGCCGGGTTGGGCATGAGCTGCTTCATTCCCAGCAGGACGGGGTCGGCTGATTTTTCGTCCGCTGGCTTGGAGAGTACCTTGACCTTCACCTTAAAACCGCGCTCCACGCCGGAGGGCAGCTTGGGCAGGCCCCAGGAGACGTCGCTCATGCGCACGGTGCCCTCGACGCCGCCGATGTCCACGGTCACACCGTTGGCGCCGACATGCAGGATGCGGCCGATGCGCACCTCTCCGACGCGCAGTTCGGCCATGAGCTGCACCCGCCGCTTGGCGGCCTCCTCCTCGAGCACGGCCTTGCGCGAAAGCACGAGCTGGCGCTTGGCCTCGTTGACCTCGATGATGTAGCAGCGCACGCCTGTGTTGACCATACGGGCCGGAGTGCGCACCGGATGAAGGTCGGCCAAGGAGGCCGGCAAAAACGCCGTCACGCCGTTGACGTTGACGAGATAGCCGCCCTTGATAGCGGCCATGACCCGGCCGCGCACCCGGCCCTTCTCCTGAAAGACCTTAAGCGCGGCCACCCAACCGGTCTCGGCCCGCGCCCGCTTGTACGAAAGGAGCGTGTGGCCGTCGCGCCGACCGGGACCCGCGCGCAGGACCGGGATGCGCTGGCCCACGGCCGGCAATTTGCGCTCGCCGCGGTCGCCTTCGTCGTCGAATTCAGAAACCGGGACCGCGCCCTCGTTCTTCTCCCCCACATCCACCAGAACGTAATCCTTTGTCATGGAGATGACCTTGACCCAAGCCACCTGCTTTCCTGAAAGCTTTTGCTGGAGTTCGTCCTGACCGGCCAAGAGCGCCTCCATGGACATCTCTCCCTCGCCGGCGGTATCGGAAATTCCGCCGGTGCCGGCCGGGCGGAGTTCCACAGACGCCGCCGGGGTAGGAATCTGATTCTCAGTTCGATCTTCTAAGGTTGCCATGAAGGTTCTCCTGAAGGGTGCCGCCTTGACATGCACATTATAGTGAAAATACCCGCTCCATCACCAGTTCCGCGAAGGCCTGGCATTGACCGCGGTCCCTTGGATCCCCGGAGAAAACCAAAGGCTCCCCGAATCGCACCTCGAGCGGCCGCAAGCTCAGAAGCCGATCCGTATTGACCACACGCGCCGGGATGACCGGCACGCCGCTCTTGCCCGCCAGGAAACCCACGCCGCCCCGGGGTCGGCCGGGCCGGCCGTCCTTAGAACGCGTCCCTTCCGGGAAGACGAGCAGACACCGGCCGCGGCCAAGGACACCCAAGGCCGTGCGCACCGCGGCCACGTCCGCGCGGCCGCGGTCCAAGGGGATGGCCCCCACGTTGCGTAGGAACCAGCCCAGCATCGGGATCCGAAAAAGCTCCATCTTGGCCAAATAGCGGAGACTGCGCACCGGCAAGGCGGCCCAGCCCACCAAGGGCGGGTCGACGTTGGAAATGTGGTTGCTGGCGATGATGGCGGCGCCGCGCGCCGGAACGTGCTCCAAGCCCGAGACCTTAAGGCGCCAGACCGCCATCATAAGCCAGCGGCCTAGAGGGGCCACCGTACGGTACATGATGGGCCGGGCGTCCTCTTCCCAGTCTAGTTCACCGGCCATAAAGACGGGCTCAGGCCTTGCTGCGGATCATGCGCAGCATCTTCTCAGCCACTTGGCGCATGCTCAGGTGAGTGGAGTCGATGACCATGGCGTCAGCGGCCTGACTAAGAGGATTTATCTTGCGTTTGAGGTCGTTAAGATCCCGCTGCAGGATGGCGGCATGTATCTTCGAGAGTTCTGCGGGCATTCCCGAAGCCTTGAGCTGGCGGTAGCGGCGCCGGGCCCGCTCCTCGGCCGAGGCGTCCAAGTAAAACTTAAAATCCGCATTCGGAAAAACATGAGTCGTGATGTCGCGGCCCTCCATGACGATGGCGCCCCGGCGGCCGAGCCGGCGCTGCAGGCGGCAGAGCAGGCGCCGCACCCCGGGGTTGGCAGCCACCGCGCTAGAGTTTGCGCTGACCCGCTCCTCGCGGATCTGCACGGTCACGCCCTGGCCGTCGATGAAGGTCTTGAGCGTAACGCCCCCCTCCGTCGGACGGAACTCCCACTTAAGCCGCCCGGCCAAGCGCACCACGGCCTGCTGGTCCTCGACGTCGACGCCGTCCTCCAGGGCTTTCCAGGTCAGCGCCCGGAACATCTCGCCAGTGTTGATGAAATGATAGCCCAACCGCTTGGCCACGCACTGCCCGACCGTGGACTTGCCCACGCCCGCGGGGCCGTCCATGGCTACGATATAACCCTTCCCCCTCGAAGGGGAAAGCCGTGCCGTCGAGGGAGCCATTCTCCTCCTCATGCCGCCTCCCCCATGACGCTCTTAAGCGCCTTGAGCAGAGCCCCGTTCTGCTCCGGAGTCCCCACAGAGATGCGCACATGGTCACCGAGGCCGTACTCGTCAAGAGGATGAATGACGATGCCGCGCTTGAACAAGGCCCGGCTCAGGGCACGGCCCCGGATGCGCGCATGGATGAAGAGGAAGTTAGTGGCCGAGTCCAGCACGCCGAAGCCCTGCTCACGCAGGGCGGCAGCCAGGCTCTCCCGGCTCTTGATGGTCGCCGCCACAGTGCGCGCCAGGAAGGCCTGGTCTCCTAAAGCCGCCAGGCAAGCCCGCTGGGCCGGCAGGTTGACGTTGAAGGGCAAGCGGATACGGTCGAGCCAGCCCAGAACCTCGGGGTCGCCCACTGCGTAGCCCACGCGCAGACCGGCCAGCCCGTAGGCCTGAGAAAAGGTGCGCAGAACCACCAGGTTGGGATGCTTGCGCAGGCCCATTGGGATGGTACGAGGATAGTCGTCATTCTCAACGGCGAAGTCGTAGAAGGCCTCATCGATGACCACCAGAGCCGTCGCCGGGACGGCCTGTAGAAAGTCTCGCAGCTCGAAAGCGGTGCTGTAAGTCCCGGTCGGATTATTGGGGTTGGCCACGAAGAGGATCTTGGTGCGTGGGTTGGCCGCCCGCGCCATGGTCTCCAGATCGTGGGTCCAGTCCGTCATCGGGATCTCGATGATGCGGGCGCCCATCATGGCCGCCTGCTGGCGGAAGCGCACGAACCCGTGCTGGGAGACGATGACCTCGTCTTCCGGATCGAGAAAAGCCTCGCAGAGCATGCGGATGAGCTCGTCGGAGCCGCTGCCCACGAGCACATTCTCGGGGCGGAGCTTATGGTGCCGGGCCAGCGCGGCGCGCAGCCCGGGGCTGCCGCCGTCGGGATAGCAAGACAGCGAGTCAGCCGCTTGCCGGTAGGCGGCCAGGGCCCTGGGAGAAGGCCCCAGGGAACTCTCGTTGGAGCACAGGCGAACGATATCTTTCAAACCCAACTCCCGGCGGATCTGCTCGTTCGGCTGCTCCGGCGCGAAAGGAGTCACTCCCCTCAGACTCCGCTTGGGCAGGATTTCCATCAGGCCGCCAGCCAGAGGAAGGCCAGCATCTGGCCGGCTCGAGGGCTCCGGCCTCCTTCCCGTCGGTAGGAATAGAACAAGCCCGGCCGACAGATCGTGCAGTCGGATGAGACGTCCACGGCATCAGCCCCAAGCCCGGCGCCGAGCAGCTGGCTCCGCGCCTCGGCCCCTAGGTCCAAGAATACCTCGCCGCCGCGCAGCCGCAGACTCTCTTTCCGAAACCGATCTGCCACGTCATCGCCCACACGGTAACAGCATGCGCCGGCATGCGGTCCCACGCAAGCTCCGAGGTCGCCCGGTCGGATATTGAAAGAGCGAGAAAACTCCGCCACGGCGGCACCCAGGATACCCGCCGCCAAGCCACGCCACCCGGCATGAAAGACCCCCGCGGCCCGGCCTGACCGCGCCCATATCCAAACCGGCAGGCAATCCGCCACGACCACGCCGACGACAGCGCCCGGCTTGTCCGTCAGCCACCCATCCCCTTGAGTCAGGACGCCTGAGTCATCGTCGCGGCGCAGGATGGAGATGCCCTTACCATGCACCTGGCGCAGGAGCCGGACATCGGCCTCCGGGGCACCGGCCTTGACCAAAGCGGCCTGGCGATAGCGCGCGTAGCGCATGTCGCCCAAAGCCCGGGTGGTCAAGCCGCAGCCCCCGGCCAAGCGGGCCAGCCGCTCGTCACGGAGAAGACCCGCGGCCTCGGCCCAAGCCGAAGTCAGGGCCTCAGACGGCGGCATTGACTGGCGCCACCTTAGACTCCGTCGCCGGGGTCTCCAGGAGCTTTGGCTTAGGGTCCATCTTAGGCGTGCGACGCATGGGCCGGACCCACTTAGTGAAGCTGGAAGGCTTAAGAGAATATTCATGCACCAGTCGCGCCACTTCGGAGATCGGCCGGAATTCCTCCCACTTGATGCGCAGGATGCGCACCCCGGCCTGCTCCATCTCGGCCGCGAAAGCCTCATAGTTCTCTTTAAGAGCGCGCAGGTAGTCGAGCGTGATGGTCTGCTCCATGACCCGGCCTCGAGCGTGGATGCGCTTGAAGGCCGTCTCCGGGTTGACGTCAAGATAGATGAGCAGCTGCGGAAAGACCAGCTCGCGCAAGACCATGTTGTCGAAAAGGTCAAGATAAGTGTTGTAGTCGAGGTCCGAGATGATCTTCTCGGGGTGGTGATTGAGCATGCGCGCGAAGATGGTATCCTCCCAGATGGTCCGATCCTGGACCACGCCGCGGATCTTGCCCAGGGAGATGCGGGTAACGAACTCCCGATGCTGACGAAAACGATGATTCAATAGCCATACCTGCATCATGGTCCCGTAGCCCTTCATGTCATGGTAAAACCGCTCCAGGTAAGGGTTGCCGTCCACCTCCTCCAGGACGGCCTCGAAATTAAGCGCCTGCGCCAGATCCGTGGTCAGGGTGGACTTGCCCACCCCGATGGTTCCTGCGATCCCGATGTATCCCTCAGCGAACATGTCACGATCCTCCTCGGCCTATCCCGAACGGCAAGTCATCCCGCCTTGATCTCCTGTTCGATACCGCGCAGCGCGAGCTTAAGGTCATCCGGGCTCGTGGCGGCCTCCATCACGTCCTCCTCCTTGACCAATCCGTCCTTGAAGAGCTTGACCAAGGACTGATTAAACGTCTGCATGCCGTAAAACTGCCCCTTAGCGCAGGCCTGCATGATGGCCGCGGAGTTGTTGTCTTCGATATTCTTGCGCACGTGGGGAGTCACGATAAGGATCTCAATAGCCGGCACGCGCCCCCCCTTGATGCAAGGCAACAGCCTCTGACACACCACGGCCTTCAGACTCTCCGCGAGTTGAACGCGCATGAGGGCCTGCTGGTGCGGCGGAAAGAGATCGATGATGCGCGAGATAGTCTGGATGGAGTCGCCCGTGTGCAAGGTGGAGAATACCAAATGGCCGGTCTGGGCCGCTGTCAGAGCCGCGGAAGTCGTCTCCAGGTCGCGCATCTCGCCGAGCAGGATGACGTCCGGGTCCTGGCGCATGGCCATCTTCAGCCCGCCGGCGTATGTCGGAGTGTCCTCGCCGATCTCGCGCTGGCTGATGATGGCCTTCTTGTCCTGGTGCACGAACTCGATAGGATCCTCGATGGTGATGACATGCTCGGCTCGGTTCTCGTTGATGTAGTCAACCATAGCGGAAAGGGTCGACGATTTGCCCGAGCCCGTGATGCCGGTAACCAGGATCAGGCCCCGGCTGTTGTCCGAGATCTTCTTCATGGTGGCCACGGGCAGGCGCAGATCTTGGAATGTCGGCATGGTGGTCGGGATAAAACGGATGGCGATGGCCAGGCGCTGGCGCTGCTTGAAAGCGTTGACGCGGAAGCGCGCCACCTCCCCGGCTTGGAACCCGAAGTCGACCTCCCCCCGCTCCTGCCAGAGTGTCTGGCTCCGCTTGCTCATGATGGAGTTGAGCATGGCCTCCGCATCGGCCGGGGGGATAGGGTCGGGGGCGATGGGCGTCAGGTCGCCGTCCACACGGATGTAAGCCGGCCCCCCCGCGCGGATGTGCAGGTCGCTGGCGCGCTTGTCGATCATGATCTGAAGCAAAGTTTGCAGATCCATGGCGTTCAGGAACCATCTCCCAGCTTGAGTTTCTTCATCTTGAATCTCAGGAAGGCCGGCTTCATCCAGTCCGCCTGAGTCACGGCCCCGGCCCGCCTGGCATCAAGCTGGGCTCCCGGAGCCAAGCCCTGATAGCGCGCGGCCAATGTCCCCGAACGAAGCCCGGCGCGCGTCAAATGCCGTCTGGCGCGTTGCGCTGGGAAGCCCGTGGCGATGACGGTAATGCGGATGGTGTCGCCCAGAGCTTCGTCATAAGCATGCCCATTCTTCATCTTGGCATCGGAGCTGGCCTGTCCCTTGACGAAATCGTTCACCTCGTCCATCTCTTTCATCGTCATCGCCTTGTTGCCGGTCACGTTCACCAGTATGCCCTTGGCGCCCACGATGTTCACATTCTCCAGGAGCGGAGAGCTGACTGCGGCCTTGGCCGCGCGCAAGGCTCGGCCTGGCCCCGCGGCCTCGGCCATACCGATCAAGGCCTCGCCCGCGTCCTTCATAATGGCGCGCAGGTCATTAAGGTCCACGTTGATCCTGCCCGGCACGGCGATGACGTCGGAGATGGACTGCACGGATTTACGCAGCACGTCGTCAGCGAGGTGGAAGGCCTCCAAAGCGGTGGTGTCGTCCTCCACGATATCGAGTATGCGGTCATTAGGGATGACCAGCAAGGTGTCGACACATTGGCGCAGTTCCTGGACCCCGGCCTCAGCAAGGTCGGCTTTTAAAAGTCCCTCGGAACTAAAGGGCCTCGTGACCACGCCGATGGTGAGCGCCCCGGCCGCTTTGGCAAGCCTAGCCACGACCGGCGCTCCCCCCGTACCGGTGCCGCCGCCCATACCCGCGGTCACGAAGACCATATCCGCCCCGGTGAGCACCTCTTTCAGTTGGCCTTCGGACTCTTGAGCGGCCGCGCGACCCTTAGCCGGGTCGCCGCCCGCGCCCAAGCCCTTGGTTATGGACTCGCCGAGCTGAATGCGGACCTCGGCCTTGCTGCGGCGCAGGTCCTGGGCATCGGAGTTGGCGGCGATGAGCTCCACGCCCCGCAGACCCGCGGCTTCCATCCGGTTGACGGCGTTGCCCCCGGCCCCGCCCACGCCGATGACCTTGATGACCGCGCGGGTATCCTTGAGATCCTCGGATATCTCTATCTTCACACCAGATCCTCGAAGATCGAACTCACCTTCCGCCACCACGCGGGCCTCTTGCGCGGGGTCAAGCGCGTGACCCCGGTGCCCCAGCGCGAGATGTTGGCGAAGGTCATCAGTCCCAGAGCCGTGGCGTAGATTGGGCTGAACCACTTCTCGTCTCCGGAGACCTGCTCGGGATGCGCCATGCCGATGCGCGTCTGCAGTCCCAGGACCTCCTCGGCGGCCGCAGTCACGCCCCTCATGAGACTGCCGCCTCCGGTCAGGACCAAGCCGCCCGGGCTGACCAGGTCCGTATAGCCGGAGGTCTGCAGATCTTCGGCCAAAATGCTGAAGATCTCCTCGACCCGGGGCAGGATATAGCTCATCATGGTGCTGGTCTTGACCCGATCCAAAGTGCGGCCATCCACGCGATTGAACTCGATGCTCTCGTCGCCGTTGAGGAGCGATGGATGCGCGATACCGTGCGCGATCTTCAAGCGCTCGGCGGTAGCCATAGAGGTGCGCAGTCCGACGGCCAGGTCGCGAGTGATGAAGTCGGAGCCGATGCCGATCTCCTTAGAGTAGTGGATGCTGCCCTCCGAGTAGACTCCCAGCGAGATCGACTGCCCGCCAAGATCCACCAAGAGCGAGCCAAGATCCTTCTCCTCCGGGGTCACCAACTGCTCGCCCGTGGCCAAAAGGCCATAGACCAGCTCATGCACCTGGAAACCGGCCTGGGTCACGGCCTTCATAACGTTGTTGATGTGGGCGCTCGAGGCGGTGATGATGTGAACATCCACTTCCAGGAGCGAGCCCTCCATGCCCACGGGGTTAGGCACGCCGCGCTGGCGGTCCAAGGAAAAACTCTGGGGGACCACGTGCAGGATCTCGCGGTCCGAGGAAAGCGGGATGGCCTTGGCGTTGGCCACGACGCTATGAACGTCCTCAGCGGTGATCTCACGGTCGGTGCGGGCGATGTTGAAGGCGCCCTTGTTATTGAAGGACTGCAAGTGGGTGCCGCGCACGCCGAGAAACAGGCCGTTGACCGTGACCCCGGCCGCGGCCTCCGCCTCCTCCAGGGCCTGGCTCACGGCATTCTTGGTCTCCAGTATGTTGACCACCACGCCGCCATTGATGCCTCGACAGACGACACTGGCGCCGCCCAGCACCCGCATGCGCCCACCCTCCGGCTCCGGGGCGCCGATGAGGCAGGTTACCCGGCCGCTACCCATATCCAGACCGGCGATCACGTCCGTTTTGGCCATACCCATCACCTCATCAGGACCCGATTAGCGGTCAGTGGCCTGAGCAGAACCCGTCCGTCCTCGAAGTACCTTAGGTCTGCCAGCACGGGCGCGGCGGAGGCCGCACCGCCACGCGCGTCGCCGAGAACCTCATGCAGGCGGGAGAGCTTCTCCCGGGTCCACTTCAGGTCGCCCCAGAGGACCTGGGTCCCATCCTGCAGCCGCACCTCCCAGCCCTCATACGCGGAGCGGAAGGCCACCTGCGCCGCCGGCGCCGGCAGATCCGCGTCACGGGCGAGGACCTCCAGGACCGCGGGCAATCCCTTGAACTGCTCGGCTGCGGCGCTGCCCGCCTCGACGGCCAACCGCGCCTCCGGATAGAGCTCGGCCGGCGCGTCGAAGGCCACGCCGTCCTCATCGAGGAACCCCGCCGTCCGGCCATCACGGCGCAGTTGCGCCGCCGCGCGACGTAGGGTCACCTCAACGCGTGCATCGCGTCCCGACCAGTCGCGCCGGACCTGCCAGGTCTTAACGGCCGGAAAGCGCCGGGGGAAACCCGCCAACCGGTCCGCGAAGGAGGAGGCTGAATCGTTAAGATAGGCGGCCATGTACCCGGCCAGGACTGCCGGAACGCCTGATACGGTCACGCGCTCAACGCGGAGATCCAGACAACCCAATAGGTTCGGCAAGGGTGGCAGACCGCGCCAGAGATGCCGCACGGTGAGGCCTGCGGCGCCGGCCAGAAACGCCAGCGCGGTCGCCACGGCCATGAACCTCAGCCGGCGACGGCGCACCTTCGGCCGCAGGGTGACGCGATGGCGGCGACGCGCCAGATTATGCCTCACCGATCACCTACGGACTGCGCCGCACGAAGCCCGAACAGGGACTGCTGAGTGGAGGCCAAGTTATAGGGTCCGACGCGACTCGCGAAATCGATCCGTTTCCAGACGGAACCGACAAAATTATAACAACTTTACCCCGGGGACGCAATTTGTCGACGAGAGATCCAAAAAGGTAAGATTAGCCTATGTGGGAGAGACTCGAACATAAGCTCCAGCGCTACGCCGTTGCAGGCCTCACCAGCACACTCGTCGCGGGGCAGGTGCTCTTCTATGTCGCCGAACGGATGGGGAGCATCGACCTCGACCGCTGCACCTTCATCCCGCAACGGGCGCTGACCGGAGAATGGTGGCGGTTCATGACCTTCCTGTTTATCCCGCCACAGACCAACATCGTCTTCGCCGCGTTCGCCTGGTACATCTTCTATCTCATGGGCAACGCGCTCGAGGGGCACTGGGGCGCCTTGCGCTACAACCTCTTCCTCCTCATCGGCACCGTCCTCACCCTGGCCGCGGCCCTGCTGGTGCCGGGACTTCCCGCGACCAACGTCTTTATCGGTGGCTCGGTGTTCCTCGCCTTCGCCTTCCTCTACCCGGATTTCGAGTTCCTCATCCTCTTCATCCTCCCGGTCAAAGTCAAGTGGCTGGCGCTGCTGACCTGGATCGGCTATGGCTTCAAATTCCTGGCCGGGCCCTGGCCAACGCGGATCTTCGTACTGGCCTCTGTCGGGAACTTCCTCATCTTCTTCGGCCGGGACATCTTGTGGATGATGAAGAGCGGCCGACGCCGCATGGCCGCGACGGCCAGGGATATCTCCAAGAAAAAAGCAGCCTTCCACCGCTGCGCCATCTGCGGCATCACCGACTTGTCCCATCCGACGATGGACTTCCGATACTGCCCCGAATGCGGGGGCCTGGGTTACTGCCGGAGCCACCTCGGCACCCATCAACACGTTAATAAAAAGGACTGAATTTGCTAAATTCACTACTCATATGACACTTCCGGCACTTAGCGCCTTCCTGCTGGCTGCGATCGCCGCCTCCGCCCCCATCTCCGCATCCGCCTCCGGCACCGTCCCGGCATTGACCCGCCAGTCCATCAAGCTCATCGCCTACGACCGCTCCGGCAAAGTCCTCAAACTCCCGGAGTTCCTTTCCTTCATAGGCCGCGCCGACCGCTCACCGGCCGCGGGCCAGCAGCTCTCCGGGATCTTCATGGCCCCTGCCGACGACCCCGCCGCCTCGTCCAGGCCAGTTTTAGAGCAGAAGGGTGACCTGATGACGCTGACTTGGGAGAAGCTCCCGCGCGCAAGCCTCAGCCTGCCCTGGCCCGTGGCAGACGACGGGTTCTCCACGGTCTGGGCCGACAAGGACGGCGCGGGCTTCTCCGATGGGGACGCGGTGTTCCTCAACGAAGAGATCGCCGTCACCCAATACCGCCGCTTCCGGGAGTCCCTGCGCAAGCACACGTCCGATGGAACCCCGTTCTACAAACCCGGCGCCAAGATGCGCAAGGCCGCGGACCTGGCCCAGTCGCTGATGAGCCGGGCGCACGCCGAGAAAGACAGCGTGGCGCGCGCCCGGGCTTTCGACGCCGCCCTGACCGCGGTGTCCGCTGCCTGGCAGAAGATGCTCTTCGAGCACGGCCGGCAGGCCGCCCTGGCGGCTAAGAGCAAAGGTTCCCTGCGCTTCGGCCTGGTCATCGACGAGAGCATCTTCCAGCGACTCGACCACTACCAGCGCATCGTCAAGGAGATCAAGCGCACGGGCGCCAACTGGGTGAGGCTGGTGTTCCGCAGCAACCCGGATGATTTCGTCTACGAGAACGCGCGCTCCTTCATCGAGTACGACGCCATCGTAGCGGAACTGCGCGGCCACGATCTGCGCATCATGGCCACTGTCCTGGACACCGGCCAGTGGCCGCGAAACATGACCCCCCAGATCTACGCGCAGCGCACCAAGAACCTGGCGCTGCATTACAAGGAGCAGATCCGCTCCTGGGAAGTTGGCAACGAACTCAATGGAGACTGGCTGGGCGGAGCCAGCGCCTCCATGACCTGCGACCAGGTCTATCACATCTACTCCGCCGGGGCCGCCAAGATCAAAGAGCTCGACCCGAGCCTGGAGACGGTAGCCACGCTCTATTGGTGGGACGGCACGGCCCCGGATACGGAGCACTCGCTCTTCGGCTGGCTCAAGCGCTACTCCCGCCAGGGCTTCGGCCACGACCTCGACGTGCTGTCTCTGAGCCTGCAGCCGGACGACAACCCCGTAGGCCTGGCATTCGAGACCATATTCGAGCGCGTGCAGGCCGAGCTGCCCGACAAAAGCCTGATGCTGGGCAGCCTGGGCTATGTGGATAAGGACAAACTCCAGGGTTACTGGTGGTTCAGGCCCGACGACGTTCCTGCCGCGCGTGAAGATCTGCTGGTCTTCGCCGCCACGGCCTCCTGCGCCATGCCTCACTCCCTATGCGGCGGCTTCTGGTGGCAGACCCTGGAGCAGATGATCCCGGGCCAAAGCCGGACCACCAGCCTCTACCGCACCTACGCCAAGACCTTGGAGCAGCTCGGTCGCTAGCCCGCTCCACCCAGATTATTGATATAATCCCCGTTCGGAGCTCGTAGCTCAGGGGTAGAGCATACGCCTTTTAAGCGTAGGGTCGTGGGTTCGAATCCCACCGGGCTCATGATTTGCGGCTGATTTCAAGCCCCCATCGTCTAACGGTTAGGACGCGGCCCTTTCAAGGCTGAAACAGGAGTTCGATTCTCCTTGGGGGCACCAGTTTTTTCAGCCGATCTTAAAACGTAATTTGAAAGTTCAGGCCGGCCGACGTCTAACGCCATGACCAGTTCCTTCGAGGAACCCCTCCCGTTCGGCGACCCGCGAGACGCCGCCTTAGCGGCCCTGCGGGATTCCGAAAACCATTACCGGCGGCTGGTGGAAATGTCTCCGGACATCGTGCTGATGTGCGATGCGGAAGGCAAGATCCTCTACATCAATTTGGTCGGTCTGGAACTGCTCGGTTTCGAGGAGCGCTCGCAGTTGGTGGGGCGCAATTTTGAGGAGATCGTCCATGCCGACTCGAAGGCGGACGTCCGTGAGCGGCTGCGCACGCTGTTCGGCGGAGCAAACGAGCTGCCGTTCGTTGAAGAGCGGCTCCTCCGCGGCGACGGCAAGACCATCATGGTGGAAATGGGAGGCTATCTCCTCCCCCACCACGGAGCCTCGGCGGCGCACTTGGTGGCGCGCAACGTCACCAGACGCAAGGAGGCCGAAGCCGCCGCACGCCGCGCCCGGCGCAAGCTGGCGCTTACGGCCCTGATCGCCGGGCTGCTGATCGTATCGTCGGGCGGCCTGCGAGTCTACGAGTACACGGAATCGGTCGGATTCTGCGGCATGCGCTGCCACAAAGTGATGGGGCCAGAATTGGCGCTGCACCAGCGCTCGCCGCACGCACACGTGACCTGCACGCAGTGCCACATCGGGGCGGGCGCCAAATGGTACGTTAAAGCCAAACTCTCAGGCCTCTACCAGGTCTATGCGGTGATGGCCGAAACCTTCCCAAAGCCGATACCCGCGCCCATCGTCAATCTACGACCCGCGTCAGAGACCTGTGAGCACTGCCACGCGCCGCAGGTCTTCTACGGCAACCGCCTGAGAGTATTCCAGCGGGTGCCGGAAGGCGGGAACATGGACGATCCCGAGGTGACGGCGGTCATGCTGCGGGTGGGCGGCCACCGGCCGGAAGCGGACCGCTACGACGGCATCCACTGGCACGCCAGCCCCACGGAGGCGGTGGAATATCGCGCCGCGGACAGCAGGCGCGTGCATATCCGCGAGCTGCGCGTCACGCGCGCGGATGGCACCAAGACCACTTACGTAGCAAAAGGCGAGCCCTCGGTGCCCGCCGGTGCTCCGTGGCGGAGGATGGACTGCTCGGACTGCCACAACCGCACGGCTCACAAGTACAAGACCGCCGAGGAAAGCGTGGACGACCTGCTCCTTAAGGGCCAGCTGCGCTCGCGGCTGCCTCATCTGAAGAAGGCTGCCGAAGCGGCTCTCAGTGCAACGTACCCCAGCCGTGACGCCGCCCGCCGCGGCATTCGCGCCAATTTGGCATCCTTCTACAGGAACAGACAAAGCGGCGAAGAACTGACGCGCGTGGCGAAAATTCTTTATGAGGAGGCCTATTCCCCGAATGTGTACCCGCAGCTCGGGATCGGATGGAACACCTACCCGAACCATGCAAGCCACCGCGACGGACTCGGCTGCTTCCGCTGTCACGATGGCGAACACGCGACTGCGGACGGCAAAACGCTCTCTCAGGATTGCGACCTGTGCCACTCGATCCTCGTGCCGGGCAGCCGGAAATCCCAGATCGACCCGAAGATGCGGGCGCTGCTGTTTTGACGTTGAAGAAGTGTCCGTTACTACTGCGAGTTTAGAACTTGTAGTTCAGGCCTATCTGGACTGCATGAGACTCTGTTTTCCGCTACAATCGACCGGCCCCGTATCTATCCCATGGTCATCGTCGCCGGAAGGACTGGCACAAATGTCTGGATTGTCTCTGCGGGTCTTTCAAAGAATAGCTCGTGCTTCGGCCTCCCGCGCTGTCTTTGATGAAGATGCCATGCTCGACTAAATCGAGGCTCTCCCGATGCGCCGCGTCCTGAAAGCCTTTGACCAGCTTCGCCCACTTCGACGCAGTCGACTTCCCCTCAAAGTCGCCGTCGAGCAACTTCTTCAGGATCAGGCGCTACCGCTCGTTGAACGAAATGTTGGAGTGCGTCTTCCGGAACTGGTCCCTTCTAAAAACCTTGGCAATGGTTCCGGACGCTCGGATTTAATAATATTTTCCGTGCGATGGGACTCGCGCGAACGCGATTGCCGAACCGGGAGCTTGTGGACGAATATATTGACGCCGTGTACACGTGGGTCGACGGGCGAGATCCGGAGTTCCAGGAGCAGCTCGGACGATACCGCACGCGAACGAGCCGAAAAAGCCATGGCCACGGGGCCGCGCGCTTTCACGACAACGACGAGCTGCGCTTCTCCTTGCGGTCTTTGGAGCTCTTCGCGCCGTGGATCCGGACGGTCCATATCGTGACCAACGGCCAGGTCCCCTCCTGGATCGACCGCAGCCACCCGCGCTTGTCGCTGACGCGCCATGAGGATCTGTTCCCGGACCGGCACCTTCTGCCCGTCTTCAACTCGTGGGCGATCGAGTGGCAGTTGTTCCGCATCCCCGGCTTGTCGCGCCGGTTCCTGTATCTCAACGACGATTTCTTCCTGGGCCGGCCGGTCGCTCCGTCCGATTTCATGGCGCCCGGCGGCGGATGCCGGATCCTCGTCGAAAACTTCGATATGCTGTCCCGCGCGGCCGCCCGGCACGACACCGATCGGGCCCTGGCTTTCACCGAGGATATGCTCAATACCCGGTTCGGCTTTCGCTCCCCCAGGAAGAAGATCGCGCACGCGCCGCGCCTTCTCGACCGGGAGATCCTCGAGGATCTCCATCGTCTGTGGCCCAAGGAGATACAGCGCACCACCGCTCAGCGCTTCCGCGATCCCGAAAGCGTCTCCCTGGAGACGCTGTACGCGTATTACCTGCTGGAGTGCACGGAGCGCCAAGGCCATCATCTGCAGACCGTCGCCACTGGGACCCCGGAATGCTACACATTCGTGATGCTCGGATCACCTCTCTGGCGGGCGTGGAAGAGGCTCCTCGGGATCGTCTGCCGCCGCCCCAAGTTCTTCTGCCTCAACGACGACACCCATAACGCGTCCCGGGCCGTCAGGGCGCTGATCCGGATGGGCGCCCGCGCTGCTTTGAAAGCCCTTTATCGGAGGCCGTCGTCATTCGAGGCAAAACGGACATGATGCTCCCATGACCGCCTGCCTGATGATCGACCACTCGAGCGCCTCCGGCCTCGGACGATACGCCTACAGCCTTGCGTCGGAACTGGCAATTTTGGGCGCGCCCGTGCGCGTGGCGAGATTTTGTTCCGGCGGAACGGTGGAGCCCTTCGCCGGCCAAACCGTCATCGAGACCCCCGTCTTCTTACCGGCGTTCGGCCGGTCGATCAACTGGTTCTTCCGCTGGCCAAAGCTCCTTCCCGCGGGCTGCGGATTGTATCATGCGACCAACCAGCTCTATCTCTCCCACGCGCTGCGCGCCGCCCGCGGCTTGAGGGTCCTGACGATTCATGACGTCTTTATCGACGAGATGGACCCGATCAGCCGCTGGGCCTTGCGGCGCTCCCATCGGCGATTGCGCGAGTTTGACCGGTTCATCGCGGTCTCGCAGTACGCTAAATCGGAATCAGTCCGGCGGCTCGGCCTCCCGCCGGATAAGATCGACGTCGTTTACGAAGGAGTGAACTGCCAGGTGTTTTGCCCGGGCTCGCGGCGGCAGGCCCGCCTGCGGCTTGGCCTTCCGCTCGACGACAAGATCGTGCTCCATGTCGGCTGCGATGTGCCCAGAAAGAACGTCGCCGCGGCGGTCCGCGCGCTGGCCCGTCTTGACGACCGCCGCATCCTGTTCATCCGCGTCGGCAGATCAGCTCCGCGCACGCGTCGATTGCTTGCCGACTCCGCCCTCGCAGCCCAGACCCGCGTGATCGAAGGGGGAGTGCCGGATCAGGACCTCGCGGAGTACTACCGCGCGGCGGATCTGCTCTTGTTCCCGTCGCTGCGAGAGGGCTTTGGCCTCCCGGTGCTGGAGGCCATGGCCTGCGGCACGCCGGTCGTCTGCGGGAAGGGAAGTGCTTTCGACGAGGTGGCCGCGGACGCCGCGCTCCGGGTGGACGGCCGGGACGAGAAGGTCTTGAGTGAGGCCGTCCGGGCCGTGCTGAACGACGAGTCCGCGGCGCAGCGGCTGTCCCGTGCGGGATCCCGGCGCGCCGCGTCCTTCACCTGGCGCCGGTGCGCGGTCGAGACGCTGCATGCCTATAAGAAGGCCGGTTGGGACCATAGGATCGAATTGGATGCGGAAACGTGAATCCAAACTGGAGCAGGCTTTTGAGCTGTAGCGATATGCGTTCTTTGCGGAAAATCGCGATCGGGATCATTCTCGTCATCGCCGCCGCGCTGCGACTTTCTTTCCCTCGGGATGTCGAGTATAAGGGCGATGAGCGGTACATGTTTCAACAAAGCCAAACGGCCGGCGCTTCCTGGGATTGGCCCGTTTTGGGAATGAGATCGTCGGTCACCCTGCGCAATCCGCCGCTCAGCGTCTGGCTTTTCATCGGGTTGGCGAAAGCGTTCCAATTGAGAGATCCTGTCGCGCTGACGCGCGGCGTCGAGTGCTTGAATATCGCGGCTCTTCTTCTTCTCCTCTGGATGATTTTGCGGTTGATCCCACCGGGAGACGATCGCGCTCCCTGGCTATGGACTTTTATGCTTGCCTCCGTCAACCCGATAGCGGTGCTGTTCCAACGGAAATTGTGGGCGCAAGATACGCTGCCGTTTTTTTGCGTCGCCCTGTTATCCGGTTGGTTCAAGCGCGAGACGGCCGCCGGCGCGTTCGTCTGGGGATTTTTGGGGGCGATCCTGGGACAGATTCAAATGGCCGGATTTTTTCTAGCCGCGGGGTATTTGTCATGCACGGTATTCCTGGCAAAGCGCTTCAACGTTCATCGACGGACCAATTGGACCGCATGGCTCGCCGGCAGTGGGCTCGGAGCAATCCCCATGATCCCGTGGGTCTACTATGCCATCTATTCCGGAGGCCCCATCAAGGGCGCCGATTGGAGTAATATTTGGAAGTTAAAATTCTGGATCACTTGGATCACGCACGCGCTCGGGTACGGCTTGGATTACAGCCTGGGGAAACACGCGGACGAATTCTCGCGACTTCCTTGGGTGGCCGCAGCATACGCGCTGATCGGTTTAGCGGCCGCCGCGATCGTTTATTTCGTCATCTCACGCCGGTGGAAAGAAAAATCCATTTCGCTCCAGGACGAAAGCATGCTGGCGCTCGTGTCGACGGGAGTGGGGTGCGGGATGCTGATGACGCTGACGGGGATCGACGTGCACCGCTATTACCTGACCGTCGTGTACCCGTTTGAGTACTACTGGCTGGCCCGGGTTGCTTGCGCGGACGGCATCCGCGGACAACGTCTATTGGCCTTGATCGCGGCATGCCAATTGGTGATCTCGGTATCCTTTCTGAATTTTATTCATCTCAATCATGGCGCCCCTGGCGCCGATTATGGGATCGGGTATCAATGGCAGCAGCCAGGATTCAAGCCTTTAACCCCAAGGTTTGTGCCTAGGTTTGCACGAGTCTGCCCGAGTCGATCATCGACAAAATCGGCCATCAAGCACTGGCGATAAGTTTGGATGGTCCCAAGCGATCGGATTTAATAATATTTCGATGGGAGGCTGCATACCTACAAGAAGGCCGGCTGGGACCATGGGATCGATCTCGCAGGAGCTTATGGACGAACCAATTGACGCCGTGTATATGTGGGTCGACGGCAGCGATCCCGCGTTCCAGGAGCGGCTCGGGAGATACCGCGCGCGGGCGGACGCGAAAAACCACAGCCGAGGCGACACGCGCTTCCATGACAACGAAGAGCTCCGTTATTCCTTGCGATCCCTCGAGCTCTTCGCGCCGTGGATCCGGAAAGTCCATATCGTGACCAACGGCCAGGTCCCTTCCTGGATCGACTGCAGCCACCCGCGCCTGTCGCTGACGCGCCATGAGGATCTGTTCGCGGACGCCAGCGTCCTTCCCACCTTCAACTCGAGCGCGATCGAGCTGCAGCTGTTTCGCATCCCCGGCTTATCGCGCCGGTTCCTGTATCTCAATGATGATTTCTTCCTGGGCCGCCCGGTCGCTTTGGATGATTTTCTGACCGCTTGCGGCGGGTACCGGTTTTTCGTCGAGAGCTACGGCATACCCTCCCGCTCGGCCGCCAGCAACGACACCGACCGGGCACTGGCGTTCACCTTGGATCTCGTCCATGCCCGGTTCGGCTCCCGCGCCCCCAGAAAGAAAATCGCGCACACACCGCGCCTCCTCGATCGGGAGATCATCGAGGAGCTCCATCGTCTCTGGCCCGAGGAGATGCGGCGCACCGCCGGCCATCGCTTCCGAGACCCTGAGAGCGTCCCTCTGCCGGAGCTGTACGCTTATTACCTGCTGGGATGCCAGAGACGTAGAGGCCTTCATCGGCAGGTCGTAGTCACCGGGAGACCGGAATACTATACGCTCGCGATGCTCAGATCTCCTTTGTGGCGGGCATTGAAGAGACTTCTCGGGATCGTCTATCGCCGCCCGAAGTTTTTCTGTCTCAACGACGATACCCATCATGCGTCCAAGGCCAGCCGAACGCTGATCCGACTGGGCGTTCGCGCTGCCTTGAAAGTACTCTATTGGAAGCCGTCATCGTTCGAAACGAATTGGGACCATGGGATCGATCTGCCTGCTCAATGACTGGCACCCTGCGGCTGGCATCGGCCGCTATGCCTATTCGCTGTGGCGCGAGCTGCGCCGGCTCGGCGCCCCGGCGGAGATGGCCCGCTACACTTACGGAGAGCCGACGCCGCCTTTGGACGGGCAAAGGCTATTTCCAGCCCGCGTCCGGCTGCCGGTTCTCAACCGCACCGTCAACAACTTCTTCTTCCGGCCTCGCCCGCGGGGCTACGACCTCTACCACGCGGCGAATCCCTTCCTGCTCTCCTTCAACTCCTGGCACCAACGGCGGGTGCTGACCATCCACGATCTCATCCCCCTGGATCCGCGGTGGAGCACGCCGCTGCACCGCCGCGTTTTTCGCCGCACGATTCGCGGGATCGAACGCCTGGAGCGCGTCATCGCGGTGTCGGCCTACGTCAAGCACCGGCTCGTCGACGCCTTAGGCGTGCGAGAAGACGCCGTCGATGTCACTCATGAGGGAGTGGACCTAGCGATTTTTTCACCGGGCTCCAAAGCGGAGGCCAGAAGGACGCTGGGTTGGGAGCCGGAGGAGAGGATCGTGCTCCATCTGGCCGGCGACGAGCCGCGCAAGAACCTTCAGGGCGCCTTACGGGCGTTCGCCAAACTGAAGGACGCGCGCGCGCGTTTCGTTCATCTGGGGAAGACCTCGCGACAAACGCGGCGATTGATCGAGAGCATGAGGCTCGCAGACCGGGTCCGGCTTATCGATGGCTCCGTCTCGGATGAGGAGCTCGTCCTACATTACCGGGCCGCTGATGCGTTCTGCTATCCCTCTTTCGAGGAGGGCTTCGGCCTTCCCGTGCTGGAGGCCATGGCCTGCGGCACGCCCGTGCTCTGCGCCGACGCGAGCTCCTTGCCCGAAGTGGCCGGCGACGCCGCGCTCCTCGTCAATCCGGACGATCACGACGCCCTGGCGCAAGGGCTCGCCCGAATCCTTGAGGACGACCGGACCGCGCGCCGGCTGAGAGCCGCCGGTCTTCGGCGCGCCCAGGAGTTTTCCTGGAGGGCCTGCGCCGCGAAAACCCTGGAATCTTATCGGAAGGCTGGATGGACTTGAAAGACGAGACCCCGCTGGTCAGCTTTTGCCTGACGTCCAGGAACGCCGAGAGGGACATCGGAAGGATGCTGCAATCGATCATGGACCTCCGCTGGCAGAATAAGGAGGTGGTGATCGTCGACGAGAGCGAGGATTCAACGCCGGAGATCGCCGCTCTCTTCGCCGCTCGCTGCGGCTATATCCGCCTGTTCCGGCTTGAAGGAAAACGTGGGCTGGGATTTGCCCGCCAGTTCGCCCTGGAACGGGCCCGAGGGCCGCTGGTGGCCTTCATGGACGCCGACGCTTGGATCTCCACGCCCCTCTGGGTCGAGCGCATGCGGGCGCATCTCGGCCCTCCCGGCGTAGGCGGGGTGTTCTCCGGAAGGCTCGCGCACAACCGCGCCTCGGCGCTGGCGCGCTACTGGAGCGCGACGTTCCGCAAAAGGGCGAAGCGGCTTTACGCCAGGATCGGGACGGGCAACGTCCTCCTCCGCCGTGACGCCATCGAGGCCAGCCGGGCCCGCTTCGACCCCCGCCTGAAGATCAACGAGGACTTCGACTTCTTCATTCAAATAAACGCCGCGGGATTCCGATTCGTCTACGAGCCCGACGCCGCCATTGAGCAGATCCAGCCCGACACGCTGGCGGAGATCTTGTCGAAGCGCATCGGCTATGCGAAATGGAACTTGATCCGCCTGAGATTCAACGGCGGCGCGGCTTCGTTCTTCGCGCGAGCCTGCCTGCGCTGCCTGCTTTTCCCGGCAGCGGCGGCGCTCGCTCTGCTCCAAGCGCTGTGCTGGTGCACTGAGACCGGCGACCCCGCCGCCTTGTGGCACGTGCCGGTCGAAACGCTGATGTCTTTCCTCTATCCCTTCCTGGCGGCGCGATACGCGTTCGGCCCCGTCCCTCCGGAGGCCCGTTGAAAGCGCGTCTCCTGCTGGTCCAGCCTTCGCTCCAGCCTCCCGGGGGGGGCAACGGCGTCGCTGCGTGGATGGTCGAGGCTCTGCAAAAGGCTCACGAAGTATCCGTCTTAACTTGGGAGCCCCCCGACTTCGCGCAGGTGGACCGCTATTTCGGGACCTCGCTGCGCCGGGGCGGATTCGAGGTCTTGTGCGCTCCGCCGAACCTCCGCGATTTACGGCGCATTCTCCCTCTCCGGCTCGACCTGCTGTGGAGCCATATCCTGCTGACGCAGGCGCGGCGGTCGGCCTCGTCGTACGACCTCTTGCTGACCGCCAACAATGAAAGCGACCTAGGCAGGCCCGGAATTCAATATGTCCACTTCCCGAAGTTCTTCCTGCCGCGCCCGGATCCCGGCCTGCGAGGCTTAAGGCTCCTGAACCCGGTCCTGCGGATCTATCAGCGGGCGTGCGCGGCCGCGACCGGCTTCTCCCGCAAGAGGATGCTTCGCAACGTCACCTTGGCCAATTCCAATTGGACCGCGCGAAAGATCCGCGCCGTGCACGGCGGCGAGCCGCTCGTGCTCTATCCCCCTGTCCCGACCCGTCCTGCGCGCAAGCCGTGGGAGGCCCGAGAGGACGGGTTCGTCTGCGTGGGCCGATTCTCCCCGGAGAAGGAATTAGAGAAAGTCGCGGACATCGTCGCCGGCTTGCGCAGCCGGGGGCATGACCTCAAGCTCCACCTTGCCGGCGCTGCGGGGAACCCGGCCACCCATCGCCGCATCCTGCGGCGCGCGAAAGCCGAAGGGGGCTGGCTGCGCCTCCACGAGGGATTGGCGCGCCCGCAGCTCGCGGATCTGCTCGAGAGCCAGAAATACGGGCTGCACGGCATGCGCGAGGAGCATTTCGGCATCGGCGTCGCGCAATCGGTCCTGGCGGGTTGCCTCACCTTCGTCCCGAACGGGGGCGGACAGGTCGAGATCGTAGGCAATGACCCGGACGCCTGCTATGAAAGCGTCGAGGACGCCGTCCGGAAGATCGAGCGCGCGCTGGCCGATCGAAGCTTCGCCGTGCGACTGCGCGAGCGCCAAGCGGCGGCCTCCGCGGCCTTCGGCGTCGAGGCCTTCCAGGCGGGACTACTCGCCTTGGTCGCCCGGAGCCTGAACGGGCGCCGAAAGGAAGTATAGGGCGAACAGGGCCGCGACCCCCTGCGCTGCGATGGCGGCAAACGCCGCTCCCAGGCTGCCGAAGCGCGCGATGAGCGGCAAAGCCAAGATCAGGTAGGCCACGCCCGAGACAGTCGTCACGATCGGAAGCTTGCGCTCCATATCGGCGGCGGCCAACGAGACGCTCAAGAGCCGGCTCGCCGCGGAAAGCGGCAGGACCCACGCGAGGACCCTGAGGACCTCGGCGGACTTCTCGAATCCCGGGCCGAACAGCGCCCGTGTGAGCGGGCGGGCAAGCACGCATAACACCCCGCTCACCGCCGACAGTAAGATCGTCTGCCACGCCAGGAGCGTTCGCGTCCAACCTCCAGCTCGGGCGCGCGAGGACCGGTACAATGTGCACAAGGCGGGGAAAATCGACGTCAATATCCATCCGAGCGGCAAACCCAGGGCGGAGACGATCTTCTGTGCCGCGGCGAACGTTCCGACGGCGGCCGGCCCCTGGCAAAGCATCAGCATCGTGGAGCTGAGCCTAAAAAACATCATCTCAAGGACGCCCCTCAAGGCGAACGGCGCGCCGAGCCGCAGGAGCTCGCGCCACATGGCGAGGTCGAACGACGGGGCGGCGGCGATATTCCTCCTTCGCGCCAGGCAGGCCGCCGCGACGAGGTCCAGCAAAGCCGTGGCGACCGCCGCTCCCAGCAGCCAAGGCAGACCGGCTCCCCAAGCGACCAGAGCCGCGACGAGCCCGAGGCGCGCGAGGCCGTCGAAGACCCTCAACGCGGCGATCCATTTCATCTCACTGATGGATTGAAAGGCGCTCTCCAGCGCGCTCACGAAGACCATGAAAACGGCTCCCAGGGCGCCCAGGACTATCCATGGGCGATCGGCGGCGGGCAATCTCAGGATGAGGACGGCGACAGTCATGGCCGCCGCGAATGCCGGGATCAAAGCCAGCTTGAGCCCCAACCAGGCCGCCAGACGCCGAGGAAGTTCGGCCCGGTCGCGAGCGGCCTCGCGCACGAAGGGGGCCGCGACGCCCAGGTCGAGCAGGAAGAGGAAGAGACCCCCGAAATCCAAGGCGAACTGGTAGCGGCCAAAATCATGCAGACCCAACCGGCGCGTCAGAAGCAAAAGAACGACCAGGCTGGACGCTTTCTTGAAAACGGTGCCCGCCATCAACCAGCCGGTGTTGCGGGCGGCCGTCTCCGCCAGAGCGTCCGTCGCGCGGGCTGTGGGCCGCCCTTCCAAAAGATCCAGGATTTCCACCGGGATCCCGCAAGGGGGAGGCTCGTATCGGGCCGGCTGCCAATGCTGCGCCCTGGACAGAACGGAGGCAAGCTCGTCGAGCTCGTTGCAGCGCAGAATGAGCCCTTCGCTCTCTAAGCGGTCCATCAGCTCGGGCAATCGTATCGTCCCGGGATTCTCGATGACGACGGCTTTCTTGGCGAGACGGCACAATTCCAGGAGCGTTCCGGCTCCGCTGTGAGTCACGATAAGCCGCGCCCGGCGCAGCTCATCTTCCAAGGAAGGCTTGAAGGTAAAATAGGAGTGGCGCTTGGGCACGTAGGCGCCTCGACCGATCTGCAGCACGACTTCTTCGTCCCATTTCATCTCATCAATGCGACGGATGAGATCATCGAAGGCGGCGCTTCCTACGGTGACGAGGATCACAAAAGACGCCCCGCGTATCTCGAACCGGGATAGAGAGCCCTGGCTTCTTCCCATTGGACGTAGAAAAGATCCGCAAACGGATGAACCAGCCTGCCGGTCCGTGAACGGCTGCGCAAGCGCGCGGCGGTCTCGATGAAGATCACTTTCGCTCCGATCAGACGGCCCAAGGAGCAGGCGGGGAAGGCCAGGCCCCGGCCGCAGGCGACGATCGCGTCAGGCCGTATCCGAGCCAGGAGGACGCAGGTCTCCAGCGCGCACCGCACGGTTTTAAGCGCCGCCAGCCAGAGGGGATCTCCGAAGCGGGTGGGCTGGTGCACCTGGAACGCGCGGCCCGGGACGCGGATCCTCGCCCGCGAGAAAACATCCTCCCGCTCCAGGAGATAGACGTACTCAAGGCCGGGGCCTAAGAGGTCGACCAAACGGAGCATCTCGCTCGTGTGGCCTCCCGAGCCCAGGACGACCAGGAGCCGCCGCTTCGGCCGCTCAGCCATTGGGCGCGGGACGGTAGCGGTAGGCGAAGATGCCGTTCTGCCCGTAGACGGGCTCGAAGGATCGGGGAGGCGTTCCCAGCCCTCCGACGACCGCCGGCAGAAGCCGCGCCAAGAGCGGTCCGGACCCCGCCTGCGCGCGCTGGGGCCAAGGCTCTCCGGCGTGAGCGGCGATCGCCGACGTCAAACGGAGGTCGTCTCTCGTGACCACAAGATAAAGAGGACGGCCCTGGGGGTTGTAGGGAGAAATCAAAGCCTTAAAGAGCGGCTCGTCCCCCATCAGCATCCGGGCCACGTCGACGTTGCGATTGGCGCCCCCCCCCGGCACCGCGGGGCCGCCATTGCCGGGATCGACGATGGTCGCCCGCCGGGCCAAGGTCTGCAGGAAGTATCCTTCATCCCACCATGCGACCATGATGGAGTCCGCAGGGGTGTGCTCTTGCAGCCAGCGGCCAGCGTCTCTCCAGGCGCGGGCCCGCGGCAGCATCCTGCGAGCTTCGTGGCTTTCCAGGCGCAGGGTCTGCGCGACGTTGAAGGCGAGCGCCGCGCCCAGGGCCGCGTGCGCGGCGAGCCGCGCTCCCTTGCCAAGCGGCCTGAGTTTCTGCCAGAGGAGCGCCGCGCAGACGGCGACAGGAACGGCGGCCGGCAGCACCAGGCGGATTGCGGCCCGGGAGCCGACGAGGCCCAGTGACAGCCACACGACGAGGAGCAGGAGATCGGAATCGCGCCGCTTGAAAGCCTCGACCGCGGACCAGGCGCCTCCCAACAAGGCCAGGGCCAGCGAGGGGCCAAACAGGAACGTCATGTCCTTCAGCGAAGCCGGACGGTACTCGACGACCAGCAAGCGAGCCGACCCGAAGACGCCTCGATGCAGGTAGTTCAGCAGCCCCAGCACGGCGCCCTCATGCCGCCATAGGATGAGGCCCGCTCCCGCCGCCGCGGCGACGATCAGGATGGCCCTTCCCCGCGCGCCGTGAAGAAAGCGTGAGGACAGGCACGCCATCGCCCAGAGGGCGGCGACGACGGCGAGAGCGGCCATGTGGAGTCCCGACCGGGATGGCAAGGCGTCCGGGCCGAGGACCGACAAAGGCCAGGACCACAGCCACGCCGAAACGACGACGAGCGGCCAGCCCCACGGCACTTCCTCGGCCGTCGCCACGAACGGCAAGGCGGCCAGGCCGAAGAGGACGAACACTTCGAGAAAGAACCTGTTCCCGCCCCAGGCGAGGCCGGCAAGATCGAGCAGCAGCCCCGCGCAACCGGCCCAGAGCGCCGCCGCAATGGAACGGGCCTTAAGACCGCGGCTGGCAGCATAGAGCCAGGCGACGATCAGCGGCATGGCCAGCGCCTCCTTGCTGCAGCTGCCGGGCCATATCCGCGTGAACACGGCAGGCGAGGTTGCCGTGAGAAGCCCGGCCCACAAAGCTCCCGAAGCGCCAATCAGGCGATGGGCAAAGACATAGACGCAGAGGGCGAAAAGGCCGGCCAAAATCAGGGCGGCCATGAGAAACGACGCCTCAAGCCTGTCGCCGGCGAGACCCTTGAAGACCCACCCAAGGACTCGCGGCAGGAGCAGCCTCTCCCGGCCATCGCGCCAGTTGCGGCCCGTCGGGTAGTAGCTCAGAGAGTCCATGATCTTGTCTCCCTGGAACGCGACTCCGTCGGTCCGTGCCCCGGCAAAGAACTCCGTTTGGCGGAGAAATAAGTAGGAGTCGTTATCCAGAGAGAGGCGGCTGGGGAGGAAAGGCAGAGCGATGGACGCATAGACGCACAGAATCATCCCGACGTGGACGGCCCAAGCGGGGAAAGGGGATGATTTTACATCCGAGTCTTTATCCACGGACATATTGTACGTATAAAATCCGGATGCGGTCGAATGGTACAATCTCCAAGTAATCACAGAAAGACGAACTCCGTGCTTTTCAATTCTCTACAGTTCCTGTTCTTCTTCCCGGCCGTAACGGCCCTTTATTTTCTTCTGCCCCAGCGATTGCGCTGGCAACTCCTTTTGCTGGCCAGCTGCGTTTTCTACATGACGTTCATTCCCGCTTATATCGCGATCCTGGGGGTCACGATCCTCATAGACTATGTTGCCGGACGATTGATCGAGACTCCCGGGATCTCAGCAAGCAGGAAACGAGCGCTTCTTGTCGTCAGCATCTGCTCCACATGCCTGGTCCTGTTCGTATTCAAGTATTTCGATTTCTTCGCAACGAATCTAGATGCGATGGCTCATTTCTTCGGATGGAACTGTCCCATATCGACCCTTAGGATCATCCTTCCCATCGGGCTATCGTTCCACACATTCCAGAGCCTGAGTTATGTCGTGGAAGTCTACCGCGGCAGACAAAAAGCTGAACGGCATCTCGGCATTTATGCGCTTTATGTGATGTTCTACCCCCAGCTGGTCGCCGGCCCCATCGAGCGCCCGCAGAATCTCCTGCACCAGTTCTACGACGAACATCCGTTCGATTATCAGCGGGTCGCCGATGGCCTAAAGCTGATGCTTTGGGGGATGTTCAAGAAGGTCGTCATCGCCGACCGCCTAGCCGTTCTGGTCGGCGTGGTTTATGGCCATCCCCGCGACTACGCCGGCTGGCCGCTGATCGTGGCCACGGTCTTTTTCGCATTCCAGATCTACTGCGATTTCTCCGGTTATTCCGATATCGCCATCGGGTCGGCGCAAGTCATGGGCTTCCGGCTGATGGATAATTTCAACCGGCCGTACTTTTCAAAATCGATCGCACAGTTCTGGAGCCGCTGGCACATCTCGCTGTCGACCTGGTTCCGTGACTACGTCTATATCCCTTTGGGCGGAAATCGCGCGAGGACGTGGCGGTGGCAGTGCAACTTGTTCATGACCTTCCTCATCAGCGGCCTCTGGCATGGAGCCAATTGGACCTATGTCGTATGGGGAGGCATCAACGGCTTTTATCTGATATCGTCCCTCTGGACCCAGGGCCTCAGGCGGTCCATCGGCAGCGCCATCGGGCTCCACCGGTTCCCTGGCCTTCACAAGTGTCTGCGCATAGGATGGACGTTCTCATTGATCTGCGTCGCCTGGATCTTCTTCAGGGCATCCAGCATCTCAGATGCATGGTACATCTTGACGCATCTGTTCCGCGGGTTGCATGACGGCATCAAGCCGATCGGGCTTGGCCGGATCCTTCACCTGGGATTGACGCGGTCAGGATTGGCTGTCGCAATCCTTTCCATCGGATTCATGGAACTGATCCACTTCATCCAGCGCCACAGGAGCATCCGGCACATGTTGATGGAGCAGCCGGCCTGGCTCAGGTGGTCGGTCTACTACGCCCTGGGATTCGGGATTCTCTTATTCGGGGTGTTTCAAAAGCGCCAATTCATCTACTTCCAGTTTTGAGCGATCGAACAATGAAACGTTTCATCATAAAACTCACACTGTTCTTCGCGCCTTTTGTCATCGTCTTGGCCGGCGCGGAGATGCGCCTGAGGAAAGCCCCGAACAGCTACAGCGCCAAGCTGGCGCTGCTGAAGGAGAATCGGGGATGCGAGGTGCTGATCCTGGGGCCCTCATACGCGTTACGCGGGCTCGATCCGAATTTCTTCGGCCGCAAGGGCTTCAACCTGGGCAACGTTCGCCAGTCGCTGTATCACGATTCCCGATTGCTGCAGCGGCTGGCTCCGACTCTGCCTGATCTTAAAGTCGTCGTATTCACCGTCGCCTACTTCTCTTTGGAATATGACCCCAGGATAGGGCCCGAAAGATGGCGCTCATTCTTCTATCGGCAATACTACGGGATCCCGCCCAACGGCTGGCGCCTGTGGCTCGATGTCAGGAATTACAGCAGGGTGGCGCTGTACGGAGGAGATGAGATAAGGAGTCAGATATTGCGTCTTGTCGCGCCGCTTCTGCCGGCATCCGCCGGGGGCTGGTTCGGCGCGACGGATGCCCCGAAAGATCTGCTGCTGCCCGATATGTCCGCCAATGGGTGGCTGCCATGTGACGACGTCCTGCAGGACATCGGCGCCCAAAAGGGCCGGGCCCGCGTCGAGTTCCATCATCACAATCTCATGCGGGAGAGATTCCGCCAAGAAAACATCCGATATTTAAGGGAAGGCATCGAGTTTGCTCTCCAACGAGGGGTGACGCCGATCCTTGTGACGGTTCCTGTTTTCCACACCTATTCCGACCATGTCGACCGGGGCAGGTATCTCTGGATGCAGGAGAGCGTCGAGCATCTGCGCGCGGAATACAAGATCCGATACCTCAATTATTTCACGGACCATCGGTTCGAGCGTGAAGATTTCGGGGATCCCGATCACCTCAATTCAAAAGGCGCCGCGAAGTTCAGCAGGATATTCAGCGAGGAGGCTCTTCAGACATCAGTCAAGTAGGCTGGCGCCTGTTTTTTATATAATTCTGGCGAAAATGTCTTTCAGAGACAGAAAAAATAAATTGAACCGCGGAACAGCGTCCATGCGCCCGGCCCGGCGTTGGGCGGCAGGGCTTTTGCCGGCCTGCCTGCTTTGGCTGTGCCTGCCCCTCGCGACCCATGCCGATTGCAGCCCTCCGGAAGCTGTCGACTGCGGTGGGGCTTCAATTTACTACGTCTGCCATGACGGGTCCTCCTGTCCCACGCCACACTATTCCGGCATCCAAGCCGCCGTCACCGCCGCGGTGACCCATTACGGCAATGCCTGCGTGGTCATCTGCGACAATGAAACTTACACGGACGGACCGGTTTCAATCCCTAAAGAGTCGCTCGACCATCTCGTCATCGTGGGCTCGCCCGCTCCCAATCAGCCCACGATCGCTCCGACCGGTAGCGGCGATGCCGTTTTTATAATCGACATGAATAAAGTCACCCTGGAGAACCTCATCATCCAGGCAGAAAATTATACTGACGGCATAAAGGTCAACTCCATCAACAACAGCATCAGCTCCAACATGATCTCGAGTGCTACAAATGCGGACATAGAGGTCAACTCCAGCTACAACACCATCAGCTACAACATGATCTTGGGCGCCAAACATGACGGCATAGAGGTCAACTCCAACAACAACAGCATCAGCTACAACACGATCATGGGTGCTATAAACAATGGCATTCAAATCTATGGCTCGGACTGGGGGGGTGGGCTCTCCAATTTCATCGACAGCAACATCATCACGGATGCCGAAGAAAATGGCATTGACATCTCGTACAACACCAACAGCACGATCAGCAACAACATCATCACGAATGCCGGAGGCGTAGGCATTTCCATCACACAGGGCGAAGAAAACAGCACCACGATCAACAACAACACCATCTCAAGTTCCGGCGATGGCATAGTGCTCTCTGGGAACGGTGGCAACACGCTCCAAAGCAACACCATCACGTCCCTGTCCGGCGACGGCATCGACCTCATGGACGGGGGTGGCGACACCGTGGCCTTTAGCAGCATCACCGCGACCGTCAACGGCATCCATGTCAACGCGCCGAACGACACGTTCTACTACGACACCATCACGGAAGCCAGATACGGACTCGCGGTCGACGCGCTCGCCTCGGGCCTGAGCATCTCCAACCTCACCTTCCAGAACCTGCAACCCGGCGCCACGGCCATCAGCTTCGCCAACTATTCGGGGCCGGCTTTCGTATCGACCTACGCCAACGTCAACTTCACGATGAGCAGCGGCGTCAACATCGACGCCAGCGAGCTCGCCTCCGGCACGAACATCTACATGCTCGACGCCGCCGGCTACACGGGGGAAGGCAACGCAGACGACCCATATGCTTACGTGCACTGGCTCGACTGCTCCTGCGGCAACCCCTGCTACGTCAGGCCCGGCGGCACCTACCCGACCATCACATCCGCGGTCAACACCATCCCCGCCTCGTACACCGGAAACCAGTGCATCTACGTGGACACCTCGACCTACTACGAGCAGGTCGTCGTGGAAGGCAAGACGCCCAGCGACGGCGTTTCGGGTATTACGATAGCGCTAGACCCCGCGATCTATGCCCTGAACCAAGCGACTGCCACCGTGGTCGACCCGCCGAACGGCGAGGAGGCCGCTTTCCATATCAACAACGCCAGCGTGACCTTAGCGAACATCCACATCATCCCCACCAAGAGATTAACATACGGCGTGCATGTCTACTCCCCCTACGTGGTCATCTCCAGCGTGAGCATCCTGGACAGCGGCGGCAATATCACCAATGCAGGCATCTATTGGGATTTCTCAAGCGGCTACAATATGGTCTCCTACAGCACCATAACCGTGGGCGGTACCTTTTCTAATGGCATCGATGATAACAGCTCCGGCGGCAATCTGGTGAGCCGGAGCTATATTTTCGCGCCGAACTACGGCATCAATGTCGAAAATGGCGGCGGCAACACCATCAGCAACAATACCATCTCGAGTTCCAACGATGGCATCGTCCTGTATGACGCGGGCGGCGACACCGTGACCTTCAGCAGCATCACCGCGCTCAGCACCGGCATCTATGTAAACTCTCCGGATGTCACGCTCTCTTCCAATGTCGTCACCGGGGCCAAATGGGGGATCGCGATTGACACTTACGCCCTGGGCCTGGCCATCTCCAGCCTCACCTTCCAAAATCTGCAGTCCGGCGCCACGGCCATAAACTTCACGAATGAGACCTCCGGCAAGACCTTCCTCTCCACCTTCACTTCCGTGGCCTTCAATAAAACCAGCGGGGTCAACATCAACGCCAGCCCCCTGGACCCCTCCAGCACCATCTGGATGTTCGCCTCCGCCGGGCCCGAGGGCGGGACCACGAATGGCCCCGCTTTCGCGGACGACCCTAACAAGGTCGTGCACTGGGGCGGCTTGCCGCCGCCCGGCTGCGATCGGGCTATCAACGTGGCGCAGGACGGTTCCGGCGACTATACCCACATCCAGGACGGCGTCAGCTATGCGGTAGATCATCTTTTAGGCAATACCTGCGTGGTGATCACCGATGGGAAGACCTATAACGAGTCGGTTCTGGTCTTAGGCTCGCCCAGCAGCACGGAACGCCTCACCATCATGGGCTATCCCAATGCGCCCACGATCAGCGGTGGCCCTGTTTTTAGGATCGAAATGTCCTCCGTGACCCTGCGGAATCTCATCATCGCGAGCGCCGGCGACTACGGAGTCTTATATGAGAGTGGCAACTTCAACAACATCAGCGGAAGCACCATCACCGCCGGATATGTTGCGGTGGAATATGATTCCGGCGCCGACAACACCATCACCGGGAGCTACCTCTTCGGCGGGTATTATGGGGTGCTGCTGTATGGCGATGGTAACGATACGATCAGCAGCAATACCATCTCGAGTTCCGGCGTCGGAATCGACCTGTATGACGCGGGCGGTGATGTCGTGGTCGCCAATACCATCAACGCGGACGGCAACGGCATCAATGCCGAGGATGGCAGCGGCGGCAACAACGCGATCAGCGGCAACACCATCACGGGTTCTGGCGAGGCCGGTTTGTATCTTCAGCCCGGCTCCGGCGGCGGCAACTGGATCAGCGACAATACCATCTCGAGCCCCTACGGCATCGTCCTGTATGACGCGGGCGGCGACACAGTGGCTTTGTGCAACATCGCCGCGGACCCCTGCGGCGTCTGGTGCGGCTCGCCGAACCTGACGCTCTCTTCCAATGTCGTCACTGGAGCCAAATGGGGGCTCGCGATCGACGCGGGCGCCGCCCCTGGCCTGGCCATCTCCAGCCTCACCTTCCAAAATCTGCAGTCCGGCGCCACGGCCATAAACTTCACGAATGTGACCACCTTCCTCTCCACCTTCACTTCCGTGGCCTTCAATGAAACCGGCGGGGTCAACATCAACGCCAGCCTCCTGAACCCTTCCAGCACCATCTGGATGATCACGCCCACCGGCATGACCGGCCACGGCTTCTCAAACGACCCCAGCTACGTCGTGCATTGGCTCGTCCCTCCAGCGTGCGTCTGCGGCATCAACCCCTGCTATGTCAGGCCCGGCGGAACCTACCCGACCATCACATCCGCGGTCAACGCGGTGCCGGCCTCCTTTACCAGCAACGAATGCATCTACGTTGACACCTCCACATACAGCGAGCAAGTCACGGTGGCCAACAAGACGTCAAGCAACAACGCTCTCCTGATTATAGAGCTGGACCCCGCGATCTATAACGCCCAACATGGGTCGACCGCGACCGTGGTCAATCCGCCCGCTGGCTCCAACGCCGCCTTCCAGATCATGAACGCCAGCGTGACCATCGCGAACATCAACATCATCAGCACCAACAGCGTGCACTACGGCGTGCTGGTCTCCTCGTCCTACGCGACCATCTCCAGCGTGACCATCAATGACCCCTCGCCAGGCCATATCCAGGATGCGGGCGTCTGTTTCGGCTTTCCGGGCGGCTCCGGCATGGTCGCCTACAGCACTATAACCGCGGGCTCAGCGGAAGGCATCATTGATTATGGCTACGGCGGCAGCACCATCACCTACAGCGTCATCAACGCGGCCAGCGTGGGTCTGTCTATCGGAGGCAGCCAGGGCGACAGCATCAGTTTCAGCACCATCACCACCCAAGGCACTGGCCACGGAATCGAAGATTACGCCGGCGGCAGCGCCATCAGCCACAGCGTCATTAACGCGAACGGCGTGGGTCTGTATATCGGAGGCAGCCAGGGCGACAGCATCAGCTTCAGCACCATCACTGTCCAAGGCGACGGCGAAGGAGTCGTCGACTATGTCGGCGGCAGCACCATCACCGCAAGCGTCATCAACTTCCAAGGAGTCGGAAACGGAGTCGACTATTACGGCGCCGGCGGCGACATCATCAGCGGAAGCATCATCACCTGCCAAAACGGGGACGGAGTCGACTATGAAGGCGGCGGCGGCAACACCATCACCGCAAGCGTCATCTCCGCGTGGGACGACGGAGTCTACGATGGTAGCGGTGGCGGCAACCTCATCAGCGCAAGCACCATAACCTCCACGAACGGGTCCGGCGGGAACGGAGTCAACTATGAAAACGTCGGCGGCAGCACCATCACTGCAAGCATCATCTCCGCGGGAGGCAACGACGGAGTCTACGATCGTAGCTCCGGCGGCAACCTCATCAGCGCAAGCACCATAACCTCCACGGCCGATAGTGACGACAATAACGGAGTCGAGTATGTAGGCGGCGGCGGCAGCAACATCACCGCAAGCGTCATAACCTCCTTAAATGGGTCCGGAGTCGCGTATGCAGGCGGCGGCAGCAACAACATCACCGCAAGCGTCATCTCCGCAGCGACCGGAGTCTCCGATTATAGCTCCAGCGGCAGCGGCAACCTCATCAGCGCAAGCGTCATCTCCGCGTGGAGCAACGGAGTCGTATATGGCAATTATGGCGGCAGCACCATCACCGCAAGCGTCATCTCCTCGGGGGTGGACGGAGTCTACGATTATAGCTCCGGCGGCAACGTCATCAGCGCAAGCAGCATAACCGCGGTCACCGACGGCATCTATGTCGACGCCCCGAACGTCACGCTCTCCTCCGATTTCATCACGGATGCCCGCATCGGGCTCGGGATCGACGCCGGCGGCAAGGGCCTGGCCATCTCCGGCATAACCTTCCAAGATTTGCTGCAAGGCGCCACGGCCATCAATTTTGATATGGCAGGAGTATACCTCGCCACCTTCACCTCCGTGGCGTTCAACGAGACCAGCGGGACCAATATCAATGCCAGCGCCCTGGCCGCCTCCAGCACCATCTGGATGTTCGCGTCCGTCGGTACCAGCTCCGGCTCCGCGCATGCAACTGACCCCCATCAGGTCGTGCACTGGGTGATAGGCGGCGAGCCCGCAGGCTGCGCCTGCAACGGCAGCCCCTGCTACGTCAGGCCCGGCGGCGCCTACCTGACCATCACATCCGCGCTCAACGCCATCCCGGCCTCCTACATTGGCAACCAATGCATCTACGTCGATACTTCGGCCTACGGCGAAACTGTCACGGTGAACCAGTCTCCCGGGGACATCAATAGCCGCATTTTCATCCAGCTCGACCCGATCATCTACGCAGCCGACCCCGCGACCGCGACCGTGATCAATCCGCCCATGGGCTCGACCGCGGCGTTCCAGATCATGAACGCCGGCGTGACCATCGCGAACATCAACATCATCCCCACCAACAGCATGAGCTACGGCGTGTACGCCTCCTCGCCGAACATCGCCATCACCAGCGTCAACGTCATCGACCCGGGCGGCTACATCACGACCGCGGGCGTCTATTTCGACTCGCAGAGCGACTACAATACGGTGAGCTGCTCGAGCGTGACCGTGGGCAACACCGGCGCCTCCGGTTTCTATCTGAACGGCTCCAGCATGACGACTGTGTCCTATAGCTCGGTCCTGGCCAACTATTCCAACGGAAGCGCGAATGGAAGCGCCCTCTATCTGAACGGCGCATCCTCCAACACCTTTACGGCGTTGCTAGCCAACGACCCGGCCACACCAAATGGATACGGCGTGAAGTTTGCGCCCGGCTCCAACTACAATTCCATAAGCCAGAGCACCATGGCCGGCCAAACGAGTGGACTTGTACTCTACGGTGAATTCAACTCGGTCAACTGGAGCTATATGTACGGGTCCCAGGCTAGCGGCATGGATATTGAATACGGCAACGATAACACGATAAACCATAGCACCATGACCAGCGCCGGCGGCTATGGAGGTCTCTACCTCAATTACGCCGCGGACAATTTAGTCAGTTGGAGCTATATGTACGGGTCCGGGGGGACACACGGCGCTTTTATTCGAAATTCCTCCAACTATAATTCCATAATCCAGAGCACCATGACCGGGACCATCGGCCTCGTGCTCGGCCAGGCTGTCGGCCCCGAATGTTCATCCAACACGGTCAGCGGAAGCTATATATTCGGAACCAGCATCGGCGCGGAGATCCAACCAACATCCAACCTGAACACCATTAGCCAGAGCACCATGATCGGCGGCGGCTCCTACGGCCTCTGGATTTACCAATCCTCGTCCAACACGGCCGCGGGATGCTACATCCAGGGCTCCCCTGCCGTCCTTATCCAATACTCGACCGAAACGGCCATCAACTACAGCACACTGGTGGGCGCCAATGGCATCGGCTTGGATATGGCTGATGGCAGCGTCGGCCTGACCCTCTCTTCTTCTTCCGTCCAGGGCAGCGCCGGCAACGAGGGCGTGTACCTGGAAGCTTACAACTCAGGCATCATAAACCTCTCATCCAACACTATCACCGGCCCAGCCACGGGCGCCTACTACGGTCTGCTCATCGCCACACAGGGGGTCGCAGGCTCGCCTTTCACCGGCCTTTCGATCACCAGCATAACTTTCAACTCCCTGCCCCAAGGCGCCACGGCCATCAACTTCCTGGGCGGCCAGTTCCTTTCCACCTTTACATCCGTTGCCTTTAACGAAACCAGCGGCGCCAACATCAACGCCAGTCCCTTGGCCCCTTCCAGCACCATCTGGTTGTTCGCCCCGGCTGGGAACTTGAACGGCGCCACGTACATAGACGACCCCAGCCAGGTCGTTCACTGGCCCTCGCCCGGCAATCCCTCCATATACGCGGTCTATACCACGAGCATCACGCTGTCCTATGGAGCCAGCGGTACTCAGGGCTACGAGGTGGATGCCTCTACGCGGTCAGACTTCCAAGCCGGCACCGTGATCAGCTCGCAGACCGTCAATCCCAATCTGCTCGCTTTAACGCCGCAGAACCTCGCGGTCAACACCACCTATTACCTGCGCACGGGAGCCTTGTCCGGCCAAACCACCTATTACAATCCGACCGTGCTCTCGACCTCAACCCTGGCCACCCCGCCCGCCCTCACCGCCGTCTCGACCTTCACCGGCGTGAGCGCTTCATCCATCACTTTCAACTGGTCGGCCAACGACAACCCCAACCCCGGCACGCTTTACACAGTGCAGACCTCGACCGTGGCCAACTTCGCCAACGGCGTGGTGATCACGTCGAACACCTACAATGTGACCTTGACCACGTCGGGCTTGAACGCCAACACGACCTATTACTTCCAGGTGGCGGCGTTCAACAACAACGGGGTGGCGGGTGGCTACACCATGGCCATCGGCACCTCCACCTTGGCCGCCGCACCCGCGCTGGCCGCGACGCCGTTTACCGCGGTGGGCACCGCCGCCATCACATTCAGCTGGACGAGTTCAGGCGCGGGCATGCTTTACACCGTGCAGACCTCGACCATGGCGAACTTCGCCAGCGGCGTGGTGATCACGTCGAACACCTACAACACCTCGCTGAGCTCGTCGGGCTTGAACGCCGACACCACCTATTACTTCCAGGTGGCGGCGTTCAACAACAACGGAGTGGCCAGCGGCTACACCACGGCCATCGGCACCTCCACCTTGGCCGCCGCACCCGCGCTGACCGCGACGCCGTTCACCACGGTGGGAACCGCCGCTATCACCTTCAGCTGGACGAGTTCAGGCGCGGGCATGCTTTACACCGTACAGACCTCGACCGTGGCGAACTTCGCCAGCGGCGTGATGACCACGTCGAACACCTACAATGTGACCTTGACCACGTCCGGTTTGAATGGCAATACGACCTATTACTTCCAGGTGGCGGCGATCAACCACAACGGAGTGGCCAGCGGCTACACCACGGCCATCGGCACCTCCACCTTGGCCGCCACGCCCGCGCTGGCTGCAACGCCGTTCACCGCGGTGGGCACCTCCGCCATCACATTCAGCTGGACAAGTTCAGGCGCGGGCACGCTCTACACGGGGCAGACCTCGACCGTCGCGACCTTCACCAGCGGCGTAGTCACCTCGTCGAACACCTACAATGTGACCTTGACCACGTCCGGTTTGAATGGCAATACGACCTATTACTTCCAGGTGGCGGCGATCAACCACAACGGAGTGGCCAGCGGCTACACCACAACCATCGGCACCTCCACCTTGGCCGCCGCACCCGCGCTGGCCGCGACGCCGTTCACCACGGTGCGCGCTTCATCCATCACCTTCAACTGGACGAGTTCAGGCGCGGACACGCTCTACACAGTGCAGTCCTCGACCGTCGCGAACTTCGCCAGCGGCGTGGTGATCACATCGAACACATACAACACCTCGCTGAGCTCGTCGGGTTTAAACGCCAACACGACCTATTACTTCCATGTGGCGGCGTTCAACAACAACGGGGTGGCCGGCGGCTACACCACGGCCATCGGCACCTCCACCTTGGCTGCCGCACCCGCACTGGCTGCAACGCCGTTCACCGCGGTGAGCACCTCCGCCATCACCTTCGGCTGGACGAGTTCAGGCGCAGGCACGCTCTACGCAGTGCAGACCTCGACCGTCGCGAACTTCGCCAGCGGCGTGATGACCACGTCGAACACCTACAATATGGCCTTAACCACATCGGGCTTAAACGCCGACACCACCTATTACTTCCAGGTGGCGGCGTTCAACAGCAACGGGGTGGCCAGCGGCTACAGTACGGCCATCGGCACCTCGACCTTGGCTGCCGCACCCGCTCTAGCGGCGACGCCATTCACCGCGGTGGGCGCTTCATCCATCACCTTCAGCTGGACGAGTTCAGGCGCGGGCACGCTCTACGCAGTGCAGACCTCGACCGTGGCGAACTTCGCCAGCGGCGTGATGACTACGTCGAACACCTACAATGTGGCCTTGACCACGTCGGGCTTGAACGCCAACACGACCTATTACTTCCAGGTGGCGGCAGTCAACAACAACGGAGTGGCCAGCGGCTACACCACGGCCATCGGCACCTCCACCTTGGCCGCCGCGCCCGCGCTGGCTGCAACGCCGTTCACCGCGGTGGGCACCTCCGCCATCACATTCAGCTGGACGAGTTCAGGCGCGGGCACGCTCTACACAGTGCAGTCCTCGACCGTCGCGACCTTCACCAGCGGCGTAGTCACCTCGTCGAACACATACAACACTTCGCTGAGCACTGCGGGCTTGAACGCCAATACGACCTATTACTTCCAGGTGGCAGCATTCAATAATGACGGCGTGCCCTCGCCCTATACCGCGGTCCAAATAGGAACCTCCACCCTGGCCAATGCGCCAACGCTCACCGCCGCCTCCACCTTCACCATGGTTACTTTCAATTCCATTACCTTCAACTGGTCGGCCAATAATAACCCTGCGGGCACACTCTACGCGGTCCAGTCCGCCACCGCCGACCCGGCCGCGGCCAATGGCGCGATCATCGTCACATCCAATACCTGCCACACATTATTAAGCTCTCCGAGCTTGAACGCCAACACCACCTATTACTTCCGCGTGCAGGCCGTCAATAGCAATAGCCAAGCGACCAACTACACGGCGACGGTCGCGGCCGAAACCCTACAGATTGCGCCCGGACCGCCCGTCCTCTCCGCCGTGGTGGTGGCCAGCACTACGATCCGGTGGGCCTGGACGGAGAGCGGAGGAGCGGCGGCATCTTTTGGCTTCTATTATTCAACGGGTAACCTCCGGGCGACGCTGCCCGCCGGCACGTCCTTCTATTGGGAAGCCAACCTCTCCACGAGCACCCCCTACTCCCGCTACGTCGTATCGCAAAACTCCGGCGGCCAGGCCCAGTCGAGCACGGACACGGTCGTAACCCCGGCGCTGCAGTCCTTCTTCACGGGCACGACTACCGCCACGCTCACCGGCACAGACGGCGCCTCTGTCCAGATCCCGACCGTGCTTTTGGGCAACACCACCGCCTGGCTGCTCTCCGAGACCCCAGTCCAGAATCCCCTAACCAACAATACAGTGGTGCTCATCAGCTCGGCCCAGGCCTCTCTACAGGCAGGCCTCTATGCCTCCCCAGCATCCTTGACCGAGTTCATCTTGGCCATCAACCATGTGCGCTCCACCGCCACCTTTGATTCTCCGGTGACCGTATACGTTCCTTATCTCGACGCGAACAACGACGGCATCGTAGATGGCACCAACCCGCCGGTCGCCGCCAGCACCTTGCAACTCTATGTCCTCAACGAGAACACGGCGGCGTGGGAGCTGATCCGGAACTCCACGGTCGACCTGGTGCATCATCTCGTCACCGCCCAGATGAACCACCTATCCATCTTCACCGCATTGGGGACACCCAGTTCGCTCGCAGCCGCGGACCTCAGCGGAGTGCTCGTCTATCCGATCCCGTACCGTCCCAACGGGCCCGACCCCAACCGCGGCCACCCGTACGCGGCCAGCGATCCGAAATCCGGGATAATCTTCGACAACCTGCCCAACAGGGTGACCATCGAGATCTACGCGATCACCGGGAGGCGGGTGGCGCGGCTGGATACGTCCGCGTCGAGCGGCAAGGTGCAGTGGAACGTCCAGAATGACAGCGGTCAGGACGTGGGCTCGGGCGGGTATGTGGCTATGATCAGCAGCCCCGGCTGCGGC
>CAIKVT010000027.1 GCA_903830945.1 uncultured Elusimicrobia bacterium
CGCGACCACTTCCTCCGGCGTCGCATTGACCTGGATGGCCGTGCGCAACTTCGATGACTTAACGCCCTTCGCCGACCCGGCCAACACGTCGCTCAAAGAGCTCAGCCTCTACCAGGTCTACCGCGCCACCGCCCCCGTCCGGGCGTCCTGGAACCTCATGGTCAACCTCTCCACGGGCAGCGCGCTCACCTGGACCGATCCCACCGGCATCACCGGATACTGCTACAGCCTCAAGGCCGTCAACAAAACCGGGACATCACCCATGTCCATGGTGCGCTGCGCAGGCGACCCGAGCGTCTGGATCGTGGCCGCAGACGGTTCCTACATGAATATCCCGCCGCAGGGGATTACAGCCATCATGGGGACGCCCGGACAGCCGGACACCGCCTACCTCATCAGGCCCAGCAGCGGGACCCCGGACCCGACACACGGCATCATGAAGGACGTGCAGTTCACGGCCTACAAAGGTGGCAGCGTCCTGGACACGAAGCTGACCATCGACGGCATGGCCACGCTGAACTTGCGCTACAACACGACTGGCTCCTCCGTCGTGACCGCCGGCTTGGGCACCGGGCTGCCCGCGCCCCAGCCGGACAACCTCAGCGTCTTCTGGTACAACAACGCCAACTGGCTGCAACTCTATGGCCAGCTCGACTCAGCCAACCAAGCCATGGTCATCCAGACGGCGTTCTTCGGACCTTATCAGCTTCGCCTCGCCGCGCGCACGGGACAGTTCATCTTCAACGCCGCCGGGCTCACCAACCGCTTCATCACCCCCAACGGCGACCAGAAGAACGACAACGTGGTCTTCATATTCGACAACCCCGCCAACTCGCCGGTCAGCGGCGAAATATTCGACGTGCGCGGCCGGCGCATGGTAAGCTCATTGCCGATCGGCCCCGTGCCAAACAGCCTCATCTGGGACGGCACCGCCGGCGGCAAGCCGGTGCCCTCGGGGACCTACATCTACCAGCTCAGCGCCGTAGGCAAGACCTACACCGGGACCGTCTTCGTCATCAAATAAATCTCAGCGCAAGAGGAATTAAGTATTGTGTCCCCGAGACTCAACGGGCCAGATACTTGAGGACGGCCTCCAGGTTGCGCCGAGCCATGGCATGCTCGGGGGCCAAACGCAAGGTCTCGCGATAGTGCACGGCGGCCTCCGCCAGTGCCCCGCGCCGAGCCAACACGTTGGCCAGGTTACAGTGCGCGTCCGGATAGTCCGGGTCAAGCCTCAGGGCCTCGCGATACTCGGCCAGAGAAGCCTCGATTTCGCCCCGGTCCAGCAAGACTGTGCCAAGGTTGTTGTGCGCCTGCGCCAAGCGCGGGTCCAGACGCAGAGCCTGGCGGTAGTGCGCGACGGCCTCGTCGCGACGACCCGCGCGCACCAAGGCCGTGCCCCAGCCGTTGTGCGCGGCCGCGGAACCGGGGTCAAGGCGCAGGGCCGCCGCAAACTCGGCGCAGGCCTCCGGAACGCGCCCCAGGTCGGAGAGGACCGAGCCCAGATTGACATGGGCGGCGACGTCGCCAGGCCGGGCCTTAGCCGCGGCCGCAAAGCTCTCCGCCGCTTCAGCGGGCCGGCCCAGGCGCACCAGGGCTATGCCAAAACCGATGTGCGCGTCGGCCAACCCGGGGCTCAAGGCCACGGACCGGGCGTATTCCTGCGTCGCCTCGAGCAGACGGTCCGTGTCGCGCAGGACATCGGCCAAGCCGAGATGAGTCTGCGCCGTGCCGGGCCTCAGCCGCAGAGCCTCGCGGAAATGCCGCTCCGCCTCGGCCCATTGTCCCATCTTGGCAAGCAGAGCGGCCAAATTGTTATGAGCCTGGGCATAGTCCGGATCCCAGCGCAAGGCTTCCCGGTAAGCGGGCAGCGCCTGGACGGACAGGCCTTTTTTGGAAAGGGAATTGCCGAGGTTGTAGTAAGCGAAAGCGTTGGACGGATGGTTGCGGATTGCGACGTGATATTGGGCAATGGCCTCATCGGTGCGGCCTTGCTCGGCCAAGGCATTGCCCAGATTATTGGCCGCCCAGATATGTCGCGGATTATACTTCAAAGCGTTCATCCAGAGGCTCTCGGAGTCGCGCCACACCGCGATCTGGCGGACGGTCAGGCCGACCAGCGCTGAACATAAGGCCCCGGCCAAAGCCAGGCTCGCGACGCGGCCCGCGCGGCCGCCGCGCAAACCCCGCGCCAAAACTGCCCCGGCGGCCAGCGCCCAGCCCAGACAGGCGAGATAGGTGTAACGGTCCGCGGTGACGGCCTGACCGAGCTTGACTAAGCCCAGCACCGGGGCAAGGCTCACGCCGTAGCAGATCCACAGGACCAACCCCACCGGCCAACGCCGCCAGAGCCGGACCAGCGCAACGCTCGCCCCGACCACGACCAAGACGCAACCCCAATAAGGCCACTTCCAGAGTGCCATAGGTTGGGGGGCCTCATAAAGGATATAGAGCGTCGCGGGCCAGAGTGTCTTCCCTATATAGAAGACCAGACCGTAGAAACACTGGGATATCCTGGGAACGAATCCCCAGTCCTGCAAAGTCATAGTGGCGCCCACGCCTTTTTGCGCCAAAAATCCAACGACTCCCGCGGTCGAGGCCAGCAGCAAGTAGGGGATCTTCTCCAGCCAAACCGGACGCGCCTCGGACTCCCACCAGCGCACCGGATCGAGCGGTAAACGGCGCAAGGGATAGAGATCCAAAGCCAGCAAGATGAGGGGCAGGCCTATGACGATAGCCTTGGAGAGAAGCGCGGCGGCAAAAAAGACCAAGGCCCAAGCGTGGCGGCGCAGCCAACCGGTGCGGCCCAGGCCTCGCAAGTAGCAAGCCAGGCAGAGCAGAAAAAAGAAGCCGGAAAGAACATCGCGCCGTTCCGTCACCCAGGTCACCGATTCCACACGCAACGGATGCAGGGCGAAGACCAAGGCGGCAAAAGCGGCCGAAAGGGGCAGCCGCCAGACCGGACCGGCCTCGTCCGGCAGCACGGATACAACGCCCTGGCCCGCCGCCTTGCGCAGCAAGGCCAGGGCCACGGCGAAGAATACCCCGGCGTTAGCCGCGTGCAGGATCAGGTTGGTCAGATGATAACCGAAGGGTTTGAGGCCCCACAAGGTATAGTCCGCGCCCAAGCTCAGCCAGCTCAAGGGCTGGTAGGGGCCGAGGTAGGAGGTGGTGAACATCCATTTGATCTGGATCCAGCCCAGGCCGCGGAAATCTGGATTGTCGAGGATATTGTAGTCGTCGTCCCAGTTGACGAAACCGTTGCGCAAACAAGGCAGGTAGACTAAAGCCGTGGCCACGACGACGAGGATGGCAAGCCCTATGACCCAGCGCAAGGCCGGGCCGTCTGCCTGCGTAGATACGGGCTCCGGCGGGGGGGACCTATGGCCGCGATGCTTGCTCATAAGACGCCTTTGCCATTATACCCTGTTTAAGGTTTCAGGCGCACCTCGATCGATAAAACCAGCCAGGGCTCCCCTCACGTTTCTTCGCCTCGTTTTCGCACGTCTGCAATATAAATTTCGCACCGGCCCCCTATACTGTAGACGCGCAAGAGCACATATCATGGCCCTCTCAAGAAGGATCCTCGTGCTGTCCCTGGGCATCGCCTTGGCCCTTTCGAGCGTGCTCCTGGCTCAAGGATTCTCCTTCCTAGGCCCAAGCAACCGCTTCGTCACTCCCAACGGCGATGGCTATAATGACAACGTCGCCTTCAATTTTTCCAATCTCTCCTGGTCAGAGGTCACAGGGAAAATTTACGATATGACCGGCCGCTTCGTGGCGAACACCACGCCGCCCAGCGATATCAAAGGCCCACTACTCTGGGACGGTAAATCCAGCAACGGCACGACCGTACGTACCGGGGTGTACGTATACGTCATCAACTGCGAAGACAACGTCTCCCGCGGCGTGGTGGTGGTGATCCAATGACGAAGCTGCTTGCGGCTGCAGCCTTGATCCTGGCCCTGGCTGGTCAGCCGGCCTTGGCCGCCTTCGAAGACCAAGGCGCCGGCGCCCGTGCGCCAGGACTGGGCAACGCCTTCACCGCCGTGTCCGACGACGTCTACGCCGTCTTCTATAACCCCGCCGGCCTGGCGCAACTGGAGCGGCCGGAGTTGGGGACCTCTTACAGCCGGCTCCTGATGGGCCTCTCCGACGGCACCAATCTCAGCGTCATGGACCTCGCCTACGCCCAGCCCTTGCGGGCAGGCCGTCAAGGCACCTTGGCCGCGGGCCTGCAACGCTTCACCGCGGGCAGCCTTTACAACGAGCAGACCATCAACCTCTCCTACGGCCGCCTCATCTGGCAAACCGACTCCGGCGACCGCCTCCTCGGCGGAGTGAGCGTCAAGCAACTGTCGCACGGCTTTGCCACGCCGCCAGAGGCGGCCAATTCCTATGAAAAGGGCGTCAGCGGCCAGGGCACCGACCCCATCCTCTCCGGCAAGAACACGCAAAGCGCCATGGACGCGGATTTAGGCTTCCTCTATCAGACCCGGAAGCGCTGGCGCCTAGCCCTAGACTTGCAGCACCTCATGCAGCCCAACGTAGCCTTCGCCGGCACGGACAAGCTGCCCATGAGCGTTCGCATGGGCGCGGCATGGCGGAGCCTGTGGATGACCCTCATAGGAGAAGTACACCAGCAGCAATCCCCCACGGGCAGCACGGACCGCGACTTCACCCTCGCCGCCGAGCGCTATTTCCCCACCCTCACCATGGGCCAATTCGGGATGCGCGGCTCATTAGGCTTCGGCAGCCGGGATTACGAGCAGATCACCTTAGGCCTCGGCTACCGCATCAATAAGATACAGCTCGACTACGCTTTCCTTATGCCCCTTGGCACCGTGGAAGGCACGGCGGGAACTCATCGGGTGGCTTTCACCTGGCACTTCGGAGCCCCGGCTCCGGAGGATGAGATCACCCAGGAACTTCTGGACCAGGCCCGGCAGATGCGCGAAGGCCGCGGCCCCGGCTATGGCTACGAGTACACGGCGGAACTACGGCCGCTGAGCCTCGACGACCCCAGGCTGGCGGATGTGCGCCGCCTCATCGAAATCCGTTACTACCGTCAGGCCCAACTGACCTTGACCAAGTTCATCGTGGACCAGAGGCCCAACGCGCCCCTGGTGCGACTGTCCAACCGCCTCGACCTGGTCGCCCAATATTATCCCGATTGGTCCGGCCCGCGCAGCCGCTGGGATAACTTCGTCGTAGCGGCGATCTATGAGTTCCTGCACGGCCACGACCGCAAGGCGATCCTGAAGGCCTCCTACGCCTTCAGCCTCAACCGCAACGACTCCAAGTTCAATAAATTCCTGGCGGACTTGGAGAACGCCGTGGGCATCCAGGCCGAGCGCCTGGCCCCGGACAACCCGCGCGGGTTCGCCAACGAGATGCTCGCGCGCGTCGAAGCCGCCAACAGCCGCCATGAAGTCCAGACCGTCAGTATGATCCTGCAGGATCTCCTGGAGCTTGACGACCAGGACGTCGCGACGACGGAAAAGGTCGGTTCGATGTATTACATCCTGGGCCGCTACCAGGAGGCCATCGCGACCTGGACCATGGCCCTGCGCATGGAGAAGACCGCCACGGAGAACACGAACATCCAGTACCACATCAATCTGGCGCGCCAACGGATGGGCGGGAATACCGCGGCGCCGGAAGCCGCCACGCCGCCGGCCCTGAGCACGGCCCCGGTCACGGCGCCGGCCGCAGCCCCGGCCGAAGCCCCGGCCGAAGCTCCGGCGCCGGCCAAGCCGGCCGCCTCACGCAAGTCGACTAATCCAGAGGCCGTAGAGCGCCTCTTCCAGAAAGGCGTCGAGCATTACGCCCGCGGCGAGTACCTGCAGGCAACGGCCATGTTCATGCGCATCCTGCAGATCGACCCGACCAACGCCCAGGCGCTCAAAGCCATGGAACGCCTACAGAATAAAACCCCCAGCGGCGGAAATCCGTGAGCATCCGGATCAAACTCGCTTTGATCATCTCCATCGCAATGGCCGCGGCCACGGCCGCCACCGCCGGTGCCTTCCTCTCCCTGCAATACGCGTCGCTCCGCCAGGCGCAGGAAGAGAAGATCCGGCTCTGGAAAGCGAACATCGCCAACATCGCCTCTGAGTCCATGCTGGCCCATGATCCGCTGATGCTGCTCGACTATCTCCAAGGCCTGCGCCACTACCAGGAATTCCTGCGCCTGCGCCTCGACGCCGGGGACGGGTGGCAGGACGTAGGCAAAACCGAGGCATCGCTGACGGCCGGGTCGGCGCGCATCGAGACCTTGAGCGTGCCCGCTCCCGTGGAGGGAAAAGGCGGACGTTCTTCTTCACCGCAAAGCGCCGCGAGCAAGCACCAAGCCGTCAGCGTAGAGATCTGGCTCTCCCGCACCGCCCTCGACGCCGGCCTGCGCGAGGCTCGCACGGAACTGGAGCGGAATCTGCGCATCGCGGCCGGCGGCGTGACCCTGGCTTGGCTGCTCCTGTGCTTTCCCCTGGGCTGGACCATGACCAGGCGCATCCTGCGCATCGAAACGGTCCTGCACGAGATTGGAGCGGGCCGGGCCGAAGCCCGAGTGGCTATAACCGGTTCCGACGAGGTGGCCCGCCTGGCCCAAGGCGTCAACGACATGGCCGACCAGCTCCAAGAGCTCGACCAGCTCAAAAAAACATTCGTGGCCTCGGTCACCCACGAGCTGCGATCGCCTTTGGGCGCCATAGAGAGCCAAGTCAAGACGCTGCTCGCAGACACGGAGCGACTCTCGCCTGAAGGCCGCGAGAACCTCCAGCGCATCATGAACAACGCCAACCGCCTGGGGCACTTCGTGACAAATCTCCTGGACATGGCCAAGATCGAACGCGGCAAGCTGGACTACGCCCCCCGCCCCATGAACCTCTCCGAGCTCGTGGAGAACACAGTCCTCTTCTTCCAGCCCAAGTCGGCGGAGGGACGCATCACCCTAGAGGAAGATATCGCCCAGGGCGTCAACTTGTGCGCGGACCCGGACCTCGTGGCCCACGTGCTCACCAACCTCATCTCCAACGCCCTCAAGTTCACCCATCCCGGCGGCCGCGTACGGGTGGAGCTCAAACAGAAGGCCGGCGGCGCGGAATGCTCGGTCACGGATTCGGGAGTCGGGATCCCGCCGGAAGGCCTGGCGCGTATCTTCCAGCCATTCGAAAGGGTCAAGAACCCCCTGCGCGCCACGGGAGTAGGCCTGGGGCTGGCCATCTCAAAGTCTATCATGGACATGCACGGCGGGAACATCAGCGCGCAATCGAAGATCGGCCGCGGGAGCCGCTTCTGCTTCTTCCTTCCGGATACGCCGACGCCCGTGACGACCAACGCATTCCCAAATGATCATGACGCATCCGCGCCGCCGCAGGCCCATGACGACGCTCGACCTTCGTAATAATTTATTCATATAGTTTTACTATAATCTTCAGCGAGCCCCATGAACTTCCTCCTGCTGACACTCATGCTGCTGACGGCCGCCCCGGGTCGGGCCACCACCGAAGAAACCGAAACGGGCCAGCGCCTAACGACAGAAGCCACCGAATTCCTGGATCAGCTCCTGGGGCCTGGCCGCGCCAAGGTCCTGGTCACAGTCCAAGGCGAGAAGTCCGAGACCAGGACCCAGACCGACATGATCACGCCTATAAAGAAACCGGCGGAGCTGGCCAAGACTTTACCCGGCTACACGCAGGAGGCGGCCGCGCGACCGCCCGACTTCGACTACCTCCAGAAAGATCAGGAACAGACCCTGCGTCAAAGCGGCCTGCTCATCAAGAGACTTCACGCCACCGCCATCCTCGACATCGGCGTGACGGAAGCCCAGGCCAACCTGGCACGCCAACTGCTCCCGGATCTGCTGCGCATGGACGCCAACCGCGGGGATATCCTGACGGTGGTACGGGCTCCGCTCCTGCCGCCCTGGCGACAGATGATCCTGGGCTCCGAAGGGCTGCGCATCGTCCTGCAATACACATTCTGGTTCGTGACCGCCCTCGTGCTTCTGACGTTCATCGGGATCATCGGATATATCATCGCCATGCGAGCCATCCGCACCTTAGTAGTCGAGGTGGGCAAGGTCCGAGGGGCCGGTGCCGCGGAACTGCGCCAGAAGACGGCTGGGGCGGCCGGGAACAGCCGCATCGAGGAGCTTCCCGAGATCCTGCCGGGCACCCCCGCCCTGACGGGCGACGTGCCCAGCCTTGAGGCAGGGCGCGCCCCGGCCTTAGGCCGACGCTTCGATTTCCTGACCGCAACGTCCCCAGCCGACCTAGCCGAGCACTTGGCGCTGGAGAAGCCTCCAGACCTCGCTCTGCTGTTCGGATACCTCGCCGACACCCACGACTCTTTGGCCAGCCGGCTTTTCACGGCCCTGCCCGCCGATCTGCAGACCGAGGTTTCGCAGCACCTCTCCCATCTCAATATGGCCGACCCGGAAAGACTCGCCATGCTGGAGAGCCGCCTGCGTACAGCGATGGAATTCGGCATCCGCGGCGCGGACCGGCTCGGACGCATCCTCAGCCGCATCCCAACATCCCAACGCGAGGGGATACTTGGAGAAATGATGTCCCGCGACCCCGCCGCCGCGGAGAAGGTGGAGGGCTCCATGATCCCATTCGAGAGCCTCTCCGAACTCCCGGACGCTCAGCTGCGCCGCCTGCTCACCGCAGTCCCCTATCAGGAATGGGGCACGGCCCTGCGCAGCTCCCCGGAAGAACTGGTCCAACGCGTCTCTCTGCTCCTGCCCGCCGAAGCCCAAGCGGCCCTGCGCGACTATTTGGAGGCGCCGCAGCCGACCGAGCGAGTCCTAGAGGCGCGCTCCAAGATCCTGTCTTTGGCTTACACGCTGGCCGCCCAAGGCCTCATCTCCTTTAAACGGGAAGACTCCTCGAAATTGATATAGTCCCGAGGCTGAGCATGGTGCCCGGGAAGAACAATCTGATAAGATAGCATCGTGAAGCTGGCCTTCCGCTTCTTCCTCATCCTCCTCGCCTTCTCTTTGGTCCCAGTCCTAATCACCGGCATATGGCTGCTCCGGTTCCAGACCGCGGCCCGGGAGAACGCCCGCCAGCTCCATCTCCAGATGACCCAATTCGCGGCGGAAACGGTCGAATCATCCGCCGCCGACATGAACCGCTCTCTGGGGTTCGCGCAAGAACTCGAACGCGTCGGCTTGGCGGCGAGCCTAGGCTCGGGCAGGCGTTCTCCCCACGCACGGCCTCTCCAGGAAAGGACGATAGGACTGGGCTCGGAGGAGTACCGCATACTCCAGCGCGAAGCCGCCAACCATCCCAATCTCAGCCTTGTCTCCCTGCTCGGGCCGGACGACCGCGAAACCCTACGCTTCGCGGATTCCAGATTATATCCCGCGGCGGGCTACGAGGACCGCTCCGCAGATCCACTCGTGAAGACAGCGCGCTCCTCCGGTCGCGCGGCTTGGGGAAAAGTCCTGCTGCGCCAAGGCGAACCCATGCTCCCCGTCGTCTACCCCCTGTCCCTGGGCCGGACCCTCTACGTCGAACACTCTCTGGCTGGACTCTTCCGGCGCGTCCGCGAGCGCACCATGGGAAAGACGGGGCGACTTTTCCTAGTCAATAAAACGGCAGAGCCCTTGCCGGGGTTCGGCGGCTCCTGGCCGGAACCGCACTGGCCGGAGGCTGGCCCAGGGCGCGATGCGACAGGCTGGAATGACGACGTCCCGACCAAACAGGGCGCCACCGTGGCGGCCTGGGCATCTTGCCCGTCCCTCGACTGGCGGGTCATCAGCCTGCAGCCCCGTTCCGAGGCCCTGGCCTCCAGTCCCCATTTTCGGGCGCAAGCCGCCGCCTTCGTCCTGGCGTTGGCGATACTGCTCGTCTTATGCGCGTCCTGGATGGGTTCGCGTCTAGCCGAGCCCCTGCGGGGCCTTATCGCCGGAGCTCAGCGCGCGGCCCGCAACGAATTCGCGCCGCCCGTGCCTGAGAGCGGGTGGGGGGAACTCAGCACCCTGACCCAAGGCTTCAACGCGATGATGCGGACCCTGCACTCCTACCAAGAGATGCAGGTGGACCGACTGCTGGAGGAGAAAGCCAAAGTGGAGGCCCTCGTCCACACGATCCCCGACGGCATCGTCCTGGCCGGCTTCGACGGCACCATCGTCTACATGAACCTCACCGCCCGCTCCCTTCTGGCCGGCGACTCCGGCCTGATCACCAATCCCGGATCCGCCCGCACAATCCACAACACCTTTCGCGAACCCGTACTGCGCCAGGCGGTGCTGAGCCTTTTAAGCCGCAAGAGGACGAACGAATCGCGCGAGGTGGAACTGCGGGACGCGGTGGGCAAGCGCCTGGGGATATTCTTCTGCCGCCTGGTCACTGTCATGCACGACAAACGCGAAGTCGGCATCGTGGTGACCCTGCGCGACGTGACCGCGGAGCGCGACCTGGTCCAATTGCGCGAAGAGTTCTACCATGGCATCGTGCACGATCTGCGCGGCCCTTTGACCGCCATCGACGGCTTCACCTCTATCATGCAGCTGCGCCGGGGCAAGCTCTCAGCGCAGCAGGAGGACACGTACCTCGGCTACGTGAGGCAGTCGGCCCAGCGCATGCGCCAACTCGTCGCCGACATCCTCGACACCGCCAAGATCGAGTCCGGCACCATGGAATTAAAGATCGAGCCCGTAACCACGGCCGACTTCGTCGAACGGGTCAAGGCCCTTTATGCCCTGCAAGAGGAGACACTCGGCATCAAGATAATCTTCGACGTGACGGGCACACCGCCGCCCATGACGGCCGACGCACTTTCCAATGGCCGTCAGGACGACGTCACATCCGCGCCGTCGCGACCTGTATGCTGCGACCGCAACCTGATCGAACGCGTGCTCATGAACCTGATGGGAAACGCCCTCAAATTCACGCCCAAAGGCGGCCAAGTGGCCTTGCGGATCAAGGCGGCCGGAGTGGACGAAGTGGAATTCTCAGTCCAGGACACCGGGACCGGAATCCCCAAGGACAAGCTCGCATTCGTCTTCGAAAAATTCAAACAGCTCGAGGGGCAGAACAAGTCGGCAGGCTATGGCCTGGGCTTGTCCATCTGCAAAAAGATCGTAAATCTCCACCAAGGCCGCATCTGGTGCGAATCCGAACCCGGCCGAGGCAGCCGCTTCGCCTTCTGCCTGCCTCTGCAGGGCCCGAACCGGCCCATCACTCCTCCATCCGCATAATATTGACCTCGATGCGACGGTTGGCCGAGCGTCCCTCCGGCGTGTTGTTAGCCTTGACCGGACGGAACTCGCCGTAGCCGGTGGCGGAAAGCCGGCTCGAGGGCAGGCCGTTGATCTCGAAGGCACGCAGGACCGCGAAAGCGCGGGCAGCGGAGAGCTCCCAATTGGAAAGGAACTTCTTGCCCGCCACGGGTTTATTGTCCGTGTGTCCCTCGATCTGGATTGGGTTGGGCAGCTCCGTCAGGGACTGGGCCAACTTATTAAGGTAAGGAATGCAGTCCTCCCGGAGGTTCGCGCTGCCGGAAGCGAAAAGAATAGGTGCATTGAACACGATGCGCAACTTGCTCTCCCGAATATCCAATCGAGCGATCTGCTGGATGCCGTGCCCTGAGAGGACCTCCGAGACGACCTTGGATTCCTTGCCGAACTGCTGCTCCACGCTCTTCATACTCATCTGCATATCAACGTTCTTGGTGGAAACCATGGAGTAAAGCAGCAGGAAAAATATCACCAGATAACTCATCAGGTCGCCATAAGTGACGGCCCAAAGGGCGCTGCGGTTGAGCAACGCCTCGTAATCCTCGTCGCGCTCGGTCCAAATCGCCATCAGGCCGGCTCCGCCGTCTCACGCGGAGCGGGCGCCGCCGCAGGGCCTCGCCGGGATTGCGCATAACTGGACAGATGCAACTCCACCAAGGAGCTCGGCTTGCCGGCCGCGATGTCCAGGACCCCTTCGAGGATCATCTCCAGGAGCATCGTTTCCGTTATGGCCCGCAGGCGGAGCTGCCCAGCCAGAGGCACACAGATCAAATTGGCCATAGCGATGCCCGCAAACGCGGAAGACAGCGCCAGGGCCATGGCCGGGCCTACCTTATCGGGAGTGGAAACGGTCTTCAAGACCTCGACCATGCCCAAGAGCGTGCCCAGCAGCCCGAACATGGGCGAGAGGGTGCCCATGGTGCGCATGAGGTTGGCGTCCTCTTGCCGGCGGATGCGCAGCTGGCGGATCTCCGTTTCGAGCATGCGGCGCGCCTCATTGGACTCACCCGTGGCTATAACGACATTGACGGCGCGATTAAGGAAACCCCCGGCGAAATCACGGGACTCGCCCTGCAAAGACAGTAAGCCTCCCTCGGTCTGAGCGCGTCGCGCCAGACGTGACATCTCCGTGATGATCTTCTCCTGCCCGGGCAGGGACACCGGCAAGAAAAGCGACACGACATTGCCTAAGGTATTGACGAGGGTGCGCCAAGGAGAGTTGATGATCATGGCCACGAATGTGCCGCCGACCACCACGAGTATGCCGTGGACGTTCAACAGAGAACGCTCTCCTCCGCCGTGGGAGAGCCCATAGTACCCAAGTGCGCCCAAAGAAAGTATTCCCAACCAGAATGTCCAATTCATAGAATCTAAGTGTAACGGGTACGGTCCCGGCTGTCAAGCATCCAAATGTTGCGGCAACAATCATCCGCGGACCACGCAACAAATCCGTGACGCCGAATTTCTACAATACCTTGACGCCCAAAGGATTACGGCTCAGCCGCGCCGATGCGGAACCCGGATTCCAGGTCTTGGGCGCGACAAACATGGACGAAGACACGACCCCAGACAGCGTCCAGCAGGAGACCCATCTCCTGCACGCGCGCTTAGACGAAGCCCAGTCGGCCCTTTCCGGCCTGTCCCAAAGAATCGAGCGCCTTCAGAGAGAATCCGATGAGGATCCCAGCATGGCCCGCCAAGAGACGACGTCGCTGCAACCGGCCCACCAACTGAGGAACTCAGCGGCAGCCAGCCGCCGGACCCTCGCCGACAGAGCCAGCGACCTGGAATCGAAGTTCCACCTGGAATCGCAGTTCCAAGAAATAAATAATTTCAGGGAATTCGTAGGCCAAGCGGTGGACCTGGAGACGCGGCTCCGAGAAGCCGAACGGCGCATCGATATAGCGAGGTCGGAATCATGGGAGCTTGCGGCACAGATCGCCGCCCTGAAGGAGGCGGTTCAGAAGGCGCAAAGGCGCGGCGACGCCGAGGCGGACAAAGCCCATAGGTTGGGGGCACGAGCCGACGAGTTGGAGGCGAAGCTTCAGGAAGCGCAAAAACGCGGCGACGCCGAGGCGGACAAAGCCCGGGAGCTGGCGGCCCGAGCCAACGAGTTGGAGGCGAAGCTTCAGGAAGCGCAGAAACGCGGCACCGCCGAGATAGAGAAAGCCCGGGGGCTGGAGGCCCGGGCTGACGAATTGGAGGCGAAACTTCAGGAAGCGCAGAAGCGCGGCGCCGCCGAGACGGAGCAAGCCCGGGGACTGGAGGCCCGGGCCGACGCATTGGAAACGAAGCTTCAGGAAGCGCAGAAGAGCGGCGCCGCCGAAGCGGACAAAGCCCGGGAGCTGGCGGCCCGGGCCGACACGTTGGAAGCAAAACTTCAGGAAGCGCAGAAGCGCGGCGCCGCCGAAACGGACAAAGCCCGAGGGCTGGAGGCCCGAGCCGACACGTTAGAGACAAAACTTCTGCAAGCCGAACGGGGCGCCGCAGTCGAAGCCGTCCAATTACTGCAGATCACGGCCCAGGCAGCCAAACTGGCGGCCCAACTCAAAATAGCCAGCACAGGCGTCGCATCCGCGACGCCGCCGCAAGCCCCGACCGAGTTCCAGCCCCCAGCACCGCCACCCATAACGGACAATGATCTTCCCGATGGCCGTCAGGACGACGGCGCACCCGCGCCACCAACGATCCCGGCCTTAGAACCGACTCTGGAAACAGGCTGGTCCAAAGCGCTCGATTACCTGCGCCGACCTCTATCCACCGCCTATGCCCATCTGCGCAGACTCTCGACAACGCCTTTGGAAAACGACCAAAGAGACCAGCTCAAGGCCGCTGCCGCGGCCCTCACGCAGGGCACGAACGCTATCACCACCCTCAACGAATTCTGGGACGAGGTCGGACCGGCCCCCACGGCTGGACGCCTCGAGCCGGCGGTGGTCGCGGCCGTCAAGGTCTGGGAGCCGGCCCTGCGCCTGCACGGCATCAGCCTGGCCCGCCGGCAGGATGAGACGCTGCCTCCGGTCCTCTTCCATCCGGATGGACTGCGCATGGCGCTCTACCAGCTGCTGCGCAACGCCTACGAAAGCATGCCCCGGGGCGGATCGCTGACCGTGCGGCTCTTCAAGAGCGACGCCACCGGCGGGGCCTGCGTCAGCATCTGCGACACCGGAGCGGGATTCAGCCGCGAGGCCCTGGCCCGGCTGCCCGCGCCCTTCACGACGACCAAACCAGGCCATCTCGGTCTGGGCCTAGCCGTGACGCGCCGCATCCTGAACCGGTGGGGAGCAAGCATGGAAGCCGTCAACAATGAGAAAATCGGGGCCACCGTAACCCTAAGCTTAACACTGAGCCAAGACGAACCGCCGCCCATGCAAGGCGAGGCCATCTCCTAGCGCGCATAAACGCGCCGGCACTGACCATCTTCAGGAAGTGCGCTGACGATCACGTGCTAACGCACAAACCGGACGCGGGCCGCCGCGCCTTTCCTCAAGCCGTCACACCTTCAAGACGTAGCCCACCTTGATCACGGTCTCGAACCTGACGCCAAAACGGCCGAGCTTACGACGCAGAGACTCCACGTGCTTATCCACGGTCCGGGTGTCTATCCGCTCTTTCATGCCCCAGACCTGATCGAGCAGCAGCTGACGCGTCAGCACCCGGTTGACATTGTGGAGAAAATAGTCCAAGAGCCGGAACTCCAAGTCGGTCAGGATCGCCACCTTGCCGTCCACGGCGACTTCCCGCCGCTCAGGAACGACCGTCAAAATATCGATGCGGATGCTCTCGGGGCCGACGGATGAATGGTCGCCGCGGCGACGCAGCAGGGCCGCGACGCGCGCCACCAAGAAGTCCGCATCCACGGGCTTGGTCAGATACTCATCGGCGCCAAGATTAAGCGCCGCCACCGCGTCGGCGCTGCGTTTTTCGGAACCGGACATAGCGAGAATGAGCATGCGCCGGGCCTCCGGGTTGGCGCGCAGGACCCGGATGATCTCCTTGCCGTCCATCCCAGGCAGATTCATGTCGAGCACGGTCAGCACGTAACGGATATTAGCAAGCGCGTCGAAGAACTTACCCGCGGTCGAAAAACACGAAACCTCATGCCCCTGCTCCTTGAGCAATAGGCAGATGCGATCGCAACATTCGGAGTCGTCATCGACGACGGCGATCCTATCGGAGGCGGTCGACATGGGCTTGCAAGGCTCTATCGAGGCGCTCGAGCAGGTCATGAACCTCGAAAGGTTTGACCACGTAATCCGTGGCGCCACAGCCGAGCCCCTCGGCGACACCCGAGACCTCGGACCGGATCGAACAAATGAGAACAGGTGTATCCGGGCGGGGTCCCTCGGCACGGATGCGTCGACAGATGTCGAACCCGCTCATATCCGGCAAGTGGACGTCCAAGATGACGGCATCAGGGGCGGCCTCACGGTAAAGCGCCAGGCCCGTCTCCCCATTGCCGGCCACGCAGACATGATACCCCGCGGCCTCCAGGACCATCCTGAGCACGTCCTGGAAGTCTCTCTCATCCTCGACGATCAGTATCATCTTTGGTGTCGATTCGGGCGTGGGCATGAGATAATATAGGTCATGAAATGGTGGACTGTCAACGCGCGCGCGACCCGGCGCTCAACTGCAGCCGGTTGACTTTGCAAATGCCGGCAAGCTAGAATCAAAGGGCCTATGACAATCCTCGTCGTGGATGATGACCCATACATCGTCAGGCTCCTCAAGGACTACCTCTCCGGCAACGGCTACTGGGTCGAAAGCGCGTCAGACGGCTATGCCGCCATGGTCGCCTACGCCAAACACAAACCCGCGCTGGTCATCCTGGATTACGAAATGCCCGCCGGCAGCGGCGGAGACGTCTTCGACAGGCTCCGCGGCGGCACGGCCAGTGCTGATGTACCGATCATCTTCCTGACCGGAAAATCCCTCTTAGAAGTGAGAGTTCGGGTGCCCCCCGGGCCCAAGGTGCGCCTGCTCTCCAAGCCCGTAGACTTTGCCCAACTCGACAAGGCGTTGCAAGAACTCCTGCCCATGCCCGCCAAGCCGCCAGTCCCGCCCGACACGAAATAAGACTCGATTTATCCCCACAGCGCGGTCCGCGCCTGGCTTGGGAAGCGCTGGGGGAGGAATCCTTTTAGAAATGTTATAATGGCCACGCTTTCTTCGTCTGAGAATCGCAAGGTGGCCCCAATCATGGCTTACTCCAAAAAAATCATCATCATCGGCTCCGGGCCGGCGGCCTATACCGCTGCCATCTACTCGGCCCGCGCCGATCTGGAACCCTTGGTCTTCGGCGGCGTGGCCTTAGGCGGCCAGCTCATGATCACGTCGGATGTGGAGAACTATCCAGGATTCGCGGAGCCGATCGCGGGCCCCGAACTCATGGAAGCTATGCGCAAACAATGCGAACGGCTGGGAGTCATAATCATACCGGAGTACGTCTCCCAGGTGGACTTAGGCCATCCGCCGTTCCATGTGGAGACCACCGAGGGGACCAGCGCCTCGGCCCAAGCGCTCGTCATCGCCACGGGCGCCAAGGCCAGGCTGCTGGGGCTTAAGTCCGAATCCAGGCTCATGGGCCACGGGGTCTCCGCCTGCGCGACCTGCGACGGATTCTTCTTCAAGGGTAAGGAGATCGTCGTGGTGGGCGGGGGGGATACCGCGCTCGAGGAAGCGACGTTTTTGACCAGGTTCGCCTCCAAGGTGACTTTAGTCCACCGCCGCGACGCCCTGCGCGCCTCGGCGGTCATGGTCGAGCGGGCGAAACGCAATCCGAAGATCGCCTATGTCTGGGACTCGGTCGTAGCCGAGGTCCTAGGCCAGGATTCGGTCACGGGCGCAAGACTGCGCAACGTGAAGACCGGCGCGGTCAGCAATTTCGCCTGTCAGGGCCTATTCGTGGCCATCGGGCACACGCCCACCACTGGGTTCTTAACCGGGCAGGTCAAGATCGACGAGAACGGATATATCGTGACCGACGGCCGCACGCGCACCTCGGTAGCCGGAGTCTTCGCTGCCGGCGACGTCATGGATCACCGTTATCGCCAGGCGGTCACAGCCGCAGGCACCGGCTGCATGGCGGCCCTTGAAGCCGAGCGCTATCTGGCGCACCATGAATGACGCCGCGCGCAAGCCTCTGCCTCCTTGGCTGAAAGTCTCGGTCCCCTCGGGAGAGAAGGTCTCGCGCATCCGCCGGACCTGCGCCGAACGCGGCCTTCATACGGTGTGCGCCAGCGCCCGCTGCCCCAACCTCGGAGAATGCTGGGGCGCGGGCACCGCGACCTTCATGATCCTGGGCGGCCAGTGCACGCGCGGCTGCCGGTTCTGCTCCGTGCCCTCGGCGGCCCGCCCCCCAGCTCCTGCGCCGGCGGAACCGGGACTCCTGGCACAGACCGTCGCGGAACTGGGACTGCGCTACGTGGTGCTGACCACGGTCTGCCGCGACGACCTGCCGGATCAGGGCGCAGGACACATCGCGGCCTGCATCGCAGCGGTCAAGGACCTAGCCCCGGAGATCCGGGTCGAGATCCTTCTACAGGACTTCGCAGCCGAGCCGGCCCCTCTGCGCACGGTGCTGGCCGCAAGCCCCGACGTCATCGGCCACAATCTGGAGACCGTGGAGCGCCTCACGCCCGCGGTGCGCGACGGCCGCTGCGGCTATCGCCTCAGCCTGCAGGCCCTGGCCGCCTTGCGGGCCCTGGCGCCTAAGACTCCTCTCAAATCCTCGCTCATGCTGGGCCTGGGCGAGACCGACGACGAGGTCCTGGCCGCCCTGCGCGACCTGCGCAGCGCCGGAGTGGAGCTTGTCACCATCGGGCAGTACCTCAGGCCCACGGCTGCAAGCCGGCATGTGCCGGTCGTCCGCTACGTGACGCCAGAAGAATTCGCGGCTTGGGCCGGGCGCGCCAAGGACATGGGATTTACGCACGCCGCCTGCGGCCCGTTCGTGCGCAGTTCCTATCACGCGGCCGAAGCCTTTACAGCCGGCCTGCTCGGCGTTAGAATACATTAGGAGACCCTATGGCCATGGAAACCGAGGTACTCGTCATCGGCGCCGGACCGGGCGGTTATGTCGCCGCACTGAAGCTCGGCAAGCTCGGCAAGAAGACTTTACTCGTGGAGAAGGACCGGCTGGGCGGAGTCTGCCTCAACAGCGGCTGCATCCCGTCCAAAGCCATGATCCACATCGCCAGCCAAGTGCACAAGCTGCGCAAGGCCAAGGCCCAGGGCCTGGAGGCTCCGGACCTGCGCCTGACCTGGTCCAAGGTGGTGGACTGGAAAGACCTCATGGTCCAAGGCTTGAACCGGGGCATCGCCACCTTGGAGAAGGGCAACAACGTCGTGGTGATGTCTGGTGCGGTCAAGCTCACGGCCGCGCATGAGGCGGAGGTGACGACGCCGACCGGCAAGAACACGGTCTCTTTCCAGCAGGCGATCGTCGTGACAGGCTCGCATCCCATCTCGATTGCCGGCTTCGGCTTCGACGGGGCCAATGTCCTGAGTTCGACAGACGCTTTGGCCTTGCGCGAGGTCCCGGGACGGCTCCTGGTCATCGGCGGGGGCATCATCGGCCTGGAACTGGGCACCGTCTTCGCCAAGCTGGGCGCGCAGGTGACGGTGGTGGAGTTCCTGCCCCAGGTGCTGACCGGGGTGGAGGCAGACCTGGCCGCGCCGGTGACTCGGAACCTGCAGAGACTGGGGGTCACGGTCTGGACGAGTTCCAAGGCCAAGAGTTTCAAGGCCGCGACGGGCGGGCTGGAGGTCTCGGTCGAGACGCCGGAAGGCAACAAGCTCATGGAGACGGATAAGATTCTGGTCTGCGTGGGGCGGGCGATCAACACCAGGGACTTGGGACTGGAGGCCTTGGGCATCGTCTGCGACCCGAAGGGCCATATCGTGGTCAACCAGAATTACCAGACCAAGCAGCCGCACATCTACGCGGTGGGAGATGTCATCGGCCCGCCTTACCTGGCGCACAAAGCTTCTCGCGAGGGAGTGCTGGCGGCCCTGCATATCGCAGGCCAGCCGGTGGAGCCGCGCGGCGCCATCCCGGCGGCCATCTTCACGGATCCCGAGATCGCGGCAGTGGGCGAGACCGAGAGCGAGGCGCGGGCCCGCGGGGCCGAGGTGATCACAGGGCGCTTCCCGTTCTCGGCGCTGGGCAAGGCTCAGGCGATGCGCGAGACCGAAGGTTTCGTAAGAATCGTAGCGGATAAGTCATCGCACAAGGTTCTGGGCGGGGCGATCGTGGGGCCGGAAGCCGCAGACCTTATCGGCGAGCTGTGCTTGGCGGTCAAGGTCGGAGCGACGCTGGAGGACCTGGGCTCGACCGTGCATCCTCATCCGACCTTGAGCGAGGCGATCTCGGAAGCCGCCGAAGCCTGTCTGGGCCAAGCCTTACACATCCTAACACCGAGCCAGGTGTAGGATGCTGGTCCGACACCTCGGGCTGAAGACGTATTCCGAGGTGATGGCTCTGCAGTTCACGTTGCTGCGGCGCCGGGCCTTGGGAGAGGCGCCGGACACGCTCCTGCTGGCTCAGCATCCTTCGATCTACACTCGGGGAGTGGACAGCCGGCAGAAACCCGGCCATAAGCTGCCGTATCCCCTACGCACAGTGGACCGAGAGGGAGGACTTTTCTATCACGGTCCGGGGCAGCTGGCAGGCTATCCGGTCTTCGATCTGGGCGAGCGTGGCCTGACTCTGAGAGGCTATCAAAGATCCCTGGAGGGCGTGCTCATGGAAGCCCTGCTGCCCTTGGGGGTGAAGGCTGTGCGCCGCAAGGGGTCGGTAGGGCTATGGGTGCAGGGACGCAAGCTGGTGTTCATAGGCGTGGCCGCCCAGAAACGGATCAGTTGCCATGGCTTCGCGCTCAACATCAACTGCGATCTGACGCCGTTCCACCACATCACGCCGCGCTCCGGGCCGAAGTGGACCTCGCTGGCCGAGCTGCTGGGCAAGCCGCAGGATGAGACCGCCGTGGCCAAAGCCGTGGCCGAGGCCTTCTTGCGGTATTTTTAGGGGCTTCCTACCTTTCATCCGCAGCCTTGGGCCGGCGAGCGCGTGAGCGGATGGCGCGCCGCTTGACCTTGGCTGGCGGGGTAAAGCCGACGACTGGCCTGAACTCGGGGGCTGGCTGAGGCGACGGGAGCTGGGGAACGGTCTCTATGAGGGCGGCGATATCCTGGTCGTGGGCGTCGAGGCGGTGCTCATGCTCGGTGACCAGGGCCGCGAGACCGCGGTCTTCGGCGATGAGCTCACGCAGGCGGTCGAAGACGCGCATGATGGCGATATTGACTTGTATGGCGCGCTCGCTGTTGAGGACGAAGGAGAGCATGGCCACCCCCAGGCTGGTGAAGACGTAGGGACGTTTTCGCAGGCCCATCCTAATGTCAGAATTGGAAATCCCAATTTGGGATTTCCAATTTGTCAGCTCTTGTGGCGTCAACTGGAGCATAAAGTCTTTCGGGAAACGCGTCGGATGGCGTTTGACCGCCCGGTTAATGATCCTAGTCTCTACGCCGTATAGCGCGGCCAGGTCCCGGTCCAGCATGACCGGCTTGCCCCGGATGTGGTAGATGCGGCGTTCGATGAAGCCGGTGGCGACGAGTTCGTTCATGGTGGGCACCCCCCACAATACATACGACGTGGAGGCGAAAAAGTTCCTTGCGCGGCCTGGTTCTCGTTGACCTCACGTGAGGATAGCAGCATCGTGGGGAGATCAACGGCCTGCTCTGGCAGATGGATGCCGAGATCCCGTTCACCAGCTTCATCGATTGGAACCAGCGACTCAGATCGCGGCGCGGCTGATCAGCCCAGATCTCGCGCCGCACCCAGGCATTTCAAAAACCACCCCCACACATGATATTATAGCCACACGCACCCCCCACCACCCGAAGGGGGGGAATAAGGAGACCACCCATGCAAAAGCCCACTTTAAAACCCAAGTGCCCCAATTTCTCTTCCGGCCCCTGCGCCAAGCGCCCCGGCTGGACCGTCGACGCACTCAAGAACGCACTCGTCGGCAGGTCGCACCGGTCCAAGGAAGGCAAGGCCCGCCTCAATGAGGTCTCGGAAAGGATGAAGCGCGTCCTCAGACTGCCCGCCGACTACCGCATCGGCGTAGTCGCCGGCTCCGACACCGGCGCCGTCGAACTCGCCCTGTGGACACTCCTCGGTCCCAAGCCCGTCGACATCTTCGGCTGGGAGTCCTTCGGCAAAGGCTGGATCACCGACGTCGTCAAATACCTCAAGCTCCCCAACGTCCGTGAATTCAAAGCCGACTACGGCAAGATCCCGGACCTCAGCAAGGCCGACCCGAAGCACGACATCATCTTCACATCCAACGGAACCACCTCCGGCGTCAAGGTCCCCAACCTCGACTGGATCGCCGCGGACCGCGAAGGCCTCAGCATCTGCGACGCCACCTCCGGCATCTTCGCCATGGAGCTCGACTTCACCAAACTCGACGTCGTCACCTTCTCCTGGCAGAAGGTCCTCGGCGGCGAAGCCGCCCACGGCGTCATCATCCTCTCGCCCCGGGCCGTCAAGCGCATGGAGGAAAACGACGCCAAGGTCGCCTGGCCCCTGCCCAAGATCTTCCGCCTGGTCGCCGAAGGCAAGCTTAAGCCCGGCGAGCTCGAATACAACACGGTCAACACCCCATCGATGCTATGCGTGGAGGACGCCATCGACGCCCTCAAATGGGCCGAAGCCATCGGCGGCTGCAAAGCCCTGGTCGCCCGCTCCAACGCCAACCTCACCACCCTGGAGCGATGGGTCGAAAAGGCCGGCTGGATCGCCTTTTTGGCCGAGACCAAGGCCATCCGCTCCAACACCTCCGTCTGCTTCAAGATCACCGCGGACTGGTTCACCAAGCTCCCCGACGAGGAGAAAGCCAAGGCCGCCAAGAAGATCACTTCCATGCTGGACAAGGAAGGCGTCGCCCACGACATCAATTCTTATGGGAAGGCCCCCGCGGGCATCCGCATCTGGTGCGGCGCCACCGTGGAAGCCTCCGACGTCGAAGCCCTCACCCACTGGCTGGATTGGGCTTATGAAGCAGTCTCGACGGAATACACCAAGGAGATAGCGAAATGATGAAAGTCCTGATCGCCGACAAAGCCGACTCAATCTGCGAGAAGATCCTAAAGGAAAAAGGCCTTGAGCCCGTCAACAAACCCGGCATGAAGCCGGAAGAGCTCAAAGCCTGCATCGGCGACTATGAAGCCATCATCGTACGCTCGGCCACCACACTCACCGCCGACCTCGTCAATGCCGCGGCCAAGCTCAAGGCCGTGGCCCGCGCCGGCAGCGGCGTCGACAATATCGACGTGCCGGCCTGCACCGCCAAGCGCGTGGTCGTCATGAACACGCCCTTCGGCAACACCGTCTCCACCGCGGAGCACGCCGTGGCCATGATGATGGCCCTGGCCCGCCACATCCCCCAGGCCAACGCCTCCACCCACGCCGGCAAGTGGGAAAAGAAGAAGTTTGAAGGCGTCGAGCTTACGGGCAAGACCCTCGGCGTCATCGGCTGCGGCAACATCGGCGCCGTGGTCGCCGACCGGGCTTTGGGCCTCAAGATGAAAGTGCTGGCCTTCGACCCAGCCCTGACCCCGGAACGAGCCAAACAGCTCGGAGTCCAGACGGCCAGCCTCGACGAGCTTTACGCGAAGTCAGACTTCATCACCTACCACGTGGTCATGCTGCCCGCCACCAAGGGCATGCTCAACAAGGCGGCCATCGCCAAGATGAAGAAAGGAGTGCGCATCATCAACTGCGCGCGCGGCGGCGTCATGATCGAGGCCGACATCAAGGAGGCCCTGCAGAGCGGCCAGATCGCGGGACTGGCCTGCGACGTCTACGTCAAGGAGCCGGCCACCGAGCACATCTTCTTCGGCATGGAGAACGTGGTCGCCACGCCGCACATCGCGGCCTCCACCAAGGACGCCCAGGTCACCGTGGCGCGGCAGGCCGCCGAGCAGATCGCCGACTACCTGCTCGCGGGTAAGAAGACCAACGCCGTCAACGGCAAAGACCTATAACGATGTCCATGTTCTTCGCCGACATCGGGCTGCAGGTGCCGACCGTGCTTCTGCCCGCGCCAGCGGTGAACCTCAAGAAATGGGCGGTGGTGGCCTGCGACCAGTACACATCAGAGCCCGCGTATTGGAAGCGGGTTCGAAAATTCGCGGGCTCAGCCCCCTCCACGCTCAGCATCATACTGCCCGAGATATGCCTGGAGTCTCCGCGTATGGCGAAGATGATCGCAAACATCAACAGGATCATGCGCCGATACGTGGACGAAGGGGTCTTGCAAGAGCAGCGGCCGGGGCTCGTGCTCATAGACAGAAAGACTGTGCATGCCAAGTCCCGCAAAGGAATGGTCGCGGCACTGGACCTGGAGAAGTACGACTTCAGAAAGGGCTCGCAGACCCTCATCCGCGCCACGGAAGGGACGATCCTCGAACGCATCCCGCCCCGCGTGAAGATCCGCAAGAACGCCTCGCTGGAGCTTCCTCATATCATGGTCCTTATCGACGATCCGGACAAGACTGTGATCGAGCCTCTCTTCAAGAAGCGGCCGTCCAAGCTCTATGATACTGCCCTCATGCAAGGCTCGGGGCATGTCGCGGGCTATCTCATAGACGACGCGGCGGCGATCGACCGCGTGCACAAAAATCTCGCCAGGCTCGCGGACCGCGGCCGATTCGCGAAGAAGTACGGCGCCCGGGGCAAGGGCGTCCTGCTCTATGCCATGGGCGACGGAAATCACAGCCTCGCGACGGCCAAAACCATCTGGGAGACATTAAAGTCCCGGGCCAAGGACAAGAAAGCCGTCATGCACCATCCGGCGCGCTTCGCGCTCGTGGAGCTCGTCAACGTCCATGACGACGGGCTCAAGTTCGAGCCGATCCACCGCGTGGTCTTCAACACGGATGCGGCCGCGATGCTCAAAGCGATGGAATCCTTCTTCGCGCGGCGTTTCTCCGTGCGCACCATGAAAGACCGCAAGAGCGCCCTCCAAACGGCCCGAAACTGCAAAGGTCCATGCCACTGCATCCCGTTCTCGACCAGCAAGACTTTCGGCGTCATCAGCATATGCCAACCGAAGCTGACCCTGGAAGTCGCCACCCTCCAGTCCTTCCTAGACAGATACCTGGCGTCGGAGAAGCGAGCCAAGATAGACTACATCCACGGCGACGAAGTCGTCGAGTCGCTCTCGGCCAAGCCCGGCGCCATCGGCTTCTATCTGCCGCCGATGGACAAGAGCGACCTCTTCAAGACCGTCATCCACGACGGCGCTCTGCCGCGCAAGACATTCTCGATGGGAGAGGCCAGCGAAAAAAGGTTCTACCTGGAGTGCCGGAAGATCGCCTAGCACCACATGAAATCCCTCAAGCGCCTTCTCCCCTATCTCGAAGAACACCGAGTCAGGTTCCTGCAGGCCTGCCTGGTCATGGTGGGCGTGGCGGCCTTGAACGGCGCCACGGTCTGGGTCCTCAAGCCCGGCATCAATTCCATCTTCGAGCACAAAGACCCCCGGCTCCTCGTGGCCGTGGTGCTGGCCATCCCCGCCATCTTTTTCCTCAAGCTCATCCTCGTCTACACTCAGACCTATCTCATCAACTACATCGGCCAACGCATCGCCCAGCGCCTGCGCGAGCAGCTCTTCGCGCACCTGCACACCCTGTCCTTGGACTTCTTCTGGAAGTCCAAGAGCGGCGAACTCCTCTCGCGTCTGACCAACGACCTCAACAACCTCCAGCAAGGTCTCCAGTTCGTGCCCCTGTTCCTGGTACGCGACATGCTCACCGTCGTCATCCTGCTCGCAGTCATGTTCTTCATCAACTGGCAGTTCGCCCTCATCGCCATACTCGCCATCCCCATGGCCGGCGGAGTCCTCGCCGTGCTGGGCAAGAAACTACGCTCTTCCAGCCGCAAAGGCCAGGAAGTCATGGGTGAGATCTACCACCGTTTCCAGGAGAGCCTCCAGGGCATGCTCGTGGTCAAAGCCTTCAACTACGAGGCCGAAGCCACGGCCAAATTCAAGGTCGAGAGCGACGCATTCTTCGGCCAGATGATGCGCTACTTCCGGGCCACGGCCCTCTCCGGACCGCTCATGGAATTTTTGGGCAGCCTCATCATGGCCGCCATCGTGTACAAAGCCGGCACCGAGATATTCCAGGCCCGCATGACGCCCGGCGACTTCTTCACCTTCCTGGGCGCATTCTTCATGGCCTACGCGCCCATCAAGAACCTGTCCCAAACCAACTCACAAGTTCAGCTCGCCCTGGCCGGCGCGGATCGCATCTTCGACATCCTCGATGAGAAACCCAGCGTCAAGGAACGCCCGGACGCCCTGCGGTTCTCCGGCCTGCGTGATAGCGTGGTGTTCGAGGACGTCTCATTCCGCTATCCCAGCCGCGAGAACTGGGCCCTGCGCCATATCAGCCTCACGATCAAGGCCGGCGAAGTCGTGGCCTTGGCCGGGCCCAGCGGCTCGGGCAAGACAACCTTGGTGCATCTGCTCCTGCGGCTCTTCGACCCGGTGGAGGGCCGCATCCTAGTGGACGGCAGGGACCTGCGCGACTACTCCGCCAATGCCCTGCGCTCCCATCTGGGCCTGGTGACGCAGGACACCATACTCTTCAACGACACGCTAGGGGCCAACGTGGGCGTGGGCCGGCCCGGAGCGTCGGCGGACGACGTCCGAGGCGCCCTCCAGGTGGCCGACGCCGCCGAGTTCGTCTCCCATCTTCCCAACGGGCTAGACACGCCCCTGGGCGACCGCGGCCTACGCCTTTCCGGAGGGCAGCGCCAGCGCATCGCCATCGCGCGGGCCGTTCTCAAGAACCCGTCCTTGCTCCTGCTCGACGAAGCCACCTCGAACCTCGACACCGGCAGCGAGCGCAGCGTGCAGGAAGCCCTGGAGCGCCTCTACCCCGGCCGCACCGTACTCATCATCGCCCACCGCCTGACCACTCTGCAGAACGCCCACCGCATCGTGGTCCTGCACCACGGCGAGGTCGCCGAAGCCGGCCCCCATGCCGATCTACTGACCAAGGGCGGCATCTATGCCACCCTCTACCGGTATCAGCAGCTCGAGCCCATCGACGGCAGCACATGACCGTCGACGCATTCCCTGAGAATGGTCAGTGCCAGCGCACGACCGTGCGCTGGTGAAGCAGATCCTCAAGGGCATAGAGAAGAAAGGCCGCACGGCCGTGGCCTGGCTGTTCGGCTCCATTTTCCCGCCCCGGCGCACCACGGCGGAAGACCTGCGCCGCGCCCTGGAAAGGGGGGATATCAAGAAGATCCTCCTGGTGCGGCCCTACCAAGGTCTGGGCGACCTCTTGTGCGCCACTCCCGTCATAACGAACCTCAAATCCGCCTTCCCCAACGTCTCAATCCACTTCCTTGCCAACACCTTCAACCAAGCGGCGCTGCAGGGCAATCCCGGGCTCGACAGGATCTGGGCCTGGAACGAGCGCACGGTCTCGCATACGACAGCATGGCTGCGGATGCGAGACGACCTGCGCCGGGAGAGGTTCGATCTGGCCCTTATCCTTTCCGGCAACGCCTTATCCTTGACCTCCATCCTTTTGGCCAAGTTTTCCGAAGCACGCTTCGTGACGGGCTATGACACGCGCGCCTATGGCCGTGATTGGAGCCGCTGGCTCTACAGCTGCGAGCTCCCCTACCGAAGTCCGGTCAAGGAAATCGATAAGTTCCTCGGATTGCTGGAAGGCATCGGCCTGTCCTGCCCGAACCGCGAGCCCGTGTACCGAGTGATCCCTGAGAACGCCCGGCTCATCGACGAGCGCCTGGCCACGCTCTTTCCGGGCAGCCCCCGCCCGGTCATCGGGGTGTTCATCGGGGGCAAGACCGACCGGCCGGAGCGCATCTGGCCGCCCGCCTGCTACGCGGAGACTGCCCGCCGGATACTGGCGCGCCAGCCCTGCGAGCTCATCATCATCGCACCGCCCAAGGCCAAGCGCCACGTTGGCCAAAGGCCAACGCATCGCAGGGAATCGACCTTCTGGCTCGACGAGGACATCCATCTCTCCGAATTCAAGAAGGCCTTCGGCGCCGATGTGTCCGTGTTCCAAGAGGCGGATTTGGGCCGCGTGGCGGCTCTGCTGGCGCGGCTTAGGCTTTTTATCTGCCCGGATGGGGGGATGATGCATGTAGCCGCCGGGCTCAAGGTCCCGACGCTCACACTGTTCTTCGGGACCGACCCCGAAATCTGGAACCCGCCTGTACCCACGGCCCATTTCCTGCGCAGCCCCGGAGCCGGCCCCAGGAGTCTGGAGCCCTCCGCCGTGGTCGAAGCCGCGATCCGCATACTCGATGAGACCCCGAAAGCGACGACCTGAACAGCAACCTGCCGCCTACCCGTTCGACGCGGTCATCCTGGACATGGACGGCGTCATGGTCGACAGCGAGCACCAATGGATGCTCGCGGAGCAGGCCTTCTTTCGCAGCATCCTGAGCCGCTGGAGCGCATCGGACAACCACAAAGTCGTAGGCGTGATCGTCGAGGACATCTACGCCATGCTGGTCCGCGATCACGGACTGAAAATGGATAAAGCGGAGTTCATGGGCCGTTGCCACCGGATGGCGGACGACATATACCGACGCAGGGTGAGCCTCACGCCGCGCCTTCGGGATTTCATCCGCGGGCTTAAAAGCCACGCGACGCCCTTGGGCCTTGCGTCATCCTCGCCCGCTTCTTGGGTGGACATAGTGCTCAAGCGCTTCCGGCTGCGCCGCCATTTCGCCGCCGTGATCACCGGTGACGACGCACCCGGCCGCACCAAGCCCGCGCCGGACCTGTATCTGCTTGCCGCGCGTCGGCTCGGGGTGCGTCCCTCGCGTTGCCTGGCGGTGGAGGACTCATCCATAGGCGTGCGCGCGGCCAAGGCTGCGGGGATGACCTGCGTAGGCCTACGCAGCGGTCGCAACGCCGAACAGGACCTCTGCGAAGCGGACTGGGAAGCGCGAGGATTCGCGGAACTGGGCTACCGGAGATTGATCTCGCGGCTCAAAACCGCCTGCGCCTTGACGAAGGCACCCCAGTCCGCCAGCAAGGCCTGAGCCTCAGCCTCCGGCAGGGCAGGCTTGAACACGCGCACACCTTTGCCCTGACGCAAGCGCCCGGCCCATGGCACCCCGGCGGCCTCCGCTGCCAGCGAGGCCGCGCCCAAGGCCGTGACCTCGGCCTCGCCGCAGCGCTCGATCCGAGATCCCAATAGGTCGGCCTGGAACTGCAGCAGGTAACTCACCCGGGAAAGGCCGCCAGAAGCCTTCACCGCCCCGAGTTTAAGTCCGGCCTGGCGCAGGGCGGCGACGATGTCGGCGATCTCAAAAGCGATGCCCTCGGCCACGCCCCGCACCAAATCCGCCGACCGGGTCTGGCTGGTCATACCGAAGAAGACGGTCTTGGTGATGTAGTCCCAGCGCGGGGCGCCCAGGCCGCCGATGGCAGGCAGGACCAGGACCCGGTTCTTGGAAGCGCGGCAGAGGCGGCCGATGTGCGTGCAGTCCTTGAGAAGCCCCAGGTTCTTACGCAGCCAGTCGAAGGAGGCGCCGGCCGCGTGCACCGTGCCTTCCTGCAGGAATACCGCAGGCCGATCCCTCAGCTTCCAACCCACCGAGGTCAGCAGTCCCGGCACCCGATGCTGGGTCTCGCCCGTATTGTAGAGGAAGAACGCGCCGGTGCCGTAGTTGAGTACAGCCGCGCCCTCGGCCATGCCGCCGAGCCCTATGGCCGCGGCCTGCTGGTCGCCCAGGCAGGCGAGTATGGGGATCTTGCGACCGCCGCGGTGGACAAAACCCCAATCCCCGACTGAGGAGAACACGTTGGGCAGAACCGCGCGGGGCACGCCGAAAAGGGCGAGCAGCTCCGGATCCCAATCCATGGTCCGCAGGTTGAACAGCATCATGCGCTGCGCCAAGGACGGGTCGATCGCGAAGACCTCTCCTTTGGTCAGGCGCCAGATCAGAAAGGTCGCCACGGGAGCGACCAGCAAACGGTCCTCCGCCGCGAGCCGCCGCACCGCGGGATCGTTATCGAGGAACCACTTGATCTTGGGCGCCGAGTAATAGGGTGTGAGGTAGAGCCCCGTGCGCGCGTGCGCGTCGGCCTGCCGTGCCTGCAGAGGAGCCACCACGGATGCGCCGCGGCCGTCCTGCCAACTCGGCGCCCGGGCGGCAGGCTTGCCGGTCTGGCGGTCCCAGAAGACGACGGTCGAACGCTGGGAGGCCACCGCGAGGCCAAGGACTTCCGCGGCGCGGGGCAGCCGATCAAGCACGGCGTCAAGCGTCCGCTCCTGAGTGCGCGCGATCTCAAGCGCGTCGTGCTCGACCCAGCCGGCCTTGGGATAGAAGGTCCGCACCGGAAGCTGAGCCCGGGCCACGACCTTGCCCCTCTCGTCTATAGCCAGCGCCCGAGAAGTGGAACTGCCCTGATCTAGGGCGATGACCACGGTGCGATTCACAATGATGTCACCTTGAGGTCGCAGGGCTCCACACGCGCGCCCAATTCGCGCAGGGCGGCGCGCAAGTCCGAGTCAGTGCCGGGATCGGCCAGAAGCTTCTGAATTAATGGGCCGGAGGGGGCCTGAACCCGCTCATAGAGCCCGGCGTCCTTGAGCAGACGGATGACCTTCTTCTTATTGCCTTCAGGGAACTCGATCTTCTCCGTGCCGGAACGCTGGATCTCGTAGCGCGCGCCGAAGGCGCGGACGTAGCCCTTGCTGCGCAGGATGGCAAGGATGGCGGCCTTGACCTGCGCGGCCTCGCGGTCGGCCTCGGCCAAGCGCGATAGACTGTCGCCGTAGCGGTCGATGAGCGCGGCCAAGTCGCTATCGACGGGCAAGGGCCCGTCGCCCCTTCCAGCCAGATGTTCTCCTTTCCCAGAAGGGGCTGCGGATGAGAATATAGGACAGTAAGTCTTGTAGTCGCACCAGCGGCAGGAACTCTCCGAGGGCTTTGGATCGAAGCGTTCGGCCACGATGGCGGCGGCCGTCCCCACGATCTTTCGGCGCAGCTCTGCGACCTGAGCCTCCGGGCGCCGGCCGACCGAATGCGGCTTGAGCGAAGGGAGATGGTAGAAAGTGAGCTGGCCGACCTCGGCTCCGAGCTGGTCCTCGCAAGCCAGCTGGTACATGGTCAGCTGAGCATCGGTCTCGATACGGTCGACGGCCAGCTTCTTGCCGGTCTTGTAATCCAGGATGGCGAGCCGGCCGTCTTCCAGCCTATCGATACGGTCGACTTTCCCGGTGACAGGAACGCCGTCGACCGTCATCTGAAAATTATATTCAACGTAAAGAGGGATTCTAAAATCGCCGACATGCTCTTCATAGTATCGGCCCAGGATATCCTTGCCCTGCTGGAAGTACTCGGCCTCCTGGACTTTGTCCCGATAGCCGACCGAGACCCAGTGCTCCTTAAGGCTATGGAGCAGTTCCGCTCGGGAGGGAGCGGGCAGGGCTTTCACCCCATAAAAGAACTCCAGGGCCATGTGCATGCTCTGTCCGAAGGAGAAGAAATACTTGGGCTTCTCCGGGATCTTGTCGATGTATTTCAACCTGTACTTGAACGGACACTCTTGGTAGAGCGAGATGGAGGAATGAGACAGCGGACGGGGCAGATCCATTGAAGATATTCTACCAAACGGGCAACTGCCGCGCCCGGTATGAGATCGGATCGGATAAGGGGGGGATCACATTAAAAGCCCATGAACATCACCCTCCAATACAGGTAAACGACGCAAGCCATGAACAATAGCGGCCCCCCGAATATATACAGGCCGGCTTGGCTTTCGATTGCAGCGACCAGCTCGCGCTTCGATTCGTTCGAAATAACGAAAAAACCGTTCGGGTTTTTAAGCACCACGACCGGGAATGTCATCACGGACTGGTGCACGGATTTCCTCTGCCCCTCGAGTTCCTCATTGAACTCTTTCTTCAGACCCGCGTCCCACTCCTGACTGTCGATCGCTCCATCTTTATTGACGTCCAAGGCCTGTAACTTCGCAGGATCAGACTTCAATCGCCGAGCCACAGCGCCCCAGGACAGGTCTATGCGCTGAGCAATCCTCTCAAGCGTGGAAGATTGCTGGGCTTGAGCGGCGTAGCCCAAAACGCACAGCGGTTCTTGTTCACGGATTATATGCGCGATGACATGAAGGGTGTCCGTTGTCCGTCCTGGAATCGAAGATAAAAATCCGGCGATGGACGGGTCCACGTCGGAGAATAGATTCCCCAGCCAGCTGGATTTTCGGTCGATGATCCCATGGCAATAGATCTCGACCCCCTCAGGATAAACCGGGACCTTACCGGTATCGTCAACCAGGAGCAGCGGGGTGGCGTTGCTGTCAGCATGGTATATATTCACCCAATGCGAATATTTGCCGCTGCCGCGCTCTTCCTCGACATCTATCCGGTAATAGACGCACGGCTGCTGATAGATCGGATCCTCCAGAGGCGTCAACTGAGCCGCGGTCCCAATAAGTTCCACCGGGCCCATGGCCATGGAGCGCACCTTGGATGTCGGCAGGTCGGCGATCGCGCGTTCAAGCCGGAGGTCCCGGAAGCCTTTATAGAAAAGCCTGGCCCCGACACAACAGCCGAAAGCCGCCAGCAGGAGATCTCGGGAATCGTGGGACACTTAGGGAACTTTGATGTCGACGTCCACGTCCTTTTTGTCTTCCGGCGCGACCTGAAACATCTCGTGCGGGGCCAGACTCATAAAACCGGCCACCAAGCTATCGGGGAAAGACTGGATGCGGATATTGTAAGCATTGACAGACTCGTTATAGAATTCTCGACGGTCCGCGAGCTGATTTTCCAGGTCCGTGATGCGCCCTTGGAGCTGCTGAAAGGAGGATTGCGCCTTGAGCTCAGGATATCTCTCGGCCACGGCGAAAAGCTGCCCGAGTCCGGCGGATAGGGCCCCTTCCGCAGCCGCGCGCTGCGCGACTCCCTGCGCGTTCTGGGCCGTGTTCCTGAGCTCCACGACCTTGGTCAATGTGCCCTTTTCAAACTGCATATAAGCCTCGCAGGCCTTAATGAGTTTGGGGATCTCGTCATGACGCTGCTTCAAGAGCACGTCGATATTGGACCAAGCCTTGAGGATGTCATTTTTAACGACAACCAGGCCATTGTAAATAGTGACCACGTAACCGATGAGGCCGATAACCGCAAAAATAAGTATTCCCAGCACGATGAGGATGACCATGCCAACCTCCTGATTAATAACCTTCATCAAGTTAGCATTCCTAGCGATGTTTTTTCAATTATCCAAATGCGCGCTATCGCGCGCTAGCTCAGCAGACCATGCTCGCGGAAGCTGAAGCATGCGGCCCCGGCCACGATGATGTGGTCGAGGATCGGGATGCCCAGGATCTCCCCGGCCCGGCAAAGACGCCGGGTGGTGTCCCGGTCGTCGGGAGAGGGGGAGCAGTCGCCGGATGGATGATTATGCACGACGACGACCGCGGCGGCCGAATGCGCCACGGCCGGCGAGAACACCTCGCGAGGATGCACCAGACTCGCCGAGAGCGTGCCGATGGAAACCGTCTCCTGACACAGAAGCTGGCTGCGGGCGTTAAGGTAAAAGGCCAAGAGGTGCTCCTTTCGGCCGACGCGGACCTCTTCCGGGACCGCCTCCAGGACCCGGCCGGGGCTATCGAGAGTAGGCCGATGGTCCGGCCTGCCGGAGAAACGCCGGGCCAGCTCGAAAGACGCCACCAGGGCCGCGGCGCGGGTCTCACCCACTCCTTTGATGCGGCGCAGGGCTACGAAGCCCGCTTCCGGCAAGCCATCCGGGAATTCAACCAGCAAAGACGAGGACAGGTCCATGACGCTGCAACCGGCATAGCCCGTGCGCAAGACCAAGGCCAGGAGCTCCTGGTCGCTGAGGGCTTCGGGACCAGACCGGGCCAGCTTCTCGCGCGGCCTTTCCACCGGATGCAGGTCGCGCAGAAGCACCCCAGGCCTAGGCGAAGAAACGTAGACGGCCGGCCGAAACTCGCTCATCGCACCGATTCGGCCATGCGCTTGAGCGTCTCATCGGACGCGGAGCCCACCAGAACGAAGCGCCAGCCCCCCGAATTCCAGGACAGCACGTTGCCCTCCGCCGCCCGGGTCCGGTAACCGCGGCCCACGCTCAACGTGACACGCCGGCTCAGGCGGGCGCCCAGGTCGAGGCGGACCCGAGGCGGACATTGAAACAGCGAGATGACCTCGATCCCATCGGAGAAGCGGTAGTGCACGACGTTTCGCCGGCCCTTGGCCATGACGTCAAGGCTCTCGAAGACGTAGCCGGAGGGCAGCCAGGCTGGCAGCCGAGGCTCGACCCCCGCGGCCTTGGCTTCATCCAAAGCCAGATAATCCGGCTCGGCGTGCTTGACCACCGTGCTGCCGGCAGGAGGGGAAAAACGGAACAGCGTCCGGCCAGAGGGCGCCCCGAGCTGCAGCCGCGTGAAGGACATGGAGTCGGCCGGAGACCCGTCCGGCCGGAAAGCCTCCGCCCGCAGGAGCAGCGAGCTCTGACGGTCGACCCACAACCTTCGGGCCGGCATGCCGTCAGAGCGCGCGCGCAGCGTGAGCAGCCAAGTCGAGCGGCCCGCCACCCGGTCACCGGTGGCGATGGCGACGTCGTAATTCTCGCTGAGGCGGTCAAACTCATCTTCCGGACCGAAGCGCTTGAAGAGCGGGTCGGCGGGCTCTCCCTGCCACACCTTGCGCCGTGCCGGGTCGTATATCCATTCGGTCCGTCCATCCTCCACGATGAGCTGGACCGTTTCTCCGGCGGTTCCCAGGATCTCGCGTCGGTAAAGGTTTGGGGGGCTGAAACGGACAGCCAAGCGTCGGGACACGGCCTTGCCCTCCACGCCCTCCCGGCGTTCCACCGTCAGCTCGGCCGTATATGGCTCATGCGGCGACTCAAGGCTCTGCCTCAGGACCGTCAGGGCCTCAGGAGCGGCAGCACTCGCCGCATATCCGGGCAAGGCAGCCAACAGCCACAGCAGCATACATCTAATCATGGCGTCCTCCTCCCTGGGACAAGCGCAGACCCAGGTCGGTGAAGATCGCGTCACGGTTTGCAGCCGGCATGGTGAGCTCATAGCGACTGTGGGCATCCAGGACCTCGTCCAAGGAGAGCTCCTCTGTCCCGCTCGAAAATCGGCCCAAGACCAAGACCGCGACCGCGACGGCGAAAGCCGATGCGAAGCCGAACCCGGCCGCCAGGCGCCAAGAGAAACGCCAAGATTCCAGCCAACCAGCGCGCGGGGACGCTGCCTCTCGCAATCCAGATAAAGCCCGGGCTTGTCTCATGAGCTCGGCGCGCAGGTCCGCCGGGATGGCGGGCCGGGACACGCCACGCACGACGACCTTGAGCGCGCGCATCCAACGCAGTTCCCGGGCGCAGGCCGGGCAGCCCTTGAGGTGGGCCTCGAGCTGGGACGCCTCCGCGGGCGAAAGCCTCCCCGCGGCGTAGGATTCGAAAGACTCTCGCATCCGTTCACATTCCATGGGGCTCCACCTCCTGGTCCGACTTGAGGATAGCGCTCTTGAGCGCGGCACGAGCCCGGCTGAGCCGGGAGCGCACCGTGCCCAAGGGGCAATCGAGGGCCTGAGCGATCTGCTCGTAGCCGAGTCCCTCCACGTCAAAAAGGGTCAAAATCGCCTTATGTTCCAACGTGAGGCCATCCATCGCTCGGCGCACGGCGGCCCATTGGCTCTCCCGAGTGAGCCGATCTAGGACCGCCTCCTCGTTCGGGTCAGCGAGGCTCTCCGCAAGAGTGGAGCCATCCTCCTGCCCCGGCCTCAAGGCGGCGTCCAGATGGACAGAGCACCGGCGCTCGCAACGCTTGATGCTGTCTATATAGATGTTCCTGAGTATAGTCAGGAACCAGGACTCCAGCGGCTGGGATTGATCGTAGCGGTCCCAGCTCCGGAAGACACGGCAGAACGCCTCCTGCACCAGCTCCTTGGCCTCCTCGCTGTTGCCGCAAAGCCCATAAGCGAACTGGTAGCCCCGTTCCGAATGCTCATCAACGAGCCGCTCCATCTTCTCCTGGTCCCGCTTAGGGCTCATACTATACATACGAGTTCGGGCTTAAAAAGTTCCATTCCGTCCCGCTTCCTCGACGATTGTAACAATTAGTTAACAGCCCCGAAATCGGTCTGTAACAAGCCCGGCGCATACTGATGGCGTGAACGCCAAGACCCTAGCCGTGGCGCAGTGGGAAGACCTGGTGATCCGCCAGCCCGAACAACCGGCTCCGACCCCAAAGCCGACGCCCGTAAAGGCTCCCGAGCATATCCAGGCCTCCTACCTCACCCATGAGCTGCGCGCCCCGGTCACTGCCATCCGGCTGGGTCTGGAAGTCCTCCAGGAACAATTGAAGCGCAAGCTGGAGGCCGATGAGAAGCAGATGCTGTCCTTGGCGATCAAGAATACCACGCGCCTCGAAGGGCTCATCAACGACATCATGGATTACTCAAAGATCGTGGCGGGCAAGATGACCGTCACCCGAGAGCCCTGCGAGGCGCGCGCACTCATCAACGACTCCGCAGACGCCATGCAGACCCTGGCCCTCTCCAAGGGCGTAAAACTGACCAAGGAGGTCGAAGAAGGGCTTCCCCGGGTCTCGGCCGAGGCGCGCCGCGTAGTCCAGGTGCTCACCAACCTGATCTCCAACGCGATCAAATTCAGCCCGACACGCGGCACCGTCACGGTCTCGGTTAAAGCCGGCCGTTACGAACACGCCGGCACCTTGGTCTTCCGGGTCAAAGACATGGGCTGCGGGATCCCCGCCGAGGACATCGAGAAGATTTTTGACATGTTCATGCAGTCCGCGGCCGGCGGCCAGAAAAAGACTGCGGGCACGGGACTGGGCCTGACCCTGGCCCGGACCATGGTGGAACTGCACGGCGGCCGCGTCTGGGCCGAGAGTTGGAAGGGCGCTGGCGCCAACTTCTATTTCACCATCCCGATCGCGGCCGAGGACATGGTCCGCAAGATCGACCCCTATCCCAAGCCCCTCGAATACCACGGTCTTCTCGTCGATATCTACCGCCGCATCAACGCGGTCCTGGCCATGTTCGTCTGACGACGGCCTTAACAAGTCCGAAACACGACTTTGGTGGAATATCCTTATGCCCATATTCCACCTAGACTCCAGCTATCGCGACACCTGGGTCGTCCTTGACCGCAGCCTGCGCGTGCTGGATTGCGGCGAATGCCTGGAGCCGCTGCGCCGCAAACACAACGCAGGAGCCCGCCGCACCTTCTGCTTCGTCTCCGGCCCCGGGGACACTGAGCGGACTCTTCAGGAAGGCCCCTGGTCCCTGCGCGCCCTGCTTGGGCACCCGCCGGCGAGCCTGGCGCTAATCTAGACCTCGCCTGAAATCCGGCACGGCCCCCCGAAGCAACGGCGAATTTCATATAATCGAATCTCACATGTCCGTCGCTAAGAAGGTGTCTTACGTCCTAGTGCCGCTGGCAGTCTTCGCCTCGGCTTGGCTGCACCTGGCTCCAATCGCCTTGGCCGGCCTGCTTTCCTACATGATCCTGGACCTGACCTACCGCGGACTCGCGCGACGCGTCTCTCCCATGCTTTCCCGCTGGCTGGCACTCGGGGTGTTCCTGGTGGCCGCTGTCACGCTCGGGTGGATGGTCGCCCGCTTCGTGCGCGCCACCATCCACACCTTACCCCAGATCGCCGCCACCGCCATCCCCCGGATCATCGTCCTCGCCGAATCCCACGGCATCGACCTGCCATTCGACAACGTCTACGAGCTGCGCGAGATCGCCATCCAGAAGATCAAGGAGCACGCCGAAGGCATCACCAAGACCAGCGGCGTGCTGACCGTGCAGTTCTTCCATATCCTCATCATCGTCTTCGCGGCCATACTCGCATTCTTCAGCCCTCCCCCGGATAATTGTGGACCAAACTTATTCGATGAGCTGCGCCGGGAGCTGGCAGCGCGCATGCGCACCCTCATGGCGGGCTTCGAAAAGGTCCTCGGCGCCCAGGTGATCATCTCCGCGGCTTACACCGTCATGACCCTGGCCTTCCTCATCTCGATGGGATTTACGCACGTGATCTTCTTGACGCTGGCCACCTTCCTCTTCGGCGTCATGCCCATCATCGGAAACATCATCAGCAACGCCATCATCGTAGCCGAGGGACTGACCATATCCACCCACCACGCCGCCTTCGCGCTGGCATTCCTAATCCTCATCCACAAAAGCGGATATTTCGTCTACGGCCGAGTCCTAGGCTCGAGCATGAAAGTGCCCATGTGGCAGACCCTGTTGGCCATCCTCCTTGGCGAAGTCGTCATGGGCGTGCCCGGCATCATCCTGGCGCCGACCCTGCTGCATTACGCCAAGGAAGAGTTGCGCGCCATACCGTCCGCGCGCTAAAGCTCTTCTTTCATGTGATTGTAGGGACAACATACTCGATTCAGGCCCCATCATCATGATAGGCCGCGAATTAAGTATGGTGTCCCCGAATCAATCAGGCATCGGCCGATATATCCAGAAGGCGCGCGGCCTCGTCGATCTCGCCCACCAGACGGACCTTCTCGTCTCCCTCTGCCGGCAGGCGCCGCAGCAGGTCGAAGAACCGGTTCTGCGCGCGGTAGCGCCACCGCATGAGATTGGCGGCAGGCGCGACCGCAGCCAAAGCCGCGAGCCGGCCTAACCAGGCCGCTGAGAAGTCCTTTTCAAGCGAGTCCAGAACCCAGACCGCGCAGGCTTCCCATCCCTCTTCCGCTGCCGCGGACGGCACGGATAAACCCGCGGCCCGTGCCCGGGCCACGGTCGCGGCCACGTCCGCAAGATCCGCGTCCGGCCGCTGCCTGAACTGCCGGGCCCGGCGCAAGAGCCAGGCGTCCAGGGCCGCCTCGGTCTGCCCTTTCAAGCCGGAAGGGAGCTCCAAGCCGATCTTGGCATGCTGCTCGGCCAAGCCCAGACATTCGCCCATATCGAGCAGCGGCGAGTCATCCCAGACCCGTCGGCGCTTCTCTACCAGACACTTGAGGATGCGTTCACGTTCATCCGCCAGGAGGTCTTCGAAACCGAAGCGGCGCCCCTTGGACAGAGGCCCTGCCACGGCCATAAAATCCCACGGCTGGCCTTCGCGCACGGACCGGACCCGGTCCGCCAAAGCCGCCAACCCGCCCGGCCCCAGGTCCGCCGCGGAGACCAAGGCCGTGACCGAGTAGTCGGGCATGGCCGCGGCCAAGAAGGCGCGCTGCTCGCGCGCTCCGGTGATGCCGTCAAGCATCGTGACCTGGCCGGCGACCAAGCGCACCCCGTCGATCCGATGTCGCACCAGACCGGAGAACTCCGCTGAGGAGCAGCCCATCGGCCAGTGCTCATGGCCCTCGGAAAATAAACTCGCGATCGCATGGTGGGCCGCAGCGCGGTCCCCATCCATGCGGCCCGACAAGGCCAGCCTGCGGTAGACCTCCTCGCCCGTGCGGTGCTCGGCGTAATTGCTGGAAGCCGCCTTCAAACGCGCGGCTAAGCCCCGCTCCAAGTCCACGCCGGCGACCAGATGCGCCAATTCCACGGCCCGGGCCGCATATTGCAGATTCTGCACGGCCTCAATGCCGGAGATGTCCGAGAAGAACCAGCCGCAACTGGTGTACATGAGCATGGCGTGCCTCTGCATCTCCAACAGGCGCAGGGCTTTGACCCGATTCTCCAGGCAGTCCTCCGCCTTGAGGTGCTCCGCCATGAACCTGGCGACGCTCTCATCCGAACGGTCCAGGACGACCGAGATGTAGGCGTCGCGCGCTGCCCAGGAGTCACGCAGGACGCGGCCGCCCTCGCGCTCGAAGGTCAGCGCCAGATGGTCGCGCAGCCAGTCCAATGCCTCACGCATGGGCCGCCGCCAGGCCAAGCTCTTGCCCTCTCCGCCGCAGCCGCAAGCATCGCTCCAGCGCGACACGCCGTGGCTGCAGCTCCAGGAAGTGCCCAAACCGTCGCCGCCAGGCTTGATCTCGGCCTCCCAGGTAGGGGGGTTATCGGCAAGGAAAGCGCCATAGTTGACCACCTCGATGCCGCGCTTTGGCAACTCCTGGACCAGGAGGTGCGCCAGGCCCATCTCGCCGAACTTCTCGTGGTGCCCATAGGACTCGCCATCCGTGCAGATGCTGACCAATTGAGCCTCGGCGGCAACGACATCGAAGGCGCCGAGAATGCGGTCGGCCCAGCCTTTGGCATTGACCATGACCTTCTCGAAGGCCACGCCATGCGAGAGGGCTCCATCATAGAAGAAGAGGGCCAGGGACTTCTTGCCCTCTGAGCCTGGGACGATCCAACGATAGGCCCGCCTGGGATCGAGTCCGCTTGAGGAAACGTCCGTCCAAGCTTCCGTGCCGATAGGCCGCACGCGCCGGACTTGAGTGGGAGCGAGTACGGCGCATTTGAGGCCGTGTTCGGCCAAAGCGGCCAGGACGGCATCGTTGCACGCGGTCTCTGGTATCCACATGGATTCGGATTCCCGGCCGAAACGATGCCGGAAGTCGGCCAATCCCCAGAGGATCTGCGTGCGCATGTCGCGCGGCTTAGCGAGGGGAAGTATCATGTGGTTGTACGCCTGGGCCATGGCGTTTCCATGGCCGGGCAGGCGCTGGATGCTCTTACGGTCGGCGTCAAGCAAGCGACGGTAGTCGTGCGGGTAGGCCTTTTCGAACCAGGTGAGCAAGGTGGGCCCGAAGTCGAAGCTGAGGTGCTCGTAGTTATTAACCAGCTGGCTGATGAGGTTGTGCGCGTCCATGAGGCGCGCCTGACTGTTGGGAATGTAGCACTCGCGCGCGATGCGACGGTTCCAGTCGTGCGCGGGCTTAGCCGAGGACTGCCGCTCCACGGTCTCTGTCCAGGGATTCTCGCGGGGCGGCTGGTAGAAGTGTCCGTGTATGCAGAAATAGCGCTTGGTCATCAGAGAGATTATAGGGTTTTGGTTTGCCAGCGTCCAGGTTGGTTGGCCCTTCGGCGGTTAAGCTCACGAGCTGCGCCATGCCGCCCGCCGTTCCGAGTCCATCTATCGCTTCAAAGCGCCAAAGGGGTCGTGACGGTCCAAAGCTTTCAGGGCGGCCACGGTCTTCTTCCAGTCCCGGCCGCAGCGCTCGTGGAGGGCATGGAAAGCGCCCAGATCGTAGGTATAAAGCCGGTAGGCCAGGACCGTTGCATTGTTAAGCGGCTCGGAGAGCGGCGAACCTATCTCTTCGAGCCGCTGGCGGCCCTGGTCGAAGACCTCTTCCCGTCGGGCAAGTTTCTCCTGGTCGGCGGCGGGGCTGCGGTAGAGAGTATCGAGCCGCTGGTATATCCCGTTCATGGCGACCATGAACTCCCGTTCGCGGGTCAGCCCAACCTGATATTCCTTCAGCTGCGAACAATCCCGGCCGAAGCGCTGCGCCAGGAAATCCACCGCTCCCTCCTCGCCTACGAAGGTCGCGACCGCCTCGTCGAAGTCCACTCGGTCCTTGAACCACACCGTGCCATGGGTCAACTCATGGATGAGCAATCCAGCCAGTTCTCCAGGCGGATAATCGAGCACGTTGGAAGGCAGCGGGTCCGCGAACCAGAGGGGGGTCTTGTAGGCCGAGACCCCGCCCACCCGCGCATCGAAACCGCGGCCCTCGAAGCGCCGCATCTCACTCACCGCGTCGGCTTTCCGAAAATATCCTTTATAGGGCACCTTGCCCACCAACGGAAACCACCACTGGTAGGCCTCCAAACTCGTGCGCGGACAGGCTGAGACCACATAGGTGACCGCGCTGCTCACAGGAGTGAAAATCGAGAAATCCCGGGTCGGCTTAAGGCCCATGCGTTTGAAAGCGAACTCCCGGACCTCCAGGACCAGCTTGAGCTTGGCTTTAAGGTCCTCCGGGGTGGAAGGATCACGCAGGGCCGCGGCCATGCTGCGGCTGCGCCAGAGCAGGCTCGCGTGGCCGGCCGCGGCCTTGGCGACGTAGACCGGGGAGCAAGCGCAGAGTAGGACGGAAACGGCGATGGTCCCCCAACGGCAGGTCATTCCAGGTCCAGCCATCGCCCCTGTCCCTTGATGAGGTCCTTGAGCGCCTCGACAGCTTGGGCAGGAGACACGCCCTTGCGCACGCAGTCCTTGCCCACGTAGAGATTGATCTTTCCCGGCGCGCCGCCCACATAACCGAAGTCAGCGTCGGCCATCTCACCCGGGCCATTGACGATACAGCCCATGACCGCGATCTTAACTCCCTTGAGATGTCCCAACTCGCGCTTGACGCGCCCGGTGGTCGCCTGCAGGTCGAAAAGGGTCCGGCCGCAGCCCGGGCAGGAAATGAACTCCGTCTTGCTCATGCGGACCCCGGCGCCCTGCAGTATGTTATAGGCCAACTCCAGCTCCCGCGCGGGCTCCAAGCCTGAATCAATCTCCACCGAATCACCCACCCCGTCGCAGAGCAGCGATCCGATCAAAGTCGACGCATCGATGACCTGCCGCAAAACGCTCGGCGCTCGGGGGGCGCGTAGATGGATAGGGGAGTCCCCGGCCTGGGCGGCCAGGAGCCGGTATTCGCGCAGAAGGACTCCGGGGGCCTCACCAGAGAGCCCAAGGAGGGGCTCCTGCACTCGGCGGGATAGGCACAGGACCTCGGCCGCGGTACCGGCCTCGATGAGCCGGCCGGAATCTCGCAGCCTTTGCGAGGAGAGTTCTGGACCGAGATCGAGTCCCAGACCCGTAAAGCTCTGTGTGACCACCCGCACCGGATCGCCGCCTCCCACGCCGAAGCCGTCGATCACGACCCGCCGGCTCGGCCGCCGCGCATAGCCGCAGGGATCCGGGCAATGCCGCAAGTCAACTGGCTCCGGTCCGCGGCTCTCGTCCGAGCGTCCTTGAAAACGCTCGGCCAAGGCCCGGCAAACCGGGATCTCGGCTTCGGGCTCCTCGGTCAATGACACGCGCAGTGTGTCGCCAATGCCGTCTTCCAGCAAGCTGCCGATACCGATGGCGGACTTGATACGGCCATCCTCCCCGGCCCCGGCCTCGGTCACGCCCAGGTGGAAGGGATAGTCCATGCCCGCCTCGACCATGCGAGCCGCCAAGAGGCGGTAGGCCGCGATCATCACCTTGACGTTGGAGGCCTTCATGGAGAAGACCAGCTCGCGATAGCCCTGCTCCTCGCAAAGACGCGCGAACTCCAGGGCGCTCTCGACCATGCCCAGCGGGGTATCGCCGTGACGGAGCATGATGCGCTCCGAGAGCGAACCGTGATTGACGCCGATGCGCAGGCTGCGCTTGAGACGTTTAAGCTTGTCCACCAAAGAAGGGAACCGCTCCTGAGGAAAATTACCGGGATTGATGCGGATCTTGTCCACGAAGTCGGCCGCGACCTCAGCCGCGTCGGCGGAGAAATGGATGTCCGCGACCAAAGGAACGTCCATGCCTCGGAGCAAGAGGCCGGTCTTGATGCGCTCCAGCGCCCGCGCGGCCTCGAGCGTGGACGCGGCGAGGCGCACGATCTCGCAGCCCGCCTCGGCTAAGCGCGCGACCTGGGCCACCGAGGCCTCCACGTCCAGCGTATCGGTCGTGGTCATGGACTGCAGGCGCAGCAGGTTGTCCGCGCCCAAGACCACCTTGCCAACGGCCACGGCCCGGGTGCGGCGGCGGCGATAGCTGAAGAGATCGGCGCAATACGGCGGGAGGGAGAGCGGCCTGAACATCGGAATTATTATACCAACTTGCCACCGGCGGCCATGAAGCCGCCGGCCCTGGAGGAATGGCGTCCTCCCTTCCCTGAAGGGTGCAACGCGCAAGACGGAATGTCCTCGAAATTTACGCGATAAATATCCCTTTGCGGTTCCAGCCAACGCATAGGCCTTTTGACCCGATGTCAAAGGCCCTTTGCTCCTTCCCCTTACGGAATCACTTTACTATACTAAAGGATCAGCAAAACGGAGGTGTGGTCATGAAGAATCTGGCTGTTTTTACGATGCTGCTAGCTGCAGCTTTGCCGGCTCGTTTCGCGTCAGCACAGGACACGCTCGGCTCGGCAGGATTCGGATATCTCGGTCTTCAGCAGGTGCGCCAAATTCTGCCCGAAGGGGCGGCTCTTGTACCCGGCCAGGCCGTGGGGCCCTCGCTGACAGTCAGCGAGAAGATCACGAACTCCTCGCTCCGGCCGCAGGCGGCCAAAAGGCTCCTCTACATCTTCCCAAAATCTCTAAATGAGAACAGTGCTTTTTTGGACAAATGGACTAATATCCTAAGACACGCGGGCTTCACCCCAGGACCCAACGACTATCAGGAGAACATCTACTCGGTGCTCCCCTACACGGGCAACGGGAACCTCGTCATCCGGGAGTTCATGGCCGAGCCCGCGCAGTTCAAACCCAAGGACCCGGAGGCCTTGCTGGCCAACATGGAGACGATATCCGGTCTTGTCCAGAAGGCGAACCTGCCCATCATCGCCTCCTTCACCTCGGACTTCGAGTTCTATCTGCCCACCTACCATCTCTACTATCTGACCGACTACAAAAAAACAGCCAACGAGGAAACCCGGGTCCGCGTGCTCAAGGCTGCAGGCGCCGACCCCGCCGTCTTGACGAGGGCCGGTCTCCAGGTGCTGCAGCAGACCAAAGACGGCCGCCTCACCGTCTACATCGGCCGCGAGACCGGCATGGTGAAGCGCTCGACGGACAAACGCGAGGACATCGAGGCTGCGATCGCGGACTTCCAGAAATCCATCACTGAGCGGGGGGGGGTCTTCATCGAGTCAGTGGTGCGGGAACTGCCGCCGGGTTCATATAGGAATTTCGAAGCCGACCTCTACTTCTTCCAGGCGCCCCTGATCTAAGAGGACGCCGACTCGGACCGCGCGCCGTCCAGACCGGGATGGTCTGGACGGCGTCGGCTTTTAAGGATCCGCAGCCACGACACGGCGCAGGTCGCGGCGATGAACAAGACCAGCGCGATCATCACTACGCTTAAGCCCGCATTGAGAAAGCCCGAGAAGTCGCGGCGGGGAAGATAGTTGCTGAAGATATTGAGCACGCCCGCCGTCACAGTCGTTCCCAGCATGAAGACGAAGGGCACAAACGTGGTCAAGGCGTAGCGCGGCTCGGACCTCTTCATGATAAAAGTCGTACCTACGGCCAGGGCCAGGGTCGCCAGAAGCTGGTTGGCCACGCCGAACATGGGCCAGATGGTGGTGATGTTTCCCATGTAGACCATGGCGCCCCAGCACCCGCTGACGACCGCGCCAGTCAGGAGCACGCCCGCGAGCCGATCCGTCCGGGCGAAGGGCTTATAGACGCGGCCCAAAATCTCCTGCAGGATGTAGCGCGCGACCCGCGTGCCCGTGTCGAGCGCGGTGAGGACGAAAAGCGCCTCGAACATGATCGCGAAATGGTACCAGTAGGAGACGAGCCGATTCATGCCCGGCATGTTGGATAATATCTGGGCCATGCCCACGGCCAAGGACACCGCACCGCCGGTGCGGCCGGCCAGGTTCTCGCCCACGGCCGCGCTGAGCTCGCTGATATGCGCCGGGATCAAGCCGAGCTTGGCGAAGACCGCGGGGGGGACGTTGATGGCAAAGTAGTCGCCGGGGGCCAGGACCGTCGCGGCGATCAAGGCCATAATGGAAACGACACCCTCGGTGAGCATGGCCCCGTATCCGATGAAGCGCATATCCGACTCGCGATCGATCATCTTGGGAGTGGTGCCCGCGCTGATGAGGCAGTGGAATCCCGAGATGGCCCCGCAGGCGATAGTGATGCACACGAAGGGCCAGACCGGGCCCGGGACGATGGGCCCGCCGCCGTGGATGAAGGGCGAAAGCGCCGGCGCGGCCAAGCTCGGCCGCACCCAGAGGATGCCCAAGGCCATAAGAAAGACCGTGCCCAGCTTCATGTAGGAGCTGAGGTAGTCGCGCGGGCAGAGAAGGAGCCACACCGGCAGGGCCGAAGCCGCCAGGCCGTAAACGGCCAGGATGACGATGAGGCTGTTCCGGGAAAAAATAAAATAATGGGCCCAGGCGCTCTGCGCCACGGGATGGCCCAAGAACACGCCCAGCAGGATGAAGGCCACGCCAAGCACGGAAGCCTCCGCTACCTTTCCCGGCCGCAGATGGTTCATGTACCAGCCCATGAGCAGCGCCGTGGGGATGGTCGTAGCTATGGAGAAGACTCCCCAGGCGCTTTCAGATAGGGCGTTGACCACGATCAAGCAGAAGCCGGCTAAAGCCGTAATGACGATGAAGAACAAGGCCAGCGCGGTCGCGCCGCCCGTGACGGGCCCGACCTCGTGCCTAGCCACTTGGGTCAGGGAAAGGCCGTCATAGTGCATGGAGGCGCAGAGCACGACCATATCGTGCACGGCTCCGGCCAGGACGCTGCCGATGAGGATCCACAGATAACCGGGAAGATAGCCGAACTGGGCCGCCAGGACCGGTCCGACCAAGGGCCCGGCGCCCGCGATGGCCGCGAAATGGTGGCCGAAGAGGACCCATCGATTGGTGGGCTTGTAATCGAAATCGTTGCGACAGACGTGGGCGGGAGTGGGCATGGCATCGTCGCAGGCCAGGACCTTGGCCAGCAGGAAGCTGGAATAATAGCGGTAGGCCAGGGCGTATACCAGCAGGGCGACGACCAGAAGGGTGAGGGCATTCATGCCGGATTAGGTTATCATATCAGCAAGCCATCGGCTCCATGCTCCAATCACGTCGCAGACGAACCCGTCAGAAGAGGAAGTGGTATAATCACCGCATGCGCACCTGGCCCGTCGCCATGCTCCTGGCCCTGCTGGCGGCCCAGTCGCCGGCCCAGGACACCCAGCTCAGCGCCACGGACCCGACCGGCAACTTTTTCTCGGTGCTCAACCTGTTCACCGGCAGCCACGAGTACATCCAGATCCGCAAGCTCGACTCCAGCGGGGGAAACCTCTGGGCCCAAATCCGCGACCCCGGCGTGGACCAGCGCGCCGCGGCCATCGCCACGGACCCCGCCGGCGGGGTCACGGTCGCGTCCATCATGAAGGACAAAGGCCTGCGCGTCATGGTCCTGTTCCACTACACGGCCGACGGCCAGTACGATTGGGAGCGCGTCTTCAGCGACACGGTAGACAACATCCCCTGCGCGACGGTCACGGACCGCGACGGCAACTACTATATCGGAGGCAACGCGCGTAAAGGATCCCGGACCGTCGCCCGGCTGTGGAAATACGATCCCCGGGGAGGGATGTTATGGCTGCGCGAATACGACAACATATCCGGCAACACCTATGCCCGGCAGCTGCAGGTGGACCTTGCCGGCAACGCCTCTTTGGGGGTCGAATCCGTGCAGAGTCAGACCGCAACATCGGGGCAATACACACTGGTGACGGCGACCTACGACCCCGACGGCAGGCAGGTATCGGTCCGATGAAAAACGCGCTTCTCGCCGCCGCGCCCTTCCTCACACGGTGCAAGACGCACTTGAAAATTGCGCCGGCGCTTTGCGCGTTCCTGCTCCTGCCTGCCGCGCGGCCCGCGGCCGCGTCCAGCACGGACACCTTCGTCAGCGTGGCAGCCAGCCCGGTCTCCAACCTCGACCCCGCGGCCATGTACGAGACCCGCAGCCTGGCCGCGGCGCTCAACATCTATGAGCCGCTGGTCGTCTTCACCACGGATTCGGCCAAGACCCCCGTCGCGCCCTTCCTCGCCAGCGCCGTTCCCACACGCGAGAACGGACTGCTCTCCGCGGACCTCAAGACTTATACGTTCCCGATCCGACCGGGCGTGGCCTTCCACGACGGCTCGATACTCACGGCCGAGGACGTCCGATACTCCCTGCTGCGCTTCATGCTCAGCGACTTCGTGGGCGGACCCTCCGCCATGCTGCTCGAGCCGGTCCTCGGCGTGCCATCCATACGCGACCGCAAGGGCCGCCTGCGCGTCGACTTCAAGACCGCCGCCGCAACCGTTACCACGGACGCAGACCGGGTCGTGGTCCGGCTGTGCAAACCCGACGCCACCTTCCTCGCGGTGCTGGCCTCCTGGCCGCTGGTCATGTCCAAGGCCTGGGCCGCGGCCGCGGGCGAGTGGGATGGGACCGAGTCGAGCTGGCTCCGACTCAAAGGCCGGCTGCCGGAACAAAGCCGCCTCCGCTTCGCCGCCAACGGCACCGGCCCGTTCCGGGTCACGGAGCCGGTCTCCAAGGAACTGGTGACTTTAGAGCGCTTCGAAGGCTATTGGCGCCGCAAGCCGGCCGCCCTGAAGCGCGTCGTCCTGCGCGAAGTCGACAGCGAGATGCTGCGCCTCTCCATGCTCGAGGCCGGAGACGCCGACACCGCGGAGCTCTCGCGCTCCAGCCTGCGCGACGCCGCCGAAGCGCCGGGCGTCCGGGTCGACGAGGGCCTGCCCGCCTGGTCCGCGGGCCGAATCATCTTCTTCAACTTCCGCACCGCGGCTCAGGACAACCCCTGCCTGCGCAGCGGCCGGCTCGACGGCCGGGGCATCCCGCCGGATTTCTTCTCGGACTCGAACGTGCGGCAAGGCTTCGCCCATGCTTTTGACTATGAGGTCTTCCTGACCCAGGCCCTGCGCGGCCAGGGAGAGCGCGCCGCGGGCCCCATCCCGTTTTCGAGGTTCTCTTGGCAGCCTCCGGCGCCCGCCTACGGCCACGACCGGGCCAAAGCCACGGAACAACTCCAAAAGGCTTGGCAAGGCCGTCTCTGGGCGCAAGGATTCCAGGCCGAGATCGGCTACGACGCCGCAGACCCCGAGGCCCAAGCCGCGGCCGAGATCCTGGCCGCGGAGCTCAAGGCGATCAAACCGGAGTTCGCGCTTTTGCCAAAGCCCCTGCGCCGGTCCTCCCTGCTCAAGGCCATCCGCGAGCACCGGCTGCCCATCTTCGTGGGCGGCTTTGAACCGGATTATCCGGACCCGCATTCCTACGCCTTCAACCTGCTCCACAGTGCGGGGTTCTATCCGGCGGCCCAAGGCTTCGCCCGCAAGGCCATCGATTCCGTCGTGGAGAAGGCGCGCCGGTCCCGCGAGCACCGCGAAGCGCTCTACCGTGACTTGATGGACCTCTACGCCGCCGAACTGCCGCAGATATACCTCTACTATCCGGTCGGTTTCCGCGCCCTGCGCCGCAACGTCAGCGAGGCCTCCCCCGACATCTGGATGGGTCCCTTCACCTTGCACAACGCCCTGTACTTCCGTCACGTCCGCAAGAACTGACGCGGACCGCCTATGCCCGACGAATCCCCGGGCCCTTGGACCCATTGCGTCTAGACCCCCAGGACCCAGGCAAATAACGCCTAAAAAGCGCTACCCTGTCGGCATGAAGCAGCTCCTGGCGGCCCTGGTCCTGACAGGCATCAGCGCCTCCTGGGCATCGAGCCTTGAACTGGAGAACGTCCCCGGCCTCAAGCAAAGTCTGGCCGCCATAAAATCTCAGGCCCTCGCACTCAAACCCGAAGCCGAGCCCGCGCCACAGAAGCCGAGGGAAGGCTCGCACCGCCTCGGGCACTCCACGCCCATGCTCCCGTTCGAAGCTGAGGAAGTGCCGGACATCTCCGCCTATGCCGTCCGCGGCGTCGACGTCTCTCACCATGAGGGGCATATCCGATGGAATCAAATGAAGGCCGCAGGCATCTCCTTCGCCTTCATCAAAGCCACGGAAGGCGGCGGCTACGTCGACGACATGTTCCAAGCCAACTGGCAGGGCGCCTCCAGCGTCGGAATTGCCAAGAGCGCCTATCACTTCTACAACTTCTGCAAGACCGGCACGGAGCAGGCGGACAACTTCATCAAAACCGTCCCCCGCGAAGACGGCGCTCTTCCCATGGTCATCGACCTGGAACCGTCCAACGACTGCGCCCATATGCCGGCCAAGCCCGCCTTGCTCAAGGACCTCACCAACTTTATCGGAAAGGTCCAGGCGGCCTACGGACTCACGCCCATCCTCTACATCAATCCCAGCATCTACAACGAATACCTCCTCGGCACCGGCGCCGACAATAAGTTCTGGATCGCCGACCCATCGCATGCGGCGCCCCGCATGCCCGACGGAAAAAACTGGACCTTCTGGCAATATGCGTGGCACGGGACCGTCGCCGGACTAAGCTCAGAAGTGGACCTCGACGTGTTCAACGGCGGCGCGCAGGCACTATCCCGGCTGACCCAGCCGCAAATACTGGCATGGGATCCCTAGCTGCCCGTGAAAAATTCAAGGCAAGAACATCAGCCAGCTCTATGGGATCGGAGCGCTAGGGCCGCGTATCAGCGGCACGCCAGACTTCGAGTTCCTTCTGGAGGCGAGGCGCAAGCCCCGGGGCCGAAAGCGCCGCGGACCGCGGCGCGGCCGCCGCGAGCTCAAGGCCGAAGAACGGAGCGATCCCGGCGCCCCCCGCGTCGCCCGACCACGCGATCCGCCCCAGATGTGCCTGACCGATTGCGCTGGGATGAAAGCAGTCGAACGGCGACAAGTCCGCGACGGGATCGGGAAACCCCTCCCGGCTGGAGTTCGTGAGAGTCGGCGTGTAAAGCACCCACTCCTTGCCCGCGGCGAGACGGCTCAACGAATCGTCATACTCCGTGATCTGAGCCGTGATACGCGCCGCGACCGAAGGGTCATCGAGGTGGCTGAGCAGGACTTTGCAGCGGCCCGTGGCATCCCAAAGTTCGCGGCAGGTCTGCGACGCGCCAGCTGGGATCACGGCGGCATAGCGCGGCAGCGTCGTGGCATCGACGATCCCGCTGACGAACAGCTTCGCCCGGCGATTCCGGGCGACATGGGCGAGGATGCGCAGGGCGGTGGCATAGCTCTTTTCGAACGCCGCCGTCTGTCCCTCGACGGGCGCGCCGCACACGCCCGGGTCGTTATGGCCGATGAGCAAAGTCATGCGCTCGATATTGAGTCCGAAAAAACTCGCGAGGAAGACGACGAATGCCTCGGCCGGGACGGCCGACATGCTCAGACTTGGGACCGAGACCAACAGCCCGTGAACCTCACGGCCGGAACTCGTCTCAAGCTCACGGCGCAGGCTCGTCGGCAGGTCACCGGTCGACCAGCTGTTGCCGGGGCAGTAGTAATAGGGAGATGCGCAGGACGCCATGCCCGCCGAGATGCTGTCGCCGAGGGCGGCGAGAGTCACCGAGGCCGCCTGGGCTTGAATACGATTCCCGAGCCAATCCGGGGCGTCGAGATGGTACTTCGCCGCGAGCGTGAGCAAAGGATCGTCACTTTGCCGCAGTTCCGCCGTCATAGCCGCGGCGGCGAGCTCGTCAGCGGGGACCGTCTGATGGATATGGCGCGCCCATTCCTGCGCATCATTGAGTTCCGATTGCGACACGGGGGACTGTTGAGCGCGCGCGGACGCCGCGAGACTGATACCGAGCACGAATAAAATGACAAACGCGCGTTGGATACTCCGCATGATATTCTCCGGTGTGTCCTTCTCAGAGTTTAAGTAACTTTGACAGGACTGTCAACGCGACACACGACACGGACACGACACGCCGGCTGAACCAGATCGCCTGTGTCTGTCCAGCGGATCCTCTTTCCGCCATCACCCAAGCTCGAAGCTGGTCACGCTGAAGATGCGATCGAGGGGCAAAGGTGGCTCCTCCCGGCTGTACATGCGAGCTGTCTTGAAGACCGGACGCATGCCGTACCGGTCGGCGAGGGCCAGGGCATCCGAATTGACCCCCGGCGCATCGAGATAGAAGACGGAACCAGGAGCGACGCGGCAGAGCAGTGCCCGAAGCAGCACGTCCGCGGTCATTTTGTCGTCGGCGAAGAGCGGCCCGATCTTACTGCCCTTGCGGCAGGCGCGGATGACGCCGTAGCCTGCGAGCCGGCCGTCTTTCAGGATGCCAAGACTCGCCCCGCTGCGCTGGACGATCCAGAGAGAAAGGAAGGCGGACCGGGAGGCCGGAAAGAAACTCCGATCATAAACGGCAATCGACTGAAAAGGCAGCGCGGCCAGTTCGACGACGTCTGGAGGCTCGGCGAGCAGACGGGGCACCACTCCTTCGAATCGGATGTTGTTGTAGGCCAGTTTAAAACCGAAAGCCTCGTAGTTCTTGACCTTGTCTTCGACCCCATCGAGCCCGATGTTCCTACCGCCGAGACAGGCGAGAGCGGCCCTCCCCAGAGCCACGCCTATGCGCCCACCGCGATGCTCCGGCGCGACGATGAAGAAACCAATGAATCCGAAATGTTCATCGTACGCTACGGCGGATATGCATCCAAGCGCGCGGCCGCCGGATTCGCAGAGGAAGAACCCCTCCGGGAAGCAGCGGTAGAAGCATTCGGCGTCATCGAGGCCGGGATTCCAGCCCTCAGCCGCAGCCCAGTCCACGGCCCATCCGACTTCCTGGCGCGTCATGCGACGCACAGTGAGGTCCATGGACTATATCACCCCTGCCGCAAACGACAGGCTTAAACCTTAGCCACGAACTTGATCACCAGCGCGAAAAAGCCCGCGCCCAGCAGAGGCCCTACGACAGGGACCCAGGCATAGGGCCAGTCGGAGCCGCCCTTGCCCGCGATCGGCCATACCCAGTGGGCGAGCCTCGGCCCCAGATCTCGGGCGGGATTGATGGCATATCCTGTCGTCCCGCCCAGAGAAGCGCCGATGCCCCACACCAAGATTCCTACGAGATACGGGCCGAGCGCCGGGCTCACGGGGCCGGCGGTGATGGCATAGATGCCCAGCATCAGCACCATGGTCCCGATGATCTCCGAGACCAGGTTCCAGGGATAACATCGGATGGCCGGGCCCGTGGAAAACACGGCCAGCTTTGCGGCGGGGTCGTCGGACTGCCGCCAATGGGGGAAATAATGGAGCCAGACGACGCTTGCGCCCAAAAACGCCCCGAGCAGCTGGGCCGCGGTGTAGGGCAGGAACTTGCTGAAATCCCCTTTCAAGATCGCGAAGCACAAGGTGACCGCGGGATTGATATGGGCATCCGGGCTTCCGAACGCGGTGGCTACGAAGACCCCGGCCACGACGCCGACGAACCAGCCGGTGATGATGACCATCCATCCGGAATTCTGCGCCTTCGATCTGTTCAGCAGGACTCCAGCCACGACGCCGGCGCCGAAGATGATCAGCGTCATCGTGCCCAGCAGTTCCCCTAAGAATGCGCTAGCCATTGTTCCTCCTCTATTCGGATCCGGTTCCGAGTCATGCTTTGCCGACCGCGACGTCCCAGCGGCAGATCAGGTCCCGTCTGGCATCCTCGTCCATCCGGGCCGAGAAGGTCTTGTCTTTCTTCCAGGCCCTGGCGATCGCCTTGACATCGGGCCAATAGCCTACCGCTAAGCCCGCCAGGAAGGCCGCTCCCAGGGCGGTCGTTTCTATGAGCTTCGGCCTGACGATGTCGCGCCGGATGAGATCGGCCTGGATCTGCATCAGGAGGTCGTTGGCCGAGGCGCCGCCGTCGACTCTCAATTGACGCAGCTTCAGCCCGGAATCGGATTCCATGGCCTTGATGATCTCGTAGTTCTGCAAGGCGATCGCTTCCAGAGTGGCCCGGGCGATATGGGCCGCGGTCGTGCCTCTGGTGATGCCGCTGATGATCCCTCGGGCCTCGGGTCTCCAGTGGGGCGCGCCCAGGCCCACCAGAGCCGGCACCAGGACGACCCCGTCGGATGACTCAACCTGCGCCGCCAGGGCTTCGATGTCGGAGCTCGCCTTGATCATCCGCAGCCCGTCCCTGAGCCATTGCACCGCCGCGCCGGCGACGAAGACGCTCCCTTCCAGAGCGTAGGTCGTCCGACCGTCCAGCTTCCAGGCGATAGTCGTCAAGAGCCTGGTCTTGGAGCGGGCGGGCTTCTCACCGGTGTTCATCAGGAGGAAGGACCCGGTGCCGAAGGTGCATTTGGCATCGCCCTTGCCGAAGCAGGCTTGTCCGAACAAGGCGGCCTGCTGGTCGCCGGCCATGCCGGAGATGGGGATGCCGTCGGGCAGGCAGCCTAGGCCTTTGGTCTTCCCGTACACTTCCGAATTGCCGGTGACTCGGGGCAGCAGCGAGAGCGGGATGCCCAATAGGTCCGCGAGTTCCTCATCCCACGCGACTTTCCTGATGTCCAGCAGCAAGGTCCGCGAGGCGTTGCTGGCATCCGTGACATGGCTTTTGCCGCCGGTGAGGCGGAAGACCAGATAGGAATCGATGGTGCCGGCCTTCAGGCTCCCCATCCTGGCTTTGGCTCGCAACCCGGCGACGTTCTCGAAGAGCCATGCCAATTTCGTCCCGGAAAAATAGGGGTCGAGGAGCAGGCCGGTCCTCTTTGTGAATAGACGCTCAAGGCCCCTTTTCCGGAGCCGTGCACAGATAGCCGCTGAACGTCGGCATTGCCAGACGATGGCGTTGTGCGCGGGCTTGCCGGTCTTCGGGTCCCAAAGGACGATGGTCTCCCGTTGGTTGGTGATGCCTATGCCCGCGATATCCACGGCTTTGATGGCGGCGTTTCTAATCGCCGCGGCTATGGAATGTTCGACGGATCTCCAGATCGCCTCCGGCTCGTGCTCCACCCAGCCCGGCCTAGGGTATATCTGCCTGAACTCCTGCTGGCCCACCCCCCGGATATTCATGCGCTGGTCGACGATGACCGCTCTGGAACTCGTCGTGCCCTGATCTATGGCAAGGATGTAGGCTGGCATCGTTCCCTCTTTTGGGTGCGGCTTTTTTCCAGCCGCCATTCTACAACTTTATGCGCCGCGGGGCTCTTCCGAATCCAGCATGAAACAGCTAGAATACGAACGCCCATGATCAACCTTATCCCGATACTCCAGACCGCCATCGGCCCCGCCATCCTCATCTCCGGCGTGGGCCTGCTGCTTTTGACCATGACCAACCGCCTGGGCCGGGTTATCGACCGCGTCCGGACCCTCGACGCTCAGCTCCCGCAGTCCTCAGAGAACGAGCGCCGACGCCTCGTGGTGCAGTTACGCATCCTCTGGCAGCGCGCCCGCCTCATCCGCCTATCCATCCTGCTGGCCTCGGCGAGCGCTTTGGCCGCGGCCATGCTCATCATCGTGCTCTTCTTCACCGCGCTCGGGACCTTCGACAACCCTTGGCTCATCGGCATCCTCTTCGTCTGCTGCATGGCTGGCTTGGTCTCCGCCTTGGTCGTATTCATCCACGACATCAACGAGTCCCTCACCGCGCTCAAGCATGAGCTTTCAGACGCCGGGATGGGAGAGCTATAGCCCATGGGGCTCGACGTCGTCACCCTCTCGCGCCTGCAGTTCGCCCTCACCATCATGTTCCACTACCTCTTCCCGCCGCTGGCCATCGGCCTGGGCGCCCTGCTCGTGTTCATGGAGGGTGCCTTCCACCTCACCGGCGACAAGGACTGGGAGCACCTGGCCCGGTTCTGGACAAAGATCTTCGCCATCAACTTCGCGCTGGGCGTGGCCAGCGGCATCGTCATGGAGTTCCAGTTCGGCACCAACTGGTCGAGCTATGCCCGCTTCGTCGGCGACGTGTTTGGCTCCGCGCTCGCCGCCGAGGGCATCTTCGCCTTCTTCCTTGAGTCGGCTTTCTTGGCCGTATTGGTCTTCGGCTGGGACCGCGTCTCGCCCCGGATGCACCTGCTCTCCACCGTGCTGGTGGCCCTGGGTTCGGCCTTCTCCGCGGTCTGGATCGTGGTCGCCAACTCCTGGCAGCAGACGCCCGCGGGCTACGCGCTGGTCAGCCACGACGGCGTCCTACGTGCCGAGATCACGGACTTCTGGGCCATGATCTTCAACCCCTCGAGCGTCCAGCGCCTCGTGCACACTCTGCTCGGCGCCTATCTAGTCGGAGGCGCCTTGGTGGCCAGCGTCTCCGCCTACCACGTGCTCAAGGGCCGCCATGCAGCGCTCATGCGCAAGTCCCTGGGACTCGCCGTGCTCTTCGCCGTCGCCGCGGCGCTGGCCCTGCCGCTCTCGGGGGACCTGCAGGCGCGGATCGTGGCGCGCACCCAGCCCGCCAAGCTCGCAGCATTCGAGGGGCTCTACCGCACGACCGCGCGCGCGCCGCTCTCCTTGGCGGGGTTGCCGGACGACGCCCGCCAGGAACTGCGCTTCGCCGTAGCCGTGCCTGGGCTCTTGAGCCTGCTCGTGCACCACCGCTTAGACGCCCCGGTGATCGGCCTCGACGCCTTCAAGCCAGAGGACCGTCCCCCGGTCCTGCCCTCCTTTCTCCTCTATCACGCCATGGTCGGCGCCGGTATGGCGCTGGCCGCGCTCTTCGTCCTGGCCGCCTGGCGCCTGCATCAAGGCCGGCTCCACGAGGATCGGCTCCTGCTCTGGGCTCTGGTCTGGTCCGTGGCTCCGGCCATAGCCGCCGGTGAGATGGGCTGGTGCGCGGCAGAGGTCGGCCGCCAACCCTGGATCGTCTACGGCCTTCTGCGCACCTCGCAAGCCGCGTCGCGCGCGGTGCCTGCCGCGCACATCCTGGTTTCACTGGCGCTCTTTGCCTTGGTCTACGCCCTGCTCGGCGCGCTCTGGCTGCGCATACTCGACGAGAAGATCCGCCGCGGGCCGGAAGAGGCCTGATGGACCTGCGCGTACTGTGGTTCATGCTGCTGGGCGTGCTGCTGACGGGCTACGCGGTGCTCGACGGCTTCGACCTGGGAGTGGGCATCCTGCACCTGGGGGCGCGCGACGACCGCGAGCGGCGCATCTTCCTCGACTCCATCGGCCCACTCTGGGACGGCAACGAGGTCTGGCTGGTGACCTTCGGCGGCGCGCTCTTCGCCGCCTTTCCCGAGGCCTACGCCACCGCCTTCTCCGCCTTCTACCTGGCCTTCATTCTGCTCCTCTTCGCTCTCATCCTGCGCGCGGCCTCCATTGAGTTCCGCAGCAAACGCGACTCCGCGGCCTGGCGGGCGTTCTGGGACGCAGCCTTCTTCTGCGCTAGCCTCGTAGCCGCCCTGCTCTTCGGCGTGGCGGTCGGCGACTCCATGCTGGGCATCCCCATCGCCGCCGACCACGAGTTCACGGGGACCTTTCTGGGCCTGCTGCGACCCTACGCCCTGCTAGTGGGCGCGCTCAACGTCTCCCTTTTTACCCTGCACGGCTCGCTCTATCTGCAGCTCAAAACAGAGGGGGGATTGCAGCAACGCATAAGCCGCTGGAGCTGGCGCGCCCTCGGGGCCTTCCTGGCCCTGTACCTGGTCACGACCGTCGTGACGCTGGCGCGCATGCCCCAAGCCCTGGCCAACTTCGGGCGCATGCCCTGGCTGTGGGGCGTGGTTGCGGCCAGCGTCCTGGCGCTGGCCAGCATCCCTTACTCGCTCTACTTGCGTCGTCCCGGCTGGGCCTTCCTGTCATCGGCCGCGACCATCGCGTGCCTGATCGCCCTCTTCGGCGCGGCCCTCTATCCAAACCTCATCGTCTCCAGCCTTAACCCGGCCTGGAGCCTGACCACGGCCAGCGCCTCATCTTCGGAGAAGACCCTGGGGATCATGGCCGTTATCGCGGCCCTAGGTATGCCCTTAGTGTTAAGCTACACTGCGGTCATCTATTGGGTGTTCCGCGGAAAAGTAAAGCTGGGCCGGCTAAGTTACTAGCGCACCCCTGATGTGGCAGCCCTTCCGTATCTTGACAATGATTTGACCTGGCGGCGTTATAATTAAGGTGTCGAGGGGCCGGGAAGAGCTCATGAAAACTGCCTCCAAGATGCTTCTTGAAATCGGTATCCTTCTTGGCATCATATGCCTGGCGGCCGCGACCTCCGCATCTGCATGGAATTGGCAGGAGACCCAGGTATTCCTCGCGAGAAACACGAGCAAGGAGGCCGCGAAGTCCATGATTGCGGATTGGCCGGAGTATTCCAAGCTGGCGGCCAAGGCCATGCTCGAAAAATACGGCCCACCCGACGAAATCAGACCGGTCCTGCTGGCCTGGAGCCGTAATGGCCAGTGGCTGAGGACGCTCGTTTATAAGGCGGCTCTCGAGCCAGTGAGCGCCAGGGACATCCTGGAGCAGTCGGTCCGCTACGACGTTCCCCAGATGAAATGGCCGGCCTTATCGGGCTTGGGACACGGCGTGACCTATGATCAGGTAGGCCGGAAGCTCATAGTACGCTCAGCCAGCGAAGAGACGAATTTCTTGGTCATGAACCTAGCTGTTGAGATCGTGCAAGGCAAGAGATCCCCGGCCGCGGCGTGGAATCTCTGTGAAAAAATCCTCCGACTTCAGGCTGCGGGAAAAGAGTCGCCTCTTTCGCAGAGACTTTTGTTTATGCCGCCCCCCGCGACTCCTTCGCGCTGGCCCTTCCGATTAAGGCTGGACTCAGACCCCATGTTAAGAAACCCGCTGTGGAGCAACGAGCCTTCTTAATATCGACCCACAGCAGCGCGCCACGTCATGCGCAGCAGGAATTTCGGATCGGCCAATCCTTTTGGGGGTCCATGATGCGGCGTTGCACGCTCCAGCGGGGCGCTTGAGGTTGGCCCCACAAAGGCAAGCTGAAATAAAAGCGCGACCCATTATTATCGGGACAGCTTTGTATCTCCAGATGCGAACCATGCTGCTCAATGAGCTTTTTAACAAGCATCAAGCCTATCCCAAAATCCTTGGCGGCCTTGAGACTTTCCTCGGTCCGCAAGCCGGCCAAGATCCTCTCACGGTCCTGAGCGTCAATTCCGATCCCATCAACATCAACCGCAAAAATCGCATGCCCGCCCTCCCGAGTGACGCGTGCGGTGATTGCCTTCCCGTTGGCGGCGTATTTGGCGGCATTGGCGATCAGGTTGCTGGCGATGAGGAAAAGCGCCTCGGCATCCCCACGGACATCTACAGGGCCCTCCGGGAAAACGGCTTCCAGGCGCAACCCTTCGCTCTCGATGAGCGGCCGCAGGGACTGCAGGGTCTCGCGGATCACGGCCTCCAGCCGCGTTCGGCCTATGTTGAGCGTAAAATGCCCGGACTCCAGGCGTTCAAGATGAAGATAATTGGTCGTGGCGAGCGTCAGATGCCAGATCATCCGCTCCAGAACGGAATATGTTTTTTCCCTCTGTTGCGTCATCGGCGCCGGCTCGGACTCGCGCAGAAGGGTCACACCCAGTCTTATGGTCGCCAGAGCGTTTCCGCATTCGTGGTTGATCCAAGAACCCATGTCGGACTTGAGACGCTGGGCCTCCATGAATTTCTGTCCCTCGAACTTGCACTTGGTGATATGACTTGTCATATCAATGGCCCCCACCGCCGTTCTACCGCGTCGTCTGTGACAAAATCGACGCGAACAAAAGCCCCTGCAAATAGGGCGAAGACTTGCCGGCGGACACGAGCGCCAGCGTCCTCGCGTAGATGCGTCGCGCCTCCTCCGGCGAAGTTTCCCCAAGGACGATCTCGTCGGCCAAGTTAAGCCTCAGGAAGTTGGACTCTTCGCTGGTGCCGCGGACGGAGATTCCGGTCCCGTCCTGGGAAATACGGATGTCACGGCTAAAATCGAGCACTTCCAGGCGTTTTCCCATTGGAACGGAATAAGCGACCGTCTGCTCGATATTCGCCGCCCCGAGGTTGGAATCATAATACGGCGTCACGTCCCAAACCCGTATCTTTTGCCAGACCCCTTTATTATTCCAGACCAACTCGGCATGCTTGACCTGGTCGGGCGGACCGTACTCCTGCATAAGCCTGGCCGCTTGAATTCGGGAATAGCCGGACCAATTCTCAATGACGGCTTCAGCAAAATCGCGGCGCGATTCAGGAGTGCTCAAGGACAGCGTCGAGCAGGCCGCGCTCAGGATAGTCAGGAGTGCGGTCACCAGGATCAAGACCTTTGGCGAACTCTTCTTCATGGCGTCCACCTCCCGGTAAGAATCTTCTTAACATAGTATGGCCGTCGCAGGTCAAATCCTTGTCAAGCGGCCGGAAGGTTGGTCAGGACTGGCTGAGGGCAAGACAGACGGGCGGTCCGGCGGGCAAAACGACCCGGATAAAGTCGGGCGGCGTCGAATCCACACCGCAGCCTACGCGGGTGAACACCCATTGGCGGCTCTCCGAGACCTCGACGCCGAGAAGAGCCGGGTCGAGCATCTTGTCCAGGATAGTGTGACGCTGACGCAGAGCCGCCAGTTCCCTCTGGAGGAACCAGTCCCAGGAGACTGAATGCGGGTAGACTTTACGCTCGTAACGGGAGGCGTCCTCGATGGTGCCGCGGTCGACCCATTGAATCCAGTTGCGGGCCCGCGGGTCCATGGAGTCGTCTCCGCCAAGCTCCTGAGTGTGGTAGAGGATCGCGATGGGCCGCTGGGGTGACCGGACATCGAAAAGGAGATGCCCATGGTCGAAATCATCCTCGACCCCCAGATTTCGGAAGCTCTTAAGGTACTGCGCGCTGACGAAGTGCTGCAGAAGGGATTGGAACTCGATCCGACTTAAGCCTGATGGAAAACCAAAAGCGCCGATGCTCGCCGGGCCTGACCACTGCGCCGCTGAAGACCAAGCGCCGAAGAGCACAAGACTTAAGGCCGCTGCAATAAGCACTCTCATTGGTTTCTAGATAGCTTAACAGACAATAGGGTAACAGAACGCCGATTTATCTGCAAGGGGTATGGACAATAATTGTAACAACTCCCACAACCATGGCCACATCATCTATTAGATACGAACTTGGTATGATTGACTTAGTCGAGGATCCGCGTCACATGGATTCCCCGCGCAAGAAAATCCGGCTTTAAAGACATGCACGACAACCCCCCGCTGCGCTACAAGCTCCTGCTCGCCGACGACGAGGAGGACTTCCGCAAGATGCTGCAGGCCTTCCTGCGGGAAGCCGGGCACTCGGTGATCGCCGCTGCCTCGGGCCGGGAAGCCTTGCTTGCTGCGCTGGACTCCCAGCCGGACATCGTCATATCCGACGTACAGATGCCGGTGATGGGCGGCTTCGAACTGTGCCGCCGCCTGCGCGATGATCGCCGCACCGCGGCGATTCCCGTCCTGCTCATGTCCGGGGCCAGCAAGGAGGAGCGCGATCAGCTGGAAGGTTTCGCCGTGGGCGCTGACGATTATGTCCTCAAGCCCTTCGAGCCGCCCATTCTTCTGGCTAAGATCGGGGCGGTCCTGCGACGCTACTCCACCGCGGCCGAACTCAAGGAGCTGCTGCGCGCCGATGGCGTAAGCCTGGATGTGCAGGCTCGCACCGCCAGCTGCGACGATCGCCCCGTCAACCTCACACGCAAGGAATTCGACCTACTCACTTTACTATTACGCAAGCGCGGGCATGTCCTGACCCCGCAGTTCATGCTCGAATCGGTCTGGGGCTACGATCTGGCCGAGTACAACGACCCGCACACCGTCACGGTTCATCTCTCCTCACTGCGCCGAAAACTGGGGCCGCGCCTGGGCCGCCGGATAGTCACGGTGCCTGGGAATGGCTACCGCTTCGAGATTTAATCCTCTCCGCTTCTATCGGGGCGCCGCGCGCTACCTGCGGCCGCCGACCAAGGGCGGCTTGGCCCATTCTTCGTTGGCGAGGACCTCGGAGAACTTGGTCAGGCGGATTCCGTAGGTCTGCTCCAGGGCGTGGATATCCACATCAAAGCCCACTTCATTGAACCATTTGTACATGAGCGCCATATCGTGCCCGACCGCCGTCGCTGCCTGCTCGTCAGGGATCTGCCGGAACGCGACCCGATGCCCCAAGGCATGAGTGAGCATCGTAGCCACCTGCGGGAAGCTCAGCACATCTCCGGCCAGATCGATCTCGCAATTGATATAGCCCGGGCACAAGAAGGCCGCGGCCGCGAACTCGCCGATATCGCGCAGGGCAAGCATGTGCAGCTCGGTCTGCGGCCGCAGCGGCGCGGATAAAGTCCCTTTCCGGATACCAGGCAGCAACCAGGTCCCAAAATTCTCCATGAACCAGACCGGCCTCAAGATGGTGTAGCTTAATCCCAGCCTCTTGATGTGCCGCTCGATCCGGGCCTTCGTCTCGAAATGCGGTATCCCCGTGCCGCGTTCGGCGCTCCCCACCGAGGTGTAGACGAAATGCCTGACATTGAAAGCCTTGGCCACGTCCGCCAGCAATGTCCCCTGACGCACCTCGCCTCCCATGCCAGCCTCAAACGGCGTCGACATGGCAAAGACGCCATCGCAGCCCCGGATGGCGGACTCGATGCTGGACCGGTCGTTGAAATCCCCGCTCACGATCTGGGCTCCCGCCTTGGCCAAGGCTGCGGCCGCCTCCGGTTGGCGCGCCAAAGCGCGGACCGTCTGTCCCTGCCTGAGAAGGGCACGGGCCACGGCCGAACCCTGCTTGCCGGTCGCACCGGTGACGAGTATCTTTTTGGGAATACCCATGATCTCCTCTTTCACAGCCAGGCCGCGCTCGTTGATAGCTTAACCTAAAGAGATCAAAAAATAATCATTTGAGGGCTGGGAGGGTCCGGATCAAAAAGCGGAATAGGGACTTACCAGACCCGACAGGTCTTGGCCGGCAGCAGCGGCTCGCCGCTCTTGCAGGCGAAGGCCCGGCCGAAATCGAGTGTGTTCGACAACGGACCCATCACGCGCCAGCGCGCGGCCGAGTGCGGATCGGTCTGCGCATGAAGCCGCCGGCTAGCTTCGGTCTGGTTCTCGCACCAGACCTGGGCGAAGCCTAAATAGAGCCTCTGCTCGGGTGTAAAACCGTCAACTACAGGGGCCACGGTCCCCGTCTTTTTCTTAAGCTCAGCCAAGGCCATCGTCGCCAGACGCACCCCGCCGTTATCCGCCGTGTTCTCGCCCAAGGTGAGCTTGCCGTTGAGAAACACCCCGGGCACGGCCTCATAGCCGCCGTACTGGTCCGCTAGGCAGGCCGCGCGCGCCTCGAACTCCCGTGCATCCTCGGGCGTCCACCAGTCGGAGAGGTTGCCCTGCGCGTCGAACTTGCGGCCTTCGTCATCAAAACCGTGAGTCAATTCATGACCGATGACCACGCCGATGGCGCCCAGATTGGCGGCTTGGTCGCCGGCGCGGTCAAAGAAGGGCGGCTGCAGGATGCCGGCCGGGAACACGATCTCGTTGAGTTGGGGGTTGTAGTAGGCATTGACCGTAGGCGGGGTCATGTCCCAGTCCTTACGGTCCACGGGCCGGCCGATCTTATCGAGGCGCCGATGAGTTTCGTGGGCCCAGGCGCTGCGCAGCGAGGCGATGAGGTCGCCACGGTCGATCTTGACGCCCGTGTAATCGCGCCATTTCTCAGGATAGCCGATCTTGTCGGTGATGGCCGAAAGCTTGGCCAGCGCCCGGCGTCTGGTCCGGGACGACATCCAGTCCAGCCCCTGGATGTCCTCGGCCAAGGATCTTTGCACCGCGGCCACCAGTTCGTCGGTGCGGCGCTTGCCATCGGCTCCGAAGGTGAGCTCCACATAGCGCCGGCCCAAGTCATGGCCCAAGGCGCCGTCGACGAGCTCCACACAACGCTTCCAGCGGGGCTTGAGCTCCTTGGCGCCGGTCAGCTTGCGGCCATAGAAGTCGAAGTGCTCCGCGACGAAATCGCGAGAAAGCCAATCCGAAGCTGCCGCCGCCGCGCGCCAGCGCAGGTAGACCTTCCAATCCGCTAAGGACTGGACCGAGATCTGCGTCGAGAACCCCGCGGCAAAACCCGTGGAGACCACATTAAGCCAGGCCGAAGCCGGCGCCCCGGTCTCGACGATGTAGCGGTTCCAATCGAAATCCGGAGCCAAGACCGCGAGCTGCGCCGCGGTCATATGGTGATAGACGTTCTCCGGGTCTCGGCGAATGACGCGGTCCTGGGAGACCCGCGCCAGCTCCATCTCTAAACGCATAACCGTCTCGGCCTGAACGGCCGCGGTCCTGGGGTCGTCGCCGAGCAAGCCGAAGACCTTGGCCACATGCCAGACATAATCCTGGCGCAGGCGCACCGCTCTCTCATCGGTCTTAAAGTAGTAGTCCCGGTCAGGCAAGCCGAGCCCGCCCTGGTCGAACTCGCCGATGACCTTGGTCGAGTCCTTATAATCCTGGTCCGACCCAAAAGAAAATCCCGCGCCTACGCCCGCTGCGTGCAGGCGCGCCAGCAAGGCCGGCACCTCGGCCGGCGACTTGAGCGCGTCGATGGCCGCGAAATCATCCTTGAGCGGCTCAAAGCCCTTCTTCTCGGCGCCGGCCTCATCCATGCAGACGGCATAGAGGTCTCCCAGCCGCCGGTCCGCGGGATCAACCTGGGGCCCAGCGGCGGCCTTCTCCAGGATCCCGCGGAGGATCTCCTTGTTGCGCTCGGCCAGTTCATTGAAGCGCCCCCAACGCGCTTGATCGGGCGGAATAAGGTGGGCCTTCTGCCAACCGCCGCAAGCGAACTGATAAAAATCCTGACACGGCGCGACGCTGCGGTCGAGCGCGGATGGATCGAACGAGGATAAAGCCGTCTCGGCGGCCGAAGGGCGCGCCAACGGCAGGAGGATGAACAACAAATAAGGGATCATGTTTAAGCCTCCAGGACTTCATTATACGATAACATCCAGAGAGCCGTACAAAATCTTGAAACGGAAACTCAGCCGTATTGTGATAATATAGACATCGATTTGCCGCCATATTCATCTTAGTCGGGAGGAAGCGTGAAGAATAAGAAAGGGCTTTTGATCGGGCTGGCCGTGACAGCCTGCACGGTCGTGGCAGGGACGCTGTTCTGGCAGCGCTCCCAGATTCGACCGGAACCGGAAGCCGTCGCTCCAGCTCCGCCGACCCCTGCGGGCCAGACAAACCCGGCGCTCCCAGCACCGATGGTCATCCCCGCGCCGACAGTCATAGACCTGGAGCACAGCGACGACATGTTCCGCAATAAGGCCGCCGGCCTCTCCGTCCTGCCCAAGTTCGCGGACTGGCTCAAGACCGAGGACCTCGTGCGCCGCCTGACGGCCGCGGTGGACTGCATCGCCGACGGAACCAGTCCTCGAGATAGCCTAGGATTCTTGTCGCCGAGGAAGAAGTTCAAGGTCAAGACTGTGCAAGGCCAGCTATTCATCGACCCCAAAAGCTATGCCCGATACGACATGGCAGCCGGCGTGGTCGACTCCATCGACGCCCAAGCCGCCGCGGCCCTCATCAAGGACTTGCGCCCCTACTTCCAGGCCGCGTCCCGCGAGTTGGGCACTCCAGCGCGCGATTTCCAAGCCACCCTGATCAAGGCCATCAAGGAAATGCTCAAGACGCCGGTGGTGGAGAGGGACATCGCCCTACGGGAAAAGGTAATCTCCTTCGCCATCGCGCCGCTCCCCGACTTACAACTCGAGGACCTGACCGCTGCCCAGAAGCACCTGCTGCGCATGGGCCCCAAAAACACAGTCAAGATCCAAGGCAAGCTGCGCGACATAGCCCTGGCCTTAGGCGTTCCGGCAAGCCAACTCCCGCAGCAGAGGATCTACACGCCCAAATAGCCGGCGGTCACAGGGCCCGGGGTCTTGGCGCCCCGAACATCATGGTGAGCGAAACCACGGCAAGGTTGCCGATGTCTCCGTAAGGCAGGAAGGCCAGGTCCACGATATAACGGCCGAGGATCTTGACCCCGAAGCCGCCGGTGATGCTCGAGCCCTCGGACTCGCCGGCGGCACGCGCCTTGTAGCCGAGACGAAAGGCGATGTAATCGCAGGTGTCGGCGCCATTAAGGCGCAGTTCGCCGCCGAAAGCCCCGGATAGTTTCTCGCCATAAACCTTGCGCCCCTCGGCGGAAAGCAAAAAACCTTCCAGGACCCGGTAGCTGGCCCCGAATGTGAACGTTTGGGGAAGGGGTAAAGAGTCGCTGCCCAGCCTCATTTTAGTTCCCGTGTCCTTGAGAGCCGTCCCCAGGCGCAGGCTTTCATAATCATAAAGAAATCCGGCGTCGAAGGCCTGGGCCTGCGCTTGGCGGTCATCGAGTGTCTCGCGCACCATCTTGACCCCGGCCCCGAGTTTAAAGCCCCGGCCCAGTTCCCTGGCCAGGGCGAACTCGGCCGTTAAGCCGGTGCCGTTGTAGTTGCCGATACTGTTGCCGGCGGTGTCCAGCCTTTCGATGGCGCCTGTAGTCATGTAATTGAGGCCCAAGGCTGCGGTCCAGGCCTGGCCCAGAGGATGGGCATAGACGGCATGCTGATAAGAGACGTCCTGGGGCGCTGAAATGTAGTCGAGTGCAAGCTGCCGGCGGTCGATGAGGGCCAAACCCGCCGGGTTGTGGAAGAGAGCCTCGGCGTCGTCGGCCACGGCCGTGAAGGCGCCGGCCATGCCCACGGACCTGGCCCCGAGGTCCATCTGGAGGAAGTTCGCCGCCGTAGTGCCTGTATCGGCGCAGACCGGGGCTCCCAGAACCAGAAGCAGGGCAGCGGCCGGCGCGATTTTTCTCACCATAAGATCCCTATTTTGGCGGTCTTCTTCCCTTTATTAGAAGCCTTGACTACATAAACATAAACGCCGCTGGCAAGCTTGCCGCCGTTTTCATTGCGGCCGTCCCAAAGGCCGACCTTGTAGGGCCGGCCCATGTCAATTCCTATGCCGCGGCCTTCCTCCAAAGTGCGCACGAGCTGGCCGGAGAGAGTATATATCTCGATCTTTACGTTTTGGGCGTCGCCGGCGATATCGGCAAAGCGCACCTGGCCGCCCGCAAAAAGCCGAGCCGGGTTGGGGTAGGCGCGCACCCCCTTGAGATCGGCGGATTGGGTCGAGACCTCGACGCGGTCAGTCGTATAGGCCTTCACGCACGCGCTCGTATTGGCCGCAGCTTGGTTCAAGTCCGTCCAAGCCGCTCCGTCTGCGCTCACATAGGTCTGCCCATCCGAAGCGGTAGCGGCACTGCTGTAACCGGCCACAGGGTCCTCAATGGCGATAGGATAATCATAGGTAGGGTTGACCAGCTTCACGACCACGGAAAACCTCTGATTGTTCAATATCTGCGTCGGGGTCACGTCCACGGTATGGAAGCCAGCATGGGGAAAATAATCGGTCTTGGTGTCAGCCAGCGTCCCGCTGGTCGGTCCGGCAGTAACGCCCGTATAAAGGCGCACCTCATAACTGGCATTCACATCAGTGCTGTAGAACCCCACCTGGCGGAGAGTCTCGCTATACCCCGTGCCGGTGAATACCCCGGCGAACCAACCCATGGTCCCGCCTACCCCATAATCCGTAACCCAACCCAGAGGGTCGTACTGATATGTATAAGCGCCGGAAGCCGAGTCCTGGGCCGTGGCAAAAACAGCTCTCACCTTCAGGCTTGCGTCATAGTAGGATAGGTAGAAATATCCGGCCTCGCCCCAGGCCGCGCCCCAGGAGTTGCGCACGATGAAGGCGCCGTCGCCGGCCGGAGCGGAGTTGAAGTTTCCCTTATCGAAGTCGTCGTCCCAACCCACAACGGTCACGCCATGGTTTGTCCCAAAGCCGCTGTTATCGTAATAGGCGCTATAGGCCGCGTTGTAGGAGGCGGTATTCCAGTACATCGAGATATATATGCCGCCGTATGTCGTCACCGCCCACTTGACGATGTCGTTATCCAACGGGCCGGTGCGCGCGGGCAAAAACAGCATCTCCTTGACATACTGGCGGACCGTGAGATTGGAAGGCGAGACGGAGGAAGATATATCGTAAGGATCATCCGCCTCCAGGACCGGGCCGCTCCTGCGAGCCAGGTAAGCCGCGGACATTCCATAGCCGCCGCCTTCGCAAGGCCCATTGTCAAAACCGTGGGTGTTCTTAAGGTTGTTCTCTGAAAAATCCCAGGTAACGCCTGGCAGGAACGCGGATTCGAGAGACCCATAGGTGGCGAAAGCCCAGCATGAGCCGCAGTTGCCCTGGTCGCGGATGGCGGTGAGCTTGCCTTGCGTGCGCAGGTCATAGTAAGCGGCATATCCAGCCTGAGGCCGCGCCCCCAGAGGCGCCGCTCCTTTCAAGTGCGAAAGATCCACGGGGCTGGGTATGTCGCCCAACTTGTCGGCGCCCACCGCCGCCGAAATCCGCAGACGTCCCTGTCGGGAGGCGACATAACGGACGAACTCGGGATTATGCGGCGCCGAAGAGAGGCGGATGGAAGACGCACCGGCTCCGAACCCGGGTACCGCCCCCCCGATCATAGCGGCCAGAACGGACAAAAACATGCCGACGCCGCGCGGCGCCCTAGGCGGCAGGATGGGAGCAACGACCGGGGAACGAATCATATCCAACACCACGATACCTAAATTGAACATGGCTTACGCGACTTTCCTCACCATAGTATCCCTATTTTGGCGGTCTTCTTCCCTTTATTAGAAGCCTTGATGACATAAACATACACGCCGCTGGCAAGCTTGCCGCCGTTTTCATTTCGGCCGTCCCAAAGGCCGACCTGATAGGGCCGGCCTGGGTCGTTGCCTATGCCGCGACCTTCATCCAAAGTGCGCACGAGCTGGCCGGAAAGAGTATAGATCTCAATCTTTACGTTTTGGGCGTCGCCGGCGATATCAGCAAAGCGCACCTGGCCGCCCGCAGAAAGCCGAGCCGGGTTGGGGTAGGCGCGCACCCCCTTGAGATCGGCGGATTGGGTCGATACCTCGACGCGATCGGTCGTGAAGGCCTTCACACAGGCGCTGGTGTGGGTGTGTGTCGAGCTCTGGTTGAGGTCCGTCCAGGATATGCCGTCGCCGCTGGCATAAGTCTGGCCGTCCGCGGCCGTGGCGGCAGAGCTGTGGCCGGATTTAGGGTACTGTCCGGCGATAGGGTAATCATAGTCTTGGTTGGTCAGCTTGACCACAACGGAGAATCTCTGATTCTGCTTGACGGTGGTCGGCGTGATGGCGATGGTGTGGAACCCAGGATAATCAAAAGAACCTATCTTAGTGTAGGCCAAGGTACCGCTGGCAGGGGCGGAATCAGCGTTCAAGTAGAGCCGCGCTTCATAGGCCGTGCCCGCGTCCGTGGTGTAGAAGGCCAACTGGCTGATGTTCTCGGAGTAGGCCGTACTGGTGAAGAGACCCGCAAGCCAGCCTTCCAGACCGCCGAAGCCGTAGCTGGCCTGCCAGCCGAGCGGGTCGTATTGATAGGCATGGCTGGCGGAGACCGGGGTCTGCGCCTCGATGAAAGCCGTGTTGCTGGTGAGTTGCGTGTCCAGAGCGGTGTTGGATGAATAATAGGACATGTAGAAATAGCCGCTCTCTCCCCAGCCCGTACCCCAGGAATTGCGCATGATAAAAGCCCCTGGCCCAGGAGGCGGGGTGCTGAAATTCGCCGGGGCGTAGGCATCGTCCCAACCCACGACAGCCACCGCGTGATTGCAAGAATTGGTACTTGTTTCCAAATAAGCGTGGGTGGTCGCATTGAAGTCGGCATCCGTGGTGTTGGTGTGGAATCCACCGCCTTCCTTCAAATAGATCGTCGTGGCCACGGCGCCGTAATGGGTCACGGCCTCCTTGATGGCGGTGTTATCCAGAGCGCCGGTACGGTCAGGCAGAAAGAGTATCTCGGTGACATCCTTGCGGACCGTGAGACCGGTAGGGGAAGGACGGTAGGGAACATAGGGATCGTCCGACTCCAAGATAGGACCGCCGCGTCGGGCCAGATAGGCCGCTGACATGAAATATTCGCCGCCGTTGCAGGGGCCCTCGTCGAAGCCCGAGTCGTTGTTGAGGTTGTTCTCCGAGAAATCCCAGGCTTCCGCGGTCCGCAGCGAGGATTCCAGGGAGCTGTAAGTGGCGAAGGCCCAGCAGGAACCGCAGGCGCCCTGGTTGCGGATATCCGATAGCTTGCTCAGGCTGCGAAGGTCGTATGAAGCAGGATAACTTATAAGGGCAGACCGTCCCAGACGCAACGCCGAAGCTCGCAGATGGGAAAGATCCACGGGACCTGGGAAATAGCCCAGCTGGGGAAGAGCATGGCCCAAAGACTGGGCAGCCAGACGGCTGCGCAGAGTTTCACTGTGTTTCAGGAAACTCGGATTAAGCGGCGCGACACTAAGTCGAGGAGAGGAATCCGCGCCAGCTGCGCCAACCTGGGCTGCCAAGACCAGCGTCAAGCCCAGCAGGAATCCGCGACGCAGGGGCATGCCCGCCCTACCAGGAGCTCTTAAGCGCGCCGATGACGGCCTCGACCGCATCCAAGACCTCGCAGCGCGCGACCGCTTCGGACATGGCGTTGTGGTCCGTAAAAAGAGGTCGGTCCACGTCGAGGTGCGCAACGACCTTGCGCACGGCCGCCTTCGCGGCACGCGTGCCCTGGCCCGGCGTGAATTCCCGAAAGTCCAGAGCCTGGGCCGCGGCGATGAGCTCGATACCCAAGACCCCGTAGGCGTTTTCCAGGATCTGCTTGGTTTTCAGGGCACCGTTCATGCCCATGCTCACGAAGTCCTCTTGATCGGCGGCGGCCGGGATGGACTGGATACAAGAAGGCGTGCTCAAGATGCGCTGCTCCACGATCAGGGTATCGGCCGTGTACTGGCTGAGCATGAGTCCCGAGAACATTCCGGCGCCCTTGGTGAGGAAGGCAGGCAGCTTCACGCTCAGGGCGGGGTTGAGCAGACGGTTCAAGCGCCGCTCGGAGAGGACGCTCAGCATGGTGATGCCGGCGCCGAGCATGTCCAAAGGCATGCTAACAGGGGTGCCCTGGAAATTGGCGCCGGTCAGGACCGTGTTGCTCTCGGGCAGGAAGATGGGATTATCCGCCACCCCATTGAGCTCGATCTCGAGCTGCTTGCGCGTGTGGGCGATATGATCGCGGCAAGCACCGATGACCTGGGGCGAGGAGCGCATGGAATAGGCGTCCTGGACCTTGACCTTGAGCTTCCCCGAGACCAGGTCCGAGCCAGCGATGACGGAGCGGATATTAGCGGCGCTGGTCACGGCGCCGGGGAAGCCGCGCAACTCGTGCAGACGGGAGTCGTAGGGCCGCATGTTGGCCATCAGCGCCTCGAGGCTCATGGCGGTTGCGATCTCGGCCTGCTTGACCCAGCGCTCCGCGTCGTAGAGGGCCAGGCAGCCGATTCCGGTGATGAGGTTAGAGCCGTTGATGGAGGCCAGGCCGTCGCGCGCCTGCAGGCCCGGGACGGGAATGCCGGCCTTGCTCAGGGCGTCCTTGGACGGCATGCGCTGTCCCTGGTAGAAGCACTCGCCCTCGCCCATGAGGGAGAGCGCGGCCTGGCTCATGGGGGAGAGGTCGCCGCAGGCGCCGACGCTGCCTTTCTCACAGACCACGGGGGTGACCCCCTTGTTGAGCATGGCGACGTAGGTCTGCGTGATCTCAAGACGGCAGCCGGAGTGGCCGTGCGCGTGGACGTTGATTCGGGAGAGCAGGGCCGCCCGGACGTGCTCGATGGGGGCGGGCTTCCCGATGCCGGCCGCATGATTGTAAATGAGAAAACGCTGAAACTGCTGGACCTGCTCGTCGCTCAGCACGACCTCGGAGAACTCACCGATGCCGGTGTTGACCCCGTACATAATCTCGCGGGCCGCGATCTTATCTTCCAGCATGCCGCGGCATGTCTTGATGCGCTGCACGGCCTCGGCCGAGAGCTCGATCGGCTCGCCGTGGCGCGCGACGCGCACGACGTCTTCGATGGTGAGGCAACGGTCGCCTATCTTGATGGCCATGGGTGGCTCCTTCTATGAAAATCGACAGGGGCGCCGAGCGCCCTGAACATTATTACCATTTTCGGACGCCGGCGGTCCAAGGCTTATGTCTGCAGAGTTCCGGGCCTGACGACCACTCTTACAATTTCGGGAGGATGTCCCGGCCGAACACCTCGATGTCGGCCCGGCGGCCGATGGAGGGAAAGAACTGATGATAATCGAACATGTAGGCTTCATGCCAGGGACCTATACTGTTGAGCGCGGACCAATCCTTAGCGGCCAGCTCCTCGATGGCAAAGACCGGGCTGAAAAGCGCGCGGAATATCATCCGGGCAAAGGAATCAGCCGGAGCGTCCACCCGGAAATTCCCGCCGTCGGCCGCCGGGATGCTGTTGGAAAACCTGTCGCGCTGAGCCCAGAAATTGAGCCAGGTACACACGTTGACCGGCTTGACGACCGACTGCTCCAGCCCTTGGAAATGCTCCTCGATCTTCACGAAGAGCTTCACCCACCATTGGCTCGGCACCAGCGGCGAGCCCAAGGTGACGAACTTATCTACGCGGATCGGCGAGCCTTCCTTGGCCAAGCCTTCCAACGTCTCGTACATGAGCAGTGACCCCCAGCTGTGGGCGACCACATAAACCGGCTTGCCGTTCTTCCGCGCCGCCTCGTATACCCGAGCCATCCAAACCTTGAAATCGGCTATGGCCGCTTCGCTTTTCTGCGGGTTGCGCGTCCAAGGCATGGGGACGACAAGGACCTTTTTCCCCGCTCCGGCCAATTTGTCGCGCAGAATGGTTTCCAAGTAGTCATCCGGCCTATCGAGAACAAACACGTCCGGCGTACCGCCATGAGCGCTGAGCGCTTGGACCGCCTGGGATATCTTATACACGGTTTTCGCATCTAACCTCTTGTCCGGGAAAAGCCGATGATAGAGCCACACCACCATATCGACCTGGAAGCCGCCCACGCCTATGGCTCTGAAATTAAGCCCGCAGACCGAGAGGACCACGACATCGTTGCCCTTGACGTCGTCGGGGTTGAACTTGAAATTGACCGGGGAGTCCGCGGCGCGCAAAACTGCCCACTGAACCGATTCAGCCGGGACGGCGGGCTTGATCTGGGCGGCACGCGCATGGATCTGCGCCAGCTGTTCCTGGATCTCGGGTGTGTCGAGGAATTCCCCGGCCCAAGCCCCCTGGCTCATGCCCGGAGCCCAGACGATCAGCAAGGCAAAAATGACACTCGCTTTCATTTTAACTGTCATAAATTAACATATGCGAGGCCAAGATTGGTTGGGTCTTAAGACCTAGTCCGTCATAGGCCTATCGACCCACAGCTGTCTCAAGAAACTTTTGGCTAAAAGGCGAGCTAAAGCTGCAAATCATCGTCCCAGACCTTTCCCATACTGCGTCCTTAGCTGAGGTTGAAATCGACAACGCAGCAAAACTCGCCGAAGTCCGGGACCGGGCGCAGATCAAACCGGCCTAATGTTAGTCCAGATCGAAATATTTCCAAAACTCGCCGGCGCCTTGCTCCAAAGAAGCTTCGCACGGCTTCGAACAGGCCTGCACCAGATACAGCTCATACCCTTCCCGAGCCGTCCTGCTGGCCATGACTTTATATCGCGTGCCGTGCCTCAAGATGACTTCGTCTTCATCCTGCTCTGCGACAAGGATACCCTGCGTGTCCGCGCTGTTCTGGTAGATCACAAGGACCGCATTTTTAGATCCCACGCCTTCCCCTTCACTTCCCCCAATCGCGAAGTAACGCGCGACTTTGAAGGAAGTCGATGTCGAGGAATAACCCTTTTCCAGGAATTCCTCGTTTACTTCATAACCTTTGTTCCCGCGGAATCTCAAACCGACGCCGCGGAACAGGATCAGGTCGCGAGGCAGGGAGGGAACTCTCGCCAGCACATTGTCGATGTGCTGCACGATGATCTTCGCGCTTTCCGGAGATATCCCATACCAGTCGTATTCGCCCGGATAAAAGCGCAGATAGCCGTTGATCTCCTGATAGATGGCATCGTTTTTTCCGGTATAAGTATGAACATCCTCGACCTCATCGGGCGTGGAGCCAAAATAAGCAGGATCAGGATAACCCAGACTTCTGTAGAGGGTCTTGAAGTCGTAGATCCGGACGCCGGGAGTCGCCGCCTCAAGACGCGCGGACCCGCTCGGCTGGAATCTCAAGCCCGGAACGATCTCTTCCCAGGAAGGTCCCCGAGAGACGCCGTCAAAAGAAATATCGCCGGCTGGCGTCCCGGCCTGTGCGCCTGAGGGACCCCAGATCATGGCCAACGCGGCCAGCGATATCGCCTCAAGCATCTTCAGAAACCAGTCTCCACGGTATCAGTGTATCGCATCGCCGAATTTTTGCCTGGGCCAGGCGGACCAAGATTCGAGGGCAAAGGGCCCAGACCGGGCATGAGCTGTCAAGCCGGCCGAAGCTGAGCCGCGGCTCACCGATTGGGAATCAGTCGAGCACGCAGCGGGTAGCCGGCTCCCGACTGGTCAAATCAATGGGCGACGCGACAATCATCCGCCGGCGGGACATCGATCGAGATGAACCGTTGTCTATTATCGGTCAGAGATGCCCGGGCCCATCATTGTTCCTTCATCTACGTTTATATTGTTTAAGAACAAGTCTAAGGCCGCCCCCTCCCCTGTGACGCGAAGTTTCCGGGGGGAACGTCGCTATCCATTGGAAAGGACATATGAGAGCCTTGCGGTTTGGCTAGGGGGCGGCGTCCAAGCTATAATTGGAGTCCGACTATGCCTTCCATGCTTGCCAAGATCTGGGGCTGGGTCTCGGACTTTGTACGCCGCACGCCACGCCAGCCGTCCCTGCCTTTTGCGACGCCTATGGCGCCCGATACGCCGCGGTCAGAGTGGAGCGGGTCGGATCCCCATGAGCTGGCCGCGGACTTGGAAGCTGCGGCCAAGGCCTGCGAGAAGATGGGAGAGTTCTCGCGCTCGTCCATTGCCAAGACGACTGGGCTTGGGGTGGATGTGGTCAAGCGGCGGCTAAACGTGCTGATGAATATGGGGTGGATCGAGAGGGAGAAGCACGGGAACTACCGGTGGAAGGGGCGGGTGTTCTGGAAGACAGGGCAGGGCGGGGGGAATCCGCCTTCTCAAGACTGATAGCCTTGCAGCGGAGATGGTACAGGTGCAGTCGACTTTCGCCAAGCCCGAATCTGGGAATTGGGCCTATTACCCAAGTCTGCAATTCTGGGCCTAACTAGGGAAGCGATAATGCTCCTAAATGCCCGGAGGGCACCAAGGGAGGCACCACCTCCGTCTACCACTCCTAGCGGCCCTTGAATTATCCTTGTATAATTAGCGCCAGTCCCCGTAGCTCAATGGATAGAGCGCCTGTAACTGCTACGGGGAGACGAAAACGCAGGGGAAAATAAGCCTTTCTTCCTGAACCGCCCCGCGCCGCCGGCAGTTTTGGTAACATAAGCATCGTGCAAGGAGCTCAGGCAGGCCATTCTTGAGCAGCTTGGCGCAGCGCATTGTCAATGCCTCGCCCCGGGTCCGGCGCGCCAGGACCTGTGGCTTCCCCGAGCGATAGCTGATATGCGCCTGACCTCGCGGCTGGTGGCTTCGGCGGTCGTGATCGCGGCTTCAATCCTTTTTTTCCTGGTGCGGATGCAGAACGAGAAGGCCCGTCAACAGCGGGACCTTGAGTTCAATTCTCAATTGCTCTCGGAGAGCCTCCGGGAGAGTGTAGAGCTGCTCCTGGGGCATGAGCCTGCTGGGCGTCTGAACGTTATTGTGGAGCGGTTCGGAAATCGCGGAAGGCTTGCGGGCATCGCCGTGTTCGACATGCAAAAAGCAGTGGCCCAGACCGGAAGCCTCAAGCCTTATCTGGCCGCGCCGCCGGAAGTCGTCAGCGACTGCCTGCGCAAGAACGCTGCTGTAGCCGCATTCCAACGGATTGGAGGAAGGGGCTTCTACATCAACGCCCTGCCTCTTCATCGCAACGGCAAGCTGGAAGGGGTGCTGACAACCTTTTACGACACTTCCTATATCAATATCAGGTTGGCTCGAATCTGGCGCAACAACTTCGTGAGAACCATCATACAGCTTGGTCTGTTTTTGGTCGTCCTGGTCGCGTTGCGTCGAGTCTTGGGATGACTAGGTGCGCAGGGTTGAAGGAACGGATTGGCGAAGGCCTACAGACCGTTTCAACAATTATGCGAATAGAGGAGGCCTTTCCCAAATGACATCTTGGACCAACTTGACGCAGCGTACGGCCGATGCCTTTGGCAGGATGTCCCGCTCGGCGGCCCTGCTCCTTGGGTTCGCATTGGTAGGGGTGATTTGGGTCATTGAGTATTTGACCGGCCCTGAAATCGGCATTTCCATCATCTTCATCATCCCGATAGCAATAGTGGTGTGGCGAACCGATGGACTATGGACCGTCGTCATGCCCATTATCTCGGCCGGTGCCTGGTTGAGTGCCGAACTCGCTGCAGGGAAGGTTTACTCGCATTGGGAGATTGGTGTGTGGAAGGCCCTGATCCGATTGGGCTTCTTCCTCATCTTCGCAAAGCTGATCACGATGCGCCGGCATTATCTCATCGAAAAGTCGGCCCATGAGGCGGCGGATGAGGTATCCAGCCTAAAATCAAACATGGTCTCCCTGGTCAGCCACGAGTACGCCAATGCGCTGACGAACATGAAGCTGGCCATGGTCCTGCTGCGGCAATCGGAGCCGGCGTCACCGGATCAATCCCGGGAGCATGCTTACGGCGTCCTGGACAGGGCCATCGAGCATCTGCGGGTCTCAACGACGAACTTCCTGAACCTCAATCGCCTGCAATCAGGACATCTAAAGTTGAACGTCTGCCGGACGCGAATGAGGACCGTGGCCAGCGAGACCCTACTGCTCCTCCAACCGATCATCGAAAGCAAGCAGTTGCGCCTTGAGGTGAATTTCCCGACCACCCCGGTCCCGGTCCAAGCCGACCCCGATGTGCTCTCCCTCATCATGAGCAACCTCATGACCAATGCCGTCAAATACACTCCCAACGGAGGTTCCATAACAGTCCGTATCGCCAAGGAGGAAGGAACGCCGCCGCGGGCGCTGTTCTCGGTCGCGGACACCGGCATCGGGATTGCCGCGCAGGACCGCAAACGCATCCTTTCCGGCTTCTACCGAACGGAGGAAAGCCAGAAAACTGCAAAAGGCTTTGGAATCGGCTTGATGCTGGTCAACGAACTCATCGAGCGGCCCGGCTCGCATCTTGAGATCGAGAGCGAGCCGGGCAAGGGATCGAGATTCTACTTCTATCTGCCTCTCTGGGAAGAAGGCGCATCTTGACGATGAGATGACCATATTCGGCTTCACGTCTTTGGTGCTGCTGGGCTCCCTAGGCGCGGGCTTCCTGGGCTCGTTGACCGGGTTGGGCGGGGGGGTCGTCATCATCCCCCTGCTGACGATCGGGCTCCATGTCGACATCCGCTACGCGATTGGAGCCTCACTGGTCTCGGTGATCGCGACCAGTTCCGGCGCGGCTGCCGCCTACGTCCGCGAAGGCTACACGAACCTCCGCATCGGCATGTTCCTGGAGATCGCCACCACTTTGGGCGCGATTGCCGGAGCGTTCTTGGCCGCCAGGGTCCCCACGAGCGCCATCGCCGTGGTCTTCGGCATGATGCTTCTTTTCTCGGCCTGGATGAACCTGCGTCCGCCGCCTGAGCACCTTGAGCCGCTCCAGTCCGACCGCATCGCAGCCTGGCTGCGAATGGACGGCAACTATCCTGCCGCCGGACCCTCCGCCCCCATGCAGGCGTACGGCGTCCAGCGTGTCCCTGCCGGCTTCGCTCTGATGGGGCTGGCTGGAGTCCTGAGCGGGCTGCTGGGCATCGGCTCGGGGGCGCTGAAGGTTTTGGCCATGGACCAGGTGATGCGGCTGCCGTTCAAGGTTTCCACGACCACGAGCAATTTCATGATCGGGGTGACCGCCGCGGCCAGCGCCGGGGTCTACTTGGGCCGGGGCTACATAGACCCGGGGATCACTATGCCGGTGATGTTGGGCGTGCTGGCCGGCTCGCTCTTGGGCGCCAAGGTGCTGATCCGGGCCCGTGTGCGGATATTGCGCTGGGTCTTCAGCGCGGTCATCGTGGCACTGGCCATCGAGATGATCCGCAACGGCTTGCGGGGCAGTCTATGACTGCAGGTCAGAGCGCTTGGTCCGACCGGCGCATGGAAATCATTGTGGGCAACATCCTGCGCTTCGGGGTGATCGCCGCGGCGGCGGTCGTGGCTGTCGGCGGCCTGATCTACTTGGCCCGTCATGGCGGGGAGCCGGTCAACTTGGGTCTGTTCCGGGGAGAGCTGGCTGATTTTCGGACAGTGACCGGCATCATCCATTCGGCCCTGGCCTTGCGAGGCCGAGGCATCATACAGTTCGGGCTGCTGCTCTTGATCGGCACGCCCGTAGCCCGGGTCGCATTCGCGGCCGTCGGTTTCGCGTTGGAGCGGGACCGGCTCTATGCCACAGTGGCCTTGCTGGTCTTGGGCTTCCTGCTTTACAGCTTGACCGGACCCTGGCGCATTTAGACATCCTTCGGGTGATGGCGGCCTGATCGTCCATTGCTCTCCCGCTGCCGGACCAGCCGCTCCCATCTCCGAGAGCGCCGGCATCCGGCGATAGCGACGAGCGCTGGCCTTTGTCGTCAGGGCCCCTTCGTGGGCTTGACAGCATTACTGGCATATGCTATTAATATGGTATGCCCCGACCATTCAAGTGCCGTCTTGTTGCGCATGAACCCGGCGTAACCTACTTCAAGCCGCGCGGCATCCCGATGACCGAGCTCGAGGAGGTCGTCCTTGGCTTCGACGAGCTCGAGGCGGTCAGGTTGGCGGACCTGAAAGGTCTTTACCAGGAGGACGCGGCCGAAAAAATGAAGGTATCCCGGCAGACATTCGGCAACATCATCCATTCGGCTCACGCCAAGATCGCCGAGGTCCTCATCAATGGGAAAGCCCTTAAGATCGAAGGGGGGGTGTGCAGGATGAAGGGCATGCGGAAGTTCGCATGCAGTGCCTGCAAGCAGGAATGGAATGTCCCGTTTGGAACGGAGAGGCCCGCTGAGTGCCCGAAATGCAAGAGCGCGGATATCCATAGGGCTGCGGAACAGCGCGGGCGGGGTCGTTCGGGCGCAGGTGGTGGCGGACAGGGCCGAGGGCAGTGCTGGGGTCAGGGGAGGAGTTGACATGAGTTTGCGCGAGTCCTTGCACGATACCTGCCTGCTTTGCGGAAGCAAAAACCCCGCAGGTCTTCAATTGGAATTCGCGGCCGGGGAAGACGGCTCTGTTTTAGCCCAATGCCTCTGCCATTCCCGGTTCGAGGGATATAAAGGATTCCTGCACGGTGGAGTCGCCGCCGCGCTGCTCGACAGCGCGATGACCAACTGCTTGTTTGCCCGGGGCATAGCCGCGTTAACCGCAGGCCTGAATGTGACCTACAAAAAGCCGGTGCGATGCGGCAGGCCTGCGCAGGTGAAAGCGTGGTTGGTGAAATCGTTTCCGCCGTTGCATGAGCTCAAGGCCCAGCTTTCACAGGACGGCGAAATTCTGGTCATGGCGGAAGCGAAGTTCATGGAAACCGATCTAATTGGGTTGCGTACAAAAGCAGTATAGGACGCAGGACTAAACAGTAGGAGGTTAATATGCCAGGAAAGGATGGGACGGGACCGTTGGGTGTGGGGCCAGGCGCCGGCTTGGGCCGGGGACGTTGCCAGGGCGGCGGTGGACTCGGGCGCGGAGGCCGCAATGGCTGGCGGGGTGGAAGAGGTTCTGAGAGCTCTGCGAGAAGCGGCGATACACTGGAGACCGCCGGTCTTGCCGCGGAAGTCGAGCAGCTTCGCCGCAAGCTGGCGGACATGGAGTCCAAGCTGAAGGCTTCGGAAAAGACTGGAAAACGGACGAAGTAAGGTCGGACCGGAGTTGTCATCATAAAGGAGGATTAAAGCGATGAAAATCGGCATAGTGCTTGGTGATTCGGGAGGCCTTGAGAGCGAAGTCTGCTCTCATTTCGGGCAATGCAGCCATTTCCTGATCGTGGAAGTGGACGGCAAGCGCATATCGAAGAGCAAGGTCGTGGCCAATGATGCGCAGCATGGCGGCGGAGGATGCCAAGCGGTCGGCGAGATCCTCAAGCATGGGGTCACCCACGTGATCGCCGGCGGCATGGGCATGGGTGCCCAGCAGAAATTCGCCGCGGCCGGGGTCAAGATATTCGGCTTCTCCGGCAAGGCCAAGGACGGCGTCGCCAAACTGATAGCAGCTTCCCTGGCAGGCGGAATCGAGCCGTGCCAAGAGCACGGCGGGGATTGCCACCATTGAGGAAGTTCATATGAAGATCGCGGTATCGGCCATGGGCGGCTCAATGAGCGCCCTGGTGAGCGAGCAGTTCGGGCGTTGCGCCTATCTCCTCATCGTAGACTCGGAGAACATGGAATTCGAGCCGGTCTCCAACCCCGCCGCCGGGATGTCCGGCGGCGCGGGGCCGGAGGCGGTCCGCCTGATAGCGGCTAAGGGTGCCGAGGTCGTCTTGACCGGCAGGGTTGGCCCCAATGCGGAGAACGCGCTCAAAGCGGCCGGGATACGGGCGGTGGTCGGGATATCCGGATCCAAGACCGTGCGCCAAGCCGTGGAAGAGCATCTGAAGGCATCCATCCGGTGATCGTCGCCGTCGCGAGTGGGAAAGGCGGGACCGGGAAGACCAGCATAGCGTGCGCCCTGACGCAAAGCGCGGGAGGCGAGGTCTGCCTCCTGGATTGCGACGTGGACGAACCTAATGCTCATATACTTCTGCGCCCGAACATAAGCCACACGTTCCCGGCAAATATCCTCCTGCCCTGCGTCGATGATAAGCAGTGTGACGGTTGCGGCGAGTGCGCGCGTGTGTGCCAATACCATGCCTTGACCGTATTGGGCGGGCGTCCGGTCTTGTTCGATCACCTTTGCCACAGCTGCGGCGGCTGTGCCCTGGCGTGTCCGAGGCATGCCATCAGCGAAACGGCGAAGGCGATCGGGAAGATCAATGTCGGCGCAGTGGGTGATATCCGGTTCATTTCCGGAGAACTCGACGTCGGGGAAGCCATGTGCCCTCCCATCATCAGGCAAGTGAGGGCGCAGGCCAACGGCTGCCGGAACGTGGTCATTGATTCTCCGCCTGGTACGTCCTGCCCCATGGTGACGGCGGTGCGGGGGAGCGACTTCTGCATCCTGGTGACGGAGCCGACGCCTTTTGGTCTCCATGACTTGACACTTGCGGTTGATGTCGTACGCAGGCTTGGGATGCCATTCGGAGTGGTCATCAATATCGCGGATATCGGCGACGACGGGGTGGAGCGATATTGCCGAGACCAGAGGATAGAAATCCTCGCACGCATCCCATATGACCGGGCCGTAGCGGAAGCCTACTCGCGGGGACGTTCGATCGTCGAGGCCAAACCAGAATACAGAACTGTATTCGCCGGACTCTTCCAGGAGATCGGGTCGCGGGTGAGGAGGGCCTCTTGAGGCAGTTGTCCATCCTCAGCGGCAAGGGCGGTACCGGCAAGACCAGCGTGGCCGCGGCTTTTGCCGCGCTGATCCCCAGCAAGGTGGTAGCCGATTGCGACGTGGACGCTGCGGACATGCACCTTATCCTGGAGCCGCAGATACTCCGCAGGGAGAACTTCGCGGGCGGCAAGAAAGCCCGGATCGAGCACGACAAGTGCAAAGCGTGCGGAAAGTGCCGGGAGCTTTGCCGTTTCGGAGCCGTCAGCGAGGATTTCGCCGTCGACCCTATCGCCTGCGAGGGCTGCGGTGTCTGCGTGTGGAACTGTCCGGAAAAGGCTATCGCTCTCGTTGAGGACGGCTCCGGGGAGTGGTACGTATCGCAGACGCGCTGCGGCCCGCTGGTCCACGCCCGCCTGGGTCCGGCGCAGGAAAATTCCGGAAAGCTTGTGACGATCGTGCGCAATGAGGCGAAAAGGATCGCCCAGGAGCAGGGACTGGACTACGTGCTCGTCGACGGCCCTCCAGGCATCGCGTGTCCGGCCATGGCGTCCTTGACCGGTGCCGACGCGGCGCTCATCGTCATGGAGCCGACTCTATCCGGCCTTCACGATTTCAGAAGGATCGCGGAACTGGTGGCGCACTTCAAACAGCGGGGCTGGGCCTGCATCAACAAGTGGGACATCAATCCCGATCTGACCGAACGGATGGAAAAAGAAGCGGGAAGCCTGGGCATTCCAGTGCTGGGGCGAATCCGCTATGACAAAGCCGTGATCAAGGCGCAGATAGAGCGCCGTGCAGTGGTGGAGAACGGCGCGAGCCCGGCGGCGGACGACATGCGGGCGCTTTGGAGGAGGCTCAAAGATGAGCTCGTCTGAAACGGTGAAGTTGCCAGGCCTATCCCAGCGGATCGAGACGATCCTTCTTCCCGCTGCGAGGGAGGCTCGGGTCGAAGATGTCCGCATCGGCCTAGGGTACACGGCGGTCCTCCTTAATGAGGATCGCCTCGGCGTCGCCTACACCTTCCGCCATGAAGCTCAGGGGGGGTGTTGCGTGTTCGAAGGGCTCCGCCCCATCTCTGGAAGGCCGGCGTCCGACCTCCTGGCGCTGGTCGGCTCGTCCGACCGCATCGAGGCCGCGGTAGGGCTGGCTTGCGCCAACGCCCTAGCCAACCGCCCCGACGAGGGGGTCCAGGAGGGGGACGTCCTGGGCCATCTCGGCCTGCGGCGCACGGATCGCGTGGCCATGGTGGGGTATTTCGGTCCCCTCGTGGGGCCCATCAAGGAGCAGGCCGAGTCTCTGACCGTGTTCGATCTCGTCGATCGTCCGGGTGCGGACGTTCGGCCCGCCGCAGAGGCCGCAGATGCGCTGCCTGGCTGCCAGATTGCCCTTATCACCGCCACCGCCATCATCAACCAGACGATGGACGCCCTTTTGCATGCGGCCGCGAACTGCCGCGAGGTGGCCATAGTGGGCCCGTCAACTCCCATGCTGCGCGAGGCGTTCGACGCGACGAACGTGACCCTGCTTTCCGGCGTCGTTGCGAAGAGTCCAAAAGACATACTTCAGGCCGTTTCCGAAGGCGGCGGCATGCGCCAATTCTCCCCCTATGTCCGCAAGGTGTCATTGAGGATCTCCGGTTTCAAGAAGAATTGAGGAGGCTTTTAGAAATGTCGACTGATAAGAAGTGCGGTGCTTGCAGCGATAAGAGCTGCGCTGCCAAGGGCAAACGGCCGAATGAGCGAGATGAGGATTTTAAGGAACGCCAGGCTTTGTCGGCCCGGATGTGCCGGATTCAGCATAAGGTGATGGTCCTTTCAGGGAAAGGGGGAGTCGGCAAGAGCACGGTAGCCGTGAACCTGGCCGCGGCGCTGGCTGCGGCAGGCAAGCAGGTGGGCCTTCTGGACATCGACATCCACGGCCCGAGCGTGCCGAAGATGCTCCATATCGAAGGCGCGCCGGTCTCCTCCACCGACGACACGCTGCACCCGGTCAAGGTAAGCATCGGCGACGGGGCGATCCATGTGATGTCCATCGGGCTCCTTTTGAGCGCGAGGGACGATGCTGTCATCTGGCGCGGTCCCAGAAAATATGGCGTCATCAAGCAATTCCTCAAGGACGTCGAGTGGGGCGAGCTCGACTATCTGGTGGTGGATTCCCCGCCTGGGACCGGAGACGAGCCGTTGGCCGTGGCCCAGCTCATAGAAAAGGCCGACGGCGCGGTCATCGTCACTACTCCCCAGGAGGTGGCGGTCCAGGACGTGCGTAGGTGCGTGGTCTTCTGCCGGCAGGTCTCGCTGCCCGTGCTGGGCGTGGTGGAGAATATGAGCGGCTTCGTCTGCCCCAAGTGCGGCGAGAGAAGCGACATCTTCGGCGTCGGCGGCGGCCGGGCCATGGCCGAAGAGATGGACGTGCCCTTTCTGGGGGCCATCCCGATAGAGCCCGCCGTCGTCTTGTCCGGAGACAGCGGAAAGCCCATAGTCCAATCCCATCCCCATTCCATAACGGCTGAGGCCTTCGGCCGCATTGTGCGGATGCTGCTGGAGCCGCAACCCGCGGGACATCACGGAAAGCCAGAATGTCATTGAACCACGAACGGCCTTACTGGAGATAGCGACTATGGACCAC
>CAIKVT010000028.1 GCA_903830945.1 uncultured Elusimicrobia bacterium
ATCGTAAGGCTGTTCGGCAGACGTTTCAAAAGCTGGGATTGTATGAGGAGTGGGACACGGCGGCCCCAAAAGGGCCGCTGGAGGCTGAGGCTGTCAACCGAACTGGAGCTGCAGATGTCTCATTTTGAACTGGACAGGACACGGTGATGACCGTCCGCCGCAATCCCGTCTGGCGCGACAACATGGCTCTTTTCTCCAACGGCGTGACGACTTCCCCCAACAGCTGCCAAGCGCACAGGCATTACGGAAGCGAATTGATCAATGCGAGCGTCGCGGAAAAAGATCCACGCAGGAAGCTGGAGCTGTTCGCGAGTGGGACCGCTCAGCTAAGGACGGCGCTGGCGATATATCCGCGCTTTCCGGATGCCTGGTTCAAGCTGGGAGTCGCGCAGCAATTGGTGCGGACGGATTATGATTCCGCGATCTTCTGCTACAGCCGCGCGATCCAGGAAGCGCCGCAAGCTCCCGGTTCAGCCGGTACTTACAACAACCTTGGGATCCTTTACGAGAACTTGAACAAGCAGGAGCTTGCTTCATATTTCTACAATAGAGCCGCGGCGGTCAATCCCTATTTGCCCGAGGGCGCGGCCAATCACCGAAGGCATATGAAGCGAACCGGGCTGGATGTGCGCGAATTCCCCCAAAATGCCAACCTCGACGCGTGGGGGGGGGCTGCCGCGCAGCGAGATCAGCAGGCCATGTCGAAGATCCTGTGGGGATACTGAGAGCCCTGAAGCGATCCGAAGCGTTCTATCTCCGCGATAAATGACGAATCCTGTACGCTGGCCTAAGTCCTTCATGCACTGGCGGATCGGGTGGCTCTGAACCACTTATTCCAGGTTCACCCCCAGCCCCCGATTTGAGCGGTTATCCATACCGCACCGCGCCGTCTTCGGCCATTGGCAAATAGGGATCAAGCGACCTTAGAACAGCTTGAGCCGGCCGTGCGTATGACGACTGCTAAAACTTCGTCGGCTATTGCGCAGCCGGCGACGGGGCAGCTTTTATATTTTCCACCGGCTTAGCCTGTACGGGTACCGTGGGCGTCAACTGTTGCTGCGGCGGCGGGGCCGCTTTCGCATTTTCCACAGGCTTAGCCTGTACAGGCGCCGTGGGCATCGCCTGCTGCTGCTGCTGCGCGGCGGGAACCGTCACGACAGATTTGGGCATTTCAGGGGCTGGCGCGACCGCCGCGCTCTGCAGCGGCAATCGATGCCCGCCGGCCCAGAACCCCAGCTTTAGGGAAGCCGTGAACACATGGATATCGCGATTAGAATCTATATCGAGATAATCCACGCTGGACCCTAATGAGAAATGATGGTTGACGAAAAAATCGAATCCGAGGCCACCACTCGCGCTGAGCCCTGCTCTGTGGGGGCTATCTACCTGGTCCACTGTCGTCATGCCGATGCCTGCATGGATATTGGGATTCCAGCGCGATCCCGGAAGGACCTGATAGAAGGCACTTACCAGTTCGGGCTGGAGGCTGACTTTGGAACCATTGAAGGACAAGTAATCGTAGGAGAATCCCATTCCCCAGTGCTTGCTGACGCCTGTTCTCGCCCAGAACCCCAAGACCTTCTCGGGATCTGCTTTTTGCAGACTGGAGTATTTCGACTTCAGAAGAACATCGGATCCGCCGTCGAACCCCACGCCGACCCGACGGGACAGATCATCCGCCCGAGCCGGGATGGAACACAGGCCAGCCAACACCATGAGCAGTATCGCGCGCATATCAGATGCCCCCATTCCCTTTGAATTAAAAACTAAAAGCAAACCCCGCGCTGGGGGTGACTACGCTATCCGTCGTGCCGTAGCCCATGCCGGCGGTCACGGTCACGTTTTCCAGGACGCGGCCCTTCAGCCCGACCGCCATGGCGTTCTCCCCTCGGTAATTGCCGTAGCCCATGCCCACGGAGATGTTCTCTCCCGCCGGCGGAGCCGGTATGGCGGCCAGCGCGGCTGCGCTGGCGATACCCGCGAAAGCCTGCTGTGCAAGTTTTCTGTACTGCCTCATGTTGACCGCGTCATAATCACCCGTGCCGTCCGCTACGCCATGGACCTGCACCGGAGCGCCCGAGGTATTGGAGAAGGTCCCGCCGTTGTCGTCCAGCGTCAGGGTGGTCGAATGTGTGCCGCCGCTGAGCACCGTCCTGGTCTCGGCAACTACTATGCCGTGTGTGTTGCCGACGCCGTTGGTCAGGGTCAATGAGGTGGTCGCCTGATCGGCCGTCCCGTTGGTCATGGTGATGTTCCCGTTGCCATCGGTCGACGCGTATGTGCCGCTCACGCCCCTGTTGATGATCGTCGTCGCGCCGGAAGTCGTCCCGACCGGCGTCAGGATGCTCCCGCCGCTCAAGCCCGTCACCGTGGTCTGCGCCGACGTGTCCGCGGTGTAGGAGAGCGTGCCGTTGATGTACATGTTGCCGTCCACCAAAGTATTGCCCTGGAGGCGGTTGACGTACGCCGCGCCGCGCACCAGCGCCTGGCTGGCCGCCGAGCCGTTGTCGAGCCCGCCAGAATCCGGGACGGTCTGCAGCGCGCTGTAAGTCGTGAATCCATTGGCAAGGCCGCTGACCGGAGCGGCGGCGCCAGCGGACATCGCCGCAATCGAGGCGCTCGCCTGGAAGCGTCCCGCCGAAGCGGCATTGACGCCCATATAGACGCTGTTGTTGGCCAGCGTCATCAGGCCGTTGCCGCCGTATTGGCTCAACGTCGTGGCGACATTGGTGTTGCCGATGCTGTTCGTCGTGGCCACGGCGCTATTGGTGTTCACGTTGAAGGCGGCGCCCTTGATATCGACGCCGCCCGCTATCACTTCTATGCCGCTGGTCGCATGGGCGTAGGTGTCCGAGTTGATGATGTTATTGATGGCGCCGGTGATGGTATTGGCCGAAGTGCCGGCATTACCGATGGTGTTGATCGAGTTGGCGGTCGCGGCGCCCATGTTGTTGTTCTTTGCCTCCACGTTGTTCGTGCCGGTCGCGGCATTGGCCGAAATGTTATTGCTGCCCGTGGTGGCCGTTATGGTGTTATTGCCCGTAGTCGCCGTGATGGTATTGCCGGTGCCGCCGGTCAGCTGGTTCTGCGTGCCGGCGGTCATGGTATTGGCCGCTGTGGCGGTCATGGCGTTGGCAAGGCCGGTGATGGTATTGCTCGAAGTGCCGGCATTGCCGATGGTGTTGATCGAGTTGGCGGTCGTGGCGCCGATCTTGTTGTACTTTGCCTCCAGATCGTTCGTGCCGGTCGCGGCATTGGCCGAAATATTATTATTGCCCGTGGTGGCCGTTATGGTGTTATTGCCCGTAGTCGCCGTGACGGTATTTCCTGTGCCGCCGGTCAACTGGTTCTGCGTGCCGGCGGTCAGGGTATTGGCTTGATTGGCGGTCATGGCGTTGGCGGCGCCGGTGATGGTATTGATCGAAGTGCGGACATTGCCGATGGTATTGATGGAATCGGCGGTTGCAACGCCTATGTTGTTGTTCTTTGCCTCTACGTTGTTCGTGCCGGTCGTTGCATTAGCCGTCAGGTAGTTCACGCCATTGCTGCCGATGGCGGACACGGTGTTCGACTGATTGGCCGCATTGGCCGACATGCTGTTGCTGCCTGCGATGGCCGTGATGGTGTTGTTGCCTGTGGTCGCCGTGATGGTGTTGCCCGTGCCGCCGGTCAGCTGGTTCTGCGTGCCGGCGGTCATGGTGTTGGCCGCTGTGGCGGTCATGGCGTTGGTGAGACCGGTGATGGTATTGGTCGAAGTGCCGGCATTACCGATGGTGTTGATCGAGTTGGCGGTCGTGGCGCCGATCTTGTTGTACTTTGCCTCCAGATCGTTCGTGCCGCTCGTGGCATTAGCCGAGATGGTATTGCCCGTTGTGGCGGTCATGGCGTTGGCGACGCCGGTGATGGTATTAGTCGAAGTGCCGGCATTGCCGATGGTGTTGATCGAGTTTGCGGTCGTGGCGCCGATGCTGTTGTACTTGGCCTCCAGATCGTTCGTGCCGCTCGTGGCATTAGCCGTCAAGTAGTTCGCGCCATTGGTGCCGATGGCGGACATGGTGTTCGATTGGCTGGCCGCATTGGCCGAGATGCTGTTGCTGCCTGTCGTCGCCGTGACGGTGTTGGCTACGCCCTTGACGTCGACGCCTGTGGCGCTCACCTGGACCGCGTTCGTCGCGTGCGCGTAGGTGTCGCCATCGCCCATGACGTTCGTAGTGCCGTTGATGGTCGTGTTCCCGTTGACCACCGTGGTGCCGGTGATCGTGGTGTTAGTGTTGTTGACAACCACGCTGTGAGATCCGGAAGCGCTGACCAGACCGGCGTCATTCCCCGAGACATACATCTCGCTGCCCGAGGTGCCGGCCCCGCTGTAGATCGTCGTGGCTGCACCGCTGATCGTTGCGCCGCCGCTGAGGGTGGCACGGCCGGAGGCGTCTATGGTCGTGGCTCCGGATATCGCGCCCGCTCTGGTGATGCCGCTGTTGCTATTGTCAATGCCGCCGGAATTGGTGACGCCGTGCAGGGTGGAGGCGCCAGTGACACCCAGCGTGGTGCCGATAGAGGCCCCCGCCGAAGTGGTCAAGGACGCTGCGCCGACTGAATTCACATTGGTGATGCTATAGCCCTCGTTGTTTAAAGTGCCGTAATTGGTGATGCCGTTCAGGGTAGAGGCGCCGGTCACGCTCAGCGTGCCGGCGGTATATATATTGCCAAGTTGATTCACAGTGAAAGACGTGCCGTATGTCGCGCTATGCATCTCGATCTGGTCGGTGGCAAACACATCCTCCGCCGTGATATCCGTGCCGGAGGTTATACCGCCACTATCCATTGTCATTATTGTGGCGCCGGCTATGATAAATCGAATACTACTCTGACCGTTCAGGTAGGGAGTGTCATCTCTCGTAGTATCCGCACTGGAGTCAAAGCCATTGATAGAGGATTCCCCCCAAGCAGTCATCGGCGTCTGGGCGATGACAACAAATACCGCCAGTGAAAGAGCAGCCAACCTTCGCAACGCATTCTTTAGCATGTGAACCCCCGCATCAGATATCTTTACTGCACCACTTCTTTCTTAATGATGACGCACCCCGTCCCGGCAGGCATCAGGAAAATCTTGACCGTGCCGGCGGAAAAAATCATGATGTCCTTCTTTATGACCCCGGAACGCTTCAGGCCTTTTAGAACATTCTTCTCCACATCGGCGCAGGCGCTGGCTGAATACTCGACCGTGTCGTATGCCGCGCCGCAGCCGCCGAGGGCGTTCGACGCGAAGCCCACGCTGACATAGACAGGCCCCGCGTTCTGAACCGGCACTTCCAGGGAAGCGGAAAAAATGCCTTGGTCCGGCTGTCTTTTTGGAAGGAACAAGAAGGCTCCGTTCTGAGTGTCTCCCGTCAGATACTTCGAGATCTGATCGATGCGGTTCGCGCAGGTCAGCACTCCGCCTCTGACTGCGGCCTGCGTGATTTCGCTGGTTACCGCGGCGGGGGACGCAGCCTGCGGCGCGACCGGAACGGCGTTCGTGGACTCAGCGGTCGCCGTGGATCTCTCAGTCCGCTGATATTGCGCGGATGCGGGCGCTGGGAACGTCAAACCAGCGCAAAAGAGGAAGATCGCTGGGACTAGAAATCTCGATACGCCGCAAGCGGACGCTCTCAAGCAAGCCTCCCGGCTGCAATGCATGGCTGAAGCATATCAAATTTTTATTCAGTAGAAAAACACGACGCAAGAAATGGGCGATGACGAGGATCACAAATACGACCGCAGGAGAGATGGCGGCTCAGTATACAGATTCCCACTCATTATGCAAAAGGTGGAATTCCACCCGGCGATTGCGGCGGCGGCCCGCCTCCGTGGAGTTATCGGCGATAGGGTGCGACGAGCCCCAGCCCCGCCAGCGGATGAAGGGCGGCGGCACGCCCCGCCGGATAAAATAATCCGCCACGGCCTTGGCGCGCCGCTCGGAGAGCTCCTGGTTATGCGCGTCGGAGCCCAGGTCGCAGGTGTGAGCGGAGATGCGGATCTTGACGCTCTGGTTCTTGAGCAGGAAATGCGCGATGGCGTCCAAGGTCTGGAACGATTCCGGGTGGACGACGTCGGAATCGAGCTCGAACTCGACCCGCGGAAGCTCGCCGCGCTCGATGCGCTTGAGCAGCGCCATCAGCTCCCGGCTGGACCGGAGCTCGGACTCCGAGAAGACCTCCGTGCTCCATGGCTCCTGCTGAGCGGGCGGTTTGGCCTGGGCCGAGGCGCCCGGCCAACAAAGAGCCGCTGCCGCCAGCAGGCGGATCAAGCGGCCTCCGCCTCGGGCCGATAGCGCGCCAAAAATTCTCGGCGCCTGGCCTCGAAGCGGCCTTCGCGCAGGGCTTGGCGCATGGCGGCCGTGATTGCGAGCATGAAGTGCAGGTTGTGATAGGAGAGCAGCCTGTAGGCCAGCAACTCCTTGGCTCGAAAAATGTGGCTGAGATAGGCTCGCGAGTAGCGCCGGCAGACGAAGCAGGCGCAGTCCGGGTCCAGGGCGGAGAAGTCCTCGCGGTGCGCGCTGTTGACGATATTGAGCTTACCGCGCCAGGTCATGGCTTGGCCGTTGCGCGCCACGCGCGTGGGCCAGACGCAGTCCATCATATCCACGCCGAGGCTGACGGCCTGCCAGAGGTCCTCGGGCGTGCCCACGCCCATGAGGTAGCGGGGCTTGTCCTCGGGCAAAAGGCCGGTGATATGCTCCAACGTGGACCAGGTCATGTCCTTGGGCTCTTTGACGGAGAGGCCTCCGATGGAGACGCCGTCCCAAGGCAAGGTTTGCAGGTGTTCGACGGCCCGGCGGCGCAGGTCGGGGTGGAAGGACCCCTGCAGGATCGGGAAGAAGAGGGACTGGGCTCCGGCGTCGCGGGCGCGCTTCAAGGCCGCTACGGAGCGGTCGCTCCAGGCCATGGTTCGGCGTAAGGCCGCGGCGGCGCGGGCCTCGTCGCAAGGGTAGGGGACGCACTCGTCGAGGGTGGTCCAGCAGTCAGATCCCAGGTCGCGCTGCACGTCGATGACGCTTTCCGCGGTGAGGCGGTGCTCGGAGCCGTCGAGGTGGGATTTGAAAGTGACCCCCTCGTCGTCCACCTTCCTAAGCTCGGCGAGGCTCAGGACCTGGTAGCCTCCCGAATCCGTGAGGATCATGCCGTCGTAGGCCATGAAGCGATGCAGGCCGCCGGCCTTGCGGATGGTGGCGGCGCCGGGGCGCAGATAGAGGTGATAGGAATTGGAGAGGATGGCCCGCACGCCCAACGTGTCGAGGTCTTCCTGGGAGAGAGCCTTGACGGTGCCTTGGGTGGCCACGGGCATGAAGACCGGGGTCTCCACCTCGCCGTGAGGGGTGGAGAGGACGCCGGCGCGGGCGCGGGAGGATGAGTCTTTGGCGTGGACCAGAAAGCTCATAGGGCTGACTAGATTTTGATGACCGTATCCTGCGTTACGCCGAAACAATCGAGAGCGGAGCCCTGCTCCGCGGCCAGACGCGCGCAGTCCGCCACCATGGCGTCGACCTGGACGTCCGGGCGGTCCTGATTGTGATGGAAGAGGCCGAAGCGCTTCACCTTGGAGGCCAGGGCCAGCTCCACGGCCTGCGGGTAGGTCGAATGCCCCCAGGTCCTGGTCCTGCGGTAATCCTCGTCCGTGAACTCCGCGTCGTGGATGAGCACATCCACGTCGGAGCAGAAGGCCGTATATTGCTCATGCGTGCAGCCCCCTGGATGCCGGTAGCGCAATTCGTTGTCCGTGAGGAAGACGAAGGCGCTGCCGTTCTCCTGGAACTTGTAGCCCAGGCCCTGGTTCGGATGGCTCAGGACGATGGGCGTCACATTGAGCGAGCCGATCTTAAAGCCCTGCAAGCAGGGATCGTTGAAGGTCAGCTTGGCCCGTATCGCGCCCAGGTTCACCGGGAACTGCGGCGGCTCCATGATCTTGGCGATGACGGTCTGGATGCTCTTCTGCGCGAAAGGACAGCCGTGGAAATCGATGGCGGTCTTGGAGTCGTAGATCGGCTTGAGGAAGGGGAAACCCAGGATGTGGTCCCAATGCGAGTGCGTGAAGAGGATGGTGAAGCGGCGGATCTGCTCGTCGACCAGACGGTTGCCCAGCCGGCGCACGCCGCTGCCGCAGTCCACGACCACCAGATCGCCCGCGGCGGAGCGGATCTCCAGGCAGGTGGTATCTCCGCCATACTTCATGTACTCCTTCCCGGAGACCGGGATCGAGCCCCGCGCGCCCCAGCAAGTGATTATCATATAGCCGCCTCGCGGATATCATAGCTCTTTGACGGCCACTGCAACATCAGCTCAGCCCAGGCCGGAATCGCCGCCGAACGGATTTTTGATAGAATGGCATCCGCGGCGAGGACAAGGCCGCCGCAGCCAAAAATTATGAAAGCGAAGAGGCCCGCGCCCGCCGAGCCCGGGGGCCGCCCAGCCATGCCGCCGGATGCAGGCTCGGGCTGGATCGGCCCGGCGACCCGCCAGATCGCCCTGCCGCTGCTGGCCTATCGCTGCGCCTTCTTCGGGCTGATCTGCCTGTGCCGGCGCTTGCTCCCGAATATCTTCGTCGAAAAGAATTATCTCCTGAATTTCCACTGGCCGGCCGGCGCTCTTCCAGGCTCCGTGGCTTTCCTTATGACATGGGACGCCCAGCATTACCTGTTCCTGAGCCAGAACGGCTATGGCGCGGCTGGAGAATCGGCGCGCTTCTTCCCGCTCTGGCCGCTGGCCATCAAGGCCGGATCGTATCTCTGCGCCGGGCATCCTCTGGTCGCCGCCTTGCTTCTGGCCAATGCATTCTCCTTCATCGGCGCACTATTATTCCACGACCTCGTGGCCCGCTCCCACGACCCTGAGACCGCGGACACCTCAACCCTCCTGCTCCTGGCCTTCCCCGGCGCCCTGTTCTTCGCCCTGCCCTATTCGGAGGCGCTCTTCTTCCTGCTCTGCGTCCTCCTTTTCCACGCGCTCTCCCGCGGCCGAACCTGGCAGGCCGCGCTGGCCGCTTTCTGCCTTCCCCTGACACGTCCCGTAGGCGTTCTCGCGGCCATCCCTCTGTTCTTCCTCCTGACCAGCCGGTCCAGACGCAGGCCCGGAGCCTGGGGCCATGCCGGTGGTCCTCTCATCGCCACCTGCCTGGGCGTTATCGCCTTCTTCCAGCTCATGCGTTTGAGCACTGGCAATCCCTTGGCCACCTTCCAGATATACGGCAGCCTGCATAGCGCGATCTCGATGTCGCGGGCTTTCGCCATCCTGGATTTCCTCAAGTCGCTGGTTTCTTTCCGCGAGCTGCCCGCGCCTTTCGACCTCACTGTCTCTATCATCGACCGCATCTCATTGCTTGCGTGCCTGGCCGCGGCCTGGCGCTTATGGAGGACGGACCGGGTCTATTTCTGGTTGGCCCTGCCTCTGGGCCTGCTCTCGGCCATGACCGCATCCAGATTCGCGGGAGTCACGCGCTTCACCGCCGTAGTCTTCCCCATCTTCATCGTGGCCGGAAGCGTTCTTTCCAGGCCGGATCGCCGAAGCTGGCGCGCTTCAGCCCTGGCCGTCTTGTTCGCGGTGCAGGTCGTCCTGCTGATCCGCCACATCAACAACTACTGGGTCGGCTGAAGAAACGCGGCCGGCCACAGGCGCAGCCGATCGGCCAGCAGAGCCAGCCCGATGAGGACCAGGCCCAGGACGAAGAGAACGAAGCTGCGCCAGCCCGGCTGGTAGCTCACCTCCACGGTGTGCCTCCCCGGGGCCAGCGGTATGCCCAGGTACGCGGGCGAGAGCATCACCGTGCGCGCCGGCGCGCCGTCCACCACGGCCCGCCAGGCCGGGTGGAAGGTGACCCGCACCAGGGCATAGGCCGCCTCATCCGCCTCAAGAACGGCTGCAAACCGGTCGTTGCTCCCCCAGGATCTTAGGACCCGGCCAGGCACTCGCCGATGGTCCGATGCCGGCCGCTCCGGCAGGACCGCGCCGGGCCGCAGAAGGACCTCGGAGCCTTGCGGCCCGTCGCGCCAGTCCCGGCCCATGCGCGCGAAGCGCTTGGCGCCGTGCCAGGCGCCGGCGATGAAGCGCTTGCTGAAAAGGTAGCGCTGCCCGGGCGAGCCGGCCTGCACGGGATAGAACCAGTCGGCCTGAACCACGTCGAAATATCCAGGGGTGTCCACGACCGCGGCCACGACCCCGGGGCGCGTCTCCAGGACCCGCGCGAACGTCGGCGGCGGGACCTCGCTCGGCAGCAGCAGGTAGCGGACGTTGAAGAGGTCGTAATGGTCCTTACGCTTCGGGTCGAATTCCACATCCAAATCCGAGTTGATGCCCATGGTGTGCATCATGTAACTGATGGAGGGGATGTCGAAGACCGGCCAGAGCATGTACAAGGGCACCGAGCCCACATGGTATCCGCGGCCCCAATCCCACCTGGCGCCGGCGTATCCGCGGCCCGGCTCAGCGCGATTCTTCCGGGAGAGCATGGCCATGAGTTCAACGACCCCCGCCCCCTTGCCCGAGAACTCCGCGGCGGTACGCGCGGTCATCTCGGCCAGGCGTTGCCCGGTCGAGGCCGCGCTGTAGAAGGCTGGGGCTAAGACCACGGCCGTGACGGCCAAAGCCAAAGCCAGACGCCGGCCGTTGCGCCGCCAATCCAGGACGCGCCACAGCGCCGAGAGGCCCAGGCCGACCAGGAGAAGGGCCGAGTACTGGAGCGCGCAGATGAAGCGGTGGAAAGGCAGATTGGCGCTCATCGGCAGGAGCTTGACCAGCGAGCCCCAGGTCGCCCGACCGAAGAAGAGAGCCAAGCTCAAACCGGCGGAGTAAAGCACGAATCGCGCCGCCCCCAGCTCGGCTGCGGGCCGCCAGCGCCGCGACACGACGCAGGCCGCGCCCAGGCCCGCGAGCATGGTCAGCACCGGGATGCGCGGGCCGTCCAGGATCCCGCCGCACAAGAGCGACTGGACGACGGTGGCGGCTCCGTAAGAGTCCCAGTAGGGCCGCTCTTCCCAGACCGACCGCCACAACAGGCTCGACTCCGTGAGCGTGGGCCAGAGCAGGTAGAGCGCGGCCGCAAACACCCCGGCGTAAATGCCCGACAGGCGGAGCAGGACCGCTCGCCGCTGCCCGCGCGCGTCCGGGTGGGCCAGCGCGAGCAGGCCGAGCAGGCAGGCGCTGTAGCCGAGCAGAAGGTGCGAGACCAAGGTCGCCCACAGCAGCGCCAGCGCCGCGCCGAAGCGACGGCCCGTCAGGACGCTGCGCAGCACCGCGCCCAAGGCCAGGGGCAGAAGCACGAGGGCGACCTCCTGCGAGAACAGGCCCCCGCCGCTCCAGATGAACGACGAGGGCTGCAATCCCATGAAATGCCGGTGGGTAGGATCTACGCCGAGCAGCGGCACGCAGAGCGCCGCGAGCGCGGCCGTGTGCTTCTCCAGGCCCAGCAGGCGCGCGCCTAAACAGAAAGAGGCCGGCATGAGGACCAGGCAAAGAAGGTGGAACGTCCTGAACACATCGGCCAGCGGAACCGTCTTGCCCAAAAGGCGATACGCCGACACGACCAGCAGGTGCGGCAGGTTCTGGTAGTAGCGCAGGACAGGGAAGCCCTGTCCCCAATACGGGATCCAGGGGTCGAGCGGATTGGCGCCCGCCTGCCATGCCGCGTCCATCCGGGAGGCCAGGGCCTGATGCAGGACGTGGTCGTTGAGGCTGTACGCCGCGCCATTGATCTCGGTGTGGAAGGCCACGAGATTGAACAGGCACGCCAGGACCACGAAAGCCGCCGGAACAAGGACGAGCCAGCGCTCGGGGAGAGCGGCGACGGCCAAGGGCTTCGGATTCGGAGGGGGCTGCGGCTGGACCCGACGCTGTTTGCGGCTCATGGGGTCCTACCCGTCCATCGCGGTCCAAAATGCTTCAGAAATCCAGAGCGCACGACTCCATTTTACATGATTTATCGGGATTGCAATTGTCCGGTGGGGTGGAAATCAAGACAGCGTATAAAATGGCGTATAATATTCACCATAGTGAATATTGGTCGACATCTCATTGAAAACCTCAATGCCCCCGATTCAATGGGCCGACTTTCTGCAAGGGTTTCGGCGATATCCCGGCGGGATATTTGAGGCGTCATTGCAAAATCCATCCAAGAGCGATTGGTTGAGACGAGAACGGCTGTGGCTCTTGGGTCTCTTCGCCGCGGCCCTCATCCTCAGGCTCTATTATCTGCACGCTCTGGCCCAAACGCCATTTTTCGAGCCCCTCTCGCCGACGCTCGACGACGGGGTCTATGACCTCAGAGGCCTTGAGATCGCGGCCGGCGCTTGGCTGGGCAAACCTTCCTGGCTGGTCTACACCACTCCGCTCTATCCGTATTTCCTGGGGCTCATCTACCGGATCTTCGGACATTCGATAGGGACGGCGCATCTCATCCAGACCTGCCTGGGAGCTTTCACGCCGCTGCTCGTCTATGCCCTTGCCAAGGAGGCTTTCAACTCCCGGCGCGTGCCGATCATCGCCGGCGCCATGGCCGCCGTCTATGTCCCGTTCATCTTCTATGAGAACATGCTTTTAGGCGAGAGCGTGTCCATCTTCCTCATGCTGTGCGCGCTCCGGCTTCTGGTGCGCGCCCTCGGGCAGGCGGACGGCGCGCTCAGAGCCTATTTCCCGGCCGGCCTTCTCTTCGGCATCACGGCGCTTTTGCGGCCCAATATCACCGTCCCGGTGATCTCCTGCGCTATTTTTTTAGGGCTTTACCTGGCCTCGAAGAAAAACAGCCGCGGGCTGGGAGCGGCGGCCGCGCTGCTCCTGCTGGCGGGACACGCCACGGGTGTTTCGCCCATCACATTGAAGAACTATCGTCTTTACAAGGACTTCGTGCCGGTTGCGGCTCATGGCGGAGTGAACTTCTACATGGGGACCAATCCTCAAAAAGGGGGGGGATGGCATGCCGCCGCGGGACTTGGAACGGGCATGAAGGAGCTGGTCGACAACTCGGTTGTGGTCGCCGAGAGAGCCCAGGGGAGGCCGCTCAAGCCCTCCGAGGTCTCGGCGTACTGGACCGCCAAGGCTTTCGACAATATCCGCGGTTCCCCCTGGGGTTTCCTGAAGCTCCTGCTGCGCCGGACGGCCTATTTCCTGAACCGCTATGAATATCCGGACACTATCAACATGCTTTTCGTGGCGGAGTTCATCCCCTTGCTCAAGCTCGGCGCTTTCGCATTCGGCGTCGTGGCGGTGCTGGCGATCGGCGGGCTCGTCTTCCGCCGGCGCCAATGGAGCGTCGCCGCGACTCTGCTCGCGATCTTTGCCTTGTGCTATGCGGCCCCGGTAGGGGTGATCGGCGTCGTTTCGCGCTATCGCGTCCCGATAGTCCCGATCCTCATCATTTTCGCGGCCAGCGGATTGGATTGCGCCTGGGACTGCTGGCTCAAGAGAGACCGGGGGAGGCTGCTTAAGTTTTGCGCGCTCTGCGCGCTCACGTCCGTGTTGGTCTTCTACCCGGTCCGGCACTTGCGCTTCGCGGTGCCCTACAATGCCCTGGGCATCTATTTCGACCAAAAAGGACTCTGGCTGAAAGCCGAGAATTGCTATCGCAAGGCGCTTGAGATCTCCCCTAATTTCCCGGATCCTTACCACAATCTGTTCTTACTCTATCGGAATCTGGGCGATATGGAAAAAGCCCTGACTTTCGAACAGAAATACCAGATGCTCAAGGCTGCCGCGCTGGCCGCGGGCACATGAGTCTTCCGTCAAAGAGATAAGGCATATATGAGATCCGGCCCCAGACGAAAAAAGGGCGTGCCCGCCCCCCGGATGGACCCTTCGCCGCGGGGCATCATGGATCATCGCAGAGCCGCGTATCTCTGGACGGCGGCTTTCCTGACGATCAGCCTGTTCCTCCTTAAAGATTATGGCCCCGTCAGCGACAGCGCCAAGAATTATCGGGAAGGCCAAGCGAACTTCGAATACATTCTTACGGGGAGCATGAACTTGCAGGTCCTGGGCGACCAGACGCACGGCGCCCTGAGTTTCATGATGGCCGACGTCTTCCGGCGGTTGCTGCACGGGGGGCTGGGATGGCTCGACGCCGTGTCCGCCCGCCACGCCGTCCTGCCGCTGTTGTTGGCCCCTTTTCTGCTCTGCTTGTTCTCCTTCGTGAAGAAACGATGGGACGGCGCCGCGGCATTTTTGACCGTGGCCTTGTTGTCCACGTACCCCTATGTGTTCGGCCATGCGTTCAATAATCTCAAGGATATCCCTCTGCTCATATTCTGCTCTCTGTCCATCGCCTGTTTTGTCGAATGGAGGAGCTCGCGGAGCATCCCTTGCCTTTACGGGCATGGGATGTTCCTGGGGTTGGCTCTTTCGGTGAAGATGTACGCGCTTCTGGTGCCGATCATCGCGTGGTCTTGGCTCGCGTGCGTCGGCCGGCCGGGAGGCGCGGACCGCGCGCGCCCCGCCGGCCGACTGCCGCTGGCCCATTTGACGGGCAGCTATGGGCTTGCGTTCGGGCTCGTGGCCATGCTCTACTCACCGGCATTCTGGGGGCTTTCAGATAAATCCGATTTCCTGATCAATAGGATGTACCATCTCTGGTCGCATGTCAGCTCGCTTTCGGATGCGACGGCAGCCGGGATCAACGGCCGCTTTGGATCGAGAGTCGTCTATTCGGGCGGCAACCGGGAGTTCTGGGGCATCCCGCCTGCCCGTTGGAACATCTACTCCCTCGAGCAGATATTCTACAGGACGCCCGTCGCCATGCTGTTGTGCGCCGGCGCGGGCCTGGCGACGTCTCTCGTCCGGCTGCGCGCCAAGCCGGAGAATGCTCTGCTGATCGTCTGGCTGGCGTTGCCGCTCGCGATCCCCTGCCTGCCCGATATCATCCATTATGACGGGATGAGGAACTTCTTGATCTTTGCGGTCCCATTCTCGATCTTGGCGAGCCTGGGGTTGCTGCGGCTGGCCGGGCTTGCCGCTGGGCGGCTGCGCTGGCCTGAAAAAACCTGGATAGGACTCTTGGGCTCCATTGTCCTGGGCCTCAACCTGACTGGGCTCATCGCCACCCACCCTTACGAGACCACGTTTTTCAATGCTTTTGCCGGAGGACTGCGGGGGGCCCAAGCGGCGGGTATCCCATTCGCAGGTGATTATTGGTTCAGTTCGTGCCGGCAAGCCGGGCTTTGGCTGGATCAGCATGCCGAACTCGGCGCCCGCATCTACGTGCATACGTTCAGCCGGGAAGCCCTGGGATTATCCTTACAAAGGAAGGATCTCTCTATCCTGGAGATCCGCTACAACGAGCAGAGCGACTATGCGCCTGGAGATTACGTCGTCGTGGTCCCCAATCCTTACTGGAAAGCCCTGGGGCAGTATCCGGGACCTGCGAGTTCCATCGTGCATCAAATCAAGAGGCAGGGGGGCGAGATCCTGACCATCTATAAAACTTGAAGCGACCCCGCTCCCCGGCGGACTGGTATAATCTATTCCCAAGACAAGACAGCAAGGCTTCAAAACGACTATGGCAGACATCTCCATCATCATCCCCGTCCTCAACGAGGAAGACAGCATCCTCCCGCTCGCCCGGGAATTGGCCGCGGCTTTCTCCGGGAGGGCGTGGGACTGGGAATGCATCTGGGTCGACGACGGATCTACCGATCAAAGCCGGGCCCGACTCGCAGAGATGAGCCGTCGGGACCCGCGGCACAGGCATCTCATCCTGGCCAAGCATGCGGGCCAGGCGGCCGCCCTCTGGGCCGGGTTCAGCGCGGCCGGCGGCGGCATCATCTGCACGCTCGACGGCGACGGCCAGAACGACCCGGCCGACCTGCCGCTCTTCATCGACGCCCTGCGCTCCCAGGACGCTGACCTGGTCACAGGTTACCGCGCCAGCCGCCAAGACGACTGGGTCAGGAAATCGACTTCCTTTATAGGCAACGCCGCGCGAAACATCCTCACAGGCCATGTGGTGAAAGACTCAGCCTGCGCCGCGCGAGCCATGAGGAGAGCCGCGCTGATGAGGCTTCCCTTCTTCCACGGGATGCAGCGGTTCTTCCCGACCCTCTTCGCGCTCCGAGGCTGCCGCATCATCGAGATGGCGGCCCGGCACCGACCTCGCCTGAAAGGCAAGGCCAAATACGGGGTCTGGAACCGCCTGGGCCCGGGCCTCCTGGATTGCTTCGGGGTCTTGTGGCTAAGGAGAAGGGCACTATCTTATGAGGTCGCCGCGCAAGGAGGTCTTCAGTGCGAGAAAGATTCTGGCTGCTCGTCGGGCTCGTCGGGCAAGGCATCTTCTTCTCCCGATTCCTCGTCCAATGGATCGCGAGCGAACGGAGCAAGCGCAGCGTCATCCCCGTCTCCTTCTGGTGGCTGAGCATTGCCGGCGGTTTCATCCTTCTGGGCTACGCCATCCACCAAAAAGATCCAGTCTTCATCCTCGGGCAATCCTGCGGCGCCTTGATCTATTGCCGCAACCTCCATCTCCTGGGGAGAAACCCTCGGCCGGCGCATTGAGTCCGGCGCTCGCGCCGGGCTTTCCGCGACGGACTCACGTCAGATGGATGCTCTTGGCAAAGCGCGTCACATGGGGGGAGGCTTGATTAGCCTACGAGTGCCCTAAGTCGCTATAATGCTATGCATGGAGCGTGGGTGTCCGACGGCCGGCCGACTCGCCGGCGAACTGCGCCGCCTGGTCCTGGGCGCGGCGGAGAACAGCCTGCCCGACTTCGCGGGCCGGCCCATCTTCGACGGGCCTCTCGTCGGCATCGTCGACGGCGATGATAGGGTCTTCCGGGCGCTGCGTGAGGCCGTGAGTCCCCGCCACTTCCTGCCCCGCGAGGTCCTCGGACGGCCCGACGGGCCGGTCCGGGTGCTCAGCTGGGCTCTGCCCTTCTCGCGGGACATCATCGTCTCCAACCGGAGCGGCGATTGGCCCTCCGAACTCTATTCCGTCGCCCGCAACAACGGGGGCGCTTTGAACCTTGAACTGGGCCGCCGTCTATCCGACTGGCTCCGGCGCGAAGGATTCGCCGCGATCTCTCCCGTCTTATCCGACGGCTACGACGCGTTCCGTTGCCCTGAGCGCGGCCTGAGCTCCAACTGGTCAGAGCGGCACGTGGCCTACGCGGCCGGCCTCGGCCGGTTCGGCCTCAACGGCTGCCTGATCACGCCGCGCGGGGCCATGGTCAGGCTCGGCAGCCTGGTGACGGACGCGCCCCTGGATGTCCGGCCGCGGAGGGAGGCCGATCATCGGGCGCCCTGTCTGCGCGATGGCGGGGCCGGCTGCGGCCTGTGCCTGAGGAAATGCCCGGCCGGGGCCATCTCTTCCAGCGGGCTGGACAAAGAGAAGTGCTATCTCCGGCGGCAAGCCATCCGCGAGCGTTCGCTCGGCGATTACTCCGGCAAGTTCAGGATGCTCGCCGCGCCCATCGTCAAGGGCGGCAGAAAGGCCGACGGCTTCTCGCTGGGCTGCGCCCTCTGCTCCTCAGGTGTCCCCTGCGAGAGCGCCGACCCGGCCCCGGGAGCCGTCTAGCCCATGCTTGACATCAAGCTCAAGCTTAAACCGGGCCATTCGACCGAGAGGGACTGGATGGCGCCGTCCCCGCTGCGGACCTTGTTCTGGAACCTGACCTATTCCTGCAATTTCGACTGCGGGATCTGCTTCACCGATTCGGGAGCGGCACACCGCCGAGAACTCGACACACGGGAGGCCTTGGACCTCGTCAGGAAGTTCCATGAAGCGGGGGTCCTGGACGTCCTCATCTCCGGCGGCGAACCGTTCCGCCGCCAGGACCTCATCTCCATCCTGGCGGAGATGGGACGTCTCGGCATCACCACCCGCATCGCCTCGAATGGAAGCCTTCTCAACAAGGATATCCTCACCCGCCTGCGCCGGGAGACGCTGACCAAGTCCTTCCAGATCAGCCTGGATACCCTCGACCCGCGCCTCTACGGCCTCATGCACGGGGCACCGCCCGAGATGCTGCCCGTGGTCCTGGAGAACCTGAGGCTCATCCAGGCGGCCGGATTCCATACCACCGTCTCCGTGCGCCTGGCCGAGTCGACCCTGCCAGGAATCATCCCCCTGCTCGACCGGGCCCTTCATGAGGGCTGGCCGACGCTGACCGTGCACTGCCCCGTCTACACCAAGCGCGTCCGCGGGGCTTTTGCAAAGAACCAAGACGCCATCTCCGCGCTGGCGCCGGTCTTTGAGCATTTCTGCGACCTGCCCCAGCGCTGGCTGGTGGAGACCTACATCCCCTGGGCGCCCTACCATCCAGCCATGCTCCGGCTCGCGCGGATGGTCCGGGTCGTCCATCGCGGCTGTCACGCCGGACGGGACCGGCTGACGGTCAACCCGACGGGCTTGCTCTCGCCGTGCGTCTGCCTGGACGTCCCGGAGGCTTACGTGGGCGATGCCCGCACCGACGACCTGGGCGAGGTCTTTTCCAAAGCGCCTCTCTGCGAGAAGATGCGCCATCCCGCGCGCCACGGCATCTGCAACGATTGCGCCAACGTCGCCAGCTGCGGCGGCGGCTGCCGGGCGCAGGCCTTCACCATCACCGGCCGGATCGACGGCCCGGACAAGTCCTGCCCGGTCTGGAACGGCCGGGCGGCCAAAAAGGAGGGGAGGTGAGTTTTTTTGGACGCCGCGGCCTGCTCAAGGTGAATTCTCTCTGGCTGCCGCTGGCTGTCTTGCTCCTGTCTGAGACTGGCGCGGATGCCGGGGGATGCCTGCTTCGGCTCTCCGGCCTGTTCGCCGCCGTGGTCTCTTGGGCCTTCGTCTCCACGCTGAGCAACGACCGCGTCGAGAAGGATGATGACTCGGCGGCCGGCAAAAGCCGCTGGGTCGGCGCGCTGCCGACGGCGAAGGCGGTTTTTATCATCCTGGCGTTCTTCGCCGCGGGCTGGGGCAGCCTCCTCGTTTTCCGCGTCCGGACGCAAGCCCAGTGGGTTTACCTGGCCGCCATACTCCTGGGGCTGGCGTATTCAGTCCGGCCTTTCCGGCTGAAAGAAAGGGGCGCTTGGGGGCTCTTCGGCTACAGCCTGTCCTGCGCTTGCGCCTACGTCCTTCTGCCCTGGGCGGCGCTGGGCGGCAGCCTTGAAGCCCTGCTGCTCCTGGGCCTTGCGGTGTTCCTGGATAAATGGGTCAACCTGCATTTCCACCAGATCGTGGATCATGACGCGGACCGCACCGGCAGAGTCCGGACACACGCCGTTCAAGCCGGCCTTGAACGGGCGCGCCGCAGCCTGCGCTGGTCCGCCCGGGCCTCGGCCGCGGCCTCCGCGGCGGCGATCCTGTACGCGGCCGCGCTCTCCCCCGGCCCACAGGCGCTCATCCTGGCGCTCTCCGTCGGCGCCCTCCTGGCCGCCGCTTCGCTGGCCCGCGCTTCCCGGAAGCTCCCATCGCTCAGAACGGCCTTGGTGCGCGAACTGCCCTGGGCCTACCTGGGCCTGAGCCTGGCCGCGTTCCGTGCCGCCCCCCTCGTCTTGTTCTGGGGGTTGGCGTCCGCGCGATGCTCGCTGCGGCCGGCTTTCAGCGTCGTCTCCGTGCTCATCGTGTCCGATATGTGGCTCCTGTTCCGTTATCGCTACGAATGATGAAATCGGCCAGGCGCAAGAATCGGGTCATCGAAGAAGAGGGCCGCCGCCCTAGCCGGTCCCTGCGGGCCGACATCGTCGTGCCCGCGGCCATAGCGCTGGCGACCTTCCTCGTGTTCTCAGGCACTTTGCGCAATGGGTTCCTGAACTGGGACGATGACCTGAACTTCCTCAACAACCCGTACTACCGCGGCTTGGGCTGGGCGCAGCTCCGCTGGATGCTGGCGGCTCCTCATTGGGGACACTACATCCCTCTGACCTGGCTGACTTTGGGCCTGGACTTCGCGTTGTGGGGGATGCATCCCTTCGGCTATCATCTGAGCAACCTCCTGCTGCACTGCGCCAATGCCGCGGTCTTTTATTTCGTCAGCCGCCGCTTGCTGGCCCTGGCTATTCCCGCGAGCCCGAGTTCAAGTCCGGGCTGGCTTGAACTCGCGGCCGGATCTTCGGCGCTGTTCTTCGCGCTGCATCCCCTGCGCGTGGAGGCCGTAGCCTGGGTCACGGCCCGGCGGGACGTTCTTTTCGGATTCTTCTATCTGCTCACGGTCCTCTTCTATCTGAAGGCCTCTGCCGACCAGACTCAAAGGCCGCGCTGGCTCCGGATGTCCGTGGTCTGTTTCGGACTTTCGCTCCTGTCAAAGATCAGCGGCCTTACGCTTCCGCTGGCGCTGCTGGTCCTCGACATCTATCCTCTGGGTCGCCTGCCGGGAGATCCGAAGCGTTGGCTTTCCAAGGCCACCAGGCAGGTCTGGCTGGAGAAGATCCCGTTCATCCTGATGATGCTCTCAGCCGGCCTTATGGGGATGAGCGCCATGGGCCGCTCCGGAGCGATGCTGACTATGACGAAATTCAGCGTCACGGAGCGCTTGACGCAGGCCTGTTTCGGCCTGGCTTTCTATGTCTGGAAGACCTTCGTGCCTTTACGGCTGTCGCCCTTGTATTCCCTGTTCACTTTACCCAACGACAGGATCGATCCCTGGGCGGCGCCATTCCTTATTAGTAGCATGTTCGTGATCTTGACGACCGCCGGCGCGTTGGCCATGCGCCGAAGGTGGCCGGCGGGCCTCGCGGTCTGGGTTTGCTACGTCGCCACCGTCCTGCCGGTCCTGGGGCTTGCCCAGAGCGGCCAGCAGATCGCCGCGGACCGATATATGTATGCCCCCTCTTTGGGGTTGGCGGTTTTAGTGGCCGGGTCATCGGCGCGGCTCTGGAGGGACAGCGGCCGCCGCGCTTTGAGCAACGCGGCGATGATCATAGCCGTGCTGCTGGCAGCGCTGAGCTTGCTGACCTGGCGCTATGTCAAGGTCTGGCACGATTCGGAAAGCCTATGGCGGCGCGCCTTGGACATGGATCCCGCCATCGCTTCCGCTCATAACAACCTGGGGGCCGCCTTGTTCGGGCAAGGCAAGCTCGACGAGGCGATCGAACATTTCGATCGGGCTCTCCAGCTGCGGCCGCACTATCCTTCGGCCCACAACAATCTGGGGTTCGCCCTGGCCGGGCAAGGCCGCCTGGATGAGGCGGTCCGGCATTATCGCCAAGCCCTGCTCATCAACCCCCAGTTCGCGCAAGCTCGCCGGAACCTGGAGGTCGTCCTCCAGCGGTCCGGGCCGGGGACTCACGACCTGCGCAGGTAGATCCTCATCCAGTCGTTGCCGGGGGGACGCAGATCGCGCGCCATGACTCCCCAAGTGCAGACCGGCCCGGCCCAGGTCCACTCCAGCACCCCCACTTGCTCATAGTCGCGGTCGGTATAGGCCTGGACCCACGCCGCGATCCGTCGGCGCGCCGCGACCTGCGTCCCCCAGCTCCACATGCCGCTCTCATGGATCACGATCTTGGGGCGGGAGCTCTCCACCTCGCGGATCATCTCGTCGATCATCCGATCCATGAACGGATGCGGCTCGGTGAGCGGGTACCCGTAGATGTAGCCGGTGGCTGATCGTCGCCTCGCGTAGAAGAGGATCTCGGGCTCCGAGCCGACGATCGCCACCGTGTCCCGGGGCCCGGTGTTCTCGCGCACGAAATCGGCGATGGGGATCGCCTCCGTAAACGGCATGGTCCAATAAGTCTTGCGCGATATCTGGGCCGGGTCGAGCTGAAAGAGCACCTGGCGCTGCGCGAACAGGGTATGTCCGACGGCAAAGAGCAGGAGCATCCAGGCCGGCGCGCGCCGCCGGTCCGAGGCGAACTGCGCGACGCCGATGCCGGCGAGCAGAGCCACCGCCGGCAGCAGCAGGATGAAGTAGTGAGGGCGGAACCATAGGCCGGGGACCGTGGCCAAAAACGAGAACAGCAGGAACAAGACCGCGAAGCGCGCCTGCGGGCGGCCAGTATCGGCACGGAACGACCGCGCCAGGCCTATGGCGGCGAGGATCCAGAAAACCGGGGCGTCGCGGAAGAGGCCGCGCAGCGCCCAGAGCAGGTCCCTGAGAGCGGCCGCTGGCGGCTGGATCGATATATAATGCCGCGCGTAGCTCACGCAGAGGAAATAGAAGCGGCCGAAATCGCCATGGGCCGCGATCGCTCCCAGGAGAATTCCCAGAGGCAGGGCCAACCCCGCCGCATGCGCGAGAAGACCGCCGATGAGCAGGCGCCGGCGCTCGCGGTCGCGCGCCGCCTCGACGATGAGCATCAGCGTCGAGAACGCCGCGAACAGAACGCCATGCTGCTTCATCGCGATGGCGGTCCCGAGGCACAGGCCGCTTGCGAAGAGAAGCCGGTTCCGGCCGCCGGGCGCCGCCTGGGTGAGCAGCACCAGCCCGGCCAGCGCCGGGAGAAGGACGAAGTGCTCGGCGTTGGCCTGGTAGCCCTGCACGCTGATGCCGAGAGCCATGAGCAAAAAGGCGGCCAGGGCGGCCACGGCGCACAAGCCGCCCCAAAATCGACGGGCCAGGATGAACAGCGCCGCTCCGCTCAGCGCGTCTATCAGCGCGAGCCCGGAGTGGATGCCCCGGGCCGCCGGTCCGAAGATGCTGATCAGCGCCGCGTAGGCGAGGTGTATGCCCGGGAGCTTCATGGTGTAGAAGCCGTGGTAGAAGCGCTCGCCGGCCAGCAGCAGTTGAGCGCCGTAGGCGTATTCGCCCTCGTCCCGCTCCAGCGGGACATCGAGCAGCCGAGCGCGGATGAGGAGCGCCGCCGCGCTCACCAGCAGGGCGGCCGCGACCTCGACGGTTGGCCGGCGCCAGGGCGCCTCGATTTTTTCAGCGCGGGGTTCCCGTCCGCGCCGCGGTCCTGGCCTCTGGCTCATCAGATCACGGTAGACATGGGGCGTTTTGGCCGGCTTGCAAGTGTGGTATCATAGCAACTTCCAGCCCGGGGACCGGGAGCGGAAAATGAAGATCCTCCAAAGGACTGAATTTCTCGTCGGCGCCGCGCTCACGCTGGCGGCCGTCTGGCTGCACTTGGTTTTCCTCAACCACGCCGGAGGACTGTGGCGCGACGAGTGCGGCATCGTCCGAACGGCCGTGCTGCCGACATTCCAGGAGATGTGGTCTTACCTGGGCGATGAGACCTGCCCCCTGCTGTTCCCGGCGCTGATGCGCGGCTGGTCGGCGATGGGATTCGGCGGCACGGACTACGGCCTCAGGGTGTGCGGATTCCTTATCGGCGCCATGCTCCTCGGCGCGGTCTGGCTCAACGGCCGGGTCTTGACCCGTACGGCGCCATTGGTCTCCCTGGGCCTGCTGGCCGCCAATCTGACCTTCGTGCGCTGGGAGGATTCGCTGCGCGCCTACGGCGCCGGCAGTGTCCTGATGCTCGTCACGGTGGCGCTGGTGTGGCGTTTCGTCCAGTCGCCGCGCCTGGGCCGCTGGCTGGCCGCCGCCGTCGCAGCCCTTCTGAGCGCGCAATGTCTGTTCCAGAACTCCTTTTTAATACTGGCCGTTTGCCTGGCCGGCGGCGCCGTCTGGCTATGGCGCGAAGACGCATGGAGATCAGCCGCTGCTCTGGCGATCGGCGTTCCGGCGGCCGCGGCATATCTGCCCTATCTCAAGATGATCCATGACCGCCACACCGGTTGGTCGATGTTGTGCCATACCGGATTTCTGCCGGGATTCGCCTGGCAGAACTTGTCCGCGGCTCTGGCGCCAACGGCGGCCTGGATGAAATGGCCGTGGCTCGGGCTGTCTCTGCTGGCGGCCGCCGGCGGGCTCAAGATACTGCGGTCCGCGCAATCACCGCGGGACGACGAAACCGCGGTGGCGCTCTTCGCGGCGGCGGCGATGATCGCCGGGGCCGGCAGCTTCTTCGTCGGCCTGTACTTCCTCGGCTTGCCGACGGAGGTCTGGTATTTTCTGCCCCTGCTGACATTGGCGGCCGTGTGCATCGACGCCGCGTTGACAAGCAGCGCCCGGCGCTGGCGGGCCCTGCGCTTGATCTGCGCGTGCCTTCTGGTGGGCGCGGCTTTCCCCGGAGCTTTCGCCCGGGCGCATTGCCGCCAGACGAACATGGACCTCGTCGCCGCCGAGCTGAGCCGGCGCGCGCGGCCGGATGATCTCGTCCTCGTGCATCCGTGGTATAACGGCATCTCCTTCGAGAGATATTATTCCGGAGCGGCGCCTTGGACGACCGTTCCCGCATTGCAAGACCATCGGTTCCACCGCTACGACCTGCTCAAAATAAAAATGCTGATGGAGCATCCGCTCCAGCCCGTGCTGGAGCAAATAGCCTCGACACTCGCAGCCGGCCATCGCGTGTGGCTGGTCGGTTGGACCGGACTCGACCGCACGCCTCCGCCGGAGCTGCGCCCGGCGCCGCACAACCCCTGGGGCTGGTTCGACGAGCCGTATTCGCGCATCTGGGGCGCTCAGGTAGGCTACTTCATCGCGACCCATGCCGGACACGGGGAGCCGGCCATGGGCCCTTCGGCGGCTTGCGTGAACCCCTTCGAGAACGTGTCGCTGATCCTGATCGCGGGGTGGCGGCGGAAATAAATATTGACAGCTAAAAAAACAATATGCGACAATCGCGTATCGTCCAAATGAATTTCTAGTGACATTGACGCTTCCAATCGCCGAGTTGGCTAGCTCATGTCCGCAAGCGGCAGCTAAAGCTTGCGGTCATGGGCTGTTTTATTTTTGCCACGCATACGCCACGCGCCACGCAGGGGAAAAACCATGACTACTGATCAAAAAACCGTCAAGCCCTCTTTGGATTCCACCAGCCCGCTGTGGCATAAGTATCGAGGGAGGAACATGAAATCATGGACTCCCGAGCGGAAGCAGAACCCGATCCTCGTCGGGCTGCGCCTGCTCCTGGCGTTCATGCTGGCTTTCCCGCCCTCGGCATGGTCCAACCCCTTCGGCGGCACGGTGGCGGCCGGGCAGGCCAACATCAACGGCTCCGGCGGCGTGGTCACGGTCAACCAGCAGTCCAACAACGCCATCATCAACTGGCAGGGCTTCTCCATCAGTGTCGGCGAGCTGACCAAGTTCGTCCAACCCTCGGCACTCTCCGCCGTGCTCAACCGCGTCACGGGCGGCGACCCCTCCGCCATCTACGGCACCCTGCAGGCCAACGGCCGAGTGTTCCTCATCAACCCCAACGGCATCGTCGTGGGAGCCTCCGGCGTCATCAGCGCGCAGAGCTTCATCGCCTCCACCCTGGACGTCAACAACGACCAGTTCATGTCCGGCGACAGCCTGCTCTTCTCGGGCAGCTCTTTGGCCGGCTTGCAGAACGCGGGCAAGATCGAAGCCTTGGGCGGCGACGTCATGCTTATCGCGCACACCGTGCAGAACACGGGCGCCATCAGCGCGGCGCAGGGCACCGCGGCCTTAGCCGCGGGCAGCGAGGTGCTGCTCAAGCCCGCCGGCGACCCTGAGCGCATATTCGTGCAGGCCGGAAACGGCGTCGTCGCCGTGGGCGTGGACCAGAAGGGGCAGATCATGGCCGCAACCGCGGAGCTCAAGGCCGCGGACGGAAACGTCTACGGCTTGGCCATCAACAACTCGGGCAACATCAACGCCACGGGAGTCGAAACCAAGGACGGCCATGTCTACCTGACCGCGACCGGCGGCTCGGTGGTCAACTCCGGCTTGATCTCCGCCACGCAGGGCGACAAGGGCGGCACGGTGCGCATCGCGGCCGACGATATCACTTTGAAGAACGGCTCCGTCGTCGACGTGAGCGGTGCGACGGGCGGCGGCACGGCCCTGATCGGCGGCGGCGCGCACGGCGCCGACGCGTCCATGCCCAACGCTAAGAACGTCACGGTCGAGGCCGGGGCGAACATTAAGGCGGACGCGACGGACACGGGCAACGGCGGCAACGTCGTGGTGTGGTCGGACAAAAGCACCGTATTCCAGGGCGCCATCAGCGCCAAGGGCGGCGCCAACGGCGGCGACGGCGGCTTCGCCGAGGTCTCAGGCAAGGACTTCCTGGATTTCGAAGGCATCGCAAACCTAGGCGCGGCCAACGGCACGGTGGGGACTTTGCTTCTTGACCCGACGAACTTGACCATACAGACCGATGGGACCAGCGTCTCTTGCACGGGCACAAACCCCGAAACGTGCACTCCCTCCGGTGTGACCTCCATTCTGACCATCTCCATTCTGCAAGCGGCATTGGCCAGCAGCAATGTCATTGTCACGACGGTCGGCGGCTACGACAGCCACCAAAGCGGCGACATCGACATCTTGAACAACATCGCCTGGAACAGCGCCCATTACCTCGCACTCACAGCCGCGGGCAACATCAACGTGGGCGCAAACATCAACGCCACAGGCCTCGGTGCCATCACCATGAATTCCGCCGGCATCAATCTCGGCACCAAGGATGGCACTACCGCCGTGACCGGGGCGTCTCTCACCGACATAACGACAAACTCCGGCGCCCAGACCTATAACGCGCCCATCGTCCTGTACAACAGCGAGGAGCGTTTGAACAGCCACAGCGGCCTCATCTCGATCAACAGCACGGTCGACGGCCACACGAGCGGCACCATGAACCTCGCGCTCCGGGACGATGCGGGCAACATCTCCATCGGAGCTGATATAGGGAACATACATCCCTTGGCTTCCCTTAATATCATCACAGGCACAGGGATCACCTACATCGGCGGCCCCACTGGCCCCGCCACCACCGATCCCATCTCGGTGCAGACCAGCGGCCTTCAGTATTACGGCCAGGCCGTGGTCCTCCGCGACGACGCGTCCCTGATCTCTACAAGCGGCGGCATCACCTTCAAGACGACCGTGAACTCGAACTCGGGACTTGCTTACGCGAGCGGCCCGAGCGGCCCCTACTACCTGCGCACGACCTCGAGCGGCGACACCACCTTCGGCGGCGCGGTGGGCGGCACCGGGACTCTCGGCTCTTTGACCGCGGACATCACCGGTTCCGGCAGCATATACCTCGACGGCGGCTCCGCGAACACCTACGGCCTCCAAGATTACGAGGGCCCGGTCGTCCTTGGCGCCGACACCACCCTGACGGCCCGGAACAACGGCATCATCTTCGACAGCACGGTGGACTCCACGATCGGGGCCACCGGTCCGTTCAGCCTCACAGCCCGCTCAGAAGGCTTCATCGAATTCAATGGCGCGGTGGGCGGCGGCACCGGCCCGCTGGGCCCGCTGAGCCGGCTGAATGTAACGGTCGATCGGGAAAGCGGTGAGGACTACATCGACATCGACGGCGGCTCCGTGAAGACCTCCGGCAGCCAGGACTACTACGGCTCGGTCAACATCGACCAACAGGACGCCGCGTTGACCTCGACAGCGGGCGACATCACCTTCCACGGCACAGTGGACTCCTTCGGCCTGGAAGCTACCTGCGACTATCCCTCCTGCGGCGGGCCTTACGGCCTGACCACCACATCGCTTGGCAGCACTTATTTCGAAGGCGCAGTGGGCGCCGTCGCCCCGCTCGGATTTTTGACCGCCAACATCACAGGATCTGGCGCCGTCCATCTCGACGGCGGCGTGGTCAATACGGACGGCACCGACGGCGGCGTCAGCGAGACCGGAAGCCAGCTTTACAACGGCAAGGTGAGCCTTGGCGCGGACGCCTCCTTGACCGCTATCGGCGCCACCGGCCCCACCGGAGCCACCGGCGACATCACATTCAGCGGGACGGTGGACTCCGTCCATTATTCGGACACGAACTACGGCCTGACCACGAATTCCACCGGCGCCACCGGCCCTCTCGGCTACGCCGGCGGCATTACCACATTCGGTTACGCAGTGGGCGCCAGCGGCGGGACAGGCCCCTCGACCGCGCTCGCTTTCCTGGACGTCACCGCGATCAACGGAGCCGGAACCATCTATGTGGACGGCGGCGGCATCACCACGCTGGGCGACCAGACCTACAACGGCAACGTGTACTTGAACAAGACCGCCGCCCTCACCGCGGCCAACGGCGGCAATGGCGGCTCCATCACATTCAACGGCAATGTGGACGGCTATGACTCGATTTTGGCAAGCAACCCGGACCTGACCATCAGTGCGGATAAGAACGTCACCTTCAATTCTCTCGTGGGCTCAGACGTGATCAACGACCTCTCGGTCACCTCGGGCGCCTCGGGCAGTATCTACTTGCGGGGCGGGGACATCTACACCTACGGAAACCAGGACTACCACGGTCCGGTGATCATCGGCAACGCTAATGCCGACCTGGACTCGACCAACGGCAGCATCATCTTCTACGGCGCGGTAGATTCCTTGGAGCACGACGCCCTTTCCGTGCATGCCGCGAGCAACGTGATCTTCGACGGGCTGGTGGGTGGCAACGGGGCGCTGGGCAGCCTGTCGGCATGGGCGGGAGATTCCTTCAGGCAAAGCAGCGGGATGCCGGAATCGGGCGTCATCGAGATCAACGGCGGCGGCGTGACGACCTGGGGCGACCAGGACTACAACAGCCCGGTGTGGATCAACACCAACAACGCCTCTCTGACCGCTCTCGGCGGCGACATCAATTTCGATGACACGGTTGACTCCGTCAATCATTCGGTCGCCAGCGTGCTCACGAACTACGGCCTGAGCACCCATTCCACCGGCGACACCTACTTCCATGCGTCGGTGGGCGCCAGCGGCGCGACAGGCCCCTCGACTGCGCTTGCTTCGCTGGACGCCGTCAGCGACTACGGCAGCATCAACATCAGCGGCGGCTACGACAGCGGCGCCGACAGAACGGCCGGCATCATCAACACCATCGGCAACCAGACCTACACCGGCGACGTGCGCGTCGGCGACATGCGCGTCGGCAACCAGACCCAAAGCGTAGACTTGACCGCCGGCGGCTATGACGCCGAGCTCTCCGCGACTCAAGGCAGCATCACATTCAACGGAAAAGTGGATTCCCAAGATACACAAGTCCTCTCAACCGACGGATATGGCCTCTCAGTCACGGCCCAAAACGACATCACCTTCAACGGCGCGGTAGGCTCAGAGTACCCGCTCGACCATCTCTTTGCCCGCAGCATTGCAGGCGACATCAATATCAACGGCGGCCAGGTGACCACGTGGGGCGGCGAGTCCGGCAACCTCTTTTCCGGCTCCCAGATATACATGGGCAACGTCGCCATCGGCCAGCGCGACGCCGTCCTGTCCACCGACCCTTACTTCAGTGAAAATATGAATTATATAGGCGGAGTCATATATTTCGGCGACTCCTTGACCGACCTGACTCCCATCAGCCTTTCCAATATTTTAAACCCCGGCGGCTCCATCACTTCGACGGACCACTACGGCCTCACTTTATCCTCGCTCGTGGTCTATCTAGGCGGGCCCGTTGGACAAAGCGGCAAGGAGCTGGACTTCTTGAACGTCACGGCTCTGGAAATCGCTATCGATGCCGGCAGCATCAAGACCCTCGGCGGCCAGACCTACAACGGCATAACGGGGCTGCTCAGCGACACCACCCTGAGCGCGGCCAAGTCCGACCACACCGGCGGCGCCGTCACCTTCAACGGCCCGGTGGCCGGCTACAACTACGCGGACCCGAGCGCCAACGTGGACCTGAGCGTCAGCGCGGACGGCGACATCAACTTCATGGACGTGATGTGCGCAGGAATAGGGATCTACGACCTTGGCGCCCCCTCGATCACCGCAAGTCGCGACGGCCTTATCGGCGATCTTTCGGCCACCATCAACGAGGGCGGCTCAGGCAGCATCTATATGCGCGGCGGGCGCATCTACACCTACGGGGACCAGACCTACTCCGGCGGCGTGCGCATCGAGAACCAGGACGCCTGGCTGCGCTCGTACGACGGCGGCGTCACCTTCGGCGGCGCGGTGGACTCTTTCAGCGGCCGCAGCCTCAATGTCAGGGCTTACGATGACGTGACCTTCAACGGCGCGGTGGGCGCCACGTACCGGCTCGGTCGCTTGTATGCCGGCAGCTACGACGACGGTGCCATCAACATCAACGGCGGCGGCGTGACGACCTGGGGCGGCCAGGAGTATGACGGCTCGGTGTGGATCGACAAAATGGACGCCTCCCTGACTGAAATCGGCAACGAGATCAAGTTCGACGGCACGGTGGACTCCGTTTATCATTCAGCCGGCGCGCTCACGAACTACGGCCTGACCACCCATTCCACCGGCGACACCTACTTCTATGGAGCGGTCGGCGCCAGCGGCCCGGCCTATACCGGAGAAAACGCGCTCGCTTTCCTGGACGCGACCAGCGACTACGGCCGCATCCATCTGCACGGCGGCCAGGTCTACACCTGGGGCGGCCAGACCTACAACGGCGACGTGCGCATCGGCGGATACGCCGCCGATCTGTACTCGGAGGACGGCGACATCACTTTCAACGGCTTGGTGGATTCCTATAATGGTTTAGGCCTCTCCGCCGAGGCTTACGGGGACGTCACCTTCAACGGCGCCGTAGGGTCCAAGTATCCTCTCGAATCCCTGTATGCCGGCAGCTACGACGGCGGCGCCATCAACATCAACGACGGCGGCGTGACGACCAACGGCTTCCAGCAGTACGGCGGCTATGATTCTTGGGGGGATTATTACAATGGCTCGGTGGTCATCGGCGGCAACGACGCCACGCTCAACGCCGGGGGCAGCGTCACTTTCTACGGCGCGGTGGACTCCTTCTACGGCCCGAGCGCCCCATATGGGCTCGCCGTCTCAGCCCATGACGGCGTCGCCTTCGACAGCGCGGTGGGCGCCCGACACGCGCTCGATTACCTGACCGTTGATTCCGGGATGGGCGACATCGCCATCAGCGGCGGCGTCAGGACCTTGGGCGACCAGGTCTACGACGGCTCCGTGGTCCTCTCCGGCACCGGCAGCGCTTATCTTTCATCCAACGAAGGCCTCGTACGCTTCGAGCACGACGTGAACGCCGCCGGCGGCCAAGGCCTCAGCGTCGCCGCCGCCCGCAGCATCGAGTTCGACGGCGCGGTAGGCGCCACCGGCCCGCTGGGCTACCTGGATGCCACGATCTGGAACGGATTGAACGACGCAGACTACTCGAACTGTAGTGGCGAGATCTGCCTCAACGGCGGCGGCATCAAGACTCAAGCCAGCATTTACGGCAACGGCGACCAGCGCTACAACGGCCATGTCATGATCGGCGGGCAAGATGCCGTCCTTTCAGCCCAGGGCGCCACCGCCGCCACCGCATACGAATCCGGCGGCAGCGTCATCTTCAACGGCACGCTGGACTCCTACAGCGGGTACGGCCTCAGCGCCGCCGCTGACGGCGACGTGATATTCAACGGTCTGGTAGGCGATGACAGCGACTTCATCCGCCACTTGGACGCCACGGTCAACGCCGGCGGCTGGGGCAGCATCTACGTCAACGCCCCCATCGACAGCGTCCATCATCTGACGCTGCAGAGCAATGTCCCTGCGAACACCGATAACGAGGGCAACATCTACATCAACGCCCCGGTCGATGCGGGCGAGCTGACCTTCTCCGCCATGAACCGGATCTACGTCAATGCGGACGTAACGGCTGACTGGGATGAGGGCACGATATCCACCCCCATCGATGCGCTGACCGGCTATGGCCACACTTTCACGGGGCCGATCTCGCTCGATAACGTCGCGGTGGTCGGCGCCAACGACCCCCTCATCGCCGGTTATGACTTCGATAGCGCAGGCAACCTCTACCTCAACGGCTTGGTCACCAACCCGACCAGCAGCTGGGCCCCATTCCTTGATGAGCGCTACACCAACAACCTCTACGTCAACGCCCCGGTCATCAACCACAACACCAGTGATCTCCTGCCCGCGAAAGGCAGCCTGTATCTCAATGCCCCGGTCACGAACTCAGCTATCGGCGTAAGCGACTTGACCAGCACATGGGGCTTGAAGGGCACCGCTGTGTCCGACATCTTTGTGAAGGCCCCAATAAGCAACTCGGCTAATATGACATTGATCCTGGACGCCACCGCCGGCGGCGCGATCACGGTCAAGGCCCCGATGAGCAACCAGGGAACCGTTTCGCTCAAGGCCAAGAACGACATCAACATCGGCGCCGCCATCAACGACACCATCGGCGGCACCGGCCCGACCGGTCCGACCACGCTCACATTCGAATCCGGTGCCGGCCACGCCATCCATCTCGGCGCCGACATCATGGGTGGAAATCAGGACTATAAAGGCTCGGTCGTCCTGGATAAGGACGCGAGCTTGGCCGACGGTTATGACGGTTACGGCGTGATCAATTTCGAGGGCGCCGTGGATTCCCTCAATGAGAACCAAAAACTAATCATCGACCACGACAACGGCAGCATCTCCTTCGGCACGGTCGGATCGTTGAGTCCCCTGGCCTCCCTTGAAGCCTGGGCCAACAGCATCGAGCTCAATGGCAGCGGGATCACCACCATCGGCGACCAGTACTACTCCGGCCCCGTACTCCTGGGCTATGGCAATAACAGCAACACGACCTTGACCGCCTCTCAGGGCGCGATCACATTCACGAGCACGATCAACCCAAAACCCGGTCACGTGGCGAACGTTTCTCTTACCACGAACTCATCCGGCGATACCATCTTCGGAGGCGCGGTGGGCGGCACCGGCCCGCTGGGCTCGCTGACGGCCGACATCACGGGTTCCGGATCCATTCACATCAACGCACCCGCCATCACGACCGGGGACGGAAATGAAGTGGACGGATTCCAACGCTACAACGGCAATGTGGTCTTGGGCGCTAACACGATTTTGACTGCCGGTTACCAATCAAACTGGGCAGGATCGATCCTCTTCGCGGACACGGTGGACTCACTTGCTGGCTATTCCCTCACCACCGCCTCGACCAAGGATACGACATTCATGAATGCCGTAGACGGCGTGGGCGATTTGGCGGTCCAGATCCGCGGGAGCATGGGCGGCAAGATCAACCTGAATGGCGGCGCGATCGACACCACCGGCGACCAGGACTATCGGGGCCCGGTGGTCGTTGGGGACCAGGACGCCACCCTGACATCCGGCACAGGCGATATCACCTTCCACGGAACGGTGGATTCCGTCCATCATGCGGTCGACAGCGTGCTCACGAATTACGGCCTCACCACCCGAGCCAGCTACGACACATTCTTCGATGGCGCCGTAGGCGCCAGCGGCGGGACAGGCCCCTCGACCGCGCTCGCAGGCCTGGACGTCAGCGTCAGGGCAGGCTACGGCATCTATCTGCTCGATGGCCGCGTCACAACCATCGGCGCTCAGGATTACCACGGCGATGTGGACTTCGAATCCAACGATGCCGTGCTTGCCTCCCAAAACGGCTCGATTCACCTCTATGGCTTAGTGAATTCCTACGCGAATTACGGCCTGAGCGTGACGGCGGCGCAGGACATCACCTTCGATGGTTCGGTGGGATGGAACTCGGCTTCCGAATCCGGCTACGGCGTGCTCGGCTCCCTGGTTGCCACTGCCGGCGGCACGATCAACCTCAATGGCGGCAGGATCGTCACGTTAGACAGTGATGCGGGCGCAGGGGATAACGGCGAGCAGACATATATCGGCAGCGTGAACATCGGCAGCCAAAATTCCTTCTTGTACTCATTCAACAGCGACATCATTTTTAACGGTGCCCTGGACTCCTCCAGCGGCCTGGGCCTTACGGTCATTGCCAATAACGGCAACGTCACCTTCGACGGTGCGGTAGGGGCCATACACGCGCTCGGCTCCCTGGCTGCCACCAGCCACGGCGGCGACATCGAGATCAACGGCGGCGGCGTGACGACCTCGGGCGGCCAGGACTACAAAAGCCCTGTGTGGATCAACACCAATAACGCCTCCCTGTCAGCTCTCGGCGGCGACATTGATTTCGAGGACACGGTCGACTCCGTCAAGCATCTGGTCGCCAGCGTGCTCACGAACTACGGCCTGACCACTTATTCCGCCGGCGACACCTCCTTCCATGGAAAGGTGGGCGCCAGCGGCCCGGCCTATACCGGAGATAACGCGCTCGCCTTCCTCTCCGCCACCGTCGCCAACGACGGGGCGGCCTACGGCGACACTTCCATCATCCATCTGCTCGGCGGCGAGATCAACACCATCGGCGACCAGACCTACACCGGCGAGGCTTACATCGAGGGCGGGCAGGATGCCCTTCTGTACGCGGCCAACGGCAACATGACCTTCAACGGCGGGATAGACTCATCGAGCGGATATGGCCTCGATGCCGAGGTCTATGGGGCCGGCAAGAACATCTATTTCAATGAGAGCGTAGGGGCCGAGGATGAGCTCGGCCGCCTCTATGCCTATACCCAAGACGGCGCCATCTACCTCAACGGCGGAAAAGTGTATACGGCTATCAGCGGCTCCAACAGCGGCTATCAGGATTACTGGGGCCCGGTCGTGATCGGCAAGGACGCCGACTTGCGGGCGGCGGGTTCGACTTACGGGGGCGAGATCACCTTCGAAGGCACGGTGGACTCAGTCCATCACCTGGTCGACGGCGTGAGCGCAAACTACGGCCTGACCACGCATTCTTACGGCGACACAACCTTCGACGGCGCGATTGGCGCCGGCGGCGGGACGGGCCCCACGACCGCGCTCGCCTTCCTGGACGTCACCACGACCCACGGAACCATCTACGTGGACGGCGACGGCATCACCACGCTGGGCGACCAGACCTACAACGGCAATGTGTTCTTGCGCAAGATCGCCGCCCTCACCGCGGCCAACGGCGGCAACGGCGGATCCATCACCTTCAACGGCGCCGTAGACGGCTACGACTCGGTTCTGGATAGCCTCACAGACCTGACCATCAGCGCGGACGGCAATGTCTCCATGGGCAACGTGGGCGACGGCGACGAACTCGGCAAACTGACGGTCGCCATCAACCCTGGCGGCTCGGGCAACATCTACCTGCGGGGCGGCGATGTCTACACCGTCGGGGACCAGACCTATACCGGCGACGTGCGCATCCAGGGCGAGGACGCCATTCTCGACTCGAGCTACGGCAGCGTCACCTTTAACGGCGCGGTGGACGCCCCTGCAGACTATGACGGCAACTTCTATGGCCTTGCCGTCTCGGCTTATAACGACGTGACCTTCACCGGCGCCGTGGGCAACAAGTATGCCCTCGACCATCTCTATGTCGGCAGCTACGACGGCAACATCAACCTCAACGGCGGCGTGATCCGCACCTATGGCGACCAGTACTACGGCTGCGCCGGTGAAGAGTGTTCCGACTCACTATCCTACAGCGGCCCGACAGTCATCGGGGGGGGGAAGAACGCCGACCTGACCTCTTTTAATGGCGAAGTGTGGTTCGCCAACGGTGTGCAGTCCAAGGAAGGCGAAGGCCTCATCGTCACCGCCGACAATGACATCTGGTTTGACGGAAATGTCGGCTATTCTACCGGCCGGCTAGGCTTCCTGACCCTGGTCTCCAATGATGATATATACCTCGGCTACGGCAGCAGCGGCATCTGGACCGGCGCCAACAGCTACGGCAACGGAGACCAAAGTTACCTCGGCAGCGTCCTGCTCAATGGCGACGCTTCCCTCTCTGCCAAGGGCACGGCCGTCGCTACCGCTTATGAATCCGGCGGCAGCATCATCTTTAACGGCACCGTGGACTCCTCCGGCGGCTATGGCCTCAGCGCCGCCGCGGACGGCGACGTGATCTTCAACGATACCGTGGGCGGCAACAGCGGCGTCTCCAAGATCAGCCACCTTGACGTCACGATCAACGCCGGCGGCTGGGGCAGCATCTATGTCAACGCCCCCATCTCCAATGTGTCGGAAGTCAGCCTGACCAACGATGTCGCGGCGAACAACACCCACAACCAGGGCAACATCTACATCAACGACACGCTCGGCGCCACGGGGCCCACCGGAGCCACCGGACCCCAAGCCTTAAATCTCGATTCCAACAACAGGATCTACGTAAACGCCGCGGTCAGAGTGGCCGGCGGATACGACGACAGTGCCACTGGCGATATCGAAGGCGCCAGCGTTTACTTGAACGCCGACAAGACCGACAATATCGCTGTCACCGGCCTGAAGACCGACGATTACTCCATCGTCGGCAACGACCTCTACATCAACACCAGGTCGGGAGTGACCGGACATCCTTCCGGCCTCTACGACAATGCCTATGTGAACGCCCCGGTGTTGGTAGACGACAACGAAAGCATGACCCTCGCCTCCCATAACGGCGGGCTCTACTTCAACGCTCCCATCGTGAACGAGGGACACTTCATCGGCAACGCGGACGGGGACGTCCGCGTGATGGCTCCCGTGCACAACCGCCACGGGAATGACTTCAGCCTCTACGCCACGGACAACGGCAGCATCTATGTGAAAGCCCCGATCTACACTGAAGGGGCCGTGCTCCTGGAGGCCTCCAACGGCAGTTCGAAGGGGACCGGCCAGGTTCACCTCGATTCCTATATCGAAAGCCTCGGAGATACCAATGGCAGTCTCGTGATGGCGGCGGACAACGGGATCTACCTGAACTCTGACGTCTGGCTGGGCGGAAGCCAGGAGTACGACGGGGACGTCATCCTGGGACATGACACGATTTTGTTTAGCTACGCCGGAGACATCACCTTCAACGGTAAGGTGGACTCCTCTGTCGGGAATAATTACGGTCTCCAAGCCTGGGCTGGTCTGACTGGTGATTACAACGGCAGTCTGACCTTCAACGGCGCCGTGGGCGCGACGAACCCGCTCGGCTGTCTGTATGCCGGCGGCTACGACGATGTTTACCTCAACGGCGGCCAGGTGAAAACCACCGGCGGCCAGTACTACGGCTTCAGCTGCGCCAACGGCGGCCTCTGTTTAGGCGCCAGCGACGTCGGCGGCCCGGTGTTCATCGGAAGCCAAAACGCCGACTTACAGGCAGGGGGAGATATCACATTCCTCGTCCCGGTGGCCTCCGACTATCAGTACCCGTACGGCCTGACCACCGAATCCGGAGGCAACACCAACTTCGACGCCTCCGTGGGCGCCTACTACAGCGCGCCTTTGGCCTTCCTTAACGTCACGGTCGCAGACGGCTACAAGGTCCACCTGCGGGGCGGCGGCATCTACACCTCCGGCGACCAAACCTACACCGGCGACGTGCGCATCGGGCAGTCCGCGGATCTGCTCTCGAGCGCCGGCAACATCACCTTCAACGGCAAGGTGGACTCCTACAGCCATCGAGATCTCGATGTGGAGACTAATGGTTACAATAAGGCTGTAACCTTTAACGGCGCCGTGGGATCCGAGTACGCGCTCGGCGACCTGTATGCCAGCAGCTACGCCATCAACATCAACGGCGGCGCTGTGACCACCAATGGCGCCCAGGAATACGACGCATGGTACACCGTCATAGGGAATAAGGACGCGGTTATGACCTCCAATAGCAGCTATATCGAGTTCGATCGCAATCTTGATTCTCTGGACCACCACGGCCTCACCGTGCGCGCGCCTGCTACCCTTAATGAGCACGGGTATTACTCTGACGACGGTGTCTGGATCGATGGACCCGTGGGAACCCGCGGAGCGCTGAGCTTCCTGGATGTTACGTCCGGCGATGGGATATACCTCGGCCACGCCGGCAGCGCCCACGTCATCACGCTGGGCGACCAGACCTACAACGGCGATGTGTGGCTCGAGAGCGATACCACCCTGACCGCGCAGAATGCGGGCAATGGCGGCTCCATAACCTTCAACGGCCCGGTGTACTCCGAGTCCTACGCAACGGGACCGACAGGCCCCGGAGGCGATGTCACCTATGCATCTGAACTTTACGATCTGACCGTCAAAGCGGACGGCAACGTCACGTTCTCGGGACTTGTGGGGGGATCGAAAACACAACTCCGACAGGTATCGGCGGCCTCCAACATATATGACGGCCGACTCGGCGACCTTGCCGTCACCATCAACCAGGGCGGCTCGGGCAAGATCCACCTGCGAGGCGGGGAAATCGAGACTTCCGGCGACCAGACCTACACCGGCGACGTGCGCATCGGCGGGTATAACGCGGAGCTGTCCTCGCTCTCCGGCAACATCACCTTCAGCGGCACGGTGGACTCTTATCAAGGTTATGACCTCTCTGTTGAGGCTTCCGATGGAGTCACCTTCAACGGCGCCGTGGGATCCGTGAACGCACTTGGCGACCTGTATGCCGGCAGCAACGGCGGCGCCATCCACATCAACGGCGGCGGCGTGACGACCTACGGCTACCAGCAGTACGGCGGCTATGATTCTTCTGACAATCTCTATGAAGGCTCGGTGGTCATCAGCGGCCAGAACGCCAGTCTGACCTCTCTGGAAAGCTCCATCACCTTCAACAACACGGTGGACTCCACCGTGTCGGGCTACCTAGCTCCCGTGAACTACGGCCTCACCACAAACTCCCACGGTTCGACCTTCTTCTATGGAGCCGTGGGCGCCGGCGGCGGCGGCGAGGATGACGTATCCTACTCCGCGCTCGCCTTCCTGGACGCCACCGTCGGCGTTGGGCACTCCATCCATCTGCAAGGAGGAGAGGTCTACACCATCGGCGACCAGACCTACCACAGCGACGTGCTCATCGGCGCGCAAGACGGATACCTCTCCGCCATCGACGCCTACGGCAGCTACGGCAGCATCACCTTCGACGGCACGGTGAACTCCCATGCCGGCTGGGGCCTCAATATCGTCGCGGCCGGCGACATTTCCTTCGGCGGCCTCGTGGGAAGCTCTGACCCGCTCGGCTACCTGTATGCCTACAGCGACTACGGCAACATCAACATCAACGGCGGCGGCATCCACACCACCCTCGGCGACAGTACGGTAGACGACACATACAACACAGATGTCAAAATCGGCGACCAGTACTATGACGGCAATGTGATCCTAGGCAAGGATGCCTACCTTGAAGCTGGATACTTCGGAGACTCACACACCTCCGCGGGGAGCATCACCTTCAACGGCAGGGTGGACTCCGCGGCCGGCGGCACAGGCCCCTACGGCCTGACCACCACATCAAGCGGCGACACCTCCTTCATGGGAGCGGTGGGAACCCGGAACCCGCTCGGCGCCTTGGACGTCACCAGCGAGAACTGGAGCGTCGACCACCAGGTCCTTGGCAGCATCCATCTCCAGGGCGGAGACATCAAAACCATGGGCGATCAGACTTTCAACGGCCACGTGGTCATCGGAGACCAGAATGCCAGCCTGACTTCCCTGAATGGCTCCATATACTTCCAAAGCGACATTTCCGCTACCGGCCCCAGCGGCCAGGGCCTCACCGTTACCGCCGCGGGCGACATCAACTTCAATGACCTGGTAGGAGATTCTTCCGACCCGCTGGGCTTTTTAACCGCGACCAGCAACGATGGCTTCATATACATCAATGCCGACAGCGTCTGGACCAGCGGCTACGATAATGAAAACGGCAACGGCGACCAGAAATACACCGGCGCAGTCGTCATCGGCAAAGACGCCTACCTCTACGCCGATAGTGACGGCAACGGCTCCGGCGGCAACATAACCTTCAACGGAAAGGTGGACTCCGCGACCGGCGGCACGGGCCCCTACGGCCTGAGCACCACATCAAGCGGCGACACCTCCTTCATGGGAGCGGTGGGGGCCGACACCCCGCTCGGCAGCCTGTACGTCACCAGCGAGAACCGCGACGACCTGGTCCTTGGCAACATCCATCTCCAGGGCGGCGACATCTACACCTCAGGGAACCAGACCTACAACGGCAACGTGCGCATCGACGCGCAGGACGCCTATCTCTCCGCCGGCTCCGCCGGCAGCATCACCTTCGATGGCACGGTGGACTCCGCCGGAGGATTCGGCCTCGATGTCAGTGCTGGTTCCGGCCCCAGCGGCCGGCTCGCCTTCAACGGCGCCGTTGGCGCCACCGGCCCTCTCGGCCGCCTGTATGCCTCTGGCTACGAGATCGACATCAACGACCAGGTGCACACGATCGCCAGCCACGCGGACGACTACGAGAGCTTCCACGACGGCTGGGACAATGGCGATCAGTTCTACGACGGCCAGGTAGTCCTCATGCAGAACGCCACGCTCACCGCCGGCGGCAGCATCACCTTCAACGGCACGGTCGACTCGGGCTACGACTGCAAGGGTTGCGGCGGCAGCGGGCCGTTCGGTCTAACCACCCATTCCGTGGGGGACACCAACTTCTACGGCACCGTGGGCGGCTACGAAAGCGGCGACGACGTCATAGGAAATCCCCTCGCCTACCTCGACGCCACCGCCGACGCGGGCAGCCGCATCTACCTCGACGGCGGCGAGATCCACACCACGGACTATCAGAAGTACACCGGCTCCGTGGTCCTGGGCCAAGACACGCTTATAGGCACCCAGGGCGGCGCCGTCACGTTCGAGGGCAGCCTCAACGCCAAGCGTTCCTGGCACCCCCAGTCCCTGGTGATCGACACCGGCGACCTCGGCGCCACGGGGCCCGCCGCCATCACTCTGGACATGGTGGGCGACGTGAAGCCTCTGGACTACCTGGATATCTACGGCACGGGCGACCTTATCATGCATGGCGACATCACCACCCTGGGCTGGCAGTATTACGACCGGCCGGTGACCATCGCCCCGGACAACGCCACTGACTCCGACGGCCCTGAGAGCATAACCCTGACGACCCTCGGCGGCTCGCAGCACGGTTACGGCAGCTATATCGAATTCGCCAACACCGTCGACGGCAACAACGACGGCGCAAGCGAGCTCATCCTGCACACGACCGGCGACGATGTCTACCTGGACGACGCGGTGGGCAGCAATATAGCGCTGACCTCGCTGACCGTGGATTCGGACATCCGACCGGAGGACATCGGCGCGCTCCTCTACCGCGGCGGCGGACTCTACATCGGCGGCGAGTCTACCGACGCAACGGACATACCCGCCATGCTGATCAACACCACCGGGGCACAGAACTATTGGAGGCCGGTCTATCTCGAGAGAGCCGCCAGCTTCACCACCACCGGCGGACCCGTGCATTTCCATGATACCGTCAACCGCAGCCTCGTCTGCACGGAACCCTACTGCGGCGGCTCGAGCCACGACCTCTTCGTCAACACCAATGGCGGGGACCTGACCCTGGATGGGGCTGTGGGAGACGCGGAAACGTCGGCGTTCATCGAGCTCCGGGGCGGCAACGTGACTTGGAACGGCGACTTGACCGGGACCTACTTGCAGATCCTGGGCTCGAACCTGACCATGAACGGGAACGTGACCGCGACCTCCGTCAGCCCCGACGACGGCACGGGCGTGCTCATGATCGCCAACAACACGTTCAAGAACACCGACTCACACATCATCGACCTGCAGGGCGGCGGCAGATGGCTCATCTACTCCGTCGACCCGGCCTGGAACAACAAGGGTGGTCTGGGGGGCTCGAATCAGTGGTCCACCACCTGGGCGAGCGGGCCGGCGCCGCAGTTCGCCGGCAATGGCTTCCTCTACAGTGTGGGACTGCCGCTGCCCACGCCCCAGGAACAGCAGAGCTACCAGGCCAACACGGAGGTCCTCAAGTGGGACATCCCGACGCCCGGAACGGAGACCCACGGCGGCGGATTCTTCTCGGTCATCGCGACGCCCAAGTACACGACCATCTACCGCAACGAGCATCCGGTCAACGGCGGCGAGAACGAGCCCGGCGTCACGCCGTCGCCGGACGATGACCACAAGCACAAGAAGGACAAGAAGACTACCAGCATAAGCAAGGATCAAGACAAGATCCCCGGATAAGAGAGGCTATAGAAGAGAATCATGATGACGACATCGGATATGCGCCGCAGACTCGTTGTGTCCTTGCCCATCGCCTTGGCCGTGATGACGGCCTTGGCCGCCATCCCGACCTTAAGCGCGGCGGCCGATGTCGCCGCGCCAACGCCAGTTCCGGCGGCCGCTCCGGCGGCCGACACCAACAAGGTCATCGTTTCCAAGCTCAACGGCATCGTTCTCTTGGGCGAGCCCAAGGCCGTTGACAAGGACGGAGCCTTCGGCGTGACCGGGGTCCAGGTCCGCGGGGTGCCGCTGCTCGAGGAAGGCGACATCAAGTCCATGCTGGGCGGCTTCATCGGCCAGCCTCTGACCCAGGCGGCGCGGACGCAGATCGTTGACGAAGTCGTGCGCTATTATCGCGGCCAGGGCCATTCCGTAGTCGACGTCAGCACGCCGCCGCAGGACATCACGGCCGGCGTCCTGCAGATACTGGTGGTGGAAGGCAGCGTAGGGACGGTGCGCGTGGAAGGATCCCGCTGGTTCGACTCCAAGCGTCTGGCGGAGCAGATCCGGCTGAAGCCAGGCGAGGCCCTCAAGTCCGACGGCCTGCTCGCGGACCTGGACTGGATAAACCGCAATCCCTTCCGGCAGGTGGACCTGGTCTACGCCAAAGGCGCCGAGCTGGGCAAGACGGACGTGGTGCTCAGGACGACCGAGCGCTTCCCTTTGCGCGTCTATGGCGGCTACGAGGACAGCGGCACACCCATGACCGGAATGGACCGGATGCTCTACGGCGTGAACTGGGGCAACGTCCTCGGCCGCGACGGCATGATCAACTACCAGTACATGAGCAGCTTTAATTCCAAATGGTCCCGGGCGCACTCCGGCAGCTACACGCAGCCCCTGCCCTGGCGCCACACGCTGACCATCTTCGGCAGCTACGCGGACACGCAGGCCGACATGCCGGCGCCTTTCACGATGAAAGGCTACAGCTGGCAGACCAGCCTGCGCTACGAGGTGCCTCTGCCCAGCCTGAAGTCCTACCGGCACGCCGCGGTGGCCGGCTTTGATTTCAAGAGGTACAACAACACCTTGGCCTTCGGCGGAATCGGCGTGTTCGGCGGCAAGCCAGTGGACACCGCGGAATGGTTCCTGGGCTACAACTCCAGCCTGCGCGATCCCTTCGGCGAGAGCACGGCGCGGGCCTCCATGGTCTACAGCCCGGGCAGCCTGACCAGCAACAACAATAAGGCTGACTACGAAGGCTCCCGCACCGGCGCCACGCCCGACTACCTCTACGGCAAGCTGGAGCTCAACCGCACCACGGGCCTTCCCTTCAACTTCATGCTCGTCAACCTGCTGACCTTCCAGATATCGGACGCGCGTCTACTAGGCGGCGAGCAGATCGGCTTCGGCGGCTACGACACCATCCGGGGCTACGACACCCGCGTGGTCAATGGCGACGACGGCTACATCATCTCAACCGAGCTGCGCGCCCCGCCCATGGGCCTGCTGAAGCTCTCGCACATCAACAAAATCAAGGACGTGCCCGACAAGCTGCAGTTCCTCGGCTTTTTGGACTACGGGCGCGCCCTCAACAGGGACGCGCAGCAGGGAGAGAAGAGGTCCACCCAACTGGTGGGCACGGGAGCGGGCTTACGCTACTCCATTGCTCCGCATCTCTCGGTGCGGTCCGACTACGGCTGGCAGCTCAAGAACGTCGAAACCGACCGCAGAGTCGCGTCGCGCTGGTACCTGGGCGCGGTGCTATCTTACTAGATCGCCACTGCAAGGAGACACATGAAACAACTGAATAAGAAGATTTATTTATTGGCGTTCATCGTGATCGCCGTTCTGGCCGCGCCTGCATTTTCGGCGGCGCCGGAGCCGGTCGACTCGCTGGCCACGGTCAACGGCGAGGCCATCCGCCAGGCGGAGTTCGACAAGGACTGGGCCGCCTTTGCGGCCGTCAAGAAGCAGACGCTCAAGCCCGAGCAGATGACCGCGCGGTGGGAGGCGGCCGGCAAGCAGATATTGCTCAACGACCTGGTCGTGCAGCGCCTGCTCCAACAGGAAGCCAAGAAGAGAGGCGCCGTGGCGGCAAAGAAGGACGTCGACGCGGCTTTGCAGAAGGCCAAGGCGAGGTTCAAGACCGAGGAGGATTTCCAGAAGGCGCTGGCCAAGGACAAGCTCACGCAGATGCAGTTCCAGGAGAGCATCGAAGCCCAGCTTCGGGTCGCGGCCATGACCGACGCCATCATCAAGGAGCGGGTGAAGGCGCCGAGCGAGGAGCAGGCCCGCAGACTCTTCGACCTGGTGCAGAGCAGCGCGGTCTTCGCCGGCAAGCCCAAGGACGCCCGAGAGGCCGACATCCAGACCCTGGCGCGCCAGCTCACGCTGCGCACCGCGGAGCGCGTGCGTTTCCAGCACATCCTGTTCAAGGTGGATCCCAAGGCCACGGCCGAGCAGAGCGCGGCCGCCGCCAAGAAAGCCGGCGAGGTCAAGGCGAAGCTGGATAAGGGCGAGGATTTCGCCGAGCTGGCCAAGCAATACTCCGACGATAAGGCGACCGGCCAAAGGGGCGGAGAAGCCGGCTACTTCGTGCGCGGGCAGATGGTCAAAGAGTTCGACGACGCCCTCTTCACTTTACCCGTCGGCGTGATTTCAGGCGTGGTCAAGACCAAGCTGGGCCTGCACATCATCCGGGTCGAGGAGAAGAAGATCGCCACGGCCTTGACCTACGAGGACGCCAAGCCGCTGTTGTCGGACTTTCTCGTGCGCACCGCGGCCGCGGAAGAGTACTCGCGTTTCGTCGATGAGCTCAAGAAGAGCGCGGTCATCTACCTGCGCGCGAACTTTGCCCCGCTGCCGGCCAAGGCTCCGCCCGCGGCGACCAAGGACGCCAAGCCGGCAGCCGCCAAGCCCTAAGCGGATCGTTTTATCCGCGCCGGCGGCGCTCACCGCCGTATCCGGCCTAGACAGAAGAGCGTCTGGGCCGGTTTTTTTTGACAGCCACGGTGATTCCGAGGGCCTGCGGAAGGAGGCCGGCGATAGGCTGCGGTCTACCGGTTGAACCGGCCCGGCCAATTCAAGAACTGCATCTGGATGGCCGGGGTCAAGGTCAAGGACGCGCTCGTGGTGCGCAGCATGCCGCCGCTGATGCCGGTGATGCGCAAGGTGCGGGTCCCGAGGTAAGCCGAGCGTCTGGAGACCACCTGAAGGACGCAAGTGCCCTGCCCCACGACCAAGGACGGGCTGAAGCTCGCGGTGCTCCCGATGGGTAGACCGCTGACCCGCAGCGAGACGATGCCCGAGAACCCTCCCGAGGCATTGACCGTCACGGTGTAGGAGGCGGTAGTCCCGGCGGGAGCCGCCTGGGAGGCCGGCGCGACGGACAGGGAGAAGCCGGAAGGCAGAGAGCTCACGGTCAAGACCGCGGAGGCGCTGTGGGTCAGGCCGGCCCCGGAACCAGTGATCCCAAGAGAGTAGGCGCCCGCGGGAGTGCTGCCCGACGTCGTGACGGCCAGGGCGGATGATCCCGAGCCGTTGACCAAAGCGGGGGTGAAGGTCGCCGTGGCGCCGGAAGGCAGGCCGGTGACATCCCAGGCCACGGCGCCCGTAAAACCGCCCGAGGCGGCCGCCGTGACGGTGTAGCTCGCGGCGCTGCCCTGCGCGATCGTCTGGGACGCCGGCGTCGCGGCCACCGAGAAATTCGGCGGCGCAGTCACGGTCAACGAGGCCGCGACAGCCTGGATCACGCTTGCGCTCGTGCCCCTGACGCTGAAAGCGTAGGTTCCCGGGGGAGTGCCGCCCGTGGTCGTGACGGCCAGGGCGGATGATCCCGCGCCGTTGACCAGGGCGGGGGTGAAGGTCGCCGTGGCGCCGGAGGGCAGGCCGGTGACTCCCAGGGTCACGGCGCCTGAGGAGCCGTCGGACGTGGCCACCGTGATGGTGTAGCCAGCGGAACTGCCCGCGACGACCGTTCGGGAGGGCGGCGCAGCCGAGAGGGAGAAGCCGGGAGGCAGCGCGCTCACGGCCAGGGTCACGGAGGCGCTGCGGGTCAGCCCGGCGCCGGCGCCGGTGACGGACAAAGCGTAAACGCCCGGTAAAGTGCTTCCGGAGGCAGCGATAGCCAAGGCGGATGATCCCGCGCCGTCGATCGAGGCGGGATTGAAGGTCGCCGTGGCGCCGGAGGGCAGGCCGGCCGCGGTCAGGGCCACCGCACCCGTAAATCCGCCGGTGGTCGTCACCGTGACGGAATAGCCCACCGGCGATCCTGGGGTGACCGTCTGGGATGCAGGCGTCGCGGCCATGGTGAAATCGGGAGCGGGCATGCAGTTTCTCACGGAGCGATTGAGGCTCAGACGGCCGCCCGAAACGGTACGGCCCTGAAGGGCGGGGATGACGTCGACGTTGGAGAGCAGGTTGGCTTTCACGCCCGCGGTATCCAGGCCGCAGCGGGAGAGCACCAAGGCCGCGGCCCCGGAGACGTGGGGGGTGGCCATGGAAGTGCCGCTGAGATATGCGTATTTTCCGCCGGGGACGGTGGAATAGATATTGACCCCCGGGGCCCCGAGGTGGACGGTGGTGCGGCCGTAGTTGGAGAAGGAGGCCATCGCGTCCTGGTTGTCCGTGGCTGCCACGGACAGCATGTTCGGGGCGGTGTAGCCGGCGGGATAGAAGCGGGAGGAATCGTTGTTCGCGCCGTTGTTTCCCGCCGCGGCCACGAAGAGCATGCCGTTGCTGTTGGCCCGATTGATCTCGTCGAGCATGGCCTGGGAGAATCCGCCGCCGCCCCAGCTGTTGCTGAGCACGCGCACATCGGCTCCGCTCGTGGCGGCGAAGGCCTGCTTGGCCTGGATGAGGAACTCGATCGCGTCGATGGCGTCGGCCAAAGAGCCCGAGCCGGAGCGGTTGAGGAATTTCGCGGCGATGATCTTCACGCCCCAGTTGACTCCGGCTACGCCCGCGCCGTTGTCGCCGACTGCGCCTATGGTGCCCGCGACATGGGTGCCGTGCTGGTTGTCATCCATGGGGTTGCAGGTGTTGCTGATGGCGTTGTAGCCGTGGCTGCCGGCCGGGCAGGTGAGGCTGACGCCCCCGATCTTGACCGTGAAGGAGGCAGGGGCCGACCAGATGTTTGCGGCCAGGTCGGGATGGGTGTAGTCGACGCCGGTGTCCACGATTCCCACCGCGACGCCCGAGCCCGCGCCGGTGGCGACGTCCCAGGCCGGCTCCGCGCCGATGTCGGCTCCGGCCTTGCCGGCCGCGCCGCTGACGACCTGCCCGGTGTTATGCAGGCCCCAGAGCAATCCGTAGCTCGGGTCGTTTGGCGCGGCGACGGCCTCAACGATGTAGTTGGGCTCCACATACTCCACGTCCGACCGCGCGGACATCTCGCGAATCATGTCAGAGGCGCTGCGGCTGCGCGAATGGGCTCGGTGGATGCCGACGCCACCGGCGGGACGCAGGGTGTCGAGGTCGTGGGTCCGGCGGGCCGCGGCGAAGACCAGCTCGCTGTGGCCGCGGAACTTGACCAGGACCTCGCGGGGGGCGGCCGCCCGGCCCTGGAAGAACTCCGGGGCCTCCGCGCTGCGGGCCGGCCGGGCGAAGAGAAAAGACATCGCCGCCAGAGCGCCGGCGACCAGACGTCCCGAAATTCTCCTGGGCATGATTGTCTCCCGCGAAAGATAATATATCAATTCTCGACGGCTCCCGTCATAGAATCAGCATCGCGTCGCCGTAGGAGTAAAGGCGGTAGCGCTCGCGGAAAGCCTCCTGGTAGGCGCTCAAAAGGCGCAGGCGGCCTACGAAAGCCGCGGCCAAAAACAGCGGCGTGGACTTGGGCAGATGAAAATTCGTGATCAGTCCGCCGACCACCCGGAACTCATGGCCCGGATAGATGTACAGGGAGGTCCAGCCCTCGCCGGGCCCGAAGCCTCCGGCCTGTCGGGCCAGGGTCTCCAGCGCCCGCGTGCTCGTCGTGCCCACGCTGAGCACCCGGCCGCCCTCGCGCGCGGTTCGAGCCACGAGCGCGGCGTCGGCTTCGGGCATGCGGTAATGCTCGGGCAGCATGGGGTGCAGGCGCGCGTCATCGGCGGTCACCGGCCGGAACGTGCCCCGGCCCACGTGCAAGGTGACCTTAGCCAGACGCACGCCCAGAGCGCGCAGCTCATCGAGCAGCCTGATCGTGAAGTGCAGGCCGGCCGTAGGCGCGGCGATGGAGCCCGCGGCCGCGGCATAAACCGTCTGGTAGCGTCGGATGTCGGCCGCCTCGGGCTGCCGACGACGCTTGAGGATGTAAGGCGGCAGGGGCGCGTGGCCGTGCTCAACGAGATAAGCCGACAGGTCGCAGCGGTCGAATCGGCAGAGGTATTCCCCGTCGTCGTTCAAGCCTTCCACCTGCGCCGCGGCGCCGCCGGGGAAGGACAGGCACATGCCGGCCTTGAGCCCGGAGGCCAGAGCGGTCCAGAACCCGGGCTCCAGCTCGCGCACCAGCAAAAGCTCCGCCTTGCCGCCCGTGGATTTTCGGCCCAGGAGGCGGCAAGGCAGGACCTTGGTCTCGTTGAGGACCAGGCAGTCGCCGGCGCGCAGGAACTTGGGCAGATCGTAGAAATGCTGATGCCGGATCGCGGCCTGGGCACGGTCCAAGACCATCAGCCGCGCGCTGTCGCGCGGCTCGACTGCGGACGAGGCGATGAGCTCTTCCGGAAAAGGGAAGTCGAAATCAGACAACGGGAGGCCACCCCCGAGGACACCGTCGCCCCTATCGCTCACTCGTCCACCACGGACAAAGTCGAGCCGGGGAAATAGTAACGGAGGATCGTCTCGTACCTGAGGCCGGCCTCGGCCTGGATGCGCGCGCCCCATTGGCACAGGCCCACCCCGTGGCCCGAGCCCGTGCCCACGAACTCCACCCCATGGCGCCGCAGCTTCGCCGAGCTCAGGCGCAGGCTGCGCAGGACCGTGGGCCCTGCGGCTTTACGGAACTCCTCGGCGCTCACCACGACCGCCTTGCCGCCGATGTCGGCCAAGAAGGTGCGCACATAGCCCGCGCCATCGCGCCGGCCCAGGCGGAAGCTCTTGAGCTTGCCGCCGATCATGCGGCGGCTCTGCAGCGCCGCGAGCACGTCGGCCTTGGCGATGAGCACGGTCCAGCGCCCCAAGGGCGACTTCGGGCAGTAACGGTCCTTGACCCCGCGCAAAGGCCCGGGCGCGGCCGCGCCTGCGCCCCAGACCTGGCCGTAGTCCGCGGTGTGCCCGCCGCAGCAGGCGTGATAGTAGACGTCGAGGAGCTGACCCTTGAAGCCCAGGACCTCGCCGCGGGTCTCGGCCACGGCCCGGCGCACGGCCTCGTTCTCGGCGCCCACTCCGCCGTAGACCTGCGAGCGCGTGTCCGAGGTGAGGTCGAAGCCGGACTTGCGGTACTTACCGAGGTGATAATAGGCGAATGTGCGCGCCACCACGGCCTGCGCCTTGAGCGCCTCCCTCGGCCAGCCAGGCTCCATCTCATGGGGCAGGACGCCGAGCAGGTACTCCTCCACGCCCATCTCGGCGACCACCGTCAGGCTCTCGTCGACGGCGGGCTGAACGATGAAGCTGCCCCGGTAGCGGCCCGGGCCGACCAGGATCGTGGCCTCGGGATCCTGCGGGACCAGCCGCGCCGGGCCCTGCAGACGATAGCGGCCGAAGACCAGGCCGTTGCCGTCGATCACAACGCGGTAATTCTTATACGGCAACAGGTCCTCCCGCCAACGGCCGGCCGCGTCGCGCAGGCTAAAGCGCCCCTCGGGCTTGATGGTGAGAGCGCGCACCCCGTGCAGGACGCCTATCTGGATGAGCCGCTCATTGTACACGGCCCTCGCCGGAAAAGAGGATAGGGCCAGCACCGCGGCCAGCAGCAGGGCAGGCATCTTCAGAACAGCTCGGGCTCCTTCTTGGGAGCCTTGCGGCCCAGGTGGGAGTAGCCCTTGGCCGTGACTACCCGGCCGCGGGGGGTGCGCGCGATGAGGCCGGACTGGATGAGAAACGGCTCTGTCACGTCGGTCAGCGTGTCGATCTCCTCGTTGACGGCGATGGCCAGGTTCTCAACGCCCACGGGGCCGCCGCCGAACTTGTCGATGATGGCGGCCAGCAGCCGCCGGTCGGCCGCGTCAAGGCCGGCGGCGTCGACTTCGAGGCAGGCCAAGGCGTAACGCGCGATGTCGGCGGTGATGACGCCCTGGCCCTTGACCTGGGCGAAGTCCCGCACCCGGCGCAGCAGACGGTTGGCGATGCGCGGAGTGCCGCGGCAGCGCAGCGCGATCTCGCGGGCGCCGTCCGCTTCGGTCTTGATCTCCAGAATCGAGGCGGAGCGCCGGACGATAGCCTCGAGTTCCGCGGGTTCGTAGAAGCCCAGGTTGCCGATGATGCCGAAGCGGTCGCGCAGCGGGCTGGTCAAGAGGCCCGCCCGGGTGGTGGCGCCGACCAAGGTGAAGCGCGGGATGGCCAGCTTCATGGTCGAGGCCGCGGGGCCCTTGCCCGTGGAGATGAAAAAGGTGAAGTCCTCCATGACCGGATAAAGGGCCTCCTCGACGATGGCGTTGAGGCGGTGGATCTCGTCGATGAAGAAGACGTCGCCTTCCACCAGGTCGGTGAGCACGGCCGCCAGGTCGCCGGCGCGCTCCAGGATGGGCCCCGACGAGGTGCGCAGGTTGGCGCC
>CAIKVT010000029.1 GCA_903830945.1 uncultured Elusimicrobia bacterium
CGGCTACCGCCTCGATGTCTCGACCCAGAGCTCTTTCGCGAGCTTCATCGCCGGCTACAGCAACCAGGACCTGGGCAGCACGACCAGCACCGCCCTGGGCGGGCTGATCCCCAGCACGACCTATTACGCCAGGCTGCGCGCCTATGACGCGGCGGCCAACGTCTCAGGAAACAGCGCCACGGCCTCTGCCACTACGCTGGCCGCTCCCGATACCACGCCACCCAGCGCTCCGGCCAATCTCGCAGCCACGGCATTGAGCACGGGAAGCATCACCCTGGCCTGGACCGCCGCCACGGATAACGTGGCTGTGACCGGCTACCGCCTCGATGTCTCGACCCAGAGCTCTTTCGCGAGCTTCAGCGCCGGCTACAGCAACAGGGACCTGGGCAGCACGACCAGCACCGCCCTGGGCGGGCTGGTCCCCAGCACGACCTATTACGCCAGGCTGCGCGCCTATGACGCGGCGGCCAACATCTCAGGAAACAGCGCCACGGCCTCGACCGTGACCTGGGCGCTGGACCTGACGCCACCGAGTGCGCCGACCGAGCTGACCGCCACAGCCCTGAGCTCGGGAAGCATCACCCTGTCCTGGACCGCGGCCACGGATAACGTGGGAGTGGCCGGCTACCGCCTCGATGTCTCGACCCAGAGTTCTTTCGCGAGATTCATCACCGGCTACAGCAACCAGGACCTGGGCAGCGTGACTAGTACCGCCCTGGGCGGATTGGTCCCCAGCACGACCTACTACGCCAGGGTGCGCGCTTACGATACAGCGAGCAACCCCTCGGCCAACAGCGCCTGGGCCTCCGCCATGACCTTGGCGCAGGATGGCGTGCCCCCGACAGTCGCGATAACCGCCCCAGATGACGGCGCCATGGTTTTGGGAGCGATCATCATCACAGCCACGGCCTCCGACAACGTCGGCGTGAGCAAGATCGAATTCTACATTGACGGATTGCTCAGGATTTCCATAGCGATCGTAACGGCCGGCCCCTACTCCTACACTGTGGACACGACCCAGCTCTCTAATGCCAGCCACACCGTACTGTTCAAGGCCTACGACGCCGCAGGCAATAACGCCGCCGCCGCCATCCATATCACCGTGAACAACCCGCAGACCTCGGACCTGACCCCGCCCACCGTAGCCATCACGTCCCCGCAGGCCAATGCAACCGTCAAGTCCAAAATCACGGCGACCATAACCGGCTCGGACAACGTGGCGGTGCAAAAAGTCGAGCTGCTCATCGACGGCGCCGCAGGAGCTAGCCAAATATTTAGCACCCCGACGCCTTCCTTCACCATCAATCTCAGCTTTCTGGCCGGCAGTCTAGGCGGACACACCTTGACCGCGCGCGCCTATGACACGACAAGCAACGCCTCGATTTCCTACCCAGTCCCGATCACGGTCGTCAAGGCCCGCACTTCTGTGCGCTTGGTGTCAGGGACTCAGGCCGACATCCTGCCGGGCCAACTCAGTGACGACGCGCAGGATAATGCCCGAGGCCTGGTCTTAAGTCGAAGCAACAGCAGCCAGATCCTGGCATTTGACCCGGACATCGTCGAAGCCAAGATCATGGACACCCACGGCCGAGTGCTGGCCACCCAAAGTGGGTCGCCCTTGTTCATCACGCTGCAAGGCGGAGGAGGCCAGAATCTTCCGATGACGGCAGGCTTGTGGCTCATTGAAATGAAAGACGACCAAGGCCGCATCAAAGTCAGACCGATGATTGTGGTCAAATAAGCCCGACAACTATCCAAAAAATTGGTATCCCCTCTGGCGCAAGGCCCACCGACGAGGCTGCGATCTTAATGATTATTAGAGAAGAGCTTGGCCTTCATGTCCTCGGTGATGGCCACGGCGAGCTTGCGCGGCTGGGGGCCTTCGAGCATCCCTCCTTCATATTCGAGATCACTCCTCAGGACAGCCTCGCCCGTTTCCAAATCGAGGATGGTCATAGAGACCACCGACAGGCCCTGGCGAAAATCAAGTGAGATCAAGGCCACGGCGTCGGCATGAATGAGCTTGGCTAAGTCTTTAGCCTGCCGCAAGTCCGAGCTGCCGATCTTCCTCGACCTCCCGAGACCGGCCTCGGTCAACAGGCTCTTAATCTGGGATTGGCCGATGGCCCGGATTCCCATATCCATAAAGGCAAAATATATCTGCTCCGCCAGGGATTGCTCGGTTTTATCCGGAGAAGAAGCAAAGACCGCCATACGCGCATAACGGGTGGGGACAAAAACGGGCTGCACCACGGTCCGGATTACGAGACGACCGGCACATCCTTGGACGAGGATGAGAACCATCGATAACAAGACCGTCCGGCATATGACATGCGAGGCGATCGCGCGCTCCAAGCTCATGAAATCATGCGACAAAAGCCCATCTCAAGAGCCTCCGCTCAAGCAATTCCCGACGACAAATACAAAAAGCTTCGGGGCACTCGGGGTTGAACCGAGAACCTCCTGGTCCCAAACCAGGCGCTCTGCCAATTGAGCTATGCCCCGGAGGATGCTACGACGGGGATTATACTAAATGGGACTCTTGGAAATTCCACCATAGAGGACCAGGAAGCCTTCGCGGCGCTCAGGCGATCTTCTGAACCGCTTGCTTCCGCTTTCGCCTATACGCGAAATACTGCCGGCCTTCTTTCAGGAGCCTTCGCCGGACGTCGCGGTCGACGATCATCTTCAGGATGCTCCGGGCTATGTACTTAGGCCGCAGATAAAACCTATCGTAGAATAGCTCCACCGCGTCGGATATCTCCTGACTGGAAAGGTGCGGGTAGCCAACGACGCAGCGTTGGTGGCCGGTGGCATCAAGGAAGGAATCGGAGACGATCCACCCCTCCCGCCGACACTGCTCGTAGAGCTCTGTGCCCGGGTAGGGAGAAGGCAGCGACGCTTGGATGGAGTCCAGGTCGAGTTGCTTGGCATAGTCTATGGTCTTCCGGATGGTCTCGCGCGTCTCTCCGGGCAGCCCCATGATGAAAGCTCCATGGATGGTGAGCCCGAGCTTCTTGCAGTTGCGGGTGAACTCCTCGGCCTGGGACCGCGTGATCCCTTTCTTGATGTTCTTCAGGATCTGCTCGTCGCCGCTCTCATAACCAACGATGACGTGATGGAGGCCGGCGTCCCGCATGATCTTCAAGGTCTCGTAGTCGCAGTTGGCGCGAGCGTTGATTACCCAGGAGACTCCGAGCGGAGCGATCTTCTCCGCCACGGCCCGGGCATGACTCCGGTCGGCGCTGAAGGTGTCGTCTTCAAAGGCGATATCCTTCACCTGCGGCAGGTTCTCCCGGATCCACTTCACCTCCTGGTAGATGTTCTCGGGGCTGCGCGTGCGCATCTTGTGACCGGAATAGGTCTGGGGCCAGAGGCAGAAGGTACAAAAGGCCGGGCAGCCACGACTGGTGTAAATGGACACGTATGGGTGCTTGATATGTGGGATGATATAGTCGTTGACTGGCAGGTCCCGTTTGTATATCTGACTGACGAAGGGAAGCGCATCTAGGTCGACTATCGCGGGTCGGTCAGGGGTCTGGCGGACGATCCCTTCATGCCTGAAGCTGATCCCGGCCACCGTCTCCCAGAGCCGTCCCTCGGCGAGCTCCTTGACGGCATAGTCGAACTCGCCGCGGCAGACGATGTCCACCGCCCCGGCCGCAGCCGTGAGCGTCTCTTCGGGCAAGATGCTGACATGCGGGCCCGTGAACACGGTCACGATAGACGCCTTCTGCGCCTTGATGCGCCTAGCGGTCTCGGTATCAATGCGTAAAGTCGGGGTGGAAGTATAGATGACGACCATGTCGTAGTCCAGGGCGATCTTGACGCAATCGGCGAGGCTAAGCCTTTGCACCGGGGCGTCCACCACCCGACTTCCCTCTATCATCCCCGCCGGATAGCAGAGCCAGACCGGATACCAGAAGGATGTGACCTCGCGGGAAGCTTGGTAGCGCGAGCCCGCTCCGCCGTCGAAGTCCTCAAAACTGGGAGGATTCAGGAATAGTGTCTTCATGCATGCCCTTAGGTGGTCCGGCGACGGCCGAAGGAGCCCCGGCCGATCCCGCAGATATTATCATATCTTCATCTTGCACCAGACGCGACGAAAAACCCCTCATTCGACGCACGCTGACACGGTGCGCGTGCTGGCCCACTCCCGAAGCGCGTCGACCTTCTCCTTCATAGTCCGGGACAAAGGGCGGGTGAGCGTGGCTTCGTGCAGAAGATGCGCCGTGGCGAGGCCGGTCTTGGCCGCAAAAGCCGTATATAAAGCGGAAACCACGACCTGTTCGATCTCGGCCCCGCTGAAACCCTCGGTCGCGACGACCAGGGCTTGCAAGTCGAAGCTCTCCGGCGCTTGACCGCGCCGGAGCAGGTGTATCTGGAAGATGGCAAGCCGGGCCGCCGGGCTCGGGAGATCGACGAAAAATATCTCATCGAAGCGTCCCTTGCGGATGAACTCGGGCGGAAGGCGCGAGATGTCATTGGCCGTGGCCACAACGAACACGTCGCCTTTACGATCCTGGAGCCAGCCCAGAAAAGTCCCAAGGATGCGCTGGGAAACGCCGCCGTCCTCATCGGATCCTCCCTGGGAAAAGGCCTTCTCGATCTCATCGATCCAAAGCACCACCGGAGCCAGGCGCTCGGCCGTGCGCATGGCCCTCTGGAAATTCTTCTCGCTCTCGCCGACGTACTTATTGTAAAGATTCGAAGGATCGAGCTTGAGCAGAGGAAGCTGCCATTCCGTGGCCACGGCCTTGGCGCACAGGCTCTTGCCGCAGCCCTGCACGCCGAGGAGCAGTATCCCGCGGGGAAACGTCAGCCCGAATTGCGCGGCTTTTTTAGGATCGGCGATGAGCTCGCGCCGCTTGGCCAACCAGGACTTGAGCCCGGCCAGGTCCGCGATCTCGCTGAGATGATCCTCGGTCGGCGTGTACTCGAGGAGCCCCTCCCGCTCGACGATGGTTTTCTTGGCCTCGAGTACGGCCTTGAAGCCATCGACGCTCAGGCGACCATCCTCGACCATGACCTTGGTCAAGACCTTTTGCGCCTCCATCAAGGTCAGGCCTTTGAGATTATTGAGGAGCTGGTCAAGCTCGGAGTCGGAGAGCTCCACCCGTATCGGCGTCTTGACCTGCAGTTCGTTATAGATAGCGGACAGAAGGCAGCGGTACTCCTCGATATCCGGAGGCGGGAGCTGGATGAGCGCGCTCTGAGTCTTGAGGCTTTCCGGCAGGCTGGCCGCCGCGCCCGTGAGGACGATCGCGCCGGAACCCCCGGTGTATTGAGCGGCCGCGTCAGCCAGTTTTCCGGCCGTGACCTTGTCGTCGAGATAATCGCCCAAGCCTTGGAAGTTGTAGATGGCAGGGAACCGGGCGGTCTCAACATGGTCCAAGGCCACGACCGGAGACGCGCTTCCATACACCTTGAAAACCGCGGCCACATCCCGGGCATCCGCGGCTTCAGCCCTAGCATCCTCTCGGCGCAGCCCCTTGGTCCGGCTCCAGACGAAATAGGGGAGACCCATACTGTCCGCCAGATGCTTGAGCAGCGCGCCGGCCCGGTCTTCTTCAGCCGTATCGAGCTGGATGAGCCCGTAGCGCGACCTGATGAGAAGCTGCAGGTCCTTGAGCGGATCCGTGACTTTGGACGCTGTTCCCATTGTCGGAAAAATACTAAAACTCATTTTACCATTAACTCGCGAGGGGCGTGGGCCGGCTCCGCGGTCAGCGTAAAAAGGGCGGCGCCCACGAATGCGGCCAGGACGAAGAACGCGAAACCCCCGTTCCAGCCCCAGCGGTCCACGATCCACCCGGTCCCCACGCCGGAAACGATGCTGCCGGCATAGCCCCAGAAACCGGTAAACCCCGTGGCGGTAGCCGCGGCCGCTTTGCCCCCTAAGTCCGCCGCGCAGACCCCGACCATCATCTGCGGGCCGTAAACCAGAAAGCCGATGGCCGCCAGCAGCCCAGCATCCACCCAGGGATGACCCGCCGGAACCAGCCAGAAGCCCGCCACTGCCAGGGCCAGCACCAGCATGTAAACCACGTTGACCACAGAGCGCCGGCTCTTGAAATACCGGTCGGAGAGCCATCCGGCCAGCATGGCCCCGGCGATGCCGAGAAACTCGAAGCCCGCGGCCTTGAGCGCCGCATTAGCCACGGTGGAATGCTTCACCTCCACCAGGAACGTCGGGGCCCAGTCCAGAGCCCCGTAGCGCACCAGATAGACAAAAAAATTGGCGATGGCCAGATACCAAAGCTGCCGGTTACGCAGGACGTGCTTAACCAGGATGTCCCTGACGGGATGCGCCTGGTCCAACCCCTGTGCATCGGCCTCGTAGATCTCATCGTTGCGATACACCTCGATCTTGGGCAGCCCCAGAGATTCGGGGCTATCGCGCAACCGGTCCACCAGCCAAAACGCCGTGACCACTCCGATCGCGGCCGGGATGAAGAAACTTGAACGCCAGCCATATTTCTGGGTCAGGATCCCGCCCAAGATCATGATGAGCCCGCCGCCCACCTGGTGGGCCGTGTTCCAGATAGCCCATTTCGTGCCGCGCTCGTTGGGACTATACCACTGCGTCAACAGGCGCGCACAGGGCGGCCAACCCATGCCCTGAAACCAGCCGTTAAGGCCCCAGAACAGCCCCAGCATGATCAAGGAAGAGCTCATGCCAAAGCAAAGGTTCGCCAGCGCGGAAAAAAACAAGCCGATGGCCATAAAGTAGCGCGGATTGGCCCGGTCCCCGATAACGCCATTGACCAGTTTGCTGACGCCATAGGACCCGTACAGGACGGACCAGATCATCCCGATCTGGGTCTTGGAACAGCCCAGGCTGCGGATCAGCTCCGGCGTGGATGCGGAAAGGTTCTTCCGGCAGAAATAGAACACGGCATAGCCCGCGAACATGGCGTACATGGTCCGCAGCCGCCAGTGCTTATATCGCCGGTCCACCTCGCCCGGCTCCATGAGCGGAGCGATCGGGGGCTGCAGCTTCAGGAAGCCTAGCGCTGCCGCCATCGTCCCCACAGCCGGCGCAGCCAGGCGGGAAGCATGCGGTGGTAATGCTCCCGCATCTGGGCCAGATCCTGCTCGGCGCGCGGGTTGTCGTGGGCCAGCTTCACGACGCTGCGGTAATTCAGGAGCTCGAAGGGCAGGCCCGAGGCCCAGAGCAGGAGCGTGGCCACCGGCAGACCGCAGGTCAACCCCATGAGGATGGGGTCCAGGAACAACCCCATGAATTTGACCGCGAAGCGCATGATGGCCAGCACCTCACGGGTCAAAGTGACGCCCATGATCGTGGAGCCCCTGATGCCGGGCATCCCAGTGAGCCCGGCCGCCAGGTCGCGCCCGGGCGTGTCGACGACCACCGGGAAGAACCACGGCTTCATGAAATATTTCTGATGGAGCCGAGGGATGACGTTCATGACCGTGGAAAGGTAGCGGTCGCCGAACCCCACCAGCCAGACGAGCATGGTGGTCTTCAAGCTCAAGATCGCCCCCCAGTCGAAGTGCACCTGCATGAGCGAAATCGGATAAGCCAAAAACAGCGCGCTGATCACGAGCCTCTTGAAGGATTCCCAGCTCCGATTCTCACCCCGCTGCACGAACGTCACGTAGCTGTCCGTGAACACCGCGAAGACCAGAGCGAAGATCCCGGAAACCAGCGCCGGCCCCCAGGTGAAGGCAGCCCCAATGGGAGCGAGGGACAGGGCCACCAAAGTAAAGAGACAACCCAGCCCGAATTGAACCGAGGCTGAGACCACGCCCCGCACCAGGTCCCCATAATGGAACTGCTGCAAAGTCGCCCTCGCCCAGTGCTTGAACCAGCGCCAATCGACCCTCTTGAGCGCCGGGGACAGGGAGGATGAGACGATCCTCCCGTTCGCCTGGTCCACGATGAGAACCGAACGGTGCGGATGGGCCCAGGTGCCGAAGCGGCGCAGGCGGGAAAAGTCTATTTTCCTGTCGATGAGCAAGCGGGAACGATAGACCTCCAGGAACTTGTCGCCCAAAGGCACGTCCAAAGACCGGGGGTCGGCCGCGGGCCGGTTCACCTGCATCCGGGGCAGTCCCGCATTGACCGCCAGGGGGACATTAAACCACAGGGTCACCAACGGGGAAGCGTCGCGGTCCTGGGGCACAAAGCGGACGCCCACCTGCCCGTCGACCAGCTTGGTTTCCAGCTCGCCCAGGCCATCACTTTTCGCGAAGAACCGGTTCTGCTGCACATCCCGGATGAACGCTGCCCGATCCGAACGATAGGTCCCGTCGAACTGGCGATCCAGATCTAAAACGAATCCCTTATAGAAATCAGCAAAACGCTCCATCCCGGGGAAACGGTGCTCGGCCGGGATGACCCGCTCCCAACCGTCCATGACCAGAGGCTCGGCTGCGGCCGGACTCGGGGCCGACAGAGGCTCGCTGCGCGAAATCCAGGCCTCACCTCCGCCCAGCTCCGGCAGTACGGCCGGAAGGAATTCGGCGGCCGCCTTCATCCGCGGCGTGAAAGAAGGCGACGGGACGAGCAGCAACCGGCCGCCCAGAGGCATGTCCCCCAGATTCGATGATGGCCGAGCCGGGCTGATGGGCAGAAACACCGGCCCCAAGCGCGGAGCCGCGGCGACCGGCGCCGGCCCGGTCCGGACCAGCGCCGCCCATAGCGGCTGGGCAGGCACGGCCGCCCAATACAAAAAGATCAGGACGACACAAAAGGCCCTCTTGAGATATTTTCGAACGCGGCCGTATGCCATTGCAGTTTTGCCACGACCAGTATATCCATTGCCGCGGAAGGTGCTATGGGCCAAAAGGAGATAAAAAGACGCGGCAAAAGGCCCACAGGGCCTAGGACTGAGCAGCAAGCGCGCGGGCGCGCGCCAGCCCCTCAGCGCCTGATGAGGTTTAAAAATTCGGCCCGAGTGGTCGAATCGTCATGGAAGCTGCCCAACACCGAGGAGGTCGTCATCACCGAGTTCTGCTTGCCCACCCCGCGCATCATCATGCACAGGTGTTGGCACTCCATCACCACGCCCACACCCTCGGGCGCCACGGCTTCCATGACCGCGTTGGCGATCTGCGCGGTGAGCCGCTCTTGAATCTGCAGGCGGCGCGCGAAGAAATCCGCGATGCGAGCCAGCTTGCTCACTCCCAGCACCTTATCTTCGGCGATATAGCCGATATGGCAGCGGCCGAAAAACGGCAGCATATGGTGTTCGCAGAGGCTGTAGATCTCGATGTCCCGGGCGATGACCATGTTGTTCGCCTCGGCCTTAAAAATAGCCCCGTTGACGACCGCCGCCTTCTTCAATCGGTAGCCCTGGGTCAGGTATTCTAAACTCTTGGCCACCCGGGCCGGGGTCTTAAGCAGCCCCTCACGGCACGGGTCTTCGCCGAGCTCATGGATCAATTGACGGACCAGATTCTCAATACGTTCATGATTCATGATGGATGGGCCTCTCTTTAAGCTGGCGTCTGACCACGACGCTCACGGTACGCGCGAAACGCAAGGCCCCCGGCTTCTCAACCTCCACTTCCACGGCCTGCACGAGCGGGTCGTCGAGGCAGATCTCCGCCACCCGGCCGGCCAGCCTCTCGATGAGCTGATAGGAGGAAGCCTCCACCGCCAGGACGATGCGTTTCTTGATGGCCTTGTAATCAACGGTGTCGCTTAAAAAATCGCTCCGGGAAGCGGCGTCGAGGTCCGCCTCCATGCGCACCTGGATGACCACGTCCTGCTTCTCGCGGCGCTCCTCGGGATAGACGCCCACGACGCAGCGCAGCTGCAGGTCCTTGATGCGGATCTCGTCAGCCATAGACCGCCCCCCGCATGTGCCGGCCGCCGTCCACGAAGATGGTCTGACCGGTCACGAAAGCGCTGCGCGCCAGGAACAGAACCGCGTCGGCCACATCGTCGGGACCGCCATGGCGCTCAAGCGGATTGGTGCGCTTGAGGCGCTCCAGATAGGCGTCGTCCTCGCCTGGCGGCGGCAGGATGAGGCCCGGAGCCACCGCGTTGACCCGCACGTGAGGCGCGAACTCCAGCGCCATCATGCGCGTCAGCGTGGCCAGCAGGCGCTTGCTCAAATGGTAGGCCGCGTGCTCCGCGTCGTGATCCATGATGCGGCTGTCGAGAAGATTGACGATGCAGCCGCCGCGCCGGGATCGCGCCAGGGCGCGTCCCAGGATGAAAGGCGCCAGCGCGTTGATGCGGATGTTGCGATCGAGTTCCGCGGGGTCCAGGTCGTCGAGGCGTCCCTGGGGGAAGATGGAGGCGCTGTTGACGAGGATGTCCAGGCCGCCCCCCGCGCTGCGGCAAGCGCTCGCGAAGAGGGCCTCCGCCTGGGCGGCGTCGCCGAGGTCGGCCTGCTCCACCCAGGCCTGGCGGCCCAGGCCGCGCAGCTCCTCGGCCAGGGCCTTGGCCTCGGTCAAGGAACCGCGGCAGTGCACGACCACGTCCGCGCCGGCGTGCGCCAGGGTCAGCGCGATGGCGCGGCCCAGGCGCTTGGCACCGCCCGTGACCAGGGCGGTCTGGCCGAGCAACGGGCGCTCCTTGTCGTCTGTCATCGAGCTAGTTTAACAAGTGGGCTTAAGCCCCGCAAGCCCGGTCCGGACGCCCGTCACTGGCCCTTGTCCGCGGGCTTATGGCTCGGGTGCCGGGCAGGATGATCGGCCGTGAAGGCGTGCCGCTGCTCCATCTGCTCCTTGTTGAAGGCGGCGCGCTGCGCCTTCTGCTGGGCGCGAAACTCGACGCGCAAGGACTTCTGCTCCTCGCGGCTCTTCCCCTTGAGACTTTCGCTGAATGTCCTGCGATCCTGGTCCAACTTCTGCAGGAATGCCTGCCGGGCAGCCTTCTGGCGCTCCTTGAAGTCCTGGCGAGAATCCGGCGCGGACGCAGCCAGCGTGCCCGGCGCCTGCTGATCACCGGCCCTCGCGCCGGTCGCGGCGCCGGTCAACAACAAGACCAGTCCCAATCCCACCAATGAGGCTTGCTTCATGCCGTCCCTCCTCTGGCCCTGCGCGGGCCACTACTATACATACGATCCAGCCTTGAAAAAGTTCCACGCCCCGTGTGATAGAATAATAAGAACATCAGTATAGGATTACCAAAGGACTATGGCCAGAGACCCCTTCGCCGGATTACGCCGCAAGCTTCAGGCCCGCAGCCCCCGGCGCATCGGGGCCGGGCCCGAAGCCCGGTCCGCGGTAGCCCTGATACTGGCCGGAGCGCGCCAAAAGGACTTCGCCGTGCTCCTCATGAAGCGCAGCAAGCATCCTCAGGACCCCTGGTCCGGACACGTATCTTTGCCCGGAGGCCGCTGGCAGGCCGGAAACCAGGACCTCTTCGCCACCAGCATCCGGGAGACCGAAGAGGAGACCGGGATCCCGCTACGGAAGGAGGACCGTCTCGGCGGGCTCGACGACCTCAGCCCCAGGACCCCGACCTACCCGGAGCTGGTCGTGCGGCCCTTTATCTTCGGACTGCGCCAGGAACCGGCCCTGGCTCCCGGCCCGGAAGCGGCGGCGTGCTTTTGGGCAAGGCTCGACAGCCTGGCCGGCGCCGTCAGCAAGGAGACCTTCATCATCGCCGGCAAGCCGCGCCGGCTGCCGGCGTTCAGGCTAGGCGGCCACACCGTTTGGGGCATCACCTATAGGATCCTGGCGTCCTTTCTAGAGATGCTGGAATACTAGACCGTCACTTCCAACCCATCGGCTTATAGCCCTTGTCCACAAGGCAGTACTCCACGAATTTTCGATGTACCCCTTCCGGGCTGTTGGCTTGGATGGCGCCGCCGACCAGGCCCGTGGCCGCGCCCATGGCCGCGCCTTCGCCGATAGCCCGGAAATAGTCCCCGGTGAAAGCGCCGACGATCACGCCCAGAAAAGCGCCGAAGAGGGCCCCGGCGCCTGTGTGCTTGGCCACGATCTGGCCTTTATGGGACTTGACGAACTCCGTGGCCTTGGCCTCGCAGTCGTCGACGTCCTTCTGTACGGTCTCCTTAGGCAGGCTCTTGTAGCGGTCGTCCGGATAAAGGGCCACGCGCGGCGTGGCGCAGCCGGCCAGCAACGCGGCCGCGAGGATCATGCCGACTACGGGGTGACGGTCCATAATTCAATGATAGCAGATGACGCTTGGAAATCAAGGCCTTACAGAGTTGATAGAATCTAACCCTATGCTGCGCGGCTCGGACCATCGGACCCGGCTCCTGATCGCGGCCTTCCTGGCCCTGCTCGGAGTTCTTGCGGCCCTCAAGATGGGCCGCAAGGTGGACAACGACCTATTCTGGCAGCTCAAGGATGGCGAACGGGTCGTGCTGGAGCGACATCTGCCCGTAAAGGAAGAATACTCCTTCACCGCCCAAGGCCGCCCCATGGTCGCCATCGAATGGGGCGGGGAGACCGTGAGCTACCTGGTCTTCCGGCTGGGCGGCTACGGCGCTTTGGTCTGCTTCAACGCGGCCCTGTTCGTGCTTGTCTTCGCCGTGCTTCTTGCCCTGTTGCGGCGCCGGCTTCCCCTCCTGGAAAGCCTCTGCCTGCTCTCCCTGGCCGCCTTCGCCTTGCTCAATTTCTACGCCGTGCGGTCACAGAACTGGACGTTCCTGTTCTTCACGCTCTTCCTCTATTGGGCCGCCCTCTGGGAGGACGGGTCGCGGTGGGCTCCCTGGGCCATGGCCGCGGCCATGCTCCCTTGGGTCAACCTGCATGCAGGGTTCATGACGGGGCTGGCCATCCTGGGGCTCATTTGCCTGCGCCGCGCCTGGGAGACCCGGCGCCTGGCCGCGCTAGGGCCCCTGGGCCTGGGGACACTGCTATGCTGCGCGCATCCCAACGGCGTCATGAGCCTGGTCTACCCTGTCTGGTTCATGGCCGCCCCCCCTATCGGCCGAGGCATGATCCTGGAGTGGAAGCCCGTGGACTTCACGGATAAGACCTCCTCCCCTTATCTCATCATCCTCGCATTATTTTGCTGGCTGGGCCTCTTCAGACTAGGTGGACGGTTCCCCTGGGTCTTCCTGGCCCTGGTCCTCCTGGCGTTGGCTCTGCGGGGCCGCAAGCTCCTGCCCGAGTTCTCCATGGCCGCCCTCGCTGCCATATCCATGAAGCTCCCGATATCGCCGCGCAAGCACGCGCGTCTCGCCCTCATTGCTGGCGCACTCCTGGCGCTGAGCGTGACCGGCCGGGTGATCCTGAGCCGGCCCTGGCCGCGTCCTTTCGGGGATTGGGAGCGCGGCTATCCTCAGGCCGCGGCGGAGCTCATCGCCTCGCGCTATCCCGGCCAGCGCATATTCCACGACTACGATTGGGGCGGTTACCTCATCTACAAGCTCTACCCGCGCAGCCAGGTCTTCATCGACGGCCGCCTCGACCCCTACTGGAGCCTGCTCTGCGGCGACTACATGGCCCTTATCGAGGCCCGCCCCGGCTGGCGCAAGCTCCTCGACGATTACGGCATCACCGTGGCCTTGCTCAGGCCAAGCGGCCTACTATACGGAAAATTGAGCCGGGATCCGTCTTGGCAGACGGTCCACGAAGATGAACGCAGCGTCTTGCTGACCAGGAGGTGACATGAAGAGCCAAGTCTATTTCATCGCATCGGAGCACTCAGATGGCTTGCCTGAGACGGCGGCCAGGTTGGAGCGGCTCCTGCAAGCCAGCCGGGTTCTGGACTGCGTTGCGGCAGACGACGCCGTAGCCGTCAAGCTGCATTTCGGCGAGCAGGGCAACACGGGCTTCGTCCCGCCGCCCTTGCTGCGCGTGGTGGCCGAAGCGCTCAAGGCCCGAAGGGGCAAGCCGTTCCTTTCAGACACGAACACCCTCTACACAGGCCGGCGCACGAACTCCGCGGACCACCTGCGCCTGGCTCATGAGCACGGATTCACGCCGGAGGCGGTGGGGGCCGAGGTCATCATCCCGGACGACACCCGGCCGGAGAACGTCCACGCCGTGGACCTGGGCGGCCGCTACATCAAGACCGCCCGGGTGGCTCGCGTCTACGCCCTGGCCGACGCCTTGGTAGGCGTGGCGCATTTCAAGGGCCACATCATGTGCGGCTTCGGCGGCGCGCTCAAGAACGTGGGAATGGGCTGCGCCACGCGCGAGGGCAAGCTGGCCCAGCACTCCGATGTCTCCCCCACGATCATGGAGAAATCCTGCACCGGCTGCGGGGCCTGCGTGGACGTCTGTTCAGCGCAGGCCATCACCCTGAACGAAGGCCGTTCGGTCATCGACGCGGCGCTCTGCGTGGGCTGCGCGAGCTGCCTGGCGGCTTGCCCGGAAGGCGCCATCCAGGTGCGCTGGGAAACGGGCGGCGACGTGATCCAGGAAAAGATGGCGGAGTACGCCAAAGCGGTGCTGGCGACCAAGAAGGGTAAGGCCGCTTTCCTGAACTTCTGCCTCAAGATCACGGCCGAGTGCGACTGCATCGCCAAGGACGACCCCAGCATCGTCCCGGACTTGGGAGTGCTGGCCTCGAACGACCCGGTGGCGCTGGACCAGGCCTGCTACGACCTGGTGGTCAAGGCCGCGGGCCGTGACGTGTTCAAGGCCGCGCATCCCAGGCGCGACGGCTCCAAGCAGCTGCGCTATGCCGAAGAGTTAGGGCTGGGGGTACGAGGATACGATCTGATCAGGATCAGCTGACACCTCCGCTCGTCAGCCGGATGAAAAAAGATGCCAGCCAGCAAAACTCAGTCGATACTCCTCTGGGCCTTTAGCTCCAATCCGGAGCAGGGCCAACGGCCCAGGCGGATCGTCTCGTTTTTGGCTATCCTATATCAGAACATGCTGGCTCCCGCGTTGCTCGCGCTTCTCCTCGTTCCGGCCCAGGCGGACGTCGTTCTGCGCTGGGCGCCGGCCATCGACACCTGCCTGCCTCTGGTTGAAGGCCGGGGACGCGACGTCGTGCGCGGCCTCGACTCCGCCGTGGCAAAAGGCCTCACGGTCCGGATCAACGAGATACATGCCCTCTCGACCGTCGGGGTCCGGAACCTGAAGGATCTCCAAGCACTCTTGCGCCGACCCGATGTGGTCGCGGTCGCGGCGAAGATATCGGTCCCGCCTGACCACTTGACGGCGCTCCGGCGGAGCTTGGAGATACTCGCACCCGTCATCCGCAGGCTCGAAAGCCAGGGCGTCGCAATCGACAAGTTTGCCCGCCCGTCCGCTGATCTGCCCCCCCTGCTATCCCGGGCGTTAGCGGCCGAAGCACGCAAGGCCGACCGCCAGGCCCAAGCCGTGGTCGCACGCTACTCGGACTCCAGAGTAAGCTTGGACCAGGCTCTGGCGGATTCCCAAGAGGCCGACGCCCTGATCGCCGACCGCTATCCGTACCTTTCCACGGCCGTGCTGGACCGCCTGATCAGGGCCTACGAGCCGGCTCGGACCCAGGACCTGGCGTTTCGTCGCGCGCACGTCGCGTCGGAGAGCGTGACCATGGTGACCGCCGAGGACCAAGCCACGATGCGGGATGCCGTGGCCGATCGGCCGGCGCGGACCGATTCCGGCAGGACGCCCGCGCCGAACGGCAAGAAAGACGCGTGGTCCCTCATACGGCGCACAATTTCCATCATCCGCTCCGCTCTTAAGTAGCCCCCCTTCGCCGCGGCTTTCATCCGAGTCGGATCAAGGGATGACGCGCCGGGCGGTCAGGTAGCGCTGGCGGTAGTAGTCGCTGTAGAGGCTCTCCATGACCACGGCCCCGGAGCTGGGCAGGTGGATGAACACGCCGTTGTTGACGTAGATGCCCACGTGCCCGACGATGCGGGAGATCTTCTCCCCGGAGAAGAAGACCAGGTCCCCCATGCGCAGGTCTTTGGAGGACTTCACCCGGTCTCCCACCAGCGAGATCTCCTTGGAAGTGCGCGGCAGGTCCAGGCCGTTCTCCAGGAAGACCTTGCGCACGAAGTCCGAGCAGTCCTTGGGCGTCTGGCGGTCCTTCTCCTCCTCAGGCAGGTAGGTCTTGGCCGTGCGCACCACGGCCTTGGCCAAGGGCGGAACGGGCGGCAAGACGCGCCTGGCGCGCGGCGCCGGACCGGAGGAACATCCGGAAACCACCGCCAGAGCCGCGATCATTGCCACGCCCAGCAGGAGTCGCGGCTTCCTGGCTCCCATATTCCTCGGCCTCTAAAGCGAATCCAACTCCGCTTCTTTGGCCTGAATATCGACTTGGACCGTCTCCATCCTCTCGCCGATGACCTTGACCCGGGGGAAATCCGCGTAGAGGGCCGGGTCTGAGAGCTTGGCCGCCAGCTCCTCGAGCTCCTCGTGGAGCTTGAGGACCTCGTTTTCCAGCTTGCCGCGGCGCTTGGCGCGAGCCTTCTCGTCGCGCACCGGGGGCGAGGGCCTGCCCTCGGGCTTTTTCTCGAGCTTGGGGACCGCGACGGCCTGAGGGTTCTCCTCGTGCCATTGGGCCTGGCGCCTCTTGAAGTACTCATAGTTGCCAGGGTACCAGGTGATCTTGCCATGTTCGATATGAACCACGTGGTCGGCCAGGGCATTCAAGAAGTAAAGGTCGTGGCTAATGCAGAAGATGGTGCCCTCGAATTCGCGCAAAGCCTCGACCAAGGCGTCCACGCTGGCCATGTCGAGATGCGTGGTGGGCTCGTCCAAAAGCAGGACGTTGGGCGGGTCCAAGAGCAGCTTGACCAAGCCCAGGCGACTCTTCTCCCCTCCGCTCAAGACGCTGACGGGCTTGTGGACCGTGTCGCCCGGGAAGAGGAAGGTTCCCAGCACCGTGCGCACCAGCAGGTCCGGATTCATGCGTCCCGCGGCCTGCGCCTCCTGCAGAACGGTGCGCCCTTCCACGAACTGCCCCTCCCGGTGCTGGGAGAAGTAGCCGACCCGCACGTCGTTGCCAACCAGGATCTCGCCGGAGTCGACCGGGATGGCCCCGGCCAGCATCTTGAGCAAGGTGGACTTTCCGGCCCCATTGTGGCCCACGAAGGCGACCTTCCAACCGCGCTCCAGCTCGAAATCGAGTCCCTGGTAGACCCTCACGTCGCCGTAGGCTTTATGCACGCCCTTGAGCGCGAGCACGCGCACGCCGGTGCGCGTGGGCTGGGGAAAGTGGATCTTAACGGTCTTGGCCTCTTGGGGCAGAGCGATGCGCTCGAGCTTCTCCAGGCGCTTGATCATGCTCTGGGCGCGGTTGGCCGTGGAGACCCGGGCGCGGTTGCGGTCGATGAAATCCTGCATCTTGGCGATCTCGTCCTGCTGCTGCTTCCAGGAAGAGATGATGCGCTCCTTCTCGGCCTCTTTCTCTCTGAGGTAGAACTCGTAGTCGCCATGATAGACCCTGAGAGTATGGTCCTGGAGGCTGACGATGGCGCGGCAGACCGCGTTGATGAAGGCGCGGTCGTGGGAGATGAGGAACACGGCGCCCGGATAGTTCTGGAGGTAGTTCTGCAGCCAGAACAAAGCGTCGAGGTCGAGATGGTTGGTAGGCTCGTCGAGCAGGAGCAAGTCCGGCTCCTGCATCAAGAGGCGCGCCATGGCCGCGCGCATGGCCCAGCCGCCGCTCAAGGTATTAATTTTTTTATCGAAATCCGCGACACGGAAGCCCAGGCCCATGAGGATGGCCTTGGCCTTGGCGGTCATCCGGCCGTCAGGATCGTCGTGATGCTCGAGCGCGGTGTCGAGGACCGTCTCCTCGGTGACCGGGGCGTTCTCCTGAGGCAGGTAGCCGACTACAGAGCCGCGACGGATGGTGAACTGGCCCGAATCGGCCTCCTCGACGCCAAGGAGGATCTTGAACAGGGTGGACTTGCCGGAACCGTTAGGCCCGACTAGCACGTAGCGATCGCCTTCGTTGATCTGCAAGGAGGCATCCTGGAAGAGGAGCTGCTGGCCGAAGGATTTCGAGACGCCGTGAAGGGTTATCATGGGACGAGAAGACAGACATTATAGGAAATCCGCAGAGGCGAAATGGTCCGCGCGCCGAGAAGATTGATGCCTTCGTATAATTCAAACGATTGTTCGACCGTCAACGTCCATTTCATGCGGGTCTGCCGCCTAAGCGCTCGAAAATCCACACCTTGATGATAGACTGGCGGGTAATACCCGGCCGGCTGGCACCTTGTCCAAGGAATGAATCATCCAGGCAGGAAAAACCCCTCCCAGCCCAGACCCTTGACCAGGAATCCCGATGGGGCGCTTCCCGCATATCAGCCCCCGTTCTCTCATCGCTGATCCGTCGAGAGGTTTGGACTGGCAACGTCCTCAGCGTTAGGTTATAAGAAAAAAAGGTCTCAAATTGCCTACAATGTCCCATAAGCCCTGAGGAGAGGAATCATGGTCAGAGAACTCTTCGTGATCCTGTTTATTTTGTCGACGTGTCCTATGGCCGCTCTATCCGGCGAGGATAAGAGCGCGCTTTTCCAAAGCTGCGTCGCCTGCGTTAATGCGCTGGTTCAGGGGCCGTGCTATGCGCGCGTGGCCGAGATGGCTGGCTGGGGACTCTGCCTGAGCTGCGATAAGGACGGGGGCGTCAAGCCTGAAGATCGGTTCCTCGACAAGAAACGCTGCCCGGACTGCGACAAAGTCTCCTGGAGCCTGTCGGACTTCAAGCCCGCTCCGAGCGGATGCGTGTCCAAATGCTCCCAGGCTTCCGATCCCGCGCGCAAGACCAAGCGCTCGTCTAGGCCCGTGGCGCAGACGGATTGTTCCGGCTATCAGCCGAGGCTCGACGCTTGCTCCCGCGACCGACAAGCCTGCGAGACCGCCAAAGCCCAGGGCCTCGACGCCGCGGATTGCGGCGCGCAGTACCAGAACTGCCTCTCCGCCGCAAAAAAAGAGTTTGCGGCCTGCCAGGCGGGCGCTGTCCTCGAGATCTCCCCGCAGCTCGTCCGGATCAAGCCCGAACAGCAGACCCGCATCATCGATCTCGTCTCCTTCAATAATGCCGTCAACCAGCTCGGCGCCAACGGCATGGTTGAAGTCGACATCAGCAATAAGGACAAGGTGGTTTCATTGCGACTGGGCGTGGCGACCGGCCTCGACGGGGTGCGGCGTTATACGGCCGACGGCGTGCATTACTATACGGACATCGCCGAATGGACGAACCCGGCAAAGAAGCAGCGCCTGCGGCGCTGGCTCGGCGACATGAGAGAATCGCTGTGGGCGTCAAGCTTCCGGCCTGCGGCCGAACGCACGCTCGCCGACTCCGTTGCCGAGAACGCTCTGCACGACCTCAACGAGCAAGCCAAGGACAAGACGCATCAAGCCAGCCTCATCAAATGGCTCAAGGGCAAAGCGAAAAGCGAGGCGCTGCCCGGCATGAACGCCAGCGCGGTCGATGCAGCGGGCTTCGCGGTCGATTCCATAACGACGATGTTCACCGAGATCACTTCTCAGCGGTTCAGGCAGACCTTCAAGGCCTATGCCCGGCTGCGCGCCGGCGGCCGCGACCCGGACTCGATCTACGACGACGGCCAGGACCCCCTCGGCGAGCAGATCGCGCTCCTGCGCATCGGGAATGACAATCCCCTGGCGAATAAGAAGGTTCTGCTGACCGTCCTGGAGACGACGTTTCAGCGCTATGAGTTGGCGCGCACGGAATTCGGGAGGACGCCATGATCCTGAGAACGCTCCCCTTGTTGGCCGTCGCAGCCGTCCTGTCAGCCGCGGAAGGCGGCAGAAAATGGGTCCGCACGGCAGACGCCTGGGGGCCTCCGTACTGCCACTGCGCGGCCGGCAACCTCGAAGGCGAATGCCGAGCGGAGCACACGCATTATCAGGGGCCGAGATTATGCGAGAGCCCCGCCGGGCAGGACCTCACCGGACAGGACTGCTCCTCCTATGCCGTCGGCCAGCAGATGAAAACCAAGTACGCGATCGATCACAATTTCACATGCATGGAAAGCAGGTCGCCGGAGCCGGCCGTCCTCCCGGCTCTCGACATCCGCCAGCCATTGGAGCAATGGTGCACGACTTCCATGACCGCGCAGTTCAAATCTTTCCTAAGGCACACCGGACAGGAAGCGGCTATTTTCGTCGTCGGCGTCCAGCAGTTCCGAGGAGAGCCGGCGTGCAGGCTCGACGCCCATGCCACGGACTTCGACGGCACGAAGATCGACTTGAACTACTATGTGGCGCCCGGCTTTGCGTGCGCCGTCCTTGAGGGTGCGACCCGGTGTCACCGGTTCCGTTTACGGGCTAAATGAGCGTTCTTCGCGATCCAGGCCTGTGCCTTATCCACCGCCATTCACAAAAAAGCTGTCTGAAAGATTGGGAGCCCTTTAATAAGCTTAGCGATATTTTCAGCTAACAATCTATTGCCCTCTCTATTGCAATGGCCGAAATCGCCATAACAGGCATCAATAAAATATTTATTATATCCGTTCTCTTTTATCGCTTTCTTAAATAGATTTTCGTTATCTACAAAAATGATGTCTTCTTGGCCTGAAAATATATTTTGCAAAGGTTCGATAGTCCTAGTGGGGTACTGCACGCTTACCAGCTTTATTTTCTTTAAATCCAGGATCCTTTTTAATTCTAAATAATTGTGCCTTGTTACAGCATTGTAATATCCCCCATTGAATGCTTTGGCTTTCTCGGAATATTCCTTTGCCAATTGAACCTGACCCTCTTGTTCATACACTTTTTCAAGTTTAGCGTATCCAAGGTCAGGGCGCTCTTTAATCAATTTTTGGTATGCGACTTCGGCATCCTTGTATCTGCCCAGTTTCTCGTAGCATTCACCTAAAGAATAATACACCCCCCCGTGCGAAGATATCTTTACAATTCTATCCTGAAAGCCTAAACCTATCACCTTCTTATAACACTCCGCGGCCTCTCCATATCTTTTCTGGATAAAATAATCATTCGCTAAATTTAAAAAATATAAACCTGGGCTGGCCTCTCCATACAATTTTCTGGCTGCTGCTTCTACCTCTTTACGCGTAGCTGGTTGATCTTGATTTATCACATCGGCGATATCTGCATTATTGGCGCTTTTCCCAGCTGAATTTTTACTGACTACGTAAAACCATAAAAATCTTGCCAGTTTATACGTCTTAAATACCTTGGTTAAATTCACTTTATTCCCGGCCAAACCTTCTTTGTATGGGACATATTCGCCTTTATCATTGGCGCCCATCATGGAAATCACCATATCGGGATTATAGGATCTGAGGTTATCTTCCAATTCTCCTAAAATAGCCGCCGTATTGCTTGCCGGTATGCCTAAATTTAATACGCTGAATTTTACCCCGATGCTTCGCTGATTTAAAATTTCTTCCAACTGTGTAGGATATGAATTCACACCACCCATTGCAGTTGTAGACTCTCCCAAACAAACGATCCGATAGCTAGATTTATTCCTCAGGCTAACTCTATTGCGATATTCCTGCATCCGGAAAAAAACCAGCCCTGCAAACCGAAGCGCTATCTCCAGAGTAATAAAGACTACGATAATGCCCAAAGCCAATACCTTGATTTTTTGAGAGAATGATCGTTTCGGAATTTTTTTCGTTTTTTTTAGAATATTTACCATTTGTTTGTATGAGAGATGAGACTATCCCGCCCACAGTTGAAAGCTGTTGAAGCGAGTGCTTCATTGTACTCAGCCGTCGGCCTCCTGTCAATTTTCTCAACGACGAAAACTTCGACCACGTGGTCAATGTTTTGGAGCGCCTGGTGGAGCGTAATGGCGCTCCTGATGCCATCACCATCGACAATGGGACGGAATTTAACGACAAGGCAATGGACGAGTGGACGTTCAAGCAGAAGGTCAGGCTCGACTTCATCCGGCCAGGCAAGCCAAACGAGAACGCTTATGGCGAGAGCTTCAACGGCACGTTCCGGGACGAGTGCTTAAACGAGAACTTATTCGAGACGCTCGACCACGCGAGGAAAATCATCGAGGATTGGAGGATCGACTATAATAAAAAACGGCCATACAGCTCCTTGGAGGACCTGACACAAAAGGAATTCCTGGAACGGCATTATGCTAAGCTAAAAAACGTTCCGGCGCCATCAACGCAGATCTCAGAGATATGACTCAACTTAACAACGACCAAGAGACGGGGGAAAGGTCGGGCGCGACCGGTGATCCAAAATCGTCAACTTGCGACAAGAAAGCGGCGTGAGCGTCTGGCATTGCGACCTCTGCGGTTCGGAGCGCGCCCAGCCTTTTTCCGCCCATACCGTACGCTGCTCGGACTGCTCCTTGGTCGCGACCCATCCGACGCCGGCCGCGGCAGAGCTGCAGCGGCGCTATGGGAGCGGCTACTACGCGGGCTGGGACGGCGGCGGCGCCCGCGCCCTCCTCTGGCAGCGCCGTTTGGATATCGTGCGGCGGTTCCTCCCTTCCGGGAGGATCCTGGACGCGGGCTGCGGCGCCGGGGAGTTCGTCCGCACGGCGCGCGCGGCCGGATACGAGGCCGAGGGGACCGAGTTCTCCGACGCGGCCCGCGCGGCGGTCCGGGATTTCCCGGTCTATCCCGGTCTGGCGGAGGCTCCGGGGCCATACCGCGCCGTGACGCTGTGGCATGCGCTGGAGCACACGCCGTCGCCCACGGACATCCTATCGCAAGCGCACAGCGTGCTGGCGCCCGGAGGCCTGCTTTTCGTCGCGGTCCCGAATCTGGAATCGTATTGGTTCAACGCCGCGTATCGCCTGGCGAAGGGAAAACGGCTTGAACTCTACACGCCCAAGACCAAGGAGCCGCATCTGTTCCATTTTTCGCGGCAGACCTTGCGACGACTCTTGGATAAGACCGGGTTCCCCCCCCTGCTCGAGGGCTGCGACGTCCCGGATGCGGACTGGCGCTACCGCCTGTCGGACTGGCCCGCCCGCGCGCTGTTCCGGCTGACCGGCGTCAATTGGACGACAACTTTGTTCAGCGTCTGCGTCGCGGACGACCTTTCTAGGATGACATAACCGTTTATCCGGCGGACTTCCCTGTAATTGGAGCGGATATACTCATAGAGAGGACGCATGCCTTCCCTGCCGTCCCTTATAGGTTTAAGGTGATAAGGATATAAAAGCAGCATGGAAAGCCATTTTCGATGCTCCGCCTCATCTCTCATTTTTGGATCAAGGTCATCGACCCCCATCAACAGCACGTTGTGGTCGTTGTCCTTGAGTTCCGCAATTTTTTTTGTAACTTGCGGTGCGGTATAGCAATTCTGCATGCCCCGAAAATAATCCGGCACATATTGGCGTGTCGATAGAAGGTACCTGTAAATTTCCGGATGGCTGTCAAAAGGAGTGGCGACACGTCCGTATCTTGCCAATGCCGCCGTGATCTCATTGAAGTTACGCATCCAAAACAGCTGTCTTTTGCGAATATCCGGCACAGTTTTTCCGAGCCAGCCCGCGACGACCGCGAGCTGTTCATCATGCAACGAAGAAACCGCCGCCACCTTGATTTGGTACAGCAATCTCTCGCGATAGTCATAGACGTAGCTGAATATAAAACCGGCATTAAAAACCAGGGCAAAGACGACGGCATAGCTCTTAAAAAACGCAGGACGATAACGCGCGAGATACGCGAATGCGAGGAGAAAGACTCCAAAGCCGCAAAAGAACACATGCAGGGGATCGCATCTGCCCAGCGCCGCAGGAACCATCATGACTGACAACGCGGACCAGGCGACGATCAGCGGGCTGCGTCGATGCGCGCAATAGTCCTTCAAAACGGCAGGAACGACCAGGAACAGGCTGACCAGATACACGATGACGAACGGCGCGGGGAGGATGACCCAGCTGGCGCCTCCGCTGGCAAATGAGAATACGGCCATCATGGCAGACGTCGGCACGAGCAAGAAGAAACATGCTCCGACCAGCGCATGCATGCCCAGCAGACCGAGATATCTCTGATCTTCGGCGATTCCCAAAAGAACCACGTCGAGAGCGGAGGCCAGCGCAAAGACAATGCCGATTTCCGGAGAAATACAAAAATGCAGCGCTAAAAGGCAGGTCCCACAGGCCGATGCCGCGACCAGCTTGCGCCTAGCGGAGAAAATGCCGTCAAAAAAACCATGCAGAAACAGCAGCCCCGCATAGGGGGCCAGGAACCGCAAAAACATGCAGTTCAGACCTAATGTCAGCGGGAAGGCCGGTATCGCCAGCAGATAGAAGACGATCCTTTTCCTCGGCACGCTCATATCCGCTTTCTCTATTATGTACCCCAGCAAATACAAGCTCGCCACGCTCAGCAGAGAATACGCCAAGAAATAGGCTGCTTTCAAATCCATGCCCATCCTGAGCAGGAGATATGGCGGGTACAGCAGCCCCACGCCATAAGCGTATTCGAAATCCGCGTACGGCAGCTGGCCCATCAGCATACGTTCCATCCGGCGCACGAAGTAATTGGCCTCCCCGTAAACGACATTCTTGTCCACGACGATGTAGAGCAGCCCGATCACGAAGGCATAAAAACAGAAGAGGATAACGTAATCCTGGAGAGGGATGCGCACGGCTGTGGGCCGATGCGCACAAATCAGCTCAAGGCCGTCCGGCGGCCTGTCCTTTTCGAATTGCAGCCGGAAAAAGCCAAAGATCCCGACGAACAGCAAGATCGACAATACGGCGACATTATTGTTGAAGCCACAATCATAAGATGTCGAAACCAGGACCGGCTTGGCCAAAGGGAAGAAAAACGGCAGATGAAACACCGCGAAATAGCAGGCGGCAATTATCCCGGACAGAGTGATTATCTTTATCAACTTCATGTCATGAAGCCGCATAAGACGGACCATGCGATAGGCGCTCAGATCATCTTTGCATATCGGGATCTGATCCGCACCAGGTCCAGAAATATGCGCGGGAGATAGCTGACCAGCTTGAACTTGCTCTCAGGCTGATCCTGCCATTTCAGAAGCGGGCACTCGATCATTCTGCAGGTCTTAAGGCGCAGCAGCAATTCGATGTCGAATAGCCATTGCGAAAGGAAGGCTTGCGAAAATCCGACAGGGATCAGCGCCTTTCTGAACAACTTCGCGCCGCATTGCGAATCATAGGTTTTGATCCCCAAAAGCAACCCTGCCGCCGTGGCGAAAGCCCTTCCCGCTATATGCCTGCGCCAATCGCGCTCGATAGAACTGCCCAACCGATAGACCCGGCTCCCCCATATGGCGTCGATTCCCCCAGGATATAGCGCCGCGAAACCGAAGAACATCTCCAGCTCGTCCAGCGGGGTGGCCAGGTCGGCGTCCCAATAGCCGAACCACTCGGACTCGCGCAAGACGAGGGCTTCAAGCGCATACAGCATCCCTCTCCTGACGGCTTCCCCCTTGCCAGAATTCGCTTTCAGTTCAAGTAGCGCGATGCGATCGCCGATATATGGCCGTATGATTTCCGCCGTGCGGTCGGTGGAGCCGTCATCGACGAAAAGGAAATGACAGTCGCCGGGATAATCTCTGAACGCGGCGATGTCCAGCCGCTTCTCCTCGTTGTAGCAAGGCACGATCAGACAGGTTTTTTTATGCATATGGCGCAAAGCGACAATCCGGGGAGATCCATTCCCATGCGGTGCAATGACCGTCCCAAAACGAAATCCGCTTCAAGAACATTGGCCAGCGATCTGGTCAGCCAGTGACTGGGAGCATATGACCAGGCTCCGACTCCGACGCTGACTTTCCTGATGATGCCGATCCTCTGGGCGAGCGCCTGGAATATCCTAATCATGTAGAGAGAAGAAAAAAAGAAGAACAAATCCTTCACGGCCAGATCCGCCTTGGCAAGCAGGCCGGCCAGATCCTTCCGGCTATAGCGACGGCGGTGCTGCAGGAACACGTCATGTTCGGAGAACAGGTATCGGTGAGCAGGGACCGTAAGGATGATCTGTCCCCCGGGCTTCAGGCGCGAAACGGCATGCGTAAGAAAAACAAAATCATCTTCCACATGCTCAAGCACGTCCAACATGGTGATCAGTTCAAGGCTTCCTACGCCGACCTCATCGATGTCGCGGCACCAGACGATATCCCCGACCTGGCCGCTCTGTCGATAGTTTATATCCACCGCAAAAACTGCCGCCTTCAACCTGTCCCCCAGCCATCTGGTGAAGAACATATCCCCGCTGCCGATATCCGCGATCCCCCGGGCATCCCCCGACGGCAGAAGCGACAGGCACCGGGCGCGCGCTATTTCCCAAGGATGCCTGTTGGGATTGCCGCTATCGATCTCTCTTAAGTCCATGGTCGCAGCGCTCTGCCGGCCGCGCTGATCTTCAGATGCAGCAGCGACAGCAACCCTCCCGCCAATTCACAGCGACGGCAGATGACATGACCGTATTTTTCATCCTTAAGCCGGCGGAGGATGTCTCGCATGGGCTGGCCGCCCACTATTTCACGGTACGGGGACCGCAGCAGATTCCCGATAACATGTTTCATGCCGAAATCCATGCAGCACAGCAGCAGGTCGCCGTTGGGCAGCAGGACATTGCGGCGCTGATACTTCCGAAGGCACAGGATGGCGCCCTTCCTGTATTTCAAAAGCGGGTGCCTGATGTGTTCGAGCGCGCCCGCGCGCGAGACCAGATCCCCTTTCGCTACCGTCTCAATGCCGCTTCCCAGCAGAGACACTACGGCTGGATGCGGTTCTCCCAGAGAAATGAACCGCCTGCGGTGTAGACGCGAATGGCTGAGCATCTCAAGAGTTTCCAGGTGATGCGGCATGGCGGCGACAAGGGTGTTGTTCTCACGATCCGGCATGTGCACGTCTATATTCTCAAAAGGGATGTCCTCGATCCGGCTCAACGTTCCCCGTGTCAAGCCTACGGCGGTCGTGTTCATCAGTAGCTTGAAGCCGGATCTGTGGGCGTATATGATCATGTCCGCCAGCGCCGGATTCACGAACGGCTCGCAGAAGCCGGAGAATGAGACATGAACGTTCTTCGGGACTTTGTCGACGCAGGCCTTGAACGTCTCGAAACTCATCAGCCGGGGTCCGCCGGTCTTAGAGTAAGCGGACACGAACAATTCCTGAGGACAGCAGCCGCAGTTCAGCGGACAGCCGACGGCCGCCGTCACATCCAGAAGATATCCGATCTTGCTCAGATTCATAGCCTCGCTACGCCCCAGCGGCCCGCGCCAGGCTCTTCAGCGCCCGCAGCGGCGAGTTGGTCGCCGCTGCGCGGAAAGCCCTCAGGAAATACGCACGCGCGGCCTGCCGCCTGCCCAGCTGCAGGGCCTGCATCCCCTGCACGTAGCAGTAACGCGCCAGCACCTTCGGCCTTTGGGCGTAGAGCGCGGCATGCTTGCGCAGGACAAGCTCTCTGCCCGCGAACAGATTCTCCAGCGAGCGGGAGACATTGCCGCCGTGCTCATAGCGGGTCATCAGCGGTTCGTCCACAAAATCCACATCATAGCGCTCCAGCAGCCTGATACAAAAGTCCCAGTCCTCGCTAGCCCACATGGCTTCGTCAAACAAGGTTTTTTCGTCCAGGCATTCCCGTTTGATCAGCGCGGAGCTGGCCGCGCCGCAGAAATGGTTCTGCTCCAGAAGCTGGTCCAACGGCCGTCCGCGCAGAGGCGGCAGCGTCGCGGCCGTGCGGACGCCGAAACCGTCGTCGACGAACAGGCGACAGTAGACCATCCCGAGGTTTTGGCCCCCGGCGGAAAAGACTTCCAGCTGGCGGCGCAGTTTGGAGGGCTGCCAGGTGTCGTCGCTGTCCAGAAGAGCAATGTAGCGGCCGTTGGCCGCCCTTATCCCCGCGTTGCGCCCTCCCGATTGATTGACCCTTTCGGCCAGGCGGATGTACCGGACTTTCCCGATGAAGTGACCGTTGATAATCTCGGGCGTATCGTCGGTAGAAGCAGCGTCCACCACGATAATTTCACGATCCGCGAAGTCCTGGGCCAGGACGCTATCCACAGCGCGGGCGATGAATCGGCCGTGGTTATAGGTATTGATGACAACGCTAACCTGCGGCATCAGTCAGCCTCCGCGGCGAAAAGCTTGTGGGCGCATACAAAAAAACTATACATCGTGTCCGGTCCATCGTCCCATTGGAGCGGCTGGCATTTCAGCTCGCGCAGGCCCCGCTTAATAACCTCGGGAGTAGGCACCCATTTATGAGCGTCACCCACGAACGGAGAGCCGGGCTGCCACATGCCGCAGTCGGGATGCGGCAGATACAGGAAGATGATCCCGTTCGGCTTCAGCTTCCGCACCCACATCGCCAACGCGTCCCGCCACTGCTCGATGTGCTCCAGACAGTGAGAACTGAAAACAAAATCCAGCGAACCGTCCGCGAAGGCATCGATGCTCGCACCTGCGCCCGGGCCCCGGACTGCGTCGAGGGGGATGGCCCCGGCCAACGGACAAAAACCCGCGCCGATATCCACGCCGCGTCCGCAGCACACTTTCTGCGCCTCTCGAAAAATAAAAGGACTAGCGCCGCCTACGGTGATATAGTCTGGATAAACCTTGCCTTTATAGCGCCAGCCGCCCGGAACCCGCTGAAGCTCGGGGTGACCGTCCAGGCGGCGATAGGCGCGGAACAGGTCCGGCGCATACGACAGTTCCTCGAGCGGCTGAAGCTGGCCTCGCTGCCACCAGCGCCAAAGCCGTTGCAGCGGTCTCTGGATCGGAGCAGGCAATCGTTTAGCGGCTTCTCTTAAGTTCATGTTGGAGAAACAGATAAGACTCTATTGTCCGGCATCAGTCTGCCTCCGCCTTGAGAATATAGGCCGAAGACTGCGCGAAGTCCGCCCGCCTCAGTATCCGGGACAAAGATGTCTTTTCAAATCTATCCGTCATGATGCAGTGATAGAAAGAGAGAGCATCGAAAAGGCTTTCCACCACAGATGCTCTGCGGGACGCCTCGCAATACCCTGGATGGATGGACAGATACAGCACGGGTTTTCTCTTCTTGAGGAACTCCGACATGGCGGGGATAAGAGCGAACTCCCCGCCTTCGATATCCATCTTGATGAAACCGGGGCTGAAAGCGCCGAACATTTTCTCAAAAGACGCCCAGCTCACGCAGGGCACGAGCAGCTTTCCCTTGGCGGCATCCTTATTGAGCAGGCTGGTCATGCTGTCGCCCAAAGCAGAGCCGAAGCTGGCCATTTCGGTGAAACCGTCGCTGTCGCTCAAAGCGCAGCTGAAGACCGTGCAGTTCCCGGCTCCGTTGCGCCGCAGATTGAACAGCAGGTATTCCAGCGCCGTCGTGTCCGGCTCGAAACAGAACATGCGACGGCATCTCGAGGCCGCGTAAACGGCGGTGGGGCCTATCCAGGAGCCGATATCCGCGTAATCTTCTTGCGGGTTCAAGAAGGTCGACAGCACTTTGTAGGTCTGCGGCTCCCAACCGCCGTCTTCGACCCAACGCCAGAAACCCATATGTGCCGTGTCGCATTTGTAGCGGCGCCCTTCAATGGTCACCGGAAAATAGCCGAGGGCGCGATAGAACGCCCTTCGGACATCTCCGGGGTTCAGTTCTGTTATGCGCATGCCGAATATGAGGCGCTGATCACGCGCCGCCCAGCGCGAACCGCTGCTTGAACAAGGCGACCTTCTCCATGATGAAATCCGTCTCCTCGCGGGTGAACACGCGCGTCTTCCAGATCCAAACGCCGTATACCGCGCCGAAAACAGCGCCCTGCCAAGCCAGCAGGCCCAGCGCCGCGCGCCTGCTCTGCGGCGTCAAGAAAGCCAGCGCGGCTGCGCCGGCTCCGGCGCAGAGCGCGGAACTCAGCAACCCCGCAGCGAAGAAAGGCAGGACCGACCGCAGATAGTCGCGGACGTGCAATCCCAGAGCGCGCTGCGCGCCGACCTGCGTCACCAACGCTTGCAGCAGCAGCCCCAGCGCGGTCCCCCAGCCGGCACCCGCCAAGCCGAAACGGCGAATGAGCAGGAAATTGGCGGAGAGGTTGACCGCGACGTTCGTCAACGCTCCCCAAGCGATCAACTGCGGCTTATCGATCGCGATGGCCGTGGCGGGGCCTGCCTCCGATGACATGACGGCCAGCCAGCCCAACGCCAGCGCCAAAGCGATGACCCGCGCCGGGCCGTACCCCGGGCCTACCCAGCCGGTGATGAACGGTCCGCCGGCCACCGCGATGAAGGCGAACAGCGGCACGGCCAGCGCCGCCAGGAAGCGCATACAGCGCAGATAGGCCGCCCGCAGCCGAAGCCCATCGTTGGCCGCGGCAACCTCGGTGAGCGCGGGCACCAGCGTGTTCGACGCCAAACCGACCACGCTGACCGCGCACATGACCAGCGCGTTGCCTATCTGGAAGTACGCCAAGGCGCCCACGCCGACGAAATAGGTCAGGAAGAACCTGTCGGTCTGGGTCGTGACCTTATTAGCAAGGCGGGACACATGCAGGCGGAGGCCGAACAAGGACAGCTCTTTGGCCATTTTGATATCGGACCAGACCAGCGACGGCGCCAGCTGCGGCAGCAATCTGAAGGCGAAGACAGTGTACAACGCGCCGATAGACAGCAGCCCCGCTGAATAGTTCAGTATCAACCCCTTGACTCCGAACCCTTTTTGCAGCACGAAGACCGTGCCCGCGGCGGTCAAAACCGAGACCGTCATATTGATCCCGTCGAATATGTCCATACGCTGGAGCCCGTTAATCACCGCGCCGAAGACATTCAACACGGCCGCGGCCGCGAACGCGCACAGGCCCACCATAACGATGAAGCGCGCGTCATGAATCATCTGAGGCGGTATTTTAAGCAAGGCCAGCGCCGGGTCCACGAAGAGCAGTGCCACCGCGGCCAGCACCGCCGCGAACAAGGCGTAAAAGAGCAGCCCCCAGCCGATGACGGCATTCAGCTCCGGGAATTGTTTTTTGGCGTTATGCTCAGCCACGAATTTCACTAAGGTCGAATCCATCGAGAAATCCAGGATCCCGACGTAGCCGATGAACATCCCCACCAACGCATACAGCCCGTACATCTCTTTTCCCAGACGCCCCAGCATGTACGGCGTCAGGAAGAACGCCAAGCCCGACACCCACGCCATGGACGCGAAGTTGAAAAGAGTATTTTTTACGACTTTATCGGATACGCTGGCCGATACGCTCAATGGGTTCCTCGCAAGCGGGTTGCCTCAGGGGCCGACGGCATCTATGATACCTGAAAAGCGCCTATTCCAGCCACCTTCCGTAGAACTGGGACATGACGCCCGGTGTGACGCCTGCGCCGCATCTCAGCACCGCGGGCCGCTGCGACAATGGACGATGAACCATATCAGCAGGGCCGCGGCTTCGAGCTCGTCGGTGTAGAAGGTGTAGCGCGGGATGACGGCATTGGTCATGATGATGGCCAATAGATTGCAGGCGGCGGCCAAGGTGACAAAGGCGACGAAGATGTTCAATTCCGTCCCGCGCGCGAACGGCAGAACGAGCAGGAAGAGGAGCAGCATGGCCTCCAACGCCCCGACCTCGTTGCTGAGCCGGGAGAGCTGCAGCTTGATATAGTCGACCCGGTGGCGCCGCAGCAACCTCAGGAAGATGTCGCGGCCCGCCGCATTCACCTTAAGCCAGGCCCCGGCGTTGGTGTAATAGCTCGGTCCATGCCCCCAGACCTTGTAAGCCGTACTCCAATCCTCGCCGTCCACTTTGCCCTCGGCCAGATAGCGATACAGATGCCGCGCCAGGAGGTGCCAAAATATGACTTCGGACCGCCAGTTGAAAGGGAACCGGGGGTCGGCCGCGCTCGCTAAGTACCTGGCAAGATTGGCGTCGTGCTCATGCCGATACTTCGAGAAGAGCCTACTGCCGTCCATCTCCGCGTAGACGCGCCGCATCGCTGGATAGTAGCCGGCGTCCTTAAAAAGCGTCAGGTCCTGCGAGTCGGAAAGGTAGAGGACGTCGCGGGCCAGGCACGGCGGCAGGATCCGGCTCTTCATGAAAGAACCGTTGAAATACAGGTTGTATCCGCATTCGCCGAGGAACGCGGCGGAGCCGGCCAGCATCATGAAAGCGGCCGGACGGAGTACCCGCTGGAACGAACCGGTCCTGACCCACTTCCAGAGCAGGAGGAAGCCAAAAGCCGGGACCATGAAGACCATCTGCAACCTGAGAAGCGAGTTCAGGGTAATCACCGCCGCCAGAGCGATCAGGTGCCGGGTCTCGGAAGAATGCGCCACCTCGGCGGCCAGGGCCGCGGAAACCAGGACAAGGCCGTAGGCCAGGGCCTCCGTCAGAACGGAATTGCCGATGCGCATCCCGCTGGACAATCCGTATAACGGGGCGATGAGGATGATGAAGCATACGGCGACGAGCCAGCCTCCGAGTCTGTAGCGCGTGTTGAGCACCGACGTCAAGTAGAGGGCCGCGCCCAAGACGAAGCTGATCTGAAAGATGATCAGGCAGATCTGGTACCTGGGGCCGAAGACCAGCTGGAAAAGATCGAGGATCAATGGATAAAGGGGAGGCCGGGCGCTCCAATGACAAAGGTAGCCGATCGTATCGTAACCGGTCAGGGTGCCATCTTTGGCGAGGAAAAAGAGGGAAAATAGAGCGCAGGCCAGCGAGAACGCGATCTGGCCGCCGCCAGGGACTTGGCGCAGGAGCCGCCTCAGGAGCTCAGATGGCTTCATTCTCTACGAGGGAAGGATCGCTCCGCGGCCGGCCAGGCACTGCGCGTAAATGCGCTCATGCTCGTCGAGCATGAAAGACTCCGTCAAGAACCTACACGCGAAGGCCTTGCCCCCGTCGCCGAGCCTCCGCCGCAATCCCGGGTCATCAGCGAGCCGCTCGATGGCGTCCGCCATCCCGCACGGGTCGGCCGGCGGGACGAGCAAGCCGGTGGCCTCGGACACCAATTCTGGGATGCCGCCCACATCTGTGCCCAGCACGGGCAGGCCGCAGGCCATGGCTTCGGTGATGGCCACGCCCAAGGCTTCCATATGCGAAGGCTGCACGTAAACGTCCGCCGCGGCCAGAAACGGCCGCGAATCCGCCGCGTCGCCGATGATCCGGGCCCGGGCCGAGGAGAGCTCCTGAGCCAAAATCCGCTCCACCTGCCTCTTGAAGGCCTGGCAGCCCGCGTCGTTGCCGGCGGATCCGACCAGGATCAGGTGGACGTCGCCGCGTCTGACCGCCAACTGCGCGAAGGCCTGTGCCAATATCTCATGGCCCTTGATGGGGTGGAAGTTCGCCACGCAGACCACGGCGCGCACATCGTCGGCCAGACCCAGGCTCTGGCGGCCGGCCGCGCGTTCCTCCGGCGTCACCGGATCGAAAAAGCGCTCCTGCGGCACGTTGAACACGATGTCCAACGGCTTGCCCTTCAGCGCCGGCACTTGCGCCGCCTGGCGTCCCAGGAGCGCCGAGATCACGATCAATCGTTGCAAGGGCCCGCCGTATTTCTCATACAATCCGGGGTGCTCCCGCGCCCAGTCCACGTAGGAGAAGCTTTGCAGGGTCGCCACCACGGGGATATCCCTGCCGCGCGCGGCGCGGCAGGCGATGAGATCGGCGTCGAAGGACTGCGCGTGGATGATGTCGGGCGCCAGCCGGCCAACGAGGCGTTCCGCTTGCCTCACGATCCAGCGAGTGCGCAACGGCCCAAAACGTCGCGGCGGCGCGGCGATACGGTGCACGGGGATGCCGGCGCGGCGCAGTTCCGGCGCGATGCCCGCATCGTCCTCATAATGGGCGAGTTCGACCGCGTGGCCGCGCTTGCGCATCCCCAAGGCCAGCAGCTTGATGGTGGCGGTGACGCCGCTGATGTCCGGGGAGGAAACCAGATACAGGAGACGCATCTCACTGAGCGTCCGGCTGGGGCCGCATAGAGCCGATGACGCTCTTGAGGATGTCGTCCAAGGTGGCCTTGGGGCGATAGCCGATCAGCCGGCGGGCGCGGGCCAGGTCCGGCACTCGACGCTGCATATCCTCGAAGCCGACGGAATAAGCCTTGTCATAAGAGACGAGGACGATCTTGGAGCGCGTTCGCGTGAGGCTCCGAATGCGGCGGGCCAAGCCGAGCATGGAGATCTCCTCGTTATTGCCGAGATTGACGACGAGGCCGTGGGATTTCTTACAGCCGATGAGGTCGGCGATGCCCTTCACCACTTCGGTCACCAGCGCGAAGCAGCGCGTCTGACGGCCGTTGCCGAACACGGTCATGTCGGATCCACGCAGCGCCTGCCCGACGAGGCTGGGGATCACCATGCCGTACTGGCCGGTCTGACGCGGACCCACGGTGTTGAAAAGCCGGACGATGGTGGTCGGGACGCCTTTCTGGCGCCAGTAAGCGATGGCCAGGAACTCATCGATCGCTTTAGAGCACGCATAGGCCCAGCGAGCCTTGTCCGTGGCGCCGAAGACCAGATCGCAGTCCTCGCGGAAAGGCCCGCCGCCGGAGCCCTTGCCGTAGACCTCGGATGTGGAGGCGATGATCGTACGCCGCTTCTTCTTGGCTGCCGCGGCGAGCACGGTCTCAGTGCCATGGACGTTGGTCTCGATGGTCCGAACGGGGTCATCGACGACGATTTGGACGCCCACGACGGCGGCCAGATGGACGACGACGTCAGACCAGTCCACCAGCTCAGCCATCAGACCGACATCAAAAACTGTCCCGATCGTGTAAGCATAGCCGACCCGGCCCTTAAAAGGCTCGATGTTGTTAATAGAGCCGGTAGAAAGGTCGTCGATGCAGCGCACGCCGTGGCCGCGCCGCAGCAGTTCTTCCGTCAAATGCGACCCGATGAAACCGGCTCCACCGGTGATTAATATATTTATGTAATTATTTAATAATAAATTCAGGAATATTACAAATGCCCGTCAATCCCGAGCGAAGCCCACTCCTACGGTGTTTTGGTATCATAGCCGTGACCATGATCAAAGACCCTCGACGATGGCCGGCTTGGCTGCAGGTTTCCTTCGTCTCAGCCGCTTTCCTCTTCTTTGCCCTGGCTCATATCCGGCGTCCTTTTGGCCAGGAAGACCTGCACTGGTTCGGACCCGCCCGCTCTCTCCAGCTCGGAAACGCACCGATGACTTTTGATAACCCGGATGTCGTCTGGGTGGATCATCCTCATTTTTACCTGCGCTGCCTCATTGCCGCGTTCAGATTGTTCGGGATCAGCGAGGCTTCGGCAAGGATGCCGGGGATCCTCTCCGGCGTCATTGCCATCCTTCTGATTTTCATCATCATCAAAGATTCATCCCCGGACCGGGACCGACCGACGGCCTGGGCCTTCCTTTTTGCCCTGCAATACGCCCTGACGCCAGCCGTCGCTGTGGGTTCCATCTACGTAGTGAACGACAATACCGTCCTGGTTCCCGCCATCACCCTGCTCCTCTATGCCTTCACGCGATTCTCGATCAATGCGACCTGGACTTCGGGTGCCGCTCTCGCGTCCATGACGGCCTTGAGTCTTTGGATCCGAATCTCAACCCCCCTGGCTATCATCCCCCTCCTCGCGCTGCACACCCTGGCCTTCAACAAAAGCGGGAGAAAGCGGCTATGGGGCATCGGCGCACTGGCCGCCGGAACCGCCCTCTTCGCGCTCTCCTGGGGACTATACTGCAACATCACCGGGACCTCCTTCGCGAAACCCCTCTCCTATACCTTGGGAGCTATCCTCTTCAGGGCGCGCGATGCCGCCCCTGGCCAAGGCCCAGCATCGCTGCAGTCCCTCATCTACCTGGTCTTATGGCTGGGGCCGTTCTCCGTCTTATTATTCACCCTCGCGGCGGCGCGGAGGGCCGCGGAATTCCTGCGGGACAAAAAGCCGCACATGGAGGATCTCTTTGGCGCCGGTGGGATTTTATTGATGGCGGTTTATACCGCGGCCGGCCCCATCTTCGGCTTCCCCCGATATCAAAGCCCGGCTTTCCCGCTGATCTCGATCTTCATGGGCATAGCGCTGTGCCGCTGGGAGAAACACCCCGAGCACATCCCTTTAGGCGGGATTGCCGGCGTCGCGCTGGCGGCCTTCGCGATCCAGATCGGGACGCTCCAAGACGTCCTTTATCTACTGCGCTACACGCTGCGGCATGACGCCGCCGGTATAACCGGCATGCGGCCGGCGCTTAACGCTCTGGCGCTCCGGGGGCTGGCGTTCGCGGCGGCCCACGGTCTCCTGGCGCTTGTTTATCTGCGCTCCTCTTTCAAGGGCAGACTCCTACCGTTCCTGCTCTGCCTGTCTCTCGGATCCAGCCTGGGGACCGGCTGGCTGCAGCGAAGCGCCCCCTATTATGTGGGCTACGGCTATGGCGGCCGCGGCACGCTGGAAGCGGCGCGCTATATCGCGGCGCAAGTCCCCGCGCACGGCGTGGTCCTGGCCCCGGATGAGGTGTTGTTTTACACGGGCCGGTACGAATCCCAATATACCTATACGACGCCGCACAGCTTATGGTCCGACAGGGAGGCGCTCAGGAAAAGACTGTCGGACGAGCATACGATGGCTTTCGCCTACAGCATCATCACGAACACGGTCGGACAGGTGCGCGCTTATCGAAATGATCCCGGATTCGCTCTCATCCTGGCTCGGGATTATGAGCCGAAGGATATCGGCAGTTATACGATCTGGATCAGGAAACATCATGAAAGAAGCAGACAGATGCCGCCTTCCCGTTGAAATCATAGCCACCGGCGAGGCGCACCCCCGATCATCCTATAGCCAAGCGGGAATTACATAGACTGGGACTCGATAATATGCTATCTTTGCATTATCAATCTCCTATGGATATTAAATTGAAATCCTTATTACGACTCATCATGGCGTCGGCACTCGTTGGCGCCTCATTGCCCGCTTATGCCCGTGACCCGAGCGCCACGGTGCATATAGAGAACGCGGACATCACCCATCGTATCTCCCCCGGCGACACCTTGAACATCAATGTCTCGCCAGCCGTGGAATACTCGCGCGAGGTCATCGTCCAGCCGGACGGCACCATCGACATGCCGATGATCGAGCAGGTCAACACCAAGTCTCTCACCACGACACAGCTTGGCGACCTGTTGATCCAGAAGCTCTCCAAGTTCGTATCCAAACCCCAGGTCACCGTCAGCATACGAATCTTCGCCTCCCGGATCGTGACCATCGCCGGCGAGATCAATTCGTCCGGGACCTACGAGTACAAGGACGGCATGCGCCTGCTGGACCTGCTCATGAAATGCGGCGGGCCCAGAGACAACGCCCGCCTTTCCAAGATCAAGGTCTTCCGCAAGGAAGGCGGCAAGGTGCGGCGCTTCAACGTGGACTTCGAACGCTTCATATACGGGGACTTCACCGACAACATCGAGCTGCAGCCCTCGGACATGGTCTACGTGCCCACGTTCTCGCTCGTCAAGGGCGCGCGCTGGCTCAACGACAACCTGGTCCCCTGGTTCACGCTGATCATCCTGGGAACCTCGGTCGCGATCCTAGCGCGCAACCGCTGAGCAACGGAATGCTCCCCGAAGCCTCCTTCTACCATTACTGGCTAGTGCTCCGGCGCCGCCGGCACATCCTCATGATGGCGCTTCTGGCGGCGCTGGCGACTTGCGCCGTGTACATCCATTATCAGCCGACCATCTACCAGGCCAGCGCGCTGCTGCGTCTGGTGCCGCAGAGCTCACAGGAGCAGGCGCAGGGATTGCCGCCGGTCTCGACCTACGTACGCCAGGAGCTCGAATCAGTCGACGTGGCGCAAAAAGCCGCGCTACGCACGGAGATGGTTTCCCAGACCGCCACGCCAGCCGACCTCTCCGCCGCGGCCGCCAAAGTCCTGAGCCTCTACACCGCCAGCCCCCCCAATGAGCAGGGGATCATCCGTCTCGACGTCAGGCATAGCGACCGCATCTTCGCCGCCGAGCTGGCCAACGCCGTGGCTGAGGCATTCGTGGATCAGACCACCGCAGAAGCCACGAATCAGGTGCAGCAGACCCTCAGAACCCTCGCCAAGCGCACCGAGCAGGTGCAGAAATCCATGGCCATGGCCGAGAAAAACCGCCAGGCTTTCCTGGAGAGCAACACCCCCACATCGACGGCGGAGACTCTCGCCAACAAGATCGGCGACCTGGAATTCAAGAGGAAGGAGCTCCTCTCCAAATACACGCCGCAGCATCCGGATGTCATCGGGCTGTCGCGGCAACTATCGGAATTTCGCGCCGAGCTGACCAAGATCCTCGCCCGCGAGACCGAGCTCGCCCACCTCACCCGCGACGTGCGCATCAACGAGGACCTTTTCACCACCCTCAGCGCGCAGTTAGAGCAGCTGCGCGGCGCTACCAGTTCCATCTCCCCGGTGGCGCAGGTCGCGGACAGCGCCATCCCCCCGCTCTCCCCGATCTCCCCCAACATCGAGCGCAGCTATTCCACCTCGGCGGCCCTGGGCCTCATCGTGGGAGTGCTTTTGGTGTTCTTTTTCGAGACCCTCGACCTGTCGATCAGCAACATCGAGGAGCTCGAACGATTCATCCAGATGCCGGTAATCGCGATGATCCCGAATTTCTCCCCGCAGGACAACAAATCCAGACTTCCCGCCCTGCTGCGCCGCTTCATCCATAACAGCGCCGCAGACGGCCGCCCGCTTTCGCTGCTGGCACAATTCCCCAAGACCAAGATCGCCGAGCCCTACCATGCCCTGAGAGCCAACCTCATCTCCAAAAGGATCCAGCGAGACGAGGGCGTCTCGATCCTCTTCACCTCCTCCAGCAGCAACGAAGGCAAGAGCCTCTGCTCCCTGAACTTCGCCCTCGCCGCCGCGACTTCTGGCCTCAAAGTCCTGCTGATTGATATGGATATGCGCCGGCCGACGCTGCATCATCTGATGGGCCTAAAAAGGGCCCCGGGCTTTTCCGACATCGTGGCCGAAAAAGTCACCTGGACGCAAGCCGCGCGAGGCACGGCGCAGTATCTTCTGACCGGGCTCTACCCGGACCAGATCACGTATTATCCCGGGATAGACAACCTCAAGATCATCACGGCGGGCACGAACGTGGCCAACAAGATGGACGTCTTCGAGAACCTCAAGGTCCCTCAGCTCACCAAAGAATGGAAGACGCAGTTCGATTTCATCGTCTTCGACACGCCGCCGGTCTTGCTTTTCGTCGACGTCCTCCTGCTCGCGCGAAGCGTAGACCAAGTCGTGCTGCTCTACGGCGCCGGCAAGGTCACGCGCATGGCGCTCAAGCGCGCCAAAGATCAACTGCAGGGCTTCGCCCGGGACAAGCTGGTCGGCATCGCCATCAACAACCTGCAGACGACGGACATCGGCGCGCACTACGGCAGCTACTATCGAGGACAGTGACCGCCGGGCGCTAGGCCGGAGGTGAGGAACACGAGATGAATTGGCCCCTGGCCGCCACGTTCCTCGCGTCTTTGGCCGCAGCAGCGGCCGGGTTGACCCTGCCCCTCTCCTGGACCATCGCCGCCATCACGGCCGTGACGGCGGCCGCGATCACCTTCGTCCGGCCCAAAGCCGGCCTGGGCCTGCTCATCTTCTCCATGCTGCTCTCTCCAGAACTGGGCCTCGGGCATGCGGGGTCCCGTCCCATCGCGATCCGCGGAGACGACATCCTGCTGGTCATGATCTTCCTGGCCTGGATGGCGCACACCACGCTCAAGAAGGACATGACTTTCCTGCGGACCACCCCGGCGCATCGGCCCATCTTCCTTTACATGGCCCTCTTCGCCGTATCCACGGGGATAGGCATCCTGCGCGGGGATATCCTCCCGCTGAAAGGGTTCTTTTACGTCGCAAAATACAGCCAGTACTTCTTCGTCTTCTTCTTGGCTGTCAATCTCACGGACAGCCGGCAGGATGTCCAGCGGGCCTTGCGCTACGCCGCGATCACGGCCTTGCTGGTCACGCTCTACGCCTACCAATATCATTACCGAACGGGCGACCGGACCACGGCCCCGTTCGACGACGCGCTCTACGGCATCCGGGATGCTTCCGAGCCGGGCACCTTGGGCGGCTATTACATCGTCGTCTTCGGGACCATCATGGGACTGGCCACCGAATTGCCGACGGGCGCCCTGCTGGCCGCCGTGGGCCTTCTGCTGTTCATGTTCCCGGCCTTCCTGCTCACCCTCTCGCGCGCCTCTTACGCCGGCATGGGGGTTTGCGTGTTCTCGGTTTTCTGCCTGGCGCGGCGCCGCAAGTTCGCGATCGCCTGCGCCGCGTGCCTCGCCTGCGGCTTAGCGCTCTGCAACCCCGCCATCCGCCAGGACACCGCCGCGCGCATCGACGTCACCTTCCACGGCGACAAGACACGCCAGCTGCACAACGTCAACCTGTTGGGCTACGATGTCCAGCTGGAGGACTCGGCGGCGCAGCGCGTCTGGGCATGGGACCGCATCCTCAACAGGAAATTCCCGCAACATCCTCTGCTGGGCCACGGAGCCACCGGCATCGGCTTCGAGGACACCCAGTACGGCAGCATCCTAGGCGAGTTCGGCCTGCTCGGGCTGTTGATCTTCGGATGGCTCACGGCCTCCGTGGCGGGCATGGGCCTGCATGCCCTGCATGCGGCGCAGCAGCCCTTGGAACGCGGTCTAGCCATAGGCCTCGTCTCCGTGCTGGCCGGGCTTTTGACGCACGCTTTCACCGCGAACACCTTCATCATCATCAAGATCATGGAGCCTTTCTGGCTGTTGGCGGCGCTGGTCGCGGCCATCAGCCGCATCAATTCCACTCCGGATGGAGCTCTGACATAGCCTGGCTTGAATCTTTTCCCGGCCTGCTTCTGGAACAACCATGAGAGTCCTCCTAGCCACCTGCCGAAACCCGAACTTTCGCACCATCACGGAACACACCGAGGAAGCCTTGCGGGGCGAAGGCTGCGAAGTGGACTTCTTCGACGACCGCGCCTTCCTGCTCCCGGGCCGGGTACGCGAGCGCGCTCCGTTCCTCCAGCGCTGGGAGCTTACCCGCATCAACCGGCTCCTGGTCGCCAGGGCCCTGGCGACCAGGCCGGACCTCATCCTGGTCATGGGCAACACGCGCGTCTTCGCCCAGACTCTGGAGCAAGCACGGCAAGCCGGGATCAAGACCGCCCTGTGGACCATCGACGCACCGCAGAAACACAACATCCCCCATCTCCAGAGAAACGCCCCGCTCTACGATCATGTCTTCTGCGGTGGCACCGAAGCCCTGGATATCCTGCAGGCCGTGGGATTCCACCGAGCGCGCTGGCTGCCCTTCGGGTTCGCGGCCGACACCCATGCGCCGGCCGTGCCTCTGCCAGAACTGGCAGGCCTCAACATCTGTTTCATCGGCTCGTATTATCCCATCCGCGAGCGCGTCTTCGAAAGCCTGGCGGACCTCGGCCTGCGCATCTGGGGACCGGGATGGGAGAAGATCTCCTCCTCCTCTCCGCTCAAGGGGCTCGCGACTCCGGGGCAGATCAAGGAGGGATTCTGGATGCGGGCCTATGCCTCGGCCAAGATCGTGCTCTGCGCGCATGACCTGGGCACGTTGACCGCGCCCTGCTATCAGGCCAGCCCGCGAGTGTTCGAGGCCCTGGCCACGGGCTCGTTGCTCCTCTGCAACGACCAGAAAGACGTAGCCGCCCTTTTCCAGGACGGCCGACACCTAGTCCTCTACAAGGACGCCGAGGAACTGCGCGAAAAGGCCCGCTATTACCTCGCGCATCCTGCCGAGCGCCTACGCATCGCGGAGCAAGGCCGCCAGGCCGTCCTGGCCGGACATTCCTATTCCCACAGGATGAAGACCCTCCTGGCCACGGTGACTGCGCCATGAGCCGCATCAAGCTCCTCCACATGGTGGAAGACCTGTGCATGGGCGGCCTGGAAAAGGTCGTCTACAACCTCTGCCTGCACATGGACGCGACCCGCTTCGACACGCGGGTCTGGTGCCTGACCAAGGGCGGCGTCATGGCGGAGAGGCTCGCGGGCCGCGGCCTGCGCCCCGAGGTCCTGGGCATGGGTCCCAAGCCGACGCTGCGCTTCGTATGGGACTTGGCCGCGAAGCTGCGCGGCGAGGGCATCCAGATCCTGCACACCCACGGCTACACCGCGGGCGCCGTGGCCCGAGCCGCAGGCGTGCTGGCCTGGACCCCCCGCATCATCGCGCACGTTCACACCACCTGCGAAATCCTGGAGCCCAAACAGCTCTGGACCGACAGGTTCCTGAGTTTGTTCACGAACCGGATACTCTGCTGCTCCCAGGCCGTGGCCGATTCCGTGGCTGAGCGGGAGCGCATCCCGCGCCAGAAGCTCCGAGTGGTCTACGACGGCACGCCTCGCATGGCCCTGCCCGAAACCGCGGGGTTGCGCCAAAGGCTCGGCATCCCGGAGCGCGACGCGGTCCTGCTGTGCGCCGCTTCTCTGACCAGCCACAAAGGGCATAGGTATCTCCTGGACGCGCTGCCCCTGGTGCTCGAAAGATTCCCGAACACGTCTTTGATCCTGGCCGGAGACGGCCCGCTCCGAACGCAGCTGCAGGAGCAATCCTCTCGCCTGGAAATAGGTCCCAAGGTCATCTTCGCCGGAATATGCCCGGAGATCGGCGAACTGTTAGGCATCACGGACATAGCCGTCCTGGCCTCAAGCGAACGGGAAGGGCTGTCCTTGTGGCTGGCTGAGGCCATGTCCGCAGGCAAGCCCCTGGTGGCTCCGTCCTTGGGCGGGACCCCCGAGATCCTCATGGATAAAGCCAACGGCCTGCTCGTCCCGCCTCGCGATTCCAGTGCCCTGGCCCGGGCCATCATCGATATCCTGTCCTCTCCAGCCCTGGCACAGTCCCTGCGCGCCGGCTCCGAACGGATCTACATGGAAAGATTCACGATGGAAGAGATGTCCGCCGCCGTGGCCTCGGTCTACGAGGAGGACCATGCCTGAGCCCTTCCCGGTCCTCTACATCTGCCCCTTCGCTGAGGTGGTCGGCGGCGGGCAGCTCAGCCTGCTCCTGCTCATCGCGAACCTGGACCGCTCCCGCTATCGCCCCATCATCCTTCTGCCCAGCCCGGGAGAGATGTCCCGCCGCGCCGCCGCGCTCGGTGCGGAGGTGATCATCGAGGACTATCCTGCCTTGAAGTCGGCCAAGGTCTGGAAGCCGCTCCATTTCGTGCTCCGCCTGACGCTCCTGATCAAAGCCTCCGGGGTCAGGATTGTGCACAGCGACCAGCCGAACCTGGCCTTGCTGGCCGCGCTCGCCGCCAGGCTCGCCTCGGCACAGGCCGTGTTCCACGCCCGCACCTGCGAGCGTCACCGGCTCGACTCCTTCCTGCCCATGCTCCACGACGCGCTGATCTGCGTATCCCGGGCCACTGCCAAGCGCTTCAAAGCCGCCGGGTATCCCCGGCCAGCCGTCATTTACAACGGCGTGGACCTGCACCTCTATGCCACGACGGATAAAGCCCAGGCCAAAGCCGGCCTCGGCCTGGCTCCGGACACCCCGGTCTTGGGCTATGCGGGACAGTTCAACCACGAAAAAGGCCTAGACACCCTCCTGCAAGCTTTCGCACTGGTGCGCAAGGAACTTCCCGGAGCCAGACTCGTCCTTCTGGGCCGGGGCCCGTATGAGCGCGAGATGCTGGAGCTGGCCGCGAAACTGGGCATCCAGAAGAGCCTCCTGCTCCAGGGATTCACGCAAAAGCCCGAGAGCGTCATCCCGGCCTTCGATATCCTGCTCTTCCCGACCCGCTGGCCCGAAGGGTTCTCCCGCGTCCTCATCGAGGCCATGGCCTGCGCCGTCCCGGCCGTAGCCTCCGCCTGCGGCGGCAACGTGGAAGCGGTCAGCGACGGCCGCAACGGCTTCCTCATCCAAGAAGACGAGCCCCGGCTTTACGCGGACAAGGCCTTGCAGCTCCTCCACGACCGAGCGCTCTATAACGGGTTCTCGGCCCGAGCAGCGGCCGCGGTCAAAGAGCGTTTCGATGCTCAAGAGACCTCGCGGCATGTGCATGATATCTACGCGGGTCTCCTGGCCCAGAAGGCCCGCGCGCTGGCCCCGCGACGCCTCTACTTCGGGACCCGGCACGCGCTCCTGCGCATGGGCGCGGCACTGCTACAGAAACGCACGCCGCCCCAGGCCGTCAAGGGGATATTGGTGGTCAGGAACGACGGCCTGGGAGACCTTGTGCTGTCTCTCCCTTTCCTAGAGAGCCTGCGCCTCTCCCATCCGACCGCGCGCATCGCCTTGATGTGCCGGCCCGAGTTTATGGACCTGCTGCGCGGCTTGTCCTTGGCCGACCGTCTCATCACATGGGACGGCTCCTGGCTCCGGCTCCTGCCCGCGCTGCGCAGGGAAGGCTTCGACCTGGCCGTCGACTGCATCAGGGACTCCGCCCTCGACAACGCGCTTGGGTGCCGGGCCAGCGGGGCGCGCTTCTGCCAGGGCTTCGAATGCGCCGGCCGCGGCCTGCTGCTCGATGCCGCGGTCGCAATCCACGGCCGGAAGCATTTCATAAACGAGATGGGCGACCTGGCCGCAGCCCTGGGCCTGCGCTTACCGCGGCCAGAGCCGGTCTTGCGGCTGCCGCAGGCATCCCTGAGCCGGGCGCGGACCTTGCTGAGCTCGCGGGGGCTCCAGCCGCGGGACCGCCTGCTCTTCCTCCACCCGGGAGGCCGCTACCCCAGCCAGCGCTGGCCCTCGGCCCGACTGGCCCGCGCCGCTCTGCAAGCCAGCCGCGAGCAAGCCTGCAGGGTGATCGTGGCGGCCGGACGCGAGGAATCCGGCGAACTCGCCGAGATGAAGAAGGTCCTGCCGGACGCGGTCTATCTGGAGCATCCGGACGTCATGGAGCTGGCCGCGGCCGTAGCCTTAAGCGGGGTCTTCGCCGGGAACAATTCCGGGCCCCTGCATCTGGCCTGCGCCTTGGGCGTGCCCTCGGTCTCCACGCTGGGACCCACGGACCTCGTGCGCTGGCGACCCCTGGGAGAGGCCTGCGTCGTCTTGGACGCGACGGACTATGGAGCCGGCCGTGAGATCGGGCAGATCCCTGAGGCGCCCTTCGCCGCAGCTTTGGCCGGACAGCTTAAAAACGCCAGGACGATGGAAGAAAGAAGCCGGGCCTGCGTAGCGGAGGCGGACTGAGATGTGCGGGATCTGCGGGTTCGCCGGGTTCCAGGACGAGGGCCTGCTGCGCCGGATGACCGAGCTCCTGAGGCACCGCGGCCCGGACTCCGAGGGCTTCCACCTCGGCGCGGCCGCCTACTTGGGCATGCGCCGGCTCTCCATCATCGACCTATCCGGAGGCAGCCAGCCCATCTACAGCGAGGACGGCAAGGTCGCCGTAGTGTGCAACGGCGAGATCTACAACTTCGCCTCCCTGCGCCAAGAGCTGGAGGCCAAGGGCCACGCCTTCAAGACGGACTCGGACACGGAGGTCATCGTCCACCTTTACGAGGAGGAAGGGGAGGGCTTCCCGCAACGCCTGGAGGGGATGTTCGCCTGCGCCGTTGCCGACGAGCGCAGCGGCCGGCTGCTGCTGGCGCGCGACCCGGTGGGCATCAAGCCGCTGTATCACTGCGCCGCCCCCGGCGGAGGCATCCTCTTCGCCTCCGAAATGAAGAGCCTGCTCCAGGCGCCCTTCGTACGGCGCGAGATCGACCCGGCGGCGCTCGACGCCTACCTCCGCTATCTCTACGTCCCGGAGCCGCTGGCGATATTCAAAGGGATCTCCAAGCTCCCGGCCGGGCACGTCCTCGTCCGTGAACCCGGCCGCGACCTCCGGGTCAGGAAGTACTGGGAGCTCAAGAAGCTCTCGAAAGTCCCGGGCGCGGGCCCGGAGCGCGAGGAGGCCCTCTCCGCGCTTCTGGGCGCGACCGTCAAGAGCCACCTCATGAGCGACGTGCCCTTGGGCGTATTCCTGAGCGGCGGCCTGGACTCGGGCGCGGTCACCGCGCTCATGGCGCGCGCCGGAGCCCGGATCCGGACCTTCTCCATCGGCTTCGCCGACGCCGCGGAGCGCTCCTACAACGAGCTCGGCCTCGCCGCCCTCGTGGCCGACCGCTTCGGCGCCGCGCACACTGAGATCGAGGTCTCGCCCGACGCCGCGGACCTTATACCCAAGATCGCCTGGCATTTCGACGAGCCCCACGCCGACTCCAGCGCCGTGGTCACCTGGCTGATCTGCCGGGAGGCGGCCAAGAGCATCAAGGTGGCTCTGACCGGCATCGGCGGCGACGAGGTCTTCGGCGGCTATCCGCGCTATATGGGGGCGCGCGCCGCCGGGCTCTACCGCGGCCTGCCCCTGGCGCTGCGGCAGGCCGCGGCCGGCGCAGCCGCCCGCCTGCCCGAGACCGGGGCCAGCCGGGATTGGCTCAATTGGGCCAAGCGCTTCGCCCGCGGCGGCGCGCAGGATGAGTTTGGCTGCTACGATTCCTGGACCCGGGCCGCTGACCGAGGCCTGCTCGACGGGCTCTACTCCAAGGACATGAAAGCCTCGCTTAACGAAGACGCGACCGAGGCGCAGCGGCGGGCCTTCTACCTTGAGGCGGGCTCGGAGGACGTGGTAGACCGCGCCCAGTACCTGGACTTCAAGACCTATCTCCCGGGCGACCTCCTGATGATGGCGGACAAGATGAGCATGGCCAGCTCCTTGGAACTGCGCGTGCCCCTGTGCGACCGGAAGCTGGCCGAATTCATGTATTCTCTGCCTCCGGAGGAGCGCGTCGGGGCAGGGTCCCTGAAGTCGCTGCTGCGCCGCGTACTGCGGCCCATCCTGCCGCCGCAGGTCCTGGCGGCGCGCAAACAGGGATTCATGATCCCGCTTCCCCTCTGGCTCAAAGGCCGCTGGCTGCCCTGGGCGCGCGAGCTGCTCTCGCCGCAGACCGTGAAGAGACGAGGCTGGTTCGACCCCGCTGCGGTCGCGCGGTTGCTCGACGAGCATGTCTCTTCCCACCACGGCCGCGCCGACCTGATCTGGGCGCTGATGATGCTCGAGGCCTGGCAGAGGGTCTATATCGATGAATTCAAACCCATCTAAGATCCTGGTGGTCCTCTCCGCGGGCCTGGGCGATTTCCTCATCGCTGTACCAGCGCTCAAGGCCCTGCGGCGGCGCTACCCAGCGGCACGGATCACCCTGGCGGTCTCCTCCAAGACCCTGAGCTACGCGCAACGCTGCCCGGACGCGAACCGCGTCGTGGCCTTGGATGCTTTCCACCTATTCTCCCCCGCCGCCGCCAAGCAGCTGCGGCTCATCTGCGAACTGCGCGCCGAACGCTTCGACCTGGCGCTCAACCTCTACGAGATCAGCACTTTCGCGGGGATGCTCAAGATGCGCGCCCTATTCGCGGCCATCTCCCCGGCGCTCTGCGCGGGCCGGGACACGGATGGCCGGGGCTCCTTCTACGATATCCGCTCCCCGGACTCTCCCGCCGACGGCGCAGACCACGGCGAACATTACTCCCGCCTGGTGGACTTGCTGGGCTGCCAGACGCGGCCGCAGGACAAAGCCGCGCTCTGGATCAACGCGGACGCTCGCCAGGCCGCGGAAGACTTCTTGAGCGCGAACCAGGCCCGGCCCGGAGAGGCCTTCCTGGGGATCCACCCGGGCTCGGCGCGCCGCTCCAGGCATTGGCTGCCCGGGCGCTTCGCTCAAACCGCGGACGCCCTCTCCCGAAGCTGCGGCCTGCGCGTCGTCATCCTCGGCGGGGCCGGCGAGGCCGGCCTGGCGGAGGAAGTGGCCTCCCTCATGGAGCACAATCCACTGCTCAGCGCCGGGAAGCTCAGCTTCGAGTCCTCTCTAGCCCTGATCCAACGCCTGCGCCTACTCATCTGCACGCACAGTAGCCTCATGCACGCGGCCAACGCCTTCAGCGTCTCCTTCGTGGCCCTGCAGGGCATCAGCGACATGCGCCGGGACGGCCCCTATCAACCGGCGCCCGGGCGCTATGTCGTGATCCACACAAAGAACCTGCGGACGCTCGAATCTGACGAAGTCATCGCGGCCGGTCTGGAGCTCCTCAAGAATGGCTGAGCCAAGGTTGAAGGTCATCCAGGTCATCACCCGGCTGGAAGCGGGCGGCTCCTCCGCGAACACCTTGGCTTGCGCGCGCTCCATCTCGGAGCGATTCGACTCCATGCTCATCTGCGGAGTCCCGGAGGCTCAGGGCGCTCCCTGCGAAAGCGCCGGAGGCGTGCGGCTATTGGAGATCAAGCAGCTGAAGCGATCCATCAGTCCCCTGGATGACCTCAAGGCATTCAGGAGCCTGCTCGCCGCGTACCGGCGCGAGAAGCCGGACATCGTCCACACCCACACCTCCAAAGCGGGGATACTGGGACGATGGGCGGCCTGGGCCTACAACCGGACCGCGGACAAGCCCTGCCTCATCATCCATACCCCGCACGGCCATGTCCTGTTCGGCTATTTCGGCTCCTGGAAGACCTGGGTCTTCGCAGCGGCCGAGCGCCTGACCGCCCGGGTCACGGACAGACTGGTGGCGCTCTCCCAAGGCGAGATGCAGGAAAGCCAGCAAGCCGGCATAGGCCTTCCGCGGCAATGGTCCGTCATCCCCAGCGGCATCACATTCCCCTCCCAGATGGAGATCGGACTGTGTCGCGAACGCGGCCACGGCTTGCGGGCGGCCCTGGGCCTGGCGCCAGAGCAGACCGTCATCGGCACGGTCGCGCGGCTGGAACCGGTCAAAGGCGTGCGATATCTCATCGCGGCCGCGCCCTCCGTGCTACGCGCCGCGCCCCAGGCGCGCTTTCTCGTGGTCGGAGACGGTGCGCTGCGGCATCAGCTGGAGAACCTCGCCCGCAGGTTGGGCGTGGCGGAGCAGACGATCTTCACCGGCCACAAAGACCACCCCCTGGACTGGATGGCGGCCATGGACGTCTACGTCCAGCCCTCCCTCAACGAAGGCCTGGGGCGCACATTGGTAGAGGCGGCCGTCCTCGGCCTGCCCGCCGTGGCGAGCCGGGTCTGCGGCATACCGGACATCGTCAGGCACGGCCGCACGGGCTTGCTGGTGCCGCCGGGAGACCCGGCGGCCCTGGCCGAAGCGGTCTGCCGCCTGGCCGCAGACCCACACCTGCGGCAGGAATTGGGCGCAGCCGCGCGCGCACACGTGCTGAGCCCGGATGAGAACGGCCTGCCGCGGTTCTCGGCCGATGCCATGATCATACAGTTGGAACAGCTCTATGGATATTCCATCCCGAACCATGCTTAGCGGCCTGCTCCTGACCGCCTGCGCCCTCCCCGCCTGGGCCGCGGTCCCCCCCGCCATCAAGACCGTCAGCCACGTGCACAGCGCCTACAGCGCCCATCATGCGCCGGACATGCTCGCCACATTGCAGCTGGCCCGCCAAAAGGGCATCGCGGCCGTGATCTTCGCGGACGACGCCTCGGCAACGTTCGAATACGGGCTGCGGCCGCTGCGGAACCTCATCAAGAAGACCGTGGCCTTCAATTCGGTCCTGCGCGCCGGGCCGGAGGTCTACCTGAAGAACATCGCCAGCCTGCGCCGGCGCTTCCCGGACATGGTCATCATCCCCGGGGTCGAGGCCGCCCCCTTCTACTATTGGACCGGTGACCCGCTGAAAGGACTCGTAATGCACAATTGGAACAGGCACCTCTCGGTCGCCGGACTGGAGCGCGCCGAGGACTACCGCGGCCTCCCGGTCCTGGGCAATCCCCGGGCCGCGGTCTGGCGATGGAGCTCGCTGTGGCCATTGGCTCTGCTAGCCTTGTCGCTCTGGGCTGGCCGGGCCGGCTGGAGGAAGGCGGCTTGGGCATGGTCCGCAGCCGGCCTGATCTTCATCGCGGACGCATTCCCTTTCCACCAGCCGTCGTGGAGCCCCTACGACTCGACCGCGGGCTGGAAGCCCTATGAGGCGCTCGCCTCCTACGCGGACCGCCCGGACCTCCTCTGCTTCTGGAACCATCCGGAGGCCTCCAGCTGGTCCACGCCGCAGGACGTCGGCCTCAAGGTCAAGGCCGTGACCGCGCCCTATCCCGAGGCGCTGGCTCTGGTCCCGCAGACCGACGGCTTCGCCGCGCTCTGGGAAGGCCACCGGACCATGACCGCGCCCGGCGGAGCCTGGGATCAGGCGCTGCGCTCCTACCTAAAAGGCGCTCGCCGCAAGCCCCCCTGGGCCTTCGGTGAGCTGGATTACGGAGGCGCCAGCGCCAACGGCGTCGGCCTCGATGATGTCTACATGGACGTGCACGCATCTTCCAGAACCATGGCCGGCGTGCTGGAGTCGTTGAAGAAGGGGCGCTTCGAGTCCATCGCAAAAGACGCAGGCCGCACCGTCGAGCTCATAGAGTGGAGCGTCTCCTCGGCCGGCGCCTGCGCCAGCTCTGGAGAGACTCTCCCCGACGCCTCCGCGCCGCAGGTGCGGATCGCGCTCGCTCCCGTCGGCGCGCCGGCCTTGCCGGCGACGATCACCCTCCTGCGCAACGGGTTCGTCATCTTCAAAGAGACGCAGACCCTGCCGTGGAGCCGCACCGTCCCGGACGATCCGGAGGAACTCAAGAGATTCTATTATCGGCTGGATGTGCGCTTCGGCCCCAACGGGGTGCTGCTCTCCAACCCGATCTTTGCCCAACGCCCATGATCCTCTCAGCCCATCAACCCCAGTTCATGCCCTGGCTCGGCTACTTCGACAAGATGCGCTCCTGCGACCTCTTCGTCCTGCTGGACTCCGTGCAGTACAAGAGGAACGAGTGGCAGAACCGCAACCGGATCCTCACCACGCAGGGCCCGCAATGGCTGACCGTGCCCGTGCTCCACACGTTCGGCCAAAGGATCGATGAGACTCTCCTCAACAATACGACAAACTGGAAGCGCAAGCATCTCCATACCCTCGCCCAAAACTACGGCCGGGCCGAGGGCTTCGCCAAACTGATGCCGCGGATCGAAAAGATGTACGCGCCCAATCATGAAGTCCTCTCGCAGGTCAACCTGGCTTCGCTGCGGCTTCTCGCCGAGGAGCTCCGCGTCACGACCAGGCAGGTCCTGCTCTCGGAGAACGAGGTGGAGGGCTCGGCCTCTCTGCGCCTGGTCAACCTCTGCAAGAAGTTCGGCACCGACACCTATCTGGCCGGCGCCGGCGGCATGGACTACATGGACATGACCCTTTTCGCCCAGGCCGGCATTAAGGTAATATTTCAAGATTATCGGCACCCGGTCTACCGGCAGCGGGGGCCGGAGTTCACGCCGAACCTCTCGGCCCTGGACCTGGTCTTCCACACCGGCACCGCCGCCGCGCAGATCTATTGACATGATCGAGCACTCCAAGACATGCCTTGGCCCGAGAGAGGCCGCCGCCGCGGCCAGGGTCATCCGGTCCGGCCTGGTCGCCTGCGGCCGGGAGACCGCGCTGCTGGAGCGCGAAGCGGCGCGCTGGGCCAAGATGCGGTATGCCGTGGCCACGACCAGCGGCACCAGCGCCTTGCTGCTCGCGTTACGCGCCTTTGGGATAGGGCCGGACGACGAGGTCATCATCCCGACCTTCTGCTGCAGCGCGCCCTGGCACGCCTGCATGCAGGCAGGGGCCACCCCGGTCCTGGCGGACTGCGACCTGGAGACCCTCAACCCCTCTCCCGAAGACGTGGCACGCAGGCTTACCAGACGCACCAAAGCGGTGATCCTGCCCAATCTCTTCGGCCTGCCCTGCGATCCAGCCGCCTATGCCCTTCCTAAACGGGTGCGCGTCCTGCAGGACTGCGCCCACGCCGCAGGAGCGCGGCTCAACGGCCGCTTCGTGGGAGCCTCCGGAGACGCCTGCGTCCTGTCCTTCTACGCCACCAAGCTGCTCACCTGCGGAGAAGGCGGCATGCTGCTCTGCGACTGCCGGGACTGGGCCGAGGCCGCGCTCGACCTACGGGCCTGCGACCGGAAGGCCTCCGACCGGGTCAGGTACAACGCCAAGATGACCGACATCCAAGCGGCCATAGCCCGCGTGCAGCTCCAAAGGCTCGGCTCCTTCCTGAAGCACCGGGCCGCTTTGGCCGGGACTTACAACCGGCTCCTGTCGTCCGCGGCCATGGTCCTGCCTCCCCGCCGGCCGGGGCGGGTGTACTATCGCTACGTGGTCAGGCTGCCAATGCCGGCCGGCCCTGCCATCGCGCGGCTCAACAGGCTCGGAGTGCAGGCCAGGGAGCCGATCTTCCGACCCCTGCACCTGGACGTGCCCTGCCGCGGGCGCTTCCCCCAGGCCGAGCAAGCCCACAGCCGCTGCCTCTCTCTGCCCATCCACCCGCTCGTGTCCCACGCCGACGCGGAAAGAACCGCTGCCGCGCTCAACGCCATCGCGCTCTCGAGACCTGCCCATGTATGAGAAATTCTGGGAGTTGGACACCCTCCCTTTCGAGAACACCCCGGACCCGAATGTCTTCCTGGAGAGCGAGCAGCACCGGGAGGCGCTGGCCCGGCTCCTGTACATGGTCCAGGAGCGCCAGGCCGGCGGGGTGCTCACCAGCGTGTACGGCTGCGGCAAGACCTTGATCCTGCGCCGGCTGCGCATGGAGCTGGCGCCCAAAGGCTACCGCTTCTCCATCGTAAACAACCCGCGGCTCAACGACCTGGACATGCTGCGGATGATCCTGCACGGCTTCGGCGGCGCCAGCGTGCCGACCCAGAAGGCGGACGTGCTCATGTCCCTGGAGAGCCTATTCACCGAAACCGCCCGCGACGGCAAGCACTCGGTGGTCATCATCGACGAGGCCCATGACATCGACGACCTCTCGATCCTGGAGGAACTGCGACTGCTGCTGAACTACCAGGGCGAAAAGCACGGCATGGTCTCGCTGCTCCTGGTGGGGCAACCGGAGCTGGCCGCCAAGATCGAGAACAACAAGCAGCTCAACCAACGCCTCAGGATGAAGACCCAGCTCGAGCCTCTATCCATGGACGAAACCGTACAGTACATAGCCTTCCGGCTGGCCTACGCCAACGCCAAGGCCAACTACTTCTCCCCGGAAAACATGGAGACGGTGGGCAAGTGCTCCAACCGCATCCCGCGTTGGATCAACAACATCTGCCACATGACCCTCATGAACGCCTTCCTGCGCAACACGCGCGTCATCGACAACAACCTCATCTGGGAGACCAGCGAATCCTTCGGGAACCAACTCACATGAACATACTTGCCATCGGGGCCCACCCCGACGACTTAGAATTCGGCTGCGGCGGCACCCTGCACCACCTCTCCCAGTCCGGCGCCCGCATCCATCTCCTAATCGCCAGCTGCGGGGAGAAGGGCGGCGACCAGGACGTGCGCCGCCACGAGCAGGAGCGCGTGGCCGAGGCCCTCAAAGCCCACCTGATCTGGGGCGGATTCCAGGACTCCCAGATCCCGATCAACCGCGCCCTCATTGAAACCATCGAATCCAAGATCCAGAGCATCCGGCCCGAGATAGTCTTCACCCACCATCGCGACGACTCGCACCAGGACCACCGCGCCATCGCGCAGGCGACCATCACGGCCACCCGCTATATCCACGACATCCTATTCTTCGAGGGCCCCACCACGCATGATTTCCATCCCACCGTTTTCATGGACATCGAGCCCAGCCTGCCCGCCAAGCTCAAGCTCCTGAGCAGTCACAAGTCCCAGATACACAAGACCAACATCGCGGGGCTCTCCATCCTAGAGATGGCCAAGAGCACGGCCGTGTTCCGCGGCACCCAATACCGAGTCAAATACGCCGAAGGCTTCATGCCGCACAGGTTCTCGTTCAGCCTGCCTTCGCGCCGCGTCCTGCCGCGATGACCCCCGCGCGTCGCCACCGGCTCAACTACTGGCTGGGGCTCGCCTGCCTGGCGGTCCTCCTCACCATCATCCCTCCGGGCGGCATATCGGCCTGGAGCTGGAAGGCCGGACTGCGCTGGCTCTACGTGGCGCTGGTGGCCTTCTTCGCGGTCAACTCGCTCATGCCCTTGGCCATCGCCACGGCGCGCCGGCTGGGCGCCATGGACCAGCCGGACCCGCGCAAGGTCCACCCGGAGCCGACGCCGCGCCTCGGAGGGCTGGCCGTGTTCGCGGCGGTGCTCTTCGCCCTGTGGCGGGCCGAGGCCTTCGCCACCCAGCTCCTTCCCATCATCGCGGCCAGCACCCTCATTTTTCTGATCGATGTCGCAGACGACATCCGGAGCCTCTCCGCCAGCATCCGGCTCTGCGGCCAGGTGCTGGCCTCCTTGATCGTGGCCTGGCCCGGCGGCATCGTGATCTCCTTCTTCAACCCCCTGGGCCCGTTCTGGGCCGTGGCGGCCACGGTCATCTGGCTAGTGGGGGTTACCAACGCCTTCAACTTCCTCGACGGCATAGACGGGCTCGCCGGCGGCATGGCGATCGTTTGCTCCCTATTATTCCTCGGCATCGCCTGGAACACCCGGCAGCTGGAGCTGGCCTTCGCGACCGCCGCCCTGCTGGGCGCCTGCGCCGGGTTCCTGCGCTTCAACTGGAATCCGGCCAAGGTCTTCCTGGGAGACGGCGGCTCCACCTTCATCGGGTTCTTCCTGGCCTCATTGGCCGTCTACGGCGCCTGGGCCACGAACAACCGCCTAGTCGGGATGAGCACGCCGCTGCTCATCTTGGGAGTCCCGATCTTCGACATGATCTACATCACCCTCTCCCGAATCCGGCGCGGCGACGTGAAGAATCTCAGGGAATGGATCGAATACGTGGGCCGGGACCATTTCCATCATCGCCTCATGTCGCTGGGCTTAAGCCAAAAGCAGACCGTGTTTTTCATACTCACGGTCAACCTCATCCTGGGGCTAGGCGCGCTCACCATGCACTACACCTCCTCCACTTACGGCGCCCTGCTCCTGGTGGCGCAGAGCACGCTCGTTTTCATCGTCGTGGTCTTCCTCATGCTGTTAGGCCGGGAATTTAAAGGCCAAACGGGCTCGGCGAAAAGCCGGGCTGATGCACACGCACCGTCATCGATGGGATCGACGCCGCGACGAGACTAAGCGCCCAGGGCCTGGCGGCTCTGTCACGGCCAGCGCGCGAATGTCCCTAACCTTTATGTCTGAGGATGTGGGCGATGTGTCCCGCCAGATTCCTATAGTCAAAGGGCTTGGCCACGAAGAGTCGGTCTTGAGTGGCGAACGCAAAGAGATCGTGCATCTCTTTGCGCCCGGTCATGATGATCACTGGCACTTGTTTCGTCCACTCGGTTTTGTAGAGATGGGAATTGACTGTGTATCCATCGACGTGGGGCATTACGACGTCCAGCAAGACAAGGTCGGGAAGCTCCACCCGGGGATTCTCCGGCTCCAGGCCCAGCACCCGCAGGGCCTCGGCTCCGTCGTGGGCAACGCTGACGCGATGGCCCTCACCTTGCAAGGCTACCTGAAGGAGTTTGACAATATCCAGATCGTCGTCGACAATTAGTATATGCGCCACATAATGATTGTAACAATCAAGCGATGATCAAGTCAATGGAACCATTGCGGAGCCACATTAACAAAAGCAGGGTCTGCGTAGAGCCCTCGCCAGCGTACATCCCGACAACAATCTGGCATCATAACCCCGGCTGACGCAGAGCCGTTCTTTCGGATAAGCGACGCGGTGCTGCTGGTCCTGGCCTCGGCGGGCTATGACGCCGGCAGCTATATCCGGGATTATGACGAGTATCTCAAGGAGGCGCGCAGGACGAAGCAGCCATGATCCCGCTTGCTGAACCTGAAGTCCCCCCTATCTCGAGCTGAAAGAAGAGCTCGACGAGGCTTATCGCCGGGTGATGCTCTCGGGATGGTACATCCTAGGCGAGGAGGCCGCGGCCTTCGAGCGCGAGTATGCCGGCTACTGTGTAGTCGGACATTGCGTCGGCGTGGCCAACGGGCTGGAGGCTTTGCGACTAGTGCTGCAGGCCTGGGGCATCGAACCGGGCGACGAGTCGTCGTGCCCGCCAACACCTACATCGCGACCTGGCTGGCCGTGACGCAGACCGGCGCGAGGCCGGTGCCCGTGGAGCCGGTCGAGTCCACCTACAACATCGACCCTGACCAGATCACGGCAACTTTGATCTCGCGCACGCGGGCCGTCATCGCGGTGCATCTCTACGGCCAGACCGCTGACATGGATGCCGTCAACACGCTCGCCCGCGAGCGTGGCATCAAGGTCCTGGAAAACGCCGCCCAGGCCCACGGTGTCAAGTACAGAGGCCGGAAGGCGGGGGCCCTGGCCGACCAGGTCCGGGCGCTGCGCAACTATGGGTCCCGCCGCAAATACGTCAACGACCTGCCGGGCTGCAACAGCCGTCTCGACGAGCTGCAGGCGGCGTTTTTGCGCGTCAAGCTCCGGCATCTGGATGAATGGAACGTACGCCGCTCACGCGCGGCGGCCTGGTACCTGGGATCCCTGCCCCGGCTGATGCCGGAGGCGGCGCTGCCGGCGACCCCGGCATGGCCCGAGCCCTGCTGGCATCAGTTCGTCGTCCGGGTTATGGACCGGTCGGCCGGCCAGGCGCGCCTGGCCGGGTTGGGAATCGACACCCTCATCCACTATCCGATACCGCCGCATCTACAGCAGGCTTATGCGGGCCTGAATCTACCGCGCGGCAGTTTCCCTCTGGCGGAAAGGCTCGCCGACGAAGTCCTCAGCCTGCCGATGGGCCCTCACCTTGATGTCGCGGCCTTGTCCGCGTCATTCGCGAGGCCGTTGGAATAAACCCGGATAGCGCATGGGAAGGATCATTCTCCAAAACGACAGGAAGAAAGCGCGTGTATCTTGACCTCGTTCTTTCGCAATCTGCCTTGCCGTATGTAAAAAAATAATCCAGATCATCGGAATGATCGATCTTGGCGCCGAATCGCTGATGGGAGGCCACGACGCGCTCATTCAAGATGCGGACGCTGAAATGGGACCTTTTAAAACCCAGGGTGTAAAAGGCGAATTCGTAGACTAACAGCGCAGATGCGATAGCGGCCGAAGATGGTGCGCCTGATACGATCATCTGGCTTCCCCAGCTGAATGAATCGCCTTGGAAGTCATAGAGCCTGACCGTACCAACGGCTTTCCGGTCGAGCTCAATGATGCAGTAGAATTCAAGGCCAGCAGCCTCGCAATCCTTATAGCGCGCAATCCATGCCGCTTGCATCTCGACATCGTCAGGGACAGGCGACACGAAGAGATTCCTGGCCGGGTCCAACCGCAAAGACAAAACGAACGCGACGTCCGAAAGCTACACAAGACGCAAAACGATGTCCTTTCCGACGATTTCGCTCATTCCCGGATAGAGCAGGCTCTGCGTGCAGCCCCGGGTCCATCGACTCGGATCGAATCCCGGTAGCCCCACAGCAGCACGACGAAAAGAAGGACGCAGGTATCAGTGTAGAACAAGTGCCGGCTCCCATTATACATCAGCAGCGCCACAACCGCATGGTTGGCCGCCGTCATCGCGGCGGTCAACACCGCGATGATGTCGGGCGGGCGGCGCAACCCCCAGATCCAGCAGGCCGCGAAAATCCCCATCGCCAGACCGTGTCGGAAAGAGAACCCGGCGATAAACTCCTGCGCCCATAGCCGCACATAATCCATCCCATACTTCCTCAGCAAGGTAAAGACCACTCCGTCGGCCATCGGGACCGACGCAACGAACGTCTGGTCGTCGGCCAACTCGGCGGCATGGCTCTCGTCTTGGATGATCCGATAGGCATCTTCGTATATCGAAACTATCCGGGAGTCGTGGAAGGTCACGAGATCCTCGTTCATCTCCTCGTGGAACCGAGCGGGATATTTTTTGGCGTTGATATCCCGGTAGATCTTCTCCAGGAGCGGATAATAGGGCCGGTCGACAAACAGCGCCAAGTCCTCCGGACTGGAAAAAAACAAGATCGTGGGGAACAGGCAGATCTTGAGCTGATTGCCGGTCACGGAACCGGCGGGATACTTCCCGGCGAACAACGCCCCTGCCGCCTTGCCCGCCGCCAGGCACGCGACGAACGCCACCGCCAGCAGGGCTAGGCGCCTGCCGTCACGGGACTTGAAATAAAACCACAGCCCAAAAACAGGCACAGCCGCATACACAAACAGAAACTGAGCGCGCACCATCGTGTTAAGAACAGCCAGGGCAGCAAAAATTGAAAAATTCTTAAGGGACGGCTCATAGACGCTCTCCACCATGAAGCCATAGGTCAGGAGGAATATCCCATAGCCCGACGCCTCCGTCATAATGTAACGCCCGATAAGTCCCCACATGCTGAAATAGATGCTTTTGGACGGCAGCAGAGGCACGAGCAGAAGAAAATAGGCCGTCAAAAAAGCCCAGGGCACCAGATTGAAGCGCCGCCTGAAGATCAGGCTCAGGTAGAACGCGCAGACCACCACAAAAAAGGATTGCAGCACCACGGCGGCTCGCCAGGTGCAGCCGATGCCGCCCAGGAACTCCAGGAACATCGGATACAGCGGCGGACGGAACAGGGAGCGATGAACATATTGGGAGGTGTCGCCTCCGACTATGAACCGGCCCGTGGCGGAATAAATGAAAGCGGCCGCACCGCCGGCCACCGCCCAGATGATCTCACGGCTGGCGCCAAGTCTTTTCATCGACATGCTGCCTGCCTTGCGCCGCAATGTCCACAAGGATCGAGTCGCATACCGTCACATTATATATCATCTTCCAAAGCGTGCCGAAGATACTGTCAGGAGGCGTCCATTGCCGATGCTAAAATCCGAAAAGTCGTACCGTCTAATCTTAGGAGCGACGCTCGCGGCGATTTTCCTTTTCTTCAGCAGAAAAGGCCCGATCATGCGCGGCGACTCAGGTGATTATCTGCATTACAGTTACTTCCATGCCCCGCTCTATTCCCTGATCTTGATGTCCTTCAACGCCGTCGCAGGCTGGGTCGGCCTTTACGCCGTTTCAGTCCTGCAGATCGGCTGCATCCTGGCTGCAAGCCTGCATTTTTGCCTGTTCTTAAGGCGCGACCACGGCCTCAACCGCTTCCTGAGCGCAGCGGCACTCGCCGCCCTGATCAGCCCCTTGTGGTCCTACTGCGAGAATTACCTGCTCGCCGATTCCTTCGCCTATGTTTTTTTCCTAATGTTCATGTCACACCTGGGCCGCTGGCTCAGCCGCCCGGAGCGGAAAGAATACATCCCCGCAGGCCTCTATCTGATCCTGGCTCGGCTGATTAGGTCGGACATGATCTTCCTCTGCCTGCCCTACGCCGCGGCCGGGCTTTATGTTTATTGCCGATCCCGCGACCGGGCCGTACTGAAGAAGGCGGCAGCCGTCCTGGCGGCGGCGTTCTTGGCCGCGGATCTCTTGACCCGAACCTGCAATCTCATATTCACGGGGCATTTCAGCCAGGAGACGCTGCTGGGCTTCAGCCAGCTCAGCAACGCGGTCTATGTGTCGGATGTCGACGACGCGCGGCTCTACAAGGACACCCCGTATTACGACATGATGCGGCGGACGCTCGCAGAGGCGGACCGGCAGAAATGGCTGAGCAAATACAAATTCGAGCTGAATGAAACGCTCGCGGTCCACAGCGACAGGGTCGTCGGGTTCATATCGGGCCTCGTCATGACGGAAGGGGTCTATTTAGCGGACGGGATTCACGACCCCCATCCATGGCTAAGCGCACGTAGCTATCTAGCGACCGCAAACCGATCCTGCCTGGCGGCCAGCTGGCCCTTGCTTCGGGCGAATGGTCGTCATTTCGCGAGGCTGGTCTTATCGCGCGTATGGAAGGGCATGAGCTTCTATGAAGGGGTGATCACGCTGCTCCTGGGAGCGCTGCCTTTCCTGCTCATCGCCGGCCGATGACCGTGCTCCTGGCCCTGTTCGCGCTCTGTCATCTCTCGCACACCTTCCTGGTCGCGGCCCTCACGGTCATGCTTGGGCGCTATACGTTTTATACATACAACCTGATGCTCCTGGCGCCGCTGCTGCTCCTCCAGCGGGCCTTGTCCCTGCGTTCCCGCATGGCTGGGGAGCGACCCTGGGGCACGGGCCGCAACTGAAGCGAGGGCGGGCCTCTTCAGCAGTCGGCCCGGTCTTGGCCGTTAGCGTCAGCGCCCGCGCGCCAGGGCGCGATCCGCCTCCGGAGCGCGTTCGCCGCGGCATAGGCCAAGGCCGTCAAAGGCGAAAGGAAGACCATAGCGAAATTGAAGAGCCTCCAATTCCATCGGTCCATGAGGCTGATCCCGCCGCTCCTTCTTGCCACGGCCGCCACCACGCCCGCCACCGAGTCCCCGGGCACCATCTCCGGCCAGGACCAGGACGCGTCGCCTCGCACGAACAGCCGGCATACGCCATGACTCTCGGTCTTGAAGACCAGCCGATGGCAGATCAGGATGGCCGTGGCGCGATAAACCACCAGGCTGCCCAGGCGCAGCTCCCTTGCCGGGCAGGCGCGCAGGATGATCTTGTCTCCCGAACGCAGAAACGGCGCCATGCTCCAGCCGCTGGTCTCGTGCAGGGCCAGTTCTTTCATGATGCAGGCCCGCGCCCGGCTTGGCGCGGCAGAACCATCACAGGATCATCGCACCCGCGCGCGCGATGCGCGCAGATGTCGGTCTGCGCTATGATGTCCTTGAGCTTATCATCCAGATGTCCGGCGCCGATAGGATAATGATACCCCCATTCAACCGGCCAGTGCAACCCTTGAATGACAGGCTTCCGCTGAGGTCTGTCCATCCAGGCATTGCCCAGGAGGTCTATTGGGCCAAAGTTTCGTTCTCTTCAATCTTGTATAATAGGTTGTCCGGGGTGATACTTCTCCGTGACTGTCGCATTTATGGACTTTATACAATCATCCCAGAGCGGGAAGGATAGTTCTCCTGAGGAAAGGGAATCCGCGACCGTGCCCCCTGCAGCAGCAGCGAAGGCTTCAGCCCCATCCCCGAAATGGCCGCTCCGCTTTTCCTCGCATTATCAGGAGCTGCTCGGCCGGACCGAAGACTCCCCTTTGCCGACAGAGCCGCGCCCAGCCGGACCCAAGCCTCAAGCCCCGCCTCCCGTCGCGCCGCCGCCGCGCCAGAAACCACCCGCCCGCGCTTCCGAGGCACCGCCAGCACGGCCGACCGCGACGCCGCAGGCTGATACGCTTTACAGCAACCTACTCAAATACTGCTGCGACCTCGCCGCGGCCGGGGTCACCGGCGCACCCATCTCGGCTGAAAGCCTGAAAACCTGCTCCAAAGCCCTCGTCGCGGGCATCAAAGCGGATCCCTCTCGGCTCCTGTCTCTTTCGCTCGACAACCAACTCCCGGGCGTGTTCCATCACACCGCGAACGTGGCCATAATCAGCCTCTACCTCGTCACCGAAATGGATGTATCGGAGTCCGCCTTGGAGCTGCTCTGCTATATCTCCATGATCCACGATATCGGCATGTACGACATCGCTGCGGCGCACATCGATGAGCTGACCCAGGCGCCGCGCACGCACCGCGTCAATGAGATCCAGGAATGGCAGCGGCGCCTCAAAGCCACGCTGGACATCGTCAGGAGAATTTTCAGCTCCGACCCAGCCTTGATGATGCAGATCGTCAAGTGCGTCAATGGCATCCATGACAAGAGAATCTCATCCCATAACGAAGCCATGCCTATAGCGTGCTGGATCGTACGTCTGGCTGAAATCTATGAAGCCCTGACCCATCAGCGGCCTTGGCGGGAGGCTCTACTGCCGAACATCGCGCTCACCCGGATCATCCAGCAGAAAGGACAACTCCTGGGCTCCCAGCTGATCGAACTGGCCATCACCCGCCTCACCATGTTCCCACCGGGCAGCTACATGGAACTTTCCACGGAAGAAACGGCCCAGGTCGTCTCATTAAACCAAGGGTCTTTGTCGCGGCCCCTGGTGCAGATCATCAATCTCGCGGCGTATCCGCCCGTCGGCGAGCATCTCGTCGATCTCCTAAAAAATCCGACCATCCACATCAATCGCCAGATCCTTAAACCCTCGGTCGCGCACTCCCGCGCTATGGATAAGAATAATGGCTAAGGTCATGATCGTGGATGACGACGACGCATTCGCCGTGTCAGTGCTTATATTGACAATCGCAGCGCTTTGCGCCCGATAAAGGAAGGGCGTCTGTCCAGGCGGTCTGGGACGGCCACGTGACATAACCCGCCTGGTTATACGGCACGTCCTGCCATGTGCCGTTGCCGTGCTCAACGATCATCTGCATTATCCATGAGGGCATGCTCCCGCCGTCATCGCCGCCATTGACAAGGTTATAACAGAGCGCCGGGCTCATCACGCGTTCGGGATGGACATTATAATCAGACGTGCCCCATCCATGCTCCTTGGATTCCTGGTAGGCTTTGTAATAGTAGCAGGTGGACCATGCGGCGCAACTGCCCTGTGCGCCCTGGTTGCCCACCTTGGGAAGGTATTTCACATTGCTGACAACGTACGGCAGACCGCCTCTGAGTCCGGCCCAAGCCGCGCTTCGCACAAAAGCCGTCTTATTCGGCCTGATGATCTTTAACTGGAGGACCTTGTCTTGCAGGTAGGCTTGCTGTTCAGTGGTGAGTGGACGAATTCCGTTCTTGAACGGAAACAGCTGCAGGTCGGCAAGCGCAGTCGCCGCAAACAGGAACACCGGCAAGAAGAACGCTATCGTCCATCTGATCTTCTAATCCATGGATCGCGCGGCCACAAGCGGATATTGATAGAAGTATAGACCCAAAACGGGTTTCGTGCCATAGCGAAATCGGTCTTAATGCTTCGTTCTGCTCGCATGGTTTTTTGCTCGCGCATAAGAACTACCAGGCGCGCTGTCCCTGAAGCTCTGATAACGCTTCAACGACCCAGGGGCTGGGGTTGGACGGGGCCCTGCGCGCCGGACTTGCACATACGGTAATAGTCGTCGTAGCTCTGTTTGGCCTGCTGCTGTGAGAGCTGGTCAGAAGCAGGAAGCCGATGAGCAGGCAGCAGGCCAGCGTCTGGATCGCCGCCGCCTGGGCCAGGCGCATGTAGGGGAAGAGCTCGTGGCGGACCACATGGAAGAGCACCCGGGCCCCCGACATCTTGTAAAGAACGGCGAACAGGATGTACCAGCGCTCCGGCTCCTCTCCCGACGCCGGCGGGAGCATGCCCAGCGCCGGGAACCCGCGCTTCGTCACCCACCAGAACAGGACGAAGATCATGACCAAGGTCTTGACGCGCCACAAATGACGGCCCAAGTTCTTCAGCATTCGACCTCCTGCATGTTCACTTCCTTGAATAGCGACGAATTAGAACATGGGCTCCGACGCGTGCCCCCAACTTCCAGAATAACCCGCGCAGCAGTCCCGCCTGCCGCCGCAGCAGCGACAGGGGCGAGGCGCTCCCGTATCTCAGCATCAACTCCTCCCGGCCCGGGAAGAACGCGCGCCGCGCCAAGCCGGGGTTCACCAGCAGCGGCAGCAGGTACTCCAGCGCCAGGTTGGGACGCGGGCCGCAACCACGCCGGAAAATACTGTAAGCGAGCCTCCCCATCCCGCTGGGCGAAAGGCGCCCAAAGACCCACTCCGGTATGTTCACGCCGGCGCCGAAAAGCTCAAGCATCACAGCCGAGGCCATGGCTTGCAAGCGCAGCGACTGCACGTGGGAGCAGAACTTCTCCCAACTCAAATCCCGGCACCGGAATATCATCGGCAGGTCGCGGCGCGCCCTTTCGTCCAGGCAGCCGCGGGAGAACAGCGAATGCGCCATGCAGTGGACTGCCATAGCCTCCGGCGTCAGCGCCAAGACTTGGGAACTGCCGCAAGACACCGGAGCCCCCTCTTGCCAGATGAGGTCCTCATCCCCATGCCAAAGCCCTTCATGCAGGTCCACATAGGAGTCAAAGGCCAAGCCGGCCGGGGAAGCTTTGGCATAGTCCCGCGTCGCTGCACGCGAATATCCCAGACCAAAAAGCACTCGCTCCGCTTCCGCGCGGCTGCCGCCCCGCACCAGGATGTCGATATCGGCCATTTTGCGCTTGCCCATGCCGACCATCCCGCGCAGGAGCATGGCCGTGCCTTTGAGGAAGATGACCAGGACCCCGGCCTGGGCAAAGGCAGCCCCCAGCGATTCAGCCTCGTTGAGGAGGAATGTGTTCCTGGCCAGGATCAGGCCGGCCGGATCGCTCCGCTCTTGCATCGAAGCCTAGGCCGCACCGGGCGCGTCATAGATGGCGGCGAACTGCGGATCGGCGAACAAGGCCGCGGGCGCGCCGCAGACCACTTCAAACGACGATCTCATCCATATGATGAGATCTGCGGCCAAGGCCGCGGGCCGGTGCGTGACCGCTATCACGGTCATGCCCGGGTAGTTGCGCCGGATATCCCAGAGGATGATGCGTTCGGATTCCGGCTCCAGGGAGGACAAGGCCTCGTCAAGGAGCAGCAGGCGCGGCCGCAGCGCCAAGGCCCGCGCCAGCGCCACGCGCTGCTTCTGACCCCGGGAAAGTCCGCGGCGGGCTCCGCCCAGGCCGGTCTTGAGGCCCTCGGGCATGGCTGCGGCCAGGGCGTCCACACCGGCCGTGCGCACGGCAAGGTCGAGATCCGCGTCCGCGACCTTCGCCGAGAAGAAGCGGATGTTGTCCTCTACCGAGGCATCCCACAGGAGCGGCTCCTGCAGCACGAGGGCAAGCTGTTCGCGCAAATCCGAGCCGACGATCCGGGAGACGTCGCAGCCGCCCAGAAGCACCCGGCCTTGCGAAGGCCGCAGCAGCCCGGCCGCCAGCAACAGCGCCGTAGTCTTGCCGCAGCCGGATGGCCCCGCGATCGTCGTGTGCCGCCCGTTCTCCGCTCGGAAAGACAGTCCCCGGAACACACCCTTGTCCACGCCGTAGCTGAAAGCCACGCGCTCGAAGTTCAGCCCCCAGCAATCGGGGCGGCACGCCCCTGCGACCGGGGGAGGGACCTTGGCCCCGATGCCCCGCCATTCCTCCAGCCCGCCACAGACCCGCACCTCTTCGGAAAGGTCACACCAAGCATAGGAGAGCTCCCTCTGGGCATGGATAAGTTGGACGAGATAGCCCATCACCATGGTGAGCCCGCCAGCTGAGACCCGGCCGGTCTTCACGCTGTAGATCCCATAAAGCGACACAACCCCTACCACGGCCTTGAAGATCGTGTCTGTCGCGAGCCGAGCGGTCAACGACGCCACGGCGGAGGAGAACGAGACCCTCGCAAGCTTGGCCAACGCGGCGAAATCCGATCGCAAGAACCGCCTCTCCGCCCGCATGCCTTTTACCGCCAGCAGCTTGGTAAAATTCTCATCCAGCTTGGCACACACCTTCCTTTCCAACTCCTTTTTCACGCGCTCCTTGCCCAAGATCCAGGAATTGGGGCGAGAAACCGCGGCCAGACCGAACGCGGACGAAGCGACAGCAAGGGCCGCCAGCCGCCAATCCAGCCAGAGCACCAGCACCAGGGAGAACAGTATCTTGAACGCCAGGACCACGACTTGCTTGGCAGCGCCAATCAAGGATGAAGCTGTCGAGGCCTGGCCCATGAAGACGGAATGCATCCGTTCCCCGGCGGGCAGGTTGACGGAGGCAAAGGGCTCCCCATAGATCCTCCGCAGAGTCCGCGCCTGAAGATCGGCCGTGGTCCTGGCCTCTATCCGCGCGTTGAGGAACGATTCCACGGAAGACATCAGCTCCGAGAGAACGAAGGTCCCGGCCGCCGCGCCGATGATCTTCCAGAAATAGCCCGCGGCCCCGGGCTGGATGACATCGTTGACCAAGGATCCGGCCAGCCAGGGCTTCACAGCAGAGATGAGCACGCCTGCGAGGCTCAGTAGCAGAGCAGCCGCAAAGATCCGATCTGCGAAGACCGTCTTTTTGACCAACCGGAGCATCGCCGCAATCATGGGGTCGGACTTTAAATTAGCATATTTGAATAAACGCCCTGGAAGCGTGGTGTTGTCTCAGCAATGCGTCTTGTGCGATAATCATGACGCGCGTACTTGGCGACATAGAATGACACCGGTTTTTCTCCTGGAAGACCATGATGAGGCCCTGCGGGCCTGGCGCCGACTGGGTCTGCGCGGGCAAGACCTCATCCACATCGACGCGCACATGGATTGCGCCTACCAACCCGCCCGGCCGATCAACGAGGTCTTCGCGCAAGCGAAAAGCGTCCAAGACCTCAAAAGGCAGCTGGAGTACTCCCTTTCTTTTCTTCATTATGAGAGCAAGCTCAGCCGGCAGACGGACATCGGGAACTACATCTACCCAGCGATGGCCGAAGGCATCGTCCGAGACCTCTATTGGGTCGTCCCCGGAGATCTGGCTGAATTCCAAAGGTCATTGCCAGCCCTGAAGAGGCAGCTGACCGGCCTCGCGCGCGCGGAAGACCGGAAGACCGAACTTGTTTTCACCTATCCTGCGGCCGGCTCTTTGGCGGCCAGAATCTTCGGCCGGACTTTTCAGATCAGCACCCTTGACGCTCTGCCGACATTCAAGACCAAGGTCCTGCTCGATATCGACACGGATTTCCTGGTCATCGACAGCGTGCGCCACGCCAATAACACGGACCAAATCGGCCAGCGCAGGCCTTGGCTCTCGCCCGCACAGCTGTGCGGAAAGCTCTCCGGAAAGATCCAGGCGCCCGCAGTCACGACCATAGCCTATTCCACGAACGGCGGCTGGACGCCCATGCGCCACAGGCATCTGGCCGACGAGATAAAATTTCATCTGGCCCCTGCCCGATTTAGGGCTCGGCTGCAAAGGTCCCAAAGGGCTGCGCTGCTCTTCGCGGATTTCGAGGCGACCGGCCGGCGCGCTTCCTATACGCAAGCCGCGCGGCTTATCCCCCAGTATCGCATGCCGGACAACAATCCAGGGCCGCTTTTCCTGAAGAAAGGCCGGATGCGGAGAGCAGAAATCGAATTCCGTAAGATCCTGAGGGTGGATCCGAACAATCCCGGGGCGATACTCGGGCTGGCGGATGTCTTCACTCGGAAGGGAAGACATGCAGTGGCCTTCGACCTATTGGGGCGCGGAGCCAGAGAGGCTCACCGGAAACGGATCTTCGCGCCTCTACGCCCGGGTCTCAGATTGGCCATGGCCAGGATGAAAGCAGGCCTAGAGGATTATGCAGGGGCGGAAAAATTGCTGCGCGCCTATTTGAGACAGGCGCGCCTGGACGGGCAGACGCAGGCTCTGCTGGGCCGCATCTGCGAGCGGCAAAGCAAGTATGCCGAAGCCACCGCCGCGTACCAGGACGCGCTGCGCATGGGATACGAGGCCCCTGCGGTCCTCCTGGCTTTGGCGAAAACAAGCCGGCAGTCAAAAATTGATATAATTGATTTTGTCAGATTAAAAGCCCGTATATTCTTGAGAAACATGGCGCGCACTTGCGCTGGCCGACACCTCAAGAACAACCGGCAAGCAGCGATCAAGCGGTATCGCAGGTTCGAGCAAGCCCTAAGCAGGTTGGGGTTGTCCATCAAGGGGGCGAGATGAAAAGCAATACGGTGTTGCGCAGGAATCCCGACGTCGTTTCAAGGGTCATAGCCAATGAGACCGTGCTGCTTCCCATCTACAGGAGTTCGGAAGAGCTCAACTGCATCTACACCCTGAACAAATCAGCGTCCCGAGTATGGGATCTCATCGACGGCAGGAGGAGCCTCGACGCCATCCGCCGCCGCATCGCCGATGAATTCGCGGCAACAGAGGCTCATCTCCAAAAGGAATTGGGCAAGACACTCTCCGAACTCCTGGAGATCAAAGCCGTGACCAAGAAATAGCCAAGGCCGGAGGTCTTATGGACTCAAAACCACGATTCAATCCGGTGATCACCCGCGTCAAGCTCAACCCGGAACAGGCTGTGCTGGCATGCACCTGTTGGACGAACTCTTCCAGCGCCCTCGTCAACGGTAACCAAAGAAGAAACACATTGTCGACTGGTTCCGCTTGCCTTGCGACCAGGAAGTCTCACCCCGCTTCCTGGTCGACAGGCGGGTCGAGCCGCACCACAAGCTGATCCGGCGCGGGCTGGGCCGCGAGCCCTCCGTTTGCTGATGCGTCACGAGACTTCCGATGTCTTTCACCGGCGCCATCGCGCCGCCCGACTCTTCGCAGCCCATATCGAGCTGACTTACCGCTGCAATCTTCGCTGCATCCATTGCTTGTGCCCGAGCCGGGACAAGGGCCGCAAGGAACTTTCAACGCGAGGATTAAAACGAGTCCTGGACCGGCTGGCAGGCGCCGGCTTCCTTACGGTCAATCTGAGCGGCGGAGAGCCGCTCCTGCGCGAAGATTTCCTGGAACTCTACGCGCACGCCAGGGCCAAGGGACTCATCGTTACGATTTTGACCAACGGCACGCTGCTGACGCCGCCTCTCATCGCTTACCTTTCCCGGCACAAGCCCTACGCCGTGGAACTCACCCTGAATGGGATCACTCCCCGCACCTACTCGGCGGTGACCGGCGTCCCGGGCAACCTCGGGCAAGTCATGAGGAACATCCGTCTCCTGAGGACGCAGGGCGTGCCCGTAGTCGTCAAAGCCAACCTCCTGCGCGCAAACCAGCATGAGATAGGCTCGATCAAGCGGTGGGTCGACAAAGTCCTGGGCAAACGCCTTTTCAGGTATGATGCGGCGGTGCAGCCCAGGCTCGACAGCAGCAAAGCGCCATTGTCCCAGCGCCTGAGCTACCCGGAGATCCTGCGCAGCGTGGCCCGGGAGCCTGAGATGCTCAGGAAATTCCAGGAAGAGCTGCGCCGCGATCCCCCCAGGCGCCTGCGTCGAGGCCAGTGCCTTTACCACTGCAGCTCCTGGGAGACGCAGATCTTCGTGAACCCTGCCGGCGGGGCGCGTTTCTGCATGTTTTCCAACGAGTTCGGGTTCGACCTCCTGGCCACACCGCCGGCTGAAGGGATGGCAGGCATGCGAGCCGCGATAGCAGCCAAGACGTTCAGCGGCTCGTCGGGATGCGCATCCTGCCGGCTCCGCGCCCTGTGCGCCTGGTGTCCGGCCAAGGCCGCCTTAGAGATGGGCGCGGCCGAAAGCCCCATTCCGTTCCATTGCGCATTCACCAAAGCGCTCGCCCGCGCGAGATCCGAGGCCCGTCATGAAAAAATCGTCCTGCGCTAGCTTCGCCGAGCGCCTCCGGCAGTCCTCCCGCAAGGACAAGCGCATCATACGGGTCATGTTCGAACTAACTTATCGCTGCAATTTCCATTGCGCCCACTGCTACGTGCCCCGCATTTATCGCAACAGGCCGGAACTCTCGACCAGTCAGGTCTTCAAGGTCCTGGACCAGCTCAAGGCTGCGGAGTGCTTCTATCTCGGCTTCACCGGCGGGGAGCCCTTGATGCGTTCCGACGCGATGGACATCCTCAGCTACGCGTGCCGCGCGGGATTCGAAGTGGCGCTCTACACCAACGGCTCCCTGATCGACGCGGACCTGGCGCGCGCCCTCGCGCGCCTGCGGCTCAACAAGATCGATATCACGATCCCTGGTTTTTCGAGCGAAGTCTTTGACCGCGTCACCGCCAGCCGCGGTTCGCGGCGCAAGGTCTTCAGGGCCATCGAACTCCTGCGCGCGCGCCGGGTGCCATTGGCGCTCAAGAGCTGCATCTTGGCAGACAATGAGGCCGAGATACCCCACATCGCGGCCCTGGCCCGAGAGATCGGGGCCTATTACCGGCTGGATGACCAGCTATCCGCGCGCTTGGATGGCTCGCGGGCGCCCCTGCGATGCAGACCGCGACGAGCGACGGCCCATGAAGCGAAGCGACAGGACCGCGCGAGAGCCGAAGACCTCGACCTTTGCGCCTGCGGCATCGCCTCCACCCAGGCAGCCATCACTCCCCGGGGCCTGCTCAAGCCATGCCTGATGCTCGAGAGCCCGCGCTGCAGCATACTCAAGCATGGCCTCGGCCCTGCGTGGGCCAAGCTGCGCCGCGAGGTCGCGCGGCTGTCGCGCAAAGCCGCCGCAAGTCCGCTGACCCCATCCGCCGGCATGACTTCCCCCTGCCTGGCCGAATGGCAGCTCGCGGCCAGATGAAACCGATGAGCCACGAAAAAGTTTTTATCCCTTTTTCCGACGGCTCCTTGCGTTATGATTGCCATGACTGCCGCAGTATCTGTTGTCTCAACGGGAATCTGGTCATGAGCGCTGATGAGCAGAGGAGATTGCTGAGACTATACCCTCATTTACGGTTTTTCTTTACCCGCGGCACCAAGAAGACTTACGGGATCAGAAAATATCCGCGGTGCTGGTTTTTGGAGGATTCCGGTTTATGTTCTATCCAGAGAGAGTCCGGATATTCCTGCAAGCCATTCATCTGCAGGATGCATCCAATCTATATAGGCAAGTGCAAAGACGGATACATCGCGATCCCGGACGGCTGCTCCACCTTGCATGTCGATCAAGAAGCTAAGGGGATTTCGCATAGCAGCATATTGAAAAATGCCCAGGAATCCATTGATTGTGGTTATATAAGCTTTAAAATCGATTGGTCCGCAGAGAGATTGAACCTCGAAAGGGAAATACTGCAAGGCTCGGAATTATTTTCGAACGACTCTAGTTATATCGACTTTGCAGCACATCAGATGTCTGTCACCTTGAAGAACGGCAAAACGGAAGAGATAAGATCCGGCCTGCAGAAGTCCGTTGACCTTTGGAAGTCATTCCTGGGATTGGATAAGCTCGAGCTGGAGAACAAGAGAGTCACCCACGACTTGACGGCGATAACCTCACTGCTCAGAGTGCGATCCTCCTCGTTGAGAAACACAGAAGTGAAGAAGATCCCCATAGCGCTCTTGTCGCTCTACTTGTACATGGTCCTATTCGCCAAAACCAGGAACGCTAGAATTTACGTGCAGGCATGTGAAGATATTTTGGACGATATCCCTTTGGCTCTCTTATGTCTGGGCAAGGATGATTTAAGGATCAAGAACAAATCCGTGGAAAGCAAGCTGAATTACCTGCGCCTCCTGCAGACTGCCTATAGGCGCAATGAAAAGAACCCCGGCATGAAGCTGCTCCCTTGAAAACGAAGACCCGCCTTAAGATCGCCGATGTGACCATCGGATTCAAAAGCGCGGACCCCATGCTAGCCATAACCGGGGCCGGGCAGCACTTTGTTAGCGAGGACCGGGGCCGAAACCATATCAGCGTGCGCGTCAAGGTGGTGCCGAGATTGCCGCGGCTGGGCGCGGCCAAGCCGGTCTTCGTGACCTGCCATTTCGAAGACGGCGAAGAGAACTGGCGCCTATGGAAGAACCGCGGCGGCTTCCTCTTCACCTGCCCCATAAAAGGGAAAGAGCAGGTCATTACGATCAATCGAGGCTTCGACCGCATGACCGCCTTCCTGCTTCGCAAACCGCGGAAGGGCCGCGCGTGGGACATAGAGGACATCATCTACGATTTCCTGCAGGTGCTGCTGATCGTGTACCTGGCGCAACGGCGGCAAGGAGTCATCTTCCATGCTGCGGGAATAAGAGACGCTGACGGCAGCGGCTTGCTCTTTGCCGGCAAGTCCACGGCAGGCAAAAGCACGACGGCCAAGCTCTGGCACCGCGAACCTGGAACCACGGTGCTCAATGACGACCGGGTGATCGTGCGCAAGCGCCGCGGCCGATTCGTCATGTATAGTTCTCCGTGGCATGGCGACTTTCATGACCACGTGGCCTCCCACATCAAGGCAAACCGGCTAGACGACATATTTTTCATCCGCCATGCCAGCGCGAACGCCGCCACGCCGGTCGCGCCCGCGAAATTCATCGAGCGCTTCTATCCCGTCACCTTCCCCGCCTTCTGGGACAAATCGTGCCTGGAAAGCATCCTGGCCTTCGGCCAGGAAATCGCCGCGCGGGTGCCGTGCTTCGATCTAGGTCTGCGCAAGGGCCCGGACAGCATCTCCTATATCCGCCGCTTCCTAAAAAAGGACCGCGCTCTCCCGGCCGGAAAGCGATGAAAAGAGGCACGCGCCTTCGCGATATCCGCAAGATCGCCATTATTTCATGGGGCTTCTGGGGCGATTGCGTGATCCTGACCCCGCTCATCGACGCTCTGCGCAGATTATTCCCCGGGGTCCGCATAGTCATGATCACAGGGGCGGCCCCTGATCGCCGCCGGGCTCATGCCGGCCTTCTTTTTCAAAAGGACCCGCGCGTAAACTCGGTGTTGATCACCGGTTCCCGCGCCGTCGCCGCCTTGATACGCGGCAGACGCTGCGATCTCGCCATCGATCTGGTCAACACCAGATGGACGCGCATCTTAGTCAAAGCCTCCGGAGCGCGGCATATCATCTGCGCCAAATTCTGCCAAAGGGCGCCACACTTTTTCACCTGGCTGACGTGGGGGCGCGACGGCCAACAGCACATCCGCCACATCCGGATAAAGGGACATATCGGCCATTTTCCGGCCTGCCGTTCCCAACAGATACTCAAAATCGCTCGGTTCATCAACAACGGCAGGGGCAATTTCCGGTCTTTATTGCCCAAACTGTTCATTTCGAGATCCGAACAGCGATGGGCCAGGGACTTTCTGCACCAAAATGGCGTCGCGCCAGGAGACACCATCATCGGCCTGCAGCCGGGCGGGGCTTGGCCGCATCGCCTGTGGCCCGCCGGGTACTATGGCCGCGTGGCCAGATTCTTAGCCCGCCGCGAGAAAACGCGCATCCTGATTTTTTTCGCTCGTGGAGAGAGGCGCGGCGCGCAGAATGTCCGCAAGGGATCTCGAGCAGAGGTCGTACTCATAGGGGAGCGGGACGCTAGGCGCTACATGGCGCTTTTGTCCCAATGCCATGTCTTCATCTCGTCCGATGGCGGGCCGCTGCATGTGGCCTTGGCTTCGGGCGTGCCCTGTGTCGGGCTGTTCAAGAATAAACATGAGAAGAACGCCGCCCACTGGTATGACTGGCGCGCAAGAAAAAACCTGCTTCCCGTGTTTTTCCCAAAAGGATCGCCGCGCGAGGAATCAACGGCCGTGGTGGCCGCGGTCGAGACGATCCTGCACAGACCCAGATGAAGACCGGGCGCTACCAGGAGTTCAGCCGGCGCGCCCATGAAGCCCGCGGCCTGAGCGTGGCTCAGTTCGAGCTCACTTTCGGATGCGACCTGCGCTGCCGGCACTGCATGACCGACTGCTACAACAAGCCGGTTCTCTTGCAGCGGGAATTACCCACCCGCGAGGTGAAGGAGATTCTGGACCGGCTCAAGGCCTCAGGCGTCCTGTGGCTGTGCCTCACCGGCGGGGACCCTTTGACTCGAGGGGATTTCCCCGAGATCCATGAGCATGCGAAGAAGCTCGGCTTCATCGTGACCGTCTTCACGAACGGCTGCCGGATAGACCGCGGCATGGCAAGACTTTTGGGGCGTATGCAGCCCTTTGTCATAGAGATCACCCTTAACGCGATCACTGAAGAGCTCTACGAACGGATTAGCGGTCGTCGCGGCTCATTCGGCAAAGTCATGGCCGCTCTGGAATTGCTCAAGGCGGAGCATATCCCCATCAAGCTCAAGACCCAAGTAACGCGGGAAAATGCCGGCGAGGCACCCAGGATTCAGGCCTTCGCCCGAGGCCGCGGCATACCTTGGGACGCGTCTTGCCTGCTCTATCCCCGGCTCAATGGCGATCTGGGCCCGGCCTTCTTGCGCGTAGACCCCCGGACAATGCCCGGCCAAGGCTCCGAGTGCGCGGCAGCTTCAGCCCGCGCGAGCAAAAGTTCGGTTGAACTGTTCCCATGCCCCATCAAGTCCGGCCAAGGGATATATCTTGACCCTTATGGTTTCGCCTTCCTGTGCCCACTCCTGCGGAGGCCCCGCTACGACCTATCGCGCATGACCCTCGCGCGGGCCCGTGGCCTAGCCATGGTCCAAGCCGGACGGGCACGTTTCAAGAGCGAATCCCGATGCCGGTCCTGCGGGCTCAAGGTCGACTGCCCTTGGTGCCCGGGGTTCGCCTATCTTGAGACGGGCAATCGGGAGGAGCCGGTCGCCTATTGCTGCCAGATCGCCCGAGGCTCAGCCCAGGCAGACGCTTAGCCGCGGCGGTGGCCTTAACCGATGCGGCCCTTGGTCTCTTGATCGAAGAGGTGGATGCCGGCGAGTTGCAAGCTCATGGAGACGGTGTCGCCGGGCTTGCCGTCGAAGGAGGCGTCCACCGTGGCCAGGAGCCGCTTCTCGCCCGCTTTGAGGTATAGGTTGCGCTTATAGCCCAGGAGCTCCACGACCTCGATGGCGGCAGGCACCGGCTCGCTCAGGGATGAGCCATCCGTCTTGTTGACGCAGACACCTTCAGGCCGGATGCCCAGGATCACCGGGCCCGACGCGCGGGTGCCTCCGGGGAGTTTGAAGCCCATGTCCGGACTCTTGAACATCCCCCCCGCCACCGCACCATCAATGAAGTTCATAGTCGGGCTGCCGATAAACCCAGCGACGAAATGATTCGCAGGCCGAAAGAAGGCCTCGGCCGGAGTGCCCACCTGCTGGATGATGCCGCCATTCATCACGGCCATGCGCGAGCCCAAGGTCATGGCCTCCACCTGGTCGTGGGTCACGTAGATGATGGTCGCGCCCAGGCGCTGATGCAGTTTGGCGATCTCGATGCGCATCTCCTCGCGCAGCTTCGCGTCGAGGTTGCTCAGAGGCTCGTCGAATAGAAAGGCTTTTGGCTTGCGCACGATGGCGCGGCCGATGGCCACCCTCTGCCTCTGGCCGCCCGAAAGCTGCCGCGGCGTGCGCTTCAGAAGGTCTTTAATCTGCAAGACGGCCGCCGCCTCATCCACCCGCCGGTCGATCTCGGCCTTGGCCAGGCCGCGCAGGCGCAGGCCGAAGCTCATGTTCTCCTCGACCGTCATATGCGGATAGAGCGCGTAGTCCTGGAAGACCATGGCGATCTCCCGGTCCCGCGGCGCCAGATGATTGACGACCTTGCCGTCGATGAGGATGTCGCCCTCCGTGACCTCTTCGAGGCCCGCGATCATGCGCAGAAGCGTGGACTTGCCGCAGCCCGACGGCCCGACCAGGATCATGAACTCGCGGTCCGCGATGTCGAGGCTCACCTCGCGCAGGACCGTCGCCTCCTGATATCTCTTGCTGATGCGGCGCAAAGTCACTGATGCCATAGCTATCCTTTCACTCCGCCCAAGGTCAGGCCCGAGATGAGCCACTTCGACGAATAGAGGAAGATGAGCAGGACGGGCACCGTCACCATAAACGAGCCGGCCGCGAACATCCCCCACTGCGTCAGATACTGGCCCTGCAGCTCGAAAAGCCCCAAGGTCCAGGTGTATCTCTGCGCGTCGCAGAGCACCACGCGCGCCACCAGGTATTCGTTCCAAGCTTGCGTGAAATTGAAGAGAAAAGCGATGGACAAAGCCGGGGTGGAGAGGGGCAGGACGATGCGGTAGAAAGCGCCGAAGCGGCTGGTGCCGTCGACCAAGGCCGCTTCTTCCAGGGAGCGCGGGATGGTGTCGTAGTAGCCCTTAAGGATCCAGATGCTGAAGGGCAATGACGTCACGGAGTAGGCGACGATCATGCCCAGATAGGTATTGATGAGCCCCAGACGCATGATCATCAAGAACAGCGGCAGCAGCAGCATCCCGGCCGGGATCATCTGCGTGCCCAGGAGCAAAGTCAGGCCCAGCTTATTGCCCGGGAACTTGAAGCGCGAAAAGGCGTAGCCGCCCGTGGCCGCCAGGCTCACGCCGATGAAAGAGGTCACGCAGGTGATGACCAAGGAGTTCCAAAGCCAGAGCAGGAACTCAGTCTCCTTGAAGACGCGCAGGTAAGAGGATGCGGACGCCCCGGCCGGGATGAGGGCCAGGTCCGTGGAGATGAGCCTGTCGCCGGGGCGCAGGGAGACCGAGATCATGCGCAGCAGCGGATACAGGCAGATCAGGCACGCCCCGATCAGGGCCGCGTGGATCAAGACCGCCTGTACCGCCTGCCTGCGATGATGAGCGGCCAACACCGCCGCCACCTCTTGCGGGGTCTCAACCATAGACCGACTCCGAGCCCTTGGAAAACTTGAGCCACAAAATCGAGAAAATGAATAAAATCAAAAAAATCACGATGGCCAATGCGGCGCTATATGAATAACGATAAAAGGTGAAGGCGGCCTTGTAAAGAGCCGAGACCAAGATATCGGCGTCCTCGGTGCCTCCTGCCTGGCCCGTGACCAGATAGATCACGTTGATATTGTTGAAAGTCCACACCGCGCCCAAAGTCACGGCCGGGCCAAGCACTGGCCGCAGCAGGGGCAAGGTGATGTGGCGCAGCTGCTGCCAGGCCGAGGCGCCGTCTATGGCTGCGGCATCGTAATAGTGTTTGGAGATCGACTGTAGGCCGCCGAGTATGATCACCATCATAAAGGGAATTCCCAGCCACACGTTGATGATGGTGCAAGTCAGCAAGGAGTGCTGGGTCAACCACTGCACCGGCGCCACGCCGAGGCGGCCCAGCATGATGTTTATGAAGCCGTACTGGGACTGGAATTCCCCGCGCAAAGCGAGTATGGCTACCACCTGGGGCATGGCCCAGGGGATGACCAGGAAGGTCCGGTACAGCCCCCGGAAGCGGTGGCAGTTATTGAGCAACAGGGCCAAGATAAATCCGCCGGTCACGTGGAAGAATACGTTGATAAAGGTCCACCAGATGGTCCGGCCGAAGAGCCACCCGAAAGTGACCGAAGAAAGAGGCGAAGAGGTAAAGACGTTGGTGAAATGCTTGAAGCCCACGAAAGGGATGTGCCCTGTCCGGCTCCAGGCCATGATGGTGGTGAGCTTGAGATCGTGCAAGGCGAGATAGACCTCAAAGGCCAGCGGATAGGCGATCAGCATACCCAGCCCGATGAACCCGGGGGCGAGCAGCATGATCGGCAAAGAGTGCTTTCCTCGCACGACATACCTGAAGACCAGGGCCGAGACCAGTTGGATCCCGGCCGCGGCCAAGACCAAGGAGGGCAAGTGTCCGACTGAAAGACTATGTCCGGAAACGGCCGCCAGTACAGGCGCGACCGCCACGGTCGCAGAAACGAACCAAGGGTGGTCGAAATAGGAGAAGTGGACGTGGAGGTAGAGCTCCAGTATGGCCACGGCCGCAGCTAAAAAGGCGACGAACTCGAGCACCTGAAGCAAGGAAGAAATCATAGTCTTCCACTAGAAGATAAGTATAGTGTCCCCGAATTCACTCGTTCATCTCCCGGATCTTGGTCTCGGCGTCGAGCTGCATGAGCGGAACCGCCTCATCCACCGTCATCTGCCCGGAAAGGACCCTGCCGTAAAGCGGCCGGATGGCGTCCCACACGGCGCGAATCTCGGTCGCCATGGGCATAGGCCGGCCAACCAAGAGCTGCTCCATGGAGGCCCGCAGGTTCGGGTCATCCATGATGACCTTGGCCTGATTGGCTTTGGAGAGCGCCGGCAGACGCATGAGAGTCTTGGCCTGTCCTATCTGGTTCTCTTCGTTGGTGTAGAAATCGACCAAGCGCTTGACCACCTCGAGCTTAGGCCCCCTGAGCTTGGAGCTAAGCATGAAATAAGCGCCGCTCACCATGGGCGTTGGCCAACGGCCGGTCTGGGAAATCTTCGGGATCCTGGCGATGCCCAGATCGGACTTGAGCTGAGCCTCATAGCGGGAGATGGCCCAGTCGCCGCCGATGACAAAGGCGACCTTCCTCTCCGTGAACAGCGCGTCCGCGCAATTGTAATCGCATTCCTGCGGCACATATCGCCGGCGCTTGAGTTCCAGGACGAACTCCAGGGCGCGACGCGTAGCCGGAGTATCGATCGTGGGTCTGCGCCCGTCCATGGGCCAGCCGCCGAAAGCGCCCATCCAGGGCACCAGCCAATACGGTTCGCCCAGGAAAAACGCCATGCAATGGTCGACCTTTATCTCCTTGGCGCGCTGATCGCAAAAGTCGAAGAGCTCGGCCATGGTCTGCGGCGGCTTGTGGACGAAACTCTTGTTATACATCAGCATCAGATGGTTGCCGTTGGATATAGGCACACCCCATGTCTTACCGTCCTGAGACACAGCTTCGACCGCAGCCTTATTGTAGCGGCTCATATCGAAGAGCCCGTCCACGGACAGGATGAACCCCGAGACCGAATAGATCCCGGCCGGATCCGACTGCGTAATGATGAGGTCCGGAGGGTTGCCCGCGATGGAGGCGGTCTGGAATTGTTGACGCAGGTCTTCCGGATGATAATGAGTGCGGACGATTTTGACGTCCGCGTTACCGGGAAGCCTGCGAAAGGCCTCCAGAACCGAGTCGATGTAGGGCGCAATCGCCGCGTCCTCCATCTCCCAGACCACGATGCGGTGGTCCGTATCGCCGGACGCGAACTGCCGGCACGCGCCACCGCCCGCCAGGACGACCAACAGCAGGAGGGTCCAGGGCTGTCTCATGATCGCCGACGCAATGATACCACAATATGGGGAGGCGGCGACCTCGGCTGGATTCTTGCTAAAATGGACATCATGAGACCGACGCCGGCCCGATATCTCAAGGACCTGCTCGAGCACACAAGCCTGATCGCCTATCTCAAATACGCGGACGGCAAATACATCTACGTCAATAAAATGTACGCAGCTGTGGCCCGGACCCCCAGCCGGAAGATCATCGGCCGCTATGACCGGGACATCTTCCCGGAACCCATCGCTCGACTCTTCGCGGAGCAGGACCGGCAGGTCATCGAGACCGGCGCGCCCATCGAGTTCGACGAGACCATCCCGCTGGCGGACGGGTTGCTCTCTTTCATCACGTCCAAGTTCCCCCTCCGCGACGACGCAGGCAAGGTCTGGGCGATCGGCGGCGTCTGCACGAATGTGACCGGACTCAAGAAGACCCAGGAGGAACTGCGCCAGAGCCAGGAAAGGTTCCAAGCCCTCACCGAGAATTCCTGGGACGGGATGATGATCGTCGATGGGAACTCCCGTATCCTCTATCACACGCCCTCCCTCAAGCACATCCTGGGCTACAAGCCCGAAGAGGTGCTCGGCAAGCCCGTCTGGGATTTCATCCAGCAGGACTCTCCGAAAAATCCAGCCGAGGCTGTCCAAAAACTGCTCGGCAGCCCGGACTCGGGCGGGCGTCGTGAACTGGTCCTACGTCACAAGGACGGCTCTCTGCGCACGGTGGAAGGAGTGGCCCAAAACCTGCTGGCCAACCCCCACATCCGGGGCATCGTCATCAACTACCAGGATGTCACAGCGCGCCGGATCGCCGAGGACCATCTCATCGACAGCGAGCGGAAGCATCGCCTCTTGGTCGAGACCTTGAGCGAAGGGGTCTGGTCGTTCGACAAAGACGGCCGCACGACCTTCATCAACTCCGTCATGGCCGACATGCTGGGCTACAGCAAGGATGAGATGCAGGAACAGCCCATCTTCGCATTCCTAGACCAGCAGTGGGCTGCGGTAGCCCGAAGCCAAATGGAGAGCCGCAAGCAGGGCAGCGCCGAAATCTTCACGCGCGATTTTGAAATCATCCGCAAAGACGGGACCCGCTTGTACGCCTTGGTCTCCACCGCTCCCCTCTGGAACGAGGCTGGGAACTATGCCGGGGCCACAGTCGCGGTGATGGATATCACCGAGCGCCGAGGACTCGAAGAGAAGGTCCTCAACATCAGCGACAGGGAGCGCCGAAACATCGGCCACGACCTGCACGACGACCTGGGCCAGCAGTTGACGGGCATCGCACTGTTAGGGCGAGCGCTGCAGGAGCGGCTCTCGGCCCAGTCTTCGCCAGAGACCGCGGCCATGGCGGAACTCCTGCAACACGTGGACTCCGCCCTCGTCCATGTCCGCGAACTGGCCCGGGGCCTGGAGTCGGCCCCGGCCAGACCCGAAGGCCTTCTAGAAGCCCTCTCGGGCCTGGCCGCCCACGTGCGCTCCACATCCAAGGTCTCCTGCCGCTTCGAGGCGGGCCGGCGCGTCCTGGTCCCGGACCCAGGCGTGGCCAACCAGCTCTATCGGATCGCCCAGGAGGCCGTGCACAACGCCGTGCGCCACGGCCGCCCCCGGAAGATCACGATCACCCTGACCAAAGACGCCCATGGACTGAATTTGACCGTGGTCGACGACGGGACCGGCCTGCTGGAATCACCTAAGAAAGACGCGGGCATGGGGCTCGATATCATGCGCCACCGCGCCAGCCTCATCCACGGGACGCTGACCATAGCCAGCCAAACCGGCAAGGGGACCGAGGTCATCTGCCGCATACCGGCCGCGACGCCGACCCCAGGGAGCGAAGCATGAAGCAACCTCAAGCCGGTCTCTCCAAACCGAGCGGCCGCAGGGCCCGCATCCTTCTGGTGGAGGACCATCCCATCGTGCGCCAAGGCCTGGCGCAGCTGCTCAGTCAAACGCCGGACCTGGAAGTCTGCTCCTTCGCCGAGGACTGCCTCAGCGCGCTGCGCGCCGTTCAGGCGGAGAACCCGGATATGGCCATCGTCGACATCTCCCTGCAGTCGGCCGACGGTTTAGAGCTTGTCAAAGACCTGCGCGCCCGCAAGCTCCAGTTGCCCGTGCTCATCCTCTCCATGCACCAGGAGTCCGTCTACGCGCAGAGGGCCATGCGAGCCGGAGCGCAGGGCTACATCATGAAGGGTGAGCCCACGCCGCGCCTGCTGGCCGCGGTGCGCAAGGTGCTCTCCGGAGGGCTATCTTTCAGCGAGGAAGTCACCTCGGAGCTCCTGCGCCGGCAGATCGGCGGCGAGCCGGCCGTCCTCTCGCTGGTGGAACTCCTCACCGACAAGGAACTGCAGATCTTCCGGCTCATCGGCCAGGGACATGCCACCCGCGAGATCGCGGACCTGCTCCACCGCAGCGTCAAGACCATCGAAGCTCACCGGGAGAACATGAAGCTCAAGCTGGGCATCAAGAACTCCCCGCAGTTGGCCCGGGCCGCCGTGGAATGGGCCGCTTCCGAAGGCCGCGCCGCCCCCACGCCGCCCTCCAGATAGGCATAGGGGATTCCCCTACAAACAAATAAGGCAACCCCCGATTACCAGTTCTTTGTCAATTTGAGAAAATAGCACGGTTATAATCAATCAGGCTGACTCAAAAGGAGGAATTTAATGGTCAAGATTCTGAACATCTCGGAAGGCTCGACGATTGCGATGCATGCGGTGCTGCTGCTCTCCAAGGGCTCGGGAGCGCCCATCACCACCAACGATGCGGCCGAGACCCTCAAGGTCTCCGCCGCGCACCTTTCCAAGGTGTTTCAGCGGCTGGCAAAGGCGGGCATCGTCCAAGCGGTCCGCGGTCCCAAAGGCGGATATCTGATGGGACGGCCCCTCTCAGAAATCCGCCTACTCGACATCCTGGAAGCCGTGGAAGGACCCATGAAGCTCAGCGGCTGCCTCATGAAAGTGCCGCGCTGCGGCAACGACGGCTGCATGCTGGGCGGCCTCCTGGGAAACATCAACACCCAGGTCCTCCAGCATTTCGAGAAGCGCCTCTCCGAAGTCTGACCACATAACGGACCAAATGCCAAGCCCCTGCCCGAACGGGCGGGGGCTTGTGTTTTCCCCGCCTGGGCGGCTCAGCGGTCGGAGTCAGCCGGCGAGACCTTGCTGCCGGGCGGCACGCCATGCGTTAACCAGACGTTGCCCCCGATCTGCGAACTCCGGCCGATGCGTACAGCGCCCAGGATGGTGGCGCCCGCATAGATCACCACGTCGTCTTCCACGTCTGGGTGACGTTTGACGCCCTTGATGGGGTTGCCATGCTCGTCCAACGGAAAGCTTTTGGCGCCCAAGGTCACCCCCTGATAGAGACGCACACGCTCGCCGATGGTGCTGGTCTCGCCGATGACCACGCCCGTGCCGTGATCGATGAAGAAACTCCGGCCGATGACGGCGCCGGGGTGGATGTCGATGCCCGTGGCCGAATGGGCCAGCTCCGTGATGATGCGCGGGATGAGGGGCACCTTGAGCCGGTAAAGCTCATGGCCGATGCGCTGATTGGTGATAGCGAGTATGCCCGGGTAGCAAAACACGGTCTCGGCCGGGCAGGTCGCGGCGGGGTCGCCCTCATAGGCCGCAGCAACGTCGGTCATGAGCATCTTCTGGATCGCAGGCAAAGTCCTCATGAAGTCGGCGACGATAGCAAGGCTGCAATGATGGCATTCTTCGCAGCACCTCGTCCCGGCCTTCACGCAGAAAAAGCAGAAGGCGCGCTCGACCTGTTCGGTGAGGGACTTGGCCGCGGCGTCCAAGGTCGCGCCCATGTGATAGCGCATGTTGTCTGCCGGGATGGGCGGGACGCCATAGTAGCCCGGAAAGAGAACGCAGCGCAGCATCTCCACGACGCGGCGCACCTCCTCGCCGTTGGGCAAGGGCAGGTCCGCGCGCTTGCGCTGCCAGGGGCTGCTGAGGTCGTTGATATGGCCGCAAAGCCGCTCCACGACCTCGGCGAGGCCGTCCGCGCTTGGTGCCATCATGTCGTCTCCTGGGAAACCCGTTCTATGCGAATCTGATTATAACACTTGGCCCGGCGCGGCCTGTATCTTCCTGAACCACCTGTCTCCGGGTGCATAGTCCTCGCGGCGGTCTGCCGTAGCCCAGGGTTTGTAGAAGAGATAAGTCCACTCTAGCCTCGTCGCCTCGTCTAGCACTTCTCTTGTACCTCCCCCTACCGCGTCGGTATAATATACAATACACGAAACCTGAAATAACGTCATGGGTCGGCCGAGAGCCGTCTCTAGGCAACGGCCGCCCTAGGCGGCCAGGTCATCGTCGCCAGGGGATTAGTATGCCGCGGCAGAAGGAGAATGAGTCATGCACGAGCATCAAATTGTTGTCCACGTGAAGGCCTTGCGCCGGATATTCGTGTGGGGGGCTGCGGCCCTGCTCATATGCTTCGCTGCCAACGATGTGGTCTCTGAGAGTATGACCATGACCACGTATTACCCGGCGCCGTCGGGCGTCTATAAACGGCTGACCGCGACCAGCGGGGTCCGTATCGGTACGTATGCAAACAGCCAAGCGCCGGACGGCGGCCTGATCGTGAGCGGAAATGTCGGCATCGGGACGACCCACCCGGCCGGGAAGCTGGATGTGGCCGGCGGCCTGACCGTGAGCGGCAATGTCGGCATCGGGACCACCGCCCCTTCGGCGAAGGTGCATGTCGTCGGCGACACGAATCTTGTCGGAAACCTGATTCTCAGCGGAGCCCTGCAGATGTCAAAGCACGCGGTGCAACCTTATCCCTGTGATGGGTCCCATGATGGGGAGATCGCTTTAACCATGAGATATGGTCTCTGCGCCTGCAAGCCGGGGACAGGCTGGATCGACATCAACAGTCTGGATGCATGCGCTTGGGTCGGTACCGTCTGCACCCTCGCAGATACGGGTTCCACGTATTCGCCGTCCGGTGGGACGACGAAACTGGGTTCGTTCAATGGAGATGCTTGTAAAACGGCTTGCGAGAAGGGGAATTACCCCTATTGCAGTTTTTATATTTACTGCTATGGCGTCAACGAGCATGGCCCCGACAGGATCTGCTCAGGTGAGGGATGTGGATGCGAAGGCGGGGGATGCTATGACGGTGCTATGCGATGGGACTGCCATTGAATCTTGTTTGCCGGCTTCCCCTGGCGCCCCCAGGATAAGCATCTTTAAGGAACGCGGTTTTTGATACCATGCGCTTCATCGCCGACCTGCACATCCATTCCAAGTATTCCCGGGCCTGCAGCCAATCGCTCGAGCCCGAGACGCTCTACCGCTGGTGTCAGCTCAAGGGCATCACGGTGCTGGGCACCGGGGACTTCACCCATCCCGGCTGGTTCGCCATACTCCAGGAGAAGCTCGTCCCGGCCGAGGCCGGCCTCTACCGACTCAAGGACGAGTCGGCCCGCCGACAAGACCGGGACGTCCCGGAGTCCTGCCGCGCGCCGGTGCGCTTCCTCCTGGAAAGCGAGATCTCCTGCATCTACAAGAGAGGCGGCAAGGTGCGCAAGGTCCATCACCTGGTCTTCGCCCCCTCCTTCGAGGTCGCGGCCCGCATCAGCGCGCGCCTGGGCGAGATCGGGAACATCCGCTCGGACGGACGGCCCATCCTGGGCCTCGACTCCCGCGACCTCCTCGCGCTCGTGCACGAGGCTTCCCCCGAGGCCTATCTGGTCCCGGCGCACGCCTGGACGCCGCACTTCGCGGTGTTCGGCTCCGAGTCCGGGTTCGATTCCCTGGAGGAGTGCTTCGGCGACCTCGCCGCCGAGATATTCGCAGTAGAGACCGGGCTTTCATCGGACCCGCCCATGAACTGGCGGCTCTCCGCGCTGGACCGCATCGCGCTCATCTCCAACTCCGACGCCCATTCCCCCGAGAAGCTGGGCCGGGAGGCCAACCTCTTCGACGGCGAGCTGTCCTACGCCGGCATCTTCTCCGCCATCCGCGGCCGCGATCCCAGGCGCTTCCTCAAGACACTCGAGTTCTTCCCGGAAGAAGGCAAGTACCACGCGGATGGCCACCGCAAGTGCGACGCGCGCCTGGACCCGGCCGAGACCATCCGGCGGGGCGGGCTCTGCCCGACCTGCGGCAAGCCGGTCACGGTCGGGGTCCTGCATCGCGTGGAAAATCTGGCGGACCGCAAGAAGGGCAAGCGGCCGGCCGGGGCCCCGGATTTCGAGAGCCTCATCCCTTTAAAAGAAGTCCTGGGCCAGGTCCTGCGCGTAGGGCCCGCCTCGGTCAAGGTCAACGCCCTCTACCACAGGCTCCTGGCCAGGTTCGGCAGCGAACTGCGCATCCTGCGCGAACTGTCCGCCGCGGAGCTGAACAAGGAAGGCCTGCCGCTCGTAGCCCTGGCCTTGGAGCGGATGCGAAAAGGCAAGGTGGAACTGCAGCCCGGTTTCGACGGGGAATACGGGACCATCTCTCTGCTGACCGAAGATGACTTCTCCCGCCAGGACAAGCTCGCCCTCCTGTGATCGACGCGGAACTCGATGTCAACCAGCGCGCTGCAGCCCAAGCTACTCCAAAGAGGACCTGACCATGGATGAGACCACATTCCTAAAATTCGCCGCGGCGCGGCGCAGCATCCGCGCCTTCCAGAACCGCTTAGTGGAACGAGAGAAGCTGGCCCTCTGCCTGGAAGCGGCGCGTTTGGCGCCCTCGGCCTGCAACGCCCAGCCATGGAAATTCATAATCGTAGACGAACCGGTCCTGAAAACGCGCTTGGCGACCGCGGCATTTTCAGGAGCCTACGCCATCAACCGCCATGCCGCGACCGCGCCCGTGCTCGTGGCCGTGGTCTCCCAGCGCGGCCGTGCCTGGGCCTGGCTCGGCAACCAGGTCCAGGGCACGGTCTTCCGGCTTGTGGACATCGGAATCTCCTGCGAGCATTTCGTACTGCAGGCCCAGGAACTAGGCCTGGGCACATGCTGGCTGGGCTGGTTTGACGTCAAAGCCGCGGCGCGGCTGTTGAGCGTTCCGCGCGGGCACCGGGTGGAGATGCTCCTGAGCGTCGGATATCCGTCTGAGAATCCAGGGCCTCGGCCGCGGCGCAGCCTGGCGGAGATGTCCGCTTTTAACGGATACGATCCGCATCCGTCCTGACCCGCTTCATTTTTCAAGGGACCGCTCTCATCCCATAGGCCTTTAGGCCTACAGGATGCTGGGCATTACGACCTTGCAGGTTCGACAGATTCACCTTATACTATGCCGGCAAGGAAAATCCCATGAAAAAAATTATTTTTCCGCTTTTCATTGCGATCTGGACCTGCGCTGCGACGGACCTTCCTCTGTCGGCCGCGCAGGATAATGCTGCAGCAGCGGACAAGCCCGCCCCCGGGGAATGCAACAAGAAATTGCTGCGAAAGCTTCATGTCAATCCGGAGGCGACGGTCGGGCCCGTTTCCTGGTACCCCGTCTACGTAAAGGAAAAAGACAACATGGACGAGCAGACCAAAACCCTGCTGCAATACGGGAACGGACAGCTCTGCGACAAAGCAGTCTGGGACGCGATACCAGGCGGGCAGGCGGCCTACGACAAGCAGCGCGGCCTGGACAAAATCGGGCTGATCTTGAACGCCGCCGCGACCGTTCGAAAGTCCAAAAATCCTGAGGCTGGCGCAGCAAAGCCGAAGAGCTCCGCAGCCCCGATCCCGGCCGCCGGAACCGACGCGGCTTCGCCCGACGACCGGATGGAAAAAGCGGTCGCGGAGTTCATGCTCACCAAAAAAACAAAACGGACCCAGGAGGAGGATGCGCTGCTCACGGCACTCAAAACCGACCCGGCGCATACCACGCTCGGGCCGAAATGGCGGGGCGAGATCGTATCCGAAATAAACACGAATTTCCTGGGCCCGACCAACTTGGCAGCTTTCTTGGCGAGCAAAAAAATATCGCATGACGACGTCATGGCCTATATCTGCCCAAAACGCAAGATGCCGGCGCCGGTCGCCGAGCTCGAAACGCCCAAGGCAAAACCGCAAGCGGAGGCCATGGTCCCCGCACTGCAATCCAACGGCCTGACAACCGCCATGGACGCGCTCAAAGCCGGCAGCGCTGCGGGCTTCGAGGTCTCGCCGGTCTTCGACAACCTCTGCGGCAAGTACGCCCAGAACAATGCGGTGAATAACACACCGGCCGGCAGCTCCCGGCAGCCAGCGCAAAGCTCGGACCTCAGCCGACAGCCGGACGTGCCCAGCGTGCCCGGCGGCGGCCCGGGGAATCTGACCGCCGGAGGCGACGACAAGAAGGACTCCGGGCTGTTCAATCTCGACGGGAATGGCAAGCGCGACTCAGCTGTCTTCGGCGTCTTGACCGGCGGGGTCTTCGGTCTGCTGGCCTTAGGCGCCGCGGCTGGCCCGGCCGGGATCCTTGCTGCGGTTCTCATCGGAGGACTCATCGGCTTCTTCGGCTACGCGGCGACCCACCCGAAAAAGGATAAGGAATAGCCCCTGATTAGCTAGAATGCCTGCATGACCCTGCCCGCACAGCCCCCTCCGGATGAAGGAGGACGTCCGTCTCCTTCAGGAACGACGCGCACTGGCGCGACGCCGCCGGCGGCCCACACCGGACCCCTGCCATGGGTGAAGCTGCGCGCCGCCTCAGCCACTTCCAACCTCTACAAGCGCATGATCGGGGAGGTCGACCCTAAAGCCCGGCCCGGCGACCTGGTCGCAGTCTACGACAAAGCCGGCGCTCCCTATGGAGTCGCCCTCTACAACCCAAAGAGCCTCATCACCTTGCGCCTGCTGACCCGGGAGCTCGCCGGCTTCGACCCTGAGGAGTTCTTCGCCAAGCGCCTGGCCCGAGCCGTGGAGCTGCGCCGCGCTCTGCTCAAGCTCGACGATGTGACCGACGCCTACCGCGTGGTCTACGACCTAGGCGACGGCCTGCCCGGCCTTGTGGTGGACCGCTACGGCGACTTCATCGTGCTGGAGCTCTACTCTCTAGCCATGTTCCGGCAGGCCGAACGCCTGGAGCGCCTGCTGGCCGCGCACTATCCCGGCGCGAAGTTCCTCCGCCGGGCCAGCGAACACACCGAGAGCATGGAGGGCTTCCAGATCCCCGCCCAAGGACGCACCGTGACCCGTGTCCGGGAGCACGGGGTATCCTTCGAGGTGGATCTGACCGGCGGGCACAAGACCGGGTTCTTCTGCGACCAGCGCGACAACCGCCTGGCCGTCTCCCTGTTGAGCGGAGGCCGCAAGGTCCTCGACGTCTGCTCCTACACGGGAGGCTTCGGCCTCTATGCGGCCAAGCTGGGCGGCGCCAAGACGGTGACCTGCGTCGAGCTCGACCCGGAATCCTGCAAATTGATCGATAAGAACGCCCGCCTCAACGGCGTCGAGCTCGAGACGGTCTGCGTGGACGCCTTCCCCTATCTGCGCCAGATGGGCGCCAACAGGCAGACCTACGACCTGATCGTCCTCGACCCTTACAAAATGATCGCCTCGCGGGAAGGCTACCAGCTGGGCCGGCAAAAATACGTCGACCTCAACCGCTTGGCCCTCTCCGTAATGTCCGAGGGCGGCATCCTCGTGACAGCTTCCTGCAGCGGGATGCTCTCCTGGGATGAGTTCCAGGCCTGCCTGCGCACCGCGGCCGGATCGGCGCGCAAGCGCGTCGAGGTCTTCCGCAAGACCGGAGCCGGGCCGGACCATCCCGTGGCCGCGGACCATCCGGAAGGCGAGTACCTCAAGGCCCTCTGGTGCCGGGTCCTCTAGATTTTCGCCCGGATGAACCGAGCTTCAAGAAACCGGATATTCGAGCTGTTTTAAACCACCAGGCCGACGAGCAAGTGCCCGGAACTAAGTCTTCCGGGAAATGATGCCGGCGACGAGCGTGCGCAGGTCCTTGGGGTTGAACGGCTTATCAACGAACGCCGACATGGTCGGCAGCATGGCAAAAAGGTCGCGCACCTCTGGCCCCTTGGCCGTCAGCACGACGAGCGGGATGGAATTCGTCACAGGGCTGCCCTGCAGCCTAGTGGCGAACGTGTAGCCGTCCATGACCGGCATCATGATGTCGAGGATGATCACATCGGGCATCAGGGAGACGGCTGGGGCGCTGCCAAGCCCCAACTTCTCCAGCGCCGCTTGGCCGTCCTTGGCCTCGAGGATCTCGTAGCCCTCCTTTTGGAACATGGAGTGCAGGAGAGCCACGATCGAAGGATCGTCCTCGACCAGCATGATGCAAGCCATGAATGGACTCTAATATTTCCCTGGGCGGCTGTCAAGCTATCTTGCCTTCCCTCCTCTGTCGGTGCTAAACTGAGTCTGTCGCCCTGAAAAACATTGGACAATAAGCCCCAGGCTGGCGCGGACTTCGCCCAGAAGAAGACGGCCGTCTCCGCCTTCATCTCGGCCCTTCTTTCCGGGGCCAGGTCCTACGTGCTCTACGGCGCCGGGAACGCAGCCGCCCTTCAGATCGTGCAAAGGTTGGTCGACACCTTGCACGAGACCATCGATAAGGACGCCTCCCTTCTCCTCGATATCCACTCCAACGCCGTCGTCTTCAGCGGTTCCGAGCTGGAACATACCCCAGCGGCCACGCTCTTCGCCTCCAATCTCTACGCCCTCAACGTCAGGAAAATGCGCATGACGAAGAACCTGTCGCCGAAAGGGATGGCTCAGTTACTCGCCCTTTTGGTCGCCAAACCCGACGCAAGGACGAGCCTCGCCGACCTGCAAAAAAGAGCCGAGGCCATCAATGTCGAAGGTCTTCAACTCTTCTCCGCCTCGGTCTTCTCGCGCATCAACAAGGACGCAGCCGAACAGAGGAAGCCTGGAAAACTGCGCGAGGACGAGATCGCCGCCCTCCTCAAGACTCAAAGCTTGCGGGATCGCCTCTTCCTTCTGCTCTACCAAAACGAGATCTTGGAAGGCGACGAGGCCGCTGCCATCACCGAGCTGCTGCAGGAGGTCCTCTGCGGGGAGATATCCCTCGACGAGTTCCAAGGCGAAATGCCCTGGGCCCTCTACGACCCCCGCATCGAGGAGAATTGGAAGCGTCTCCGGGAAACCGACACCTGGAGGCCCAAGCGGCGCCCCCGGCAAGAATTGCTCAAATCCGACGACTTCGGCGGTGAGATCGCAAATAGGAAAGCGGACGTCGGAACCCTCATCTCCGCCCTCATCACGGGGGCCAGGACGAGCCTTCTTTTTCCTGCGGGACATGCCACCCTCCGGACCATCGCAGAGAAAACGATGGCGACCCTGCGCAACGCCCTCGGCGAGCAAACCAGCATCTCCCTCGAGATCAAGCCAGCCACGGTAGTCGTCGCCGGCACCGAGCTGGCTCCCGGCCCCGAAATCACCACGTTTGCAGCCGCCTTCCACTCTTTGGGCGTAGGCCAGATCCTCATCACCGATCATCTGACCCCGGATGGAGTCTCGGCATTCTTCAAGATCATGAGCGCCAAACCCACCGAGCAGGTCTCCCTGACCGACCTGCAGCGCCAGGCCAAGGCCACGGTCATCGACGGCCTGCAGATGACCTTCATCCTCGAATTCGTGGTCGCGCAAAAAGAGGGATCGGCCAAGACATCTGCGGGGCTGCTCAGCGATGAACAGGTCGCCGCCCTGCTGCACACCCAGACCCTGCCGGATTTCCTCTACCTGCTCTTGTGCCGGCATGAAACACTCCCGGGCAAGCAGGCCGAAAGCATCACCGATCTTCTCGAGCAGGTCCTCTACCGGCAGATGTCCGCCGACGAATTCCAGGACGAGATGCCATGGGCCGATTATGACCCGCGCTGCAAGGAGCATTGGACGACCCTGCGGGCTTGCGGACAATGGCGCTCCAAGCGCGCGATCTCCGGCCAGCCCCGCGCAAGATGGGATAAGCAGTCCCTGGCCTCATGGCTAGGCGTCCTTGAGACGGCGGAGCTCTCCCAGCTCCACCCCCGACAGACCCTCAGCAAGCCGGAGGCGGTCAACCAATCGCTGCAGCGGGTCCTGGCGCTCTTGCAGGGACCCCTGGAGGAGAACGACCTCGCCGTCGCCGTGGACGCCTACGCGCGCCTGCTCGGGGAGCTCGCGCAAGAAAGAGACATCGAGCGCCTCATCGATGAGCCCGACCGTTGGGACCGATGGGCGGCGGACGCCAGGATGAAACCCCTGATCGAACGACTGCGCAGCCGCCTCTGCGTACGTTTTCAGGTTCCCCGCCTGGCCGAGTCCATGGTCGATTACTTCTTGGCCCGGTCCGCCGACATCACCTGCATTCAAACCTGCGCCCGATTCATCTCCTTCGTCGACAAGACACTCGTGCCCCTCCTCTTCGATCGCCTGGGGCATCTCCACGACGACCAGCAGCGCCAAAAGGTCCGCAAGCTACTGGCGCTGGCGGGGCGCGACATCGACCCGGCGCCTTTCGTCCTCGCCCTCAGCAGCCGAAACTCAAATCTGGTCGCCGCCGCCATCAACATCCTGACCGATCTCGACGCCGGCGCCAACGAGCACCATGTCATGCCGCTGCTGAATCACAGCCAGCGCGAGGTGCGGGAGGCGGCCATGCAGTCCCTGATCCGGGCCAAGACCGCAACGGCAACGACGGCCCTGGCCCGACACATCGCCGGCTTAAAAGACGCGGATGAAGCCGGCAAGGCGGTCATCGCGGCATCGCGGTCGGCGATGCCGGGCCTCGACGAGCGGCTCATCGAGGCCTTCCCCATGACAAGGCTCTACGCCACGCAAGTCGCCATCGCCACCGCGCTGGGCCGTATGGCGACCCGGAAGTCGCTCTCGTTCGTTGAAAAAATAGCGCGATTCAACTGGCACGAATTCTGGGCGGGCACGAATAAGGAATTGCGCCACGCGGCGCGGGAATCCCTGAAGCAGCTGCGCCGGGAGCTCACGCCCTGATGGCCCGCCACATCCGAAGAAGGCGCCTGAGCCAGGATCGTTGGAACCAGGTCGTCGCCAGCTTGCAGTCGATGAACTTCGCCTTCACCAAGGTCAGGCTCTATCCCCCGACGCACTCGGAAGTGACGGGCGAGCTCACACATCTCTTGCAGCTCTTGGCCCTCATCTTCACGGAGCAGTCGGACCTCAGCCTCGCCTTCATGGACGAGCTCCTTTATATCGAAAATTCGGTGGCCATCGACGAAACTGCGGACAACCAGATGCTCGTCAACCGCATTTCCCAATGCCGCATCAAGTACATGACCTTCAGGAATGACGTTTCTTTGGAGGACCTGACCGTTTTCTTCCAACTCCTCAACGCCGAAGCGACCAAATCCTCGGGCGTGCCGCCATCCGAGCAACTGGCCGCCAAGGGCATCAAGACGATCCGCATCGTGGAGGCCTCCCTCGAGGACGTCTCCGGCAAGGCGGGTTTCGGGCGCAAGCAGACTCTGTTCGACTGGCACACGCAGGCCGTTGAGGCCCTCAAGATTTCCGAAGAGCAGATCCGCGAAGGGGATCAAGGCAAGGACCTCAAGCAACTCTTCCGGGTGGTCGACGACATGGTCTCCGTCATCCTGAGCAAGGGCTGCGACCCATTCCTATTGCTGCCCTGCATGCGCACGGGCCTCGACTTGCACCTCTCCCACAGCGTCAACGTCGCCGTGCTTTGCTGCGCCTTAGGCGACCTCGCCGGCCTGAGTTCGAGCCAGGTGACGGAGCTCTGCCTGTGCGCCCTGCTCCACGACGTGGGACGCAACGCGGTCCCGGCCGAGTGGCTCGCGCATCATCGCCCATTGAGCGACGCTGAACGCGGCCGAGTCTCTTGGCACGCAGAGCGGGGCCTCCTGCTCTTGGAGCGCGACAGCCGGATCGATCCCCAAGCCGGCCTTCTGGCGGCCATACATCACGAGCCCCCCCGGCGCGAGGGCAAAAGCGACGACAGCCCCGCATCCTTCCACGGCCTCCTGGCCCTCGCGGACGCCTACGACCTAGCCCAATTCAACAACCGCTACTATTGGAAGCCCCAAAGCCAGCACCGCATGATCCGACATCTGCTGCATGACATGGAGACCGGCCACGACCCGCTGCTCCTCAAGCTCCTGATCAACTGCGTCGGCTACTACCCGCCGGGCTGTCTCGTGCGGCTCGACGACGGCCAGCGCGGCCTGATCGTGCGGCCCAATCCCCTCAATGCCATGAGGCCGCGGGTCTGGCTGTTCGATGCCCCCGAGGAACCCAGCAAGGAGAGCGATAAGCCCGTTCCTGTCATCGTGGATGCCGACGAGCTCGACGAATCGGGAGTAGCCTTCAAGCGCTCCGTGGCCGCTGTGCTCTCCCCGCCGTCAGATCTGGACATCCCGGCCTTATTGGACAAGAAAAAGGACTATCTGCTCCACCATTCTTTATAGAGCCCTTAAGGCTGGGACGGGGCGTTAGGCTGCTCAATTTTTGCCAACTGCGCGTAAAGCTCGAGCGAACTCTGCATCCGGACCTTTGGGTCCGGAGCCAGGGCCTGAAGAATGAGGGCATCAAACTCCTGGGGAAGCTCAGGGACGTGGAAACTCGGCGCAGGGAACTCGCCCTTGTGCTTCTGCTCCACGACCTCCAGGATTGTCGGGGCGTTGAAAGGCAGGTAGCCGGTAGCCATCTCGTAGAGGCAGACCCCCAAAGAGTATATGTCAGATGCACGGGAAGTCTTGCCGTAATGCTGCTCCGGCGGCATGTAGCGCAGGGTGCCGCTGACGCCCCGCTGGTCGACGAAAGTGGCAGATAAGCTCCCGCTCGCCTCCACGGCGATGCCGAAATCCATGATCCGGGCGATGCCGTTCTCATCAAGCATGATATTGGACGGCTTGAGGTCCCGGTGCAGGACGTGCTTGCGATGCGCATAGTCCAGGGCATAGCAGATATAATAAAAGAGGCCTTGACACTCCTTGAGGGCCAAACGCGAGCGGCGGGACAGAACGCTATACAGGGTCTCGCCCTTGACGAACTCAAAGACCAGGTAGAGGTCATCGCCGCTGACCAGGCTCTCATAGATGGGCACGATGTAGGGGTGGGTCAGGTGCGCGGCGGTCTTGGCCTCCCTCAGGAACTGCGCCCGCATCAACGGGTCCACCAGTAAGCCGGGCAGAAGCCGCTTGATCGCGACGTGCCGATCCAGACTGCGGTCGTAGCCGTCGTAGACCTCGCCCATGCCGCCGCTGCTGATGAGCGCGCGCAACTCGTACTTGCCGGCCAGGACCTTCCCCGATCGAGCCGGCGGCCGGGCCGGAGCGCCCTGTATAGGCCGGCCGGAGGCGATGGTGCGCAGGTCCTCGGCCAGCCGCTGCCCGCCGTGCATGGTGGCCTGCTTGGCCAACTCCTCGTAGTAGTCCTTGGCCGCGGCCGGAGGCTTAACCCGAATGACCTGGTCCAGCAGGAGCCCGGCTTCGTCGAAATGGCCAAGCTTGACGTGCAGCTCCAGCAGGAGCGCCTGGTCCGCCGGACTGAACCGCTCCAAGGGCTTGGTCGTGAGCATCTTATAGGCCTGCTCGGTAAGGCCCAAGCGCGCGAGGCCGGAGGCATAGGCGCTGTAAAAATCGGCGGGCCTCCCGGGCGCGCTGAAGTGCGCGGCGAAGTCGTTGACGTTCTTGGACCTGGCGAGCAGGACCAAGACCTCGTCCGCCCGGCCGGAGGCAGCCGCCTCCACGAGCATAGGCTCACAGAGCACGTCCTGCATCCGGGCCATCTTGCCCGCAGCGGCGAGCTTGCCGGCCACCGCCAGGGCCTTGGCGCAGCTGAGACCCGGCGTCGGAAATCCGCTCCCGGCGGCGTCGAGGCTCACCACGATGGCCTGCAGTTCGTCGCCGGAAAAAACCTCCGCCTGGCCTCCCATCCTGCAGTAGGTCCCATAAAGGTCCGAGATTTCCTGATGCCTCTGCGGGTCGGCGCTCAGCAGGCTGCGAATCCGAACCGGCATGCGGCGACAAGAGGAGCAGAGCGAGCTCCTATAAAAAAAGTAAGCGCCGCAGCCCACCATCGAGGAAAGCAAGCCGACGGCCAAGAAGATCCGCACGAGCGGCCGCAGCGGCAGCCGCGACTCAACGCTCGGCGCCACGGCGGGGATCGGCGCGGCCGATGGCTTTGGGACCCTCGCGGCCGAGCCGGGATTCTGCGACAGTGGATCGATCTGCAGACTGACGGCCTTATTAAGGCTGACCTCCACCCCGGCGGAAGCCGACGGCGCCTGGGCGGCGGCGACTTTGATCTGTCCCACCGTCGCGAACTGCTCAAGAGAATTCTGTGATATCTGCCGTATCTGATCAAAGCTCAGAGACATGGGGGTCGACTCGGGCCCCACAACCTCGCCTGCCTCCGGGCTAAGCGTGTCGTGGCAGTCGCCTTGAAGGCCGCGACTGTTAATCTGGGAGGGCCACCTCTGCGCTGATCCGGCCATCGAAGAGGCATTGAGGTGGGACCTGGTCTCGGGACATTCCGCCCGGGCTCGGCACTCGCCGTGCTGGGCGGCGCGACAGAAATACTCTTCGGCCTTGGAATTTTTAGGGAGGATGCCCTCGCCATTCTTGGACATCAGACCCAGCTCGTAGTCAGCCCGGGGCACGCCGGCCGCCGACGCCTGGATCAGAAGCTGGCGCGCCTGCACGTAATCCTGGCGCAGGCCCTGGCCGCGGCGGTACATGCAGCCCAGCACAGCTTTGGCCCTGGCCTCGCGGGATGCGGCCTTCTGGCAGTAGCCGACGGCGGCAGGGTAGTCAGGCGTCAAGCCCTCGCCATCCCAGTAGCGATAGCAGAGCCAATATGGAGCCTCCAAGTCACCATGATCGGCCAACTGGAGAAGCTTCTCCGTCGACACTTTCCGCGCCGACGACGGGAGTGCCTGCGCGAGGAGAACCGCCCCGAGGAAGAACATCGCCGGCGATCGTCTGAACCTAAACATCCACGATATCATAACACAAAAATCCGACAGCTTCGCCGGCGAATTTGAAATGGAATTTTCCAAGATCGTCTCAAAGCTGATATCACCAGGCAAGGGGGACTCTCAGGCCTTGCGGCTGCATCCAGGTCGGCAAACTTGGTATATTGAACGCACCGTGAAGGCCTTCATCTTCGCTGTGATACTCCGAACGATAAAAATCGCCCGCGACCGACCTCATTGATGCCGCGCGATTCCGACCAGGAGATGCCCATGCTCGAAGACACCGTCAAAAAGATGGAAGACGCCATCCGCAAGATCGATTCGCTGAAGGGCCGGGACCAGACCGAACTGCTCTCCCTGCTCTGTGCCCTCAGGACAGAAGTCGGGCATCTCTCCGAGACCCATGAGGAGCAGGCCCACAGCATCGCCAGCCTCACCGAGATGGCGGCCCACGAAGCCACGCGCCAGGAAAAATCTCCGGCACTGATGAAGCACTCGGTCGAGGGCCTGGCCTTGTCCGCCGAAGGCTTCGAGGCCTCTCACCCCAAACTAGTCGGCATCGTCAACGAGATATGCACGATGCTGGCCAGCATCGGCATCTAGCGTTCACCCGCGGCTGGCTGCGGGGTTGATCCGAGCCGACTTTGGTCCCTGGTACTCGAGCAGCATCATGGTTATGTCGTCGGACTGGTCGCCCTTGGAATACGCCACCAGCATCGCAAGCAGCCGGTTAAGAACATCCTTCACCGGCAGGCCTTCGAGCAGCTTCAGTTCCCTGAGCAGGCGCTCGTCTGAAAATAAAACCTTGTTTTCGTCCATGGCTTCGGTAACGCCGTCGGTATATAGAAAAAATCTGTCGCCGGGAGCCAGCGTCATCGTGCCGCGTTCGAATTCCACCCCTTCCATCGCGCCCACGACCATGCCGCCTGTCTGCCGCAGATACTCGACGCTCCCACCTTTTCTTATAACAACCGGCAGGTTATGTCCGCCGTTTGAAAATTCGATCACCCCGGTTTTCGTGTTCAGGATCGCGAGAAACGCGGTGACAAACATCGCCTTCTCATTGCCCTTGCTGAGCTCACCGTTCACTTTGCCCAGAACCACCTCGGGCGGCGTATCCTTGACGGCCGTCGCCTTGAAAAGGGTTTTTGTCACCGCCATGAACAGAGAGGCCGGCACGCCCTTCCCGCTCACGTCGCCTATGACAAAGCAAAAATGATCGTCGTCCATCGCGAAAAAATCATACAAGTCCCCGCCCACTTCCCGCGCCGATTTGAGAACGGCAAAAAGATCAAGCTCCGGCATCCCCGCGAACGGAGGAAATATCTTAGGGAGGATGCTGAGCTGTATTTCGCGGGCGATGTTGAGTTCACTCTCGATTCTTTCCTTGGCGGCTGTCGTCTCGGTCAAGCGAGCGATATGGCTTTTGAGCGACTGCTGCATCGAGCTGAAGGCTCGAGAAAGCATCCCGACCTCATCCTGAGACAGCGTCTCGGGCATTGTAAAATCAAGATTTCCCGAAGCGATTTCGGCGGTGGCGTCAGCCATGCCCGTCAGCGGGCCGGTGATCGCGCGGGCCTCGGAAACCACCACGCCGAACAGAAGCAGCATGCCGACCGTGCCGAGAAGTAGGACGAGCTGGTTGAGATGGGCGATGTCGGCCATCAACTCATCCCATGGGAACAATACCGCCAGGGACCATCCCGCCGAAGTGACCGGGGTGTAATATAAAAACCCCGGCCTGCCCGCATCCAGCTGCTGGATACGGACAAAAGCCCTCTTTCCACGTATCATATCGCGGCCTATCTCGCGCAATTTCTTATCACCCAGTCCCTCAGCGACTCCGAAGATGGTTTCGTTCATGATGAGCTTCGCATCGGGGTGCATGACGAAATTCCCATTTCTCGACAACAGGAAAGCATAGCCGGTGTCGAGAATTTTTATAGAGGACACCATCTCCCGCAGCCACTGGAGCGACATGTCGGCGCAGATCACTCCGGCGAACGTCTGCCTCCCGTTGATCTTCCTGTAGAAAGGCACGGAATATGAGGCCATCAGGATATTCCCGCCGCCCGTATCGAAATATGGCTCCGACCACTGCGGCTTGCCCAACTCCTTTGGGATTTGAAACCAGTCGGACACGAAATAGCGATAATTTTCGCCGCCGAGCCAAGCGAACGAAAGTGAATCCTTGTTCCGATAATAGTACGGCGCGAAATAAAGCGATTTTCTATCGAACGAGTAGGGGGCGAAGGAGACCCCGCAGCCGTAAAGCTCGGGGTTCTTTTCCACCGCGGATTTTATCAGCGCGAGAAGCTGCTTTTTTTCGACGGGGCCGCGCTCCAGGACCCCCGCCATATTCTCCGGGACCTGTTGCACGGAACGCAGTATCCCCTCGATGCGCATGACGGTGCCGAGCGTGAGATTCTTGGCGTTCTCAGCGGTGCTTTTCTCTATCATCCTGCGTGTAAAGCGATAGTACAATCCGAAGATCATAAAGAAAATCAGGATGACGCTCACCGAAAAAATCCGGGCGAGCCTGAACGCTATGCTTTTCCTGAATTCAATCACTTGATCGTACAGCCCTATAGAATGAGCCGTAATCCACGCTTTTCCAGCCCCCCGATTTTGCCAGCTCGGAAGCGACGCGCTCATAGTCAGCCCGTTGCAACTCTCCGACACGCGTCGCCAGACCCTTGGGGGAAATAAGGCCCTGCATTTTCTCCAGCATCCATTTCTGGTGCATCCGGTTGGCCGGAATGCCAGCCTCTCTCATGCGGCGCAGCACGATCTCGATAGCTTCGTTCTTATGCTTAAAAGCGTACGTCCAACCATCAAGAGTCGCCTTGACGAAAGCTGCCGCCGCAGCCGGGTCCCTGTTGTAATTTTTTTCAAGCATATACAGTCCGTCTTCCGGAAAATTGAGCCCGTAGTCGTAGAAGAAGAACGTGGTCAGCTCTTCGGGATTGAGCCCGGCGTTTATGATCGTATGATACTCGTTGTAAAACATTGCGGACGCGGCGTCGGCCCCGCCGCGCAGGAATAAATTTATAGAATGCGCCTGCGTGATGACCTTGACGCGAAGGTTGTATTTCTTAAAAAGAGCCAGAGGCTGCAGCTGGAAACTTTCCCAAAGCGCCACCGTCTTTCCGTCAAAGTCCGCGACCGTGCGGATACCGCTTGATTTTTTAGCGACAAGCATCAGCGCCGAGCGCTGCAATATCTGCGCGACATTAACCAGCCGCACACCCTGCGCTCTTTTTTTAATAGCCTCCGAAAGCCAAAGCGTCCCGATATCGGCTTTCCCTTTCTCAAGCCAGACATCGGCCGGCCTTTCAGGGCCCCCGTCGAGAATCTCGACCTCGATCCCCTGGCCCCGGTAAAATCCTTTCTCGAGGGCGACATAATAGCCGGCGAACTGAGCCTGGGGGCTCCAAAGCGGGATGAAGGACAATTTTCTCGTCGCGGCAGCCGCCTGCGCCGTTAAAAGTCCGACGCAGCCGCACCACAGCAAGAACAAGCGGAATCGCTTTATGATTTTTTTATTTCAGGATCAAAGGACAGTGTTAAAACATTGAATCCAGGAAGGCGACGGTAGGTCACATCATCGGCAGTTTCCATAATCAGATAAGCCCCGAGCCCGCCGATGGGCCGATCACTTATGCCTTGAGATAGGTCGGGGGATGGGAGCTTGGTGATATCGAATTCCCTGCCGGAGTCGCGGATCTCGATGCTGAACCGTCCTTTGCCGCAGGCGCAGGCGACTTCGATTTCGCCGGGATCCAAGGGACTTGCGTACTTGAAAACATTGGTGACCGCCTCTTCGACCGCAAGCTCCATGTCGCCGATGCGCCGCGCGGAGAATCCCGCGGCTGCAGCCGCCGCGGTGACACAATCCATTATCGCCTGAAGATTCTCCAGGACGGCCCGAATTTTTATATGCCCGATGGAGGACATGCGCCTAGATGGCCCGCAAGCCTTCTGCGTCGGAATCACAGATCTTGAATATCCCATGAAAACCTGAGATGGCGAAAACTTCCTTGACATGTCCCTGCAGTCCGGAAAAAATCAGCTTTCCGGCCAGCTCCTTGAGGCGTTTTGCGCAAGCAAGAATGCTTCGCAGGCCGGCGCTGCTGATGTACTCAAGACCGCTCAGATTTATCACGAAGACCTTTTCGCCCTGCGCGATGAATCCAGAGATGCTTTTCTCGAACTCGGGAGCCGTCACAGCGTCCATTCGGCCGCTGACCGTCACGACCAACGCGTTAGATTCTTTTTTTACAGCGATGTTCATGATGCACCTCGTCCCATAAATTAGACCAATCAGCCGGCCGCCATCGGGCTCCGTGGCGCACCATTATCATTGTAACACACTGCTCCCCCATGGCGCACTTCACTTTTTCGGCGGCTGCGCCTTACTTCCCGGAAAGGCCCTCGGTCGAGCCGCGAAAAACCCCGCTGCCGCGCAAGGCAAGAAAGAAAAGCTACAATGACGCCCTCGCCGAATCAGATTCCCACGGCCGACGCAACGCAGCCCGGGAATGACGCGAATGATTGGGCGAGGAACTGATAAATCGACTCTCTGGAGCAATTTCACCAATGGGATTCTCATTATTTCCGAAGAATGTAAAATTTTTTGAATATTTCTTGCGGCAGCAAAAGATCGTGGCGAGATCCGCCGACGTGCTTCTGGCGCTTTGCTCCGGCGAAGGCACGGTCCTGGATCACTGCGAGCGTCTTCATGCTCTTGAAGCTGAAGGCAACCAATTGGTCCGGGAAATCTCACGGCTTCTGGCGGAGACATTTATCACGCCGATCGACCGCGAGGATGTGTATCGCATCGCCAACGGCTACGAAGAGATCCTCAACCAGGTCCACTCGATCGGAGTGCGCCTCGGGCTGTACCGTCTGGGAGAAAACAATATTACGGCGCGCGAACTGGCAAGCGATTTCAGACTGATGATCGCAAGCTGCGGCCTCTTGCTTGACGGCATCTCCGCCGACACCTACTCCGAGGCGCCGACAAACGACATCATCAGGCTTAAAACGGCAAGCGCCAACATGCTGCTGGTGGCCATGGGCGAACTTCATGAGCGCGCCTCTGATGGCAAGACGCTGGCCGCAGCGCAGATACTCGATCGCTGCGAAACGCTGCTCGTCGCCACCGAGCGCTTCGCCTATACGCTTGAAGCAATCAGCATCAAAAATGCTTGAGTTCCCGCTGCTGCTGCTATTCATCATTTTCATTGCGCTGGTGTTTGACTATACCAACGGGGCCCATGATACGGGCAACGTCATCGCAACGGTCATTGCGACGCGCGCGCTCACCGCGAAACAAGCCGTGGTGATGGCCTCGCTCCTGAATTTTTCCGGAGCCATGGTCGGGAACAAGGTCGCGCTCACCATCGGCACAGGCATCTTGAACACCTCCCTGATCATGAACTGCAGGCTATTGGTGCTGGCCGCGCTGCTTGGAGCGATCTTCTGGAATGCACTCACCTGGATCCTCGGTCTGCCCTCATCTTCGTCGCATGCGCTGGTGGGAGGATTGATCGGCGCCGGGGTTGCCTACGGCGGCTGGGGTGCGCTGGAATACGCCAGCATTTTCTGGCAAGTCATAATGCCGATTTTCATCTCACCTCTGGCCGGGTGTATCGTCGGTTATTTGGCCACGCTGGGCCTGGCTTGGGCAAGCGTGAAGGCAAAACCCAAGCCGGCCAACCGAGCCTTTCGCCGGCTGCAGATCTTATCGTCTTCGGTGATGGCGTTCAGCCATGGCATGAACGACGCTCAGAAGACCATGGGGCTTATCACTCTGGCTCTGTTTATTTTCGGGAAGATCCCCACCATCGCCGTGCCGCTGTGGGTCAAAATCATCTGCGCGACGGTGATGCTTCTGGGGACCGTGACGGGAGGCTGGAAAATCGTCAAGACCATGGGAAGTAAATTTTTTCACATGGAACCTCTGCATGGATTTGCCATCCAAACCGCCTCGGCACTGATCATCGAGGGAGCGACTCACTTTGGAGCTCCCATCAGCACCACGCACGTGATCTCATCGGCGGTGCTTGGTTCCGGCTCCGCGCGGAACATCTCGGCAGTGCGCTGGGGAGTGGCCAGAAAGATGGTCACCGCGTGGGTTCTGACCCTGCCCGCCGCCGCGCTGGTAGGCGCGCTGATGTTCTGGCTGCTGCAGTTCCTGGCTGGCTTTTCGCGTTAACGATTCCCTCGGCACCGACCGGAGTATCGGTGCCGTGCTTTCGTTTCGGATGCGCCGGACCGAATCGCAAACTTGGATCGTTTTCCAGAGCCCCTCTTTTCGAGCCTATTTTTCACCGTTTTGGTGAAAGTACTGCCGTCGGCCTTCAGTCTTCACCTGATCTTCCGAGAAGCCTGCTTGACGGCGGCTGCATGTAGATTTAAACTATTCCTCTGATGTCCCAGCGTGACGAGTGGTTCGGCGGGCCTATCGACGGCGTGGTCTTCGCGCTTATCATGGTCGTGGCCGCGTTCTTGGGCCGCGAGAACCCGCGCTTCGTCTATCCCGAAGTCCTGTACTGCTTCCTTGGGCTGCTGGCATTCAACCTCATCAACTTTTCGATCCTGCCCCGTCTGCTGTCGCAATCACGCCGCCCGCCTCTCGCCGTAGCCTCAAACATATTCCTCTTGACCTTGGTCCTGCGTTATTCCGGCGGTTCGGAATCATATTTCTGGGTACTCTATCTGCTGCCGATGTTCAACGGTTGCCTCGCTTTCGGCCGGCGCGGCGTCCTGGCCACACTCGCGGCAGTTCTGCTGCCCCTGATGGCCTTCTACGCCGAGACCCTGGCCCGGCTGCGGTGGAACGACGCCATCGAGCTGCTCGTCAAAGCGACCATCATCACGGCTTCAGCGATAGTGGTCATGCGGGTCGCGGCCCGCGAACGCGAAGCGCGGGCTCGCCTCGAGGAGGAGCGGCGGCGCAGCGAAGCGGAACGGGGCCAGGCGCGCGAGCAGCTCCAACGCATGGACCGCCTCGCCACCCTGGGGACGCTCATCGCCGGCGTCGCGCATGAGCTCAAGTCGCCGCTGGCGTTCATCCTGGGCTACGCGGAGCTCGCGCACGACCAGGACTATCCCCCGGCCGAGACCAAGCGGATATTCCGCAGCATCGAGGAGCGGGCCAGGTGCTGCGATCAGATCATCCAACACATGCTCGCCTTCTCCCGCCAGAAAGCGGGCGGGCGCAAAGTCTGCGACATCAACGCCCTGGTCCGCGAATGCGTGGCCCTCAAAGAGCACGACTGGATCTTTGACCGACTCGAGTTCGTGACGGAGTTGGCCACAGACCTGCCGCGCACCATGCTCTCCGGCGCGGAGTTCCAGCAGGTCGTCTTCAACCTCTTGACCAACGCGCATCAGGCCATCCGCGCCACGGGCCGCACGGACGGGCGCATCCGGCTGAGCACGCGCCGCGAGGCCGGGGAGATCGTCGTGAGTGTGGAGGATAACGGCCCCGGCATCCCCGCCGAGATCGCGGAACGAATCTGGGAGCCGTTCTTCACGACCAAGCCGGAGGGCGAGGGGACCGGACTCGGCTTGGCCATCTGCTCCCAGATAGTGAAAGCCAGCGAAGGGTCCTTGACGCTGGAATCCGGCCGCGACGGGGGAGCCGCCTTCCTCATCCGGCTGCCGATCGTAGCCGATGCGCAAGCCTCCGGCTCGCGGCCGGCCTAGAACCTTCCGCGCGCGCCTGACCAAGGATGACCCCTTCTGCTATAATCAGCTATCAAACCCTTGGAAGGGTGCGTGAGCGGTTGAAACGGACAGTCTCGAAAACTGTTAGGGGTTAACGCCCCTCGGGGGTTCGAATCCCCCCCCTTCCGTAGCTTTGGAGACACGACATGACCTGGTGGAACCCGTTCAAGACGAAAGAGACTCAGCCACGACCCTCGGCGCCCGACCACGAGTCGACCGCGTCGACAAAGACCCTCGCTCATCCTCAGCCGCACGAGAAAAAGGAAAAGCAGCCCGAACCCGCTCTACCCAAGGAACTGGCCGACTCTCCCATGGCCAAGGGGATGATGGGGAAGTTCTACCGCATGTGGAAAAACCCGGCCTTCCTCAAGCAACTGCGCACTTTAAGCGTCCACATGGCCAAGGACGGGGTGGATATCAAGGACATGACGGCGGTCAAGGCCTGGCTGGAGAAGAACAAGGAAGGCATCGAGAAAGGCCAATTCAACGAACTTCCCCAGGATGGCCCTAAGCCTCAAACCTTCGTCAAGACCGGCCCGGACGTCGGCCGTAACGATCCCTGCACATGCGGTTCAGGGAAAAAATACAAGAAGTGCTGCGGGGCTAAAGCCTAACGCCGGAATGCGCCAGGCGAATCGGATCGCGTCAAGCCGGCAACGCCGGTGGCCAAAAAACTGGAGCGGGCGGAGGGAATCGAACCCTCATCTCTACCTTGGCAAGGATGAGGTGGATCACTATCGTCATCGCGCCGCGGCCTAAAGCGAGTATGTCCACGCCATGGCTGAATGGGTCAGAACGAACATGGAAATCAGGCGCGGAAAATCGCGAGCGTGATCGAGGCTTCGGAGTTCACCCTCCCCGAAGCCCTGTTCAAAACAATCGACCATTTCACCCCAGGCTTCTAGGCGGCGCTGGCCACAGTCAATGAATAAGGCCCTCGTGATAGGATTTTTGACTTTCAACCTCTGCGCGCCGACCAGACTGCTCTGGTGCGAGGATGTGCCTCCGCCTACGACGTCTGGGACCACGAATGCGCTGGAACAGCGCTTGAGCCAGTTGGAGCGACAAGTGGAGTCCCTGCAGCAACGGCTGCAAACCACCCAAACGCAGAGTCCGTCTAAGAACCCGCCCGCGGGAGGATCCTTCGCCGGACGCTCCGGCTTTTCCTTGCGATCGGCCGACGGGGATTTTGAGATACAGTTCCATGGTCTCATCCAAACCGACGGCCGTTTTTATACGGGAAGCGGAGCCAATCCCCAGTCCTACAGCGCCGCCGTGAACGCCTCCGCGCAAGCTCCCGCGGTCAGCGGATTTTTATTGAGACGCGTTCGCCCGATCCTGTCCGGCAAGCTTTACCAAATCTACGATTTTCTTATTCAGCCGGATTTCGGCCAAAACACCGTGGCGATTTACGACGCCTACATGGACGTGCGGCCATGGTCGTTCGCGAATCTGAGAATCGGGAAATTCAAGATTCCTTTAGGCTTGGAGCGCCTGCAATCCGACAGCAGTCGGGCGTTCACCGAAAGAGGCTTGACTGAAAACTTGATGCCTTCGCGGGATACCGGTGTCGAATTCTATGGCACCCTATGGAACTCCGCAATGACGTATCAGGCATCCTTGACCAACGGCGTGGCCGACTCAACGCACTTTCCTGACAGCGCCACCAATAACGCCAAGGAAGTGACGACGCGGGTATTCGCTCAGCCCTTCAAGAATGCCGGCAGCCGCTGGCTATCTGGCCTTGGCATAGGACTTGCGGGAAGCTATACCAAATTGAACTCGGCTATCCCTGTCTTTGCCACGGCGGAGGGCCAAGAGCAGTTCATGAGCTACAGGACCGGCGTGGCCTTCAATGGCGAACGAAGTCATCTCGTCCCGCAAGCCAACTACTATATGGGGCCGCTGGCCATTTACGGAGAATATGCGCAGACGAATCAAGTGGCGCAAGCCGGGACCGTGCAGACGCGTCTTACGAATACCGCGTGGCAGGCCGCGGCGTCATGGGTGCTGACGGGCGAGGACGCTTCTTACACGGGAGTCACGCCGACAAAGGTGTTTGATCCGCACGCAAGGACTTGGGGAGCATGGGAAATGACCGCGCGCCTCCATCAACTGCGGGTCGATCCGAATACCTTCCCGCTTTTTGCCGATCCTGACATCTCAACATCGCTGGCGACGGCCTGGACCATCGGGCTCAATTGGTACCTGAATAAATTCGTGCTGTTTACCGCGGATTACGAACAGACCTGGTTTAAAGACGGCAACGGCCCGGGCGGACGCCGCCCGATCGAGCGCGTCATCGGCTCCCGCGCACAGTTGGCTTTCTGACCGGCGACCCGTCAGCGTCCCCTGTCGCTTTTTAAACTATAAAAACGATTAAGAAGCCAAATAATCTTTTCCGTCATTATGGTCAGGTCCAACAGGCGCCCTTTGTCATTGGCTGAATCGAGTTTATCGCTGTACATATAGGCCTTGCGGAGCTGTTCCATCGATGGGCCGTTGCTGGAACTCAGGCCCAAAACCATCCGAACATCTTCCGGAGCGTTTGTTTTATCGATCTCGGCGGCGAAGGTCAGCAGAAAATCAATCGCCTCCAGACAAGAGGCCGAAAGCTTCTCTATTGACGGATAGGCCCTCGTCTGCATGATGATTTGTACGCCTGAAGCGGTGCTGTCAGCCAGTTGATCAAGTAAAGCCTGGCGCGTCTGAACGTAGGCATGCTCTTGAGCCGCCTGAGGATCCATCGACATGGCCGACACCGCCGCCGTCGACGCCGCCACCTCGCGCGCCAGGGATTTGAAGGCCTCGTGACGCGAGGAGAGGTCAGGGCCGCCATATTCTTCTCTTGCCGTGGAAACGAACGCCGCGACCTGCTCCAGTTCGCGCGTCTGCTCCAGGAGGATCAGTTCCATGCCGGTGTCGGGGTCCTGCGGTTGAAATTCCGACAGGTATTTGGGATAGGACAAGCCCTCCTCCTCCGACGGAGGGAAAGAACTTGCCAGCCACCTGATCAGCGGTCCGTTAATGACGATGAAAAAAATCGCCGACGTCATATTGAACAAAAGGAACACCAAGGCGGCCTGATGCGTCAGGTCCGGCGTTAACGAATTCAGCAGCGCCATGACCAGCGGAACGTGCAAATATATCTCCATATAATAGAGCAGAATAAAAACCGAGGCCCCGAATATGTTGAATATATTTACAAACCGCACGAGTTGCCGCGACGTTCCACGGAACGCAGCTCCGAGCATCACCTTGAACATGGTCGAACCGATCGCCGCGCCATACATGAATAGAAACGCCTGCGGGCCAGTCAGGATATTTTCCCTCACCAGCCCGATCGCCACAAGCGCCACGGCCGTCGAGGACTGCGCGATGAATCCCAGCGCCATACCCGCAATGATCGACAAAAGCGAATAATCGCGGCTAAACGCCATCGCCCCGGTGAACCACGCCTCCTGCCGCAACGGCTTGACGCCGGCGGTCATCATCTCAATTCCGAAGAAAATCAGCCCCAATCCCAGCCCGATGAGAAAATAGGTGCGGTATCTCTCGTCTTTGGCCAAATACATCGCGATTCCGCACAGTCCGACGAGGAACATGACGCCCGCGGCAATATTCAGGGAAATGATAAACAGCAGCATACAGTTCCCGATGCTGAATCCATTCAAGATCGCGATCGCCTGCGAGACATCGAGCCCCCCGGCGCTGATCAAGCTGGCCAAAATCACCAGCGCCGCCGATGTGCTCTGCATGATCGCGCCGGAGCCCACGCCGAAGAACACGGCCCGCCAGCGCGAGGAGACGAACCGCGTCGCCAGCAGCCGGAACTGCCGGCTGCCTATTTGCTTGAGGCCGGATGAGAGCATCTGAACGCCCGTGAACATCAACCCCAGGCCCAAAAGGATTTTGCCGATTATGTCAATCATGATCCCCTGAAAATTTAGTCATTGAGATATCGGTGATGGCAAGGATCTTTCTCGGCTCCGGAAGTTTTGTGATATCAAACTCCGGTGATTTATAGATAGAATGAACGAGCCAGTACCCCAATAGTTCAGTATAACGTGAGTTGCTCCGAGGGGATCCTATCCACACAGGACATGGAGGTACCAACTCATGGATAATTGTATCACAGTCGTAAGCCTGGACGTGTACAAGGATTCCATCGTGGCGGCGGTCTTGCCGTCCACATCGAACCGCCCGACGGGAACCATCCCGGAAGCGGCTATCAGGGACCTGGGCTCTCCAGGCACTGCCGTGGCCGTCAACTCGTCGCCCGCCTCTCGGCCGCCTCGGTACCCTGACGGCCAGCAAAGCTCCTTCCTGCGTTTGCACGACTTCAAGCTGGACGTGGACTTGCGCGGCGTTCTCTATGCTGTCCCGGATCCTGTCCAGCTCCCTCTTAGGCGGGACCTCCAGGGGGATGATCTGCCGGGGCGGCTTGTCGCTGACTCGCATCAACAGCCAGCCGCCGCCGGCATTGCCGATGCCCACGGCATACTCCGCCATCTCCCTGCGCGACAAGAGAGCCGGTTTAAATTCCACGGCCTCGCCTTCTAGTTCAGCGATGAGCCGTCTGAGTTCCGCTTCAGTCATCTTTGCACCCAAAGTCCGTGGCAGATGCTTTATTTTTTCAGAAATGCAAGTAGGACAGAATAAAGAAGAAAACCCGCCGGAACCTTCCCAGCGGGTTTCTCGTCGACGATTCAAGTCTTTTGCGGCCTTATAAACTGGAGCGGGCGAAGGGAATCGAACCCTCATCTCTACCTTGGCAAGGTAGCATTCTACCACTGAACCACGCCCGCGGAAATCAGCGAATAATTCTACTTTTTGATACCCGCCTGATGCAAGGACCTGGAGCCGGCCAAGAGCACACCATTGCACTTCCTCCCATCTAACGCTAAAATCCATCCATGCCCGAACAACTCACCCCCATCGAATCCCGCATCCTCGGCTCCCTCGTAGAAAAATCCCTCACCACCCCTGAACTCTACCCCCTCACCCTCAACTCCTTGGTCAACGCCTGCAACCAAAAGACCAGCCGCGACCCAGTCATGACCCTCGGCCACGCCGAGGTCGAAAAAGCCGTCAACGGCCTCGTGGAAAAAAAGTTCGCCGGCCGCATCCACGAAGCCGGCTCCCGCGCCGCCAAATACAGCCACCATATAGATGCCCTGCTTTGCACCGAAGACCTCAAGACCATCGGCGCCATCTGCATCCTCTTCCTGCGCGGTCCCCAGACCCCCGGCGAGATCAAAGGCCGCACCGAGCGCCTCTGCAAGTTCGAAAGCACGGCGGAAGTCGAAGCCCTCATGACCGAGCTCTCCAACCGCGTAGACGGCGCGATCATCAGCCGCCTCCCCCGCCAGCCCGGGCAAAAAGAAGCCCGCTACCGACAGCTCTACGTCGACGCATCCCCGCCCTCCGAGCCCGAAGCGCCGGCCGCGACACCCGCGGACCCACAACCCGACCGCCTCACTTCCCTCGAAACGCGCGTCAAGGACATCGAGACCATCATCCAACAGCTCCAGGCTCGGACATTAGACAGCACCACCCCAAAGTAATAAGATGATGCCGTGAAGGAACGCTCCGGCCGCCGCAAATGGGCCTTCTGGCTCTTCATCTGCTTTTTGGCCGCAATCACCATCATCCCCTCGGCCGTTCTCCTGCGCGCCCTGCAGTCCTACTACGACTTCCTGACCGGCGCGGCGCCATCCACCATCCATCCCGTCCAGGTCAAGTTCCTCGACCGCCGCGGCGACTTCCGGTCCGCTCCCGCGGAAGACCTACGCTTCGTAGAGTTCCACCTGCGCGCGCCCAAGGCCAAGGCCGTGGACCTCATCGGCGACTTCAACGCCTGGAAAGCAGGGACTCTCGCCCTCTCCCGCGCCGCCGGCGGAACCTGGGAGATCATGCTTCCCCTGCCTGCCGGCTCCTACCACTACCTTTTCCTGGTGGACGGACAGGCCCAGACGGATCCCTCGGCGCGCGCCGAGACCGCGCCCGACGGAAAGACCGTTTCCCTGAGGACGGCGCGGTGAGGACGCTTCTACTCGCGGCTTTCCTGCTATGGCCAGGCCGTCTCGCGGCCTGGGGCGAACATCCCTCCATGGTCCTTTTGGCCGTGCCGGCCGAGGATTTCTCCCAATGGCAGGCTTTGGCCGATGCTCTGCTCACCGCTCCGGAATTGAAGCTGACTTTGGCCTTGACCCCGAGCATGCTCACAGCGCAGGTGCGCGACATCCTGGCGCTGCCCCTGCGCACCAGCCGCCTGGAGCTGGCCATGCGCATCCCCGGAGACCCTATATTGTCCTTGGTCATGGACGAGTCCAAGGCCGAAGGCCTGCACGACGTGCTGGCCCGACTCGCCCTGGCGCGCGAAAAGTTCCACGCCGTACTGAGCACGGCTCCGGCCGGCTTCGTTCCCGGAGGCGGAGCCGCCGCAGAGGACCTGGTGCCGGCCTTCCAAGCCATGGGCCTGGCCTGGGTGGCGGTGGGCACGGGCCAAGCCTCGGCGCAAGCGCAGGGGAGCTCGCACTGGCTGCCCTTCGCGGCGCTGCGCTCCGCAGGAAATCCCCCCACTCTCGACGAGTTCAATGCGGCCGGCAGGCCAGACCCTTTGCTGGGCGCCCAGCCGTCCCGCATCGTGCTCGACGAAGCCTCCGGGCTGATACCGCGCGGGTCTTTACTCGCCTTGATCAAGGAGCTCGCAGATAAGCATTCCTCCTGGCGCTGGCAGACCGCATCCGAGCGCCTCGCGGAAAACACCGCGGCCGCACCCGCCGGCAGCCGAGACTGGCCCGGCTGGAGCCCGGAGTTGGGACCATCCACGCCGGCCTGGAAAGCCTATCAGGACACGGCCGCGGCCTTGCGGCGTTATCAGAACTCCGGGACCGCGGACCTCAAAGCCCTGGAGAATGCCACGGAGGCCCTCTACGCAGCGCAAGCCGGCCGCGACTACCGCATCTTGTCCGGGACCATGGCCGGCGATGCCTCGGCCGCGGACCGGGAACTGCGCCGGCATCTCATGGACGTGTACCGCCGCCTCAAGCTGACCGTGCCGGGAGTATTCTACGCCTCTTTCGCGGGCAACCCAGCCTCCACCGGGACCGCGGCCGCGGACGAAGAGGTCTCCACGGACCTGCGCATTGAGCAAGGGCCCGACTGGCTCTCTTTCCAGAATCCCTTGGGCAGCCTCAGCCGCGCCCCGGCGGCCGCGGAGCCGCCGTCCCCGAAGGGAAGCCCGTCTCCCTTGCCGGGAGCGGAGAAGGGCGTCTCGGCGGAGCCCTGGCGCATCCTGGGCCTGCGCCTGGACTGGGACGCCGCCTCCGTAGCCTTCACCTTCCGCATGGCGGCCATCGATGTCTCGAGCGCAACCGCATATTCCCCGCTGGGCCGGCTGGTCCTGGACGCCTATGTTGACATCAACCACGTCCCGGGAGCCGGCAGCTCGGCGCTGCTCGAAGGCCGCGGCGCCTTCGCGGCGAACCGCGACTGCTGGGAGTACGCCCTGAGCCTGGGCCCCTCCGGCGGCGCCCTGCTGCGCGCCATTCCAGAATCCGGGCCGGCCGTGCTGGCCTCAGTCCCGGTATCCGTAGACGCCGCCCGCAAGACCATACGCGCCGTAATCCCCCGGCACTTGCTGCGCGGCAATCCCCTGCGCTGGGGCTATATCCTGGCCACCTTCGCCGCCAAGTCCGCCGCCGCCGTCAGACCAGGCGGACCGCTAGGCCTGCTGGCTCCTCTTGAGCAGCAGCAGGCTTTATCATCGGGAGCGCGCTTGAGCGCCGTGCGCCTACCCTAACTGAAAAGCCGCGAACGAAGGATGAGCAGCCCCAGGAAGGGAAGAAGAGCGCAAGCCAGCCGCGGATCTGGAACGGAAACGGGCGCATGGCCAGGCCGCTGTAAGAAGGAACCGCTGCGATAAGAGGCGCCCGTCGGCGCATCGGGCAGGACCTGGTCCGCCGAGTCGCCGCCGGTGGATTGCAGGAAGGAAAAGACCTCGGACTGAGCCGACTGCACTTGGGACCCCAGCGGCACGGCAGACCCCGGCTCCACGAAGATCGACGCGGCCACGGCATCGCGCAGGTCTACGGTAGCCATGGTCTGGCCTGGGCCGGAGGAAACCTGCCCCACGAGGGATTGGGCTGAATCCGTAGCCAAACGCAGAGCCAGACCGCGGGCCGGTGCGTCCACCACGGAGAGGACCAGGCTCTGCCGGGAGACCCGCAAGGCGATGAGGGCGACGCCCCCGACGCCAGGCTCAAAGGAGTCCGCGGCCGGGCCGGGGCTGAAGGCCTGCCGGTAGACCGGCCGATAGCCGCCGCGCGTCGCGGGCACCTCAGAGACCCAACCGGCGGAAGGCATGGTCCGGCCCGCGCCCGACCGCAGTCCCGCTGCGAGTGGCCTCGCCTCGGCGTCGGCCGCCGTCACCCAAAAGCCCGCATGATCCGAGCGTACGCCCACGGCACTCCGGGCACCCCTGGATCCATCCAGGCTCCGCTCGTCAGTGAGGATATCCATGAGCCGACGGCCCACGCCTTGCGTGCCCTCCTCGGCGGTCAAGGACTGGACCTCGGAAGCGGCGCTGAGCTGTGCCTTGACCGCTTCGGCCTTGGCCGCCAGCCGCAGGGCCTGCCGACGAAAGGCCGGCAGTCCGCCGCCCGGCCCCGGATGCAGTATCCCGTCCGGAAAGTCCTGGCGCGCGGTCTCCGGCCGCGATAGCCTGAAATCCGCCATGGTCTCAACGGCGAAAGTGCCGACGGCCTGGGAAGCCTCGGCCCCGGGGATGGCGGAAGCGGGCAAGCCAGGCAGGGCGACATCCGGCGCGGACTCCACGACACCGGAACGGACCGCCGCGGGATCGATGCCCTTCGCAGTCGGGACGCCCGGCAAGTCCGACAGGAATCCTTTGATTGCGGCGGGTCCGACCCCGCTTGGCAAGGACGGGCCGCCCATGTTGACAGTGACGCGCGCGGCCGGGCCGGTCACGCCGCCGCGCGACAGGACTCGGGCCGAAGCGACGGTCGCGGCATCAGCCGCGGGGCAGAGCCGCGCGCCCGCGCCGAGAAACACCACCGCCCACAGAAGACGGATCATACTCCTAATGTATCACTTGGCTCTCGGCGAGCAATGGGTCTCCCGGGGAACTTATCCGCGGACAATGGGCCTACTGGAGATAGGACTAATGGCCCACACGATCCGGCTGCCGGCGCCGAAGCCGACCCACCTAGACCCTCAGGCGCCTGCGCCGAAGCGCCGGCGCAGCTCGGCAAGCCGGCCCACCTCGCCCACCATGACCAGGTGGTCGCCGGCCCGTATGGGGCGGGCGGAGTCAGGGTTGATGTCGTACTTCTTGTTCAGCCCGTCGAGGACCGCGATAAGCAGGGGGCCGCCGCCCTCGCCGCCTTTGACATCGCCCACGGGCTTGCCCACGTAAGAGGAGCCCTCCGGCACGGTGATCTCCTCGAAGCGCTCCACGGTCTCGCTCTCGCGCATCATGGCGTCCAAAAATCCCACGGTGGCGGGCCGGATCATCTCGGAGGCCATGCGCAGGCCGCCGATGTACTCAGGGTTGACCACGTTGTCCGCGCCGCTGCGCAGGAGCTTGGCGCGCACGCCGAGCTCCTTCTGGCAGCAGACCACGCGCAGGTTCGGGTTGAGGCCCTTGGCGCTCAAGGCAACGAAGGCGTTGTCCTGGTCCGTGGCCAGGACCGCGAACACACCGGCGGCGCGCTCCACGCCGGCGGATTTCAAGACCCCGTCATCGGTCGCGTCGCCGATGATGTGCAGGATCTCCCCTTCGCCCAGGCGCCCGCGCAGCTTCTGCACCACCTCCGCCTGTCGCTCCAACAGCACGAAGGGACGCCCCGTACGGGTCAGCTCCGCGGAGATAACGCCTCCGGCGCGCCCCGCGCCGCAGACGATGTAGTGCCCCGAGAGCTTGGCGATCTGTTTTTCCATGCGTCTCCTCCTGAATGCCGCGGACAAGTGCCCCTCTACGATGACGGAGGTGATGGCCGAAAAAGCGTAGGTCATGGCGCCGATGCCGCCCATGATTAGGAAGATGGTGAAGATCCGGCCGGCGTGGTCGAGGGGACGGACCTCGCCATAGCCCACCGTGGCCAGGGTGATGACCGTCATGTAGAGCGAGTCGAAAGACGACCAGCCCTCGATGAGGCGGTAGCCCACGGTGCCGAAGAAGAGGACCGCGACGATGAGCGCCGCGATAGCGGCCAGGCGACGCTTGATATCATAGAGTTCATCCATCAATGGATCCTCGATCAGCGGCCGCGCTGGAGCGCATCGAGCCAGCGCAGCTTGTTGGGGACGTCCGCCTTAGGCTGGTCCTGCAGGACCGAGGACTGGCGCAGTTGGTCCTCTTCGATGAGCTGCTGTTTGCGCTCAAGGTTCTCGGAAATCACCTGATTATAACGCTTCGCCAGATCGCTGGAAGGTTCCGTCTTCTGCTTGATGTAGGAATCGATGAGGGACCAGTCCAAGTCGACGGGACGCTTGAGACGATTGGACTCGTCATGGGCGAACTGATGCACCGCCGGGTCATTGCGCAGATTCACGAACACGTCGTTGTTGCGGTACATGTCCTCGAAGACCGCATCTTTCTGCAGGGTCTTGACGTCCATCATGAGGCGGAAGTTGCGCTGCGCGCCCAACAGGACACGGCCCACGTCGATGCGGCCCTCGGCCTGCAGCAGGTGCACCGCGCTCATCTGGTTCGGGTCCATGACCAGCATCTCATAATTCGTGTAGCCCTTAAAGGCGTCAAGACGCGGGTCGCCCTTGTCGCCTTTGTAGTCCAGGTCCAGGCCGCGGCCGCCCACGCGGGTATCGAGCAGCAGCACCTTCACCTTGCCCGGCTTCATATTCAAGAGGTTCATCTGCTTGGCCACGTCGGCCTGCGGGCGATTGAGACGCAGGTACTCCGTGTCCGAGAAGACCTGCGCGATCTCCTCTTTCGTGGCCAGGCCGGAATTGATGAGGTACTCGCGCATGGTCTTCAAGGCCCGCGTGTCGGGCAGGCTGATGACCACCAGCGAGGTGGAGGTCTGCGGCCGGCCCGCCGCGCCCGGCCAGCGCGCGCCCTCCAGGCGCACGCCCTGGCGCTGGCGCAGCTTGACGAAATAGTCGTAGACCACCGGATTATCGCGCAGCGAACCCAGGTCCAGGACCAAGGCGTCCTTCTTGGCGTAGCCCTGGCCTTCAAGATAGGCGCGAACCTCGGGCGGAGCGGCCTCCGAGGACAGGACCTCGCTCGGGCGCACGGCCACCAGCTCGTTGGAACGCTGCAGGGCGCGCCCCATGGCTTCGGCTACGCCCGTGAACTTGCCGGCCTCGCCCGCGCGCACGTCCACGCTCACGTTGTCCGGCTTCTGAGCGCCTTGGCCGCCGACGGAAACGTTGCTCTCGACGAGATGCTTGACGTACTTCTCGCCGGCCGTGGCGGAAAGCGCGAACATCCGAGCCTTCTTATTGGACGTGACATCCTTGATGGTGGAGAGGTTCTTCTGCGTGTAAGGCAAAGTGATGTCCGTGCCGTATTCGAGCTCCCAGAACCGGCGAGTCGGGTTATCCATGGTCTCGAACCACTGGCCGTTATGGATGACGTTGGTCTTATGGGTCAGGTTGTCCATGCGCACCGTGGCGTAGTCGTCGAAGTAGCCGCGCACCAGGTTCGTGAACTCCTCGCGCACCCAGCTCGACTCAGGCTTGATGGAGAATCTCGGGCGGATCCACTGCGTCGGCGGCCAGCGGGATCCGAGAATGGACCATTCGACGCCATACTGCCGGCTTGGGAACAGATAGGACGTCAAGGCCTTGGCGAAGAGCTGGTCGCGCTGGCCCGCGGGCATCAGCGGGTCGGCGAGGATCTCCTTCATCATCTGCTGGGCGTACCCGCGCGTCAGGCCTTTGATGCGCTGGTCGTAGAGCTTGACGGCTTTGTCCTGGGTCATCTCCATGTTGCGCAACTGCAGCTCCACGCCGGTCTTGAGCGCCGCCTCGCGAGCATCCGCGGCCTGGAAGACCGACTCCAGGCGCTCTACGAAAGAGATCTCCAGGCCCGGCTTTTGGGCGCGCAGGGCCTTAAGGAAGCGCTCGCGCTCCGTGGCATGCAGCGAGGCCGCGTCCACGGCCTCGCCGAGGTTCTTGAGCGTGGCCTGCCGGTCGCCGGGCCCGCGGCCGGATAGGTCCTGCCATTTCTGGGCCTGGTCGTGCAGGATGCCCTCGGCCCGCCGGCGCAGCTTCAAGGCAATCTCGGGCTCGCCGGACTGAGCCAGGCCCTCGACTGACTTGAGGCCTGAACTCAGCTCTTCCGCGCCGCCGGTCATGAGGGCCTGGGATTTCTCCACCGCCTTCCTGGCCACCTCCGCCTCGTCGCGCTCCCAGATAGGACTATGGGCCACGGAGTAAGCGTCGGCCTTCATCTTCTTATAGATCCCGTAGAGCGAGCTCTCGGTGCCCGCGTAGGACTCCAGCAGGGCCTTACGGCCCTGCAGCAGGCGCAAGGCCGCGGCCTGGCTCTCCGCGTCCCCCCTGTCGAGGAGTTCCAGGATGGTCTTGGAATTATCACTGAAGCGGGAGTTGACGGCCTGCAGGTCAGCCACGGTGATCTGCGGCCGGGCGGCTTCGCGCGCCTGGGCCAGACGCACCTGCACGCCGTCAGCCTCGGCCTGGAGCTTGGCGAGTTCCCTCTGGAACGACTCGATAGGTCGGCCGGCCTTAGCGGCTTTAAGGATATCCCCGTCCGCCTTCGCCATGCGGCGGCCCACGTCGTAGAGCTTGGCCACGTCCTGGCGGTAAGCATCGAGAGAGGCGTTCTGCTCGGCGCTGAGGCCCTGGCGCACAGAGTCGCGCCGGTGCAAGGCCGCGTCTATCTTGGCCTGGCCCCGCCCGGCCTTCTCGGCCGGGAACTGCTCCTGGATCTCGAAGACCTTCTCGATCAAGCGCTGGGCCCGGCCTAGCTGGTCGCCCGCGAAACGCTGAGCCAAGGCCAGGTCCTGCCGGGCCAGACCCATCTCCGAGCCCAGAGCCTTCTTCTGAGCCGCCAAGTCCGGGTCATTCGGAGTCTTCTTCAGCCGCTCCTCCAGGCCGGCGAGCTTGCGCTCGACGCCCTGGATGCGCGCCTCGGCGCTCTCACGCAGGCCGACGGCTTCGACACGCAGACTCTCCAGGCGCGCTGATGCGTCGCCCCCCACCAGCGACAGCAGGTTCTTCTGCCGTGCCAGGTTGTCGGAAACCTCCCGATTCACAACCTGACGCGCCACGGGGTCCACAGCCACGCCATTATTGAGCAGCTCCGAGATCTTATCCGCGGCCGCCTGCACCTTCTGGACGTCGGGGAGGCCGGCCGAGGCGGACGCGGCGGCCTTGAGCTCGGCGAGGCGCAGGCGGACGGCCTCCGTCACCTTAACGAGAGCCGCCGGGCTCTGCGCCGTGGAAAGTTCCTCGGCGGCCTTGATGAGCTTCTCCGTAGCAGCGCGCGCCGCCCCGGATTGCGGCGTGCGCGCGCCCAGGCCGTCGATGACAGACTGCGCCAACCGGGCCTGGACCTTGACCTTCTCCGAGAGCTCGACTGCGCCGCGCTGCAGGAGCTGCTCCATACGCTCGTTAAGCTGCTCCATACGGCTGTAGACGGAGTTAAGGCGGGTGATCTTGCCCGTGGTCTCGCCCAAGGTCAAAGCCGGCTGCAGGGCCGCGCCGTCCATCTCGTCGCCTAGGATCCAAATCTTGTCCACGTACTCCTGCCCCTTGTCCTTGGCCTGCGCGATCTCGGACTTGAGGCCCTCATAGGTGTCGAACTCGAGCTGGGATCCGACCCTGCGCAGGGCGCGCCATTCCAGCTGGGCCTGGGCATCGAGATTGGATTGCACCGTGAAGAAAGACACCTTGCGACCCTTGCCTTCGAGGCGCGCGTCCGCCTCGGCGATCGGCATAAGCCCCTCGAAGGTCAACAAGGTCTTGCCGCCGCCCGTGGTCAGGCGTTCGAAAGCGCGGATAGACTGGCCGCGGCTCTCCACGACCTTTGTCAAAGAGTCGAAGTAAGTGACGAACTGGCCCGGCCGCCAGCCGCTCAAGGCCGTGCCCTTGGAATCATGCAGGATCCAAGGCGCGCCCTTCATATCGCGGCTGATCACGTCGCGCAGGGCCTCGGCGTCCTCGGGCGAAATAGATTTGGCGGTCAAAGCGTCATCGACGGATTTGCGGAACTCGCTGAGCATGGCCTTAAAGGGCGCGGCGTCCGCCACCGGGGGAGTATGCTGGACCTCGGATCCGCGCCAAGCCGAGAGTTTGTCGCCGAACTGTTTAAGGAGCTTCGTGGCCCCGTCGTTCTTCTCATACTGCACGCGCAGGGCCGCCAGCTCCTCGCTAATGAGCTGGTGGGTGGTCTCCACGTTGTTGAAACTCTGGAAGCGCTGCTCCTGCTTATCAATGAGGTTGAACATGCTCTCTAAGACCTGGGACTGCTCCGGGCTCAAGCCCCCGGCCTTGGACTTGGCCTCGAGCTTCCCGCGGAGCTCTTCGGAGAGCTTCATATAGGGCTTATCGGTGGCCTTGCGTTCCACGTCCTGGCCCCACTGCACGACGCTCTCACGCAGCTCCTTGACGAATCGGTCGAAAGCCTCGGCCTGGACCGGGGTCTCCTTGGCGTTGGCCTTGCTGGCCTTGAGCAGCCGCTCGGCCGGCCCGCCGGCCTTGCCCAAGCTATTGGAATCGAGGTAGCGCTGGATGTATCCCTGCGCCAAGCCCTGGATCTTATGGGAGACCTTGACGCCGGCCGGCAGCTCCTCGAGCATCATGGCCGCGACTTCGCGCTGCACGCCGGGATTGACCCGGCCGAAGCCCGGCACGTTGCTGCCGGGCTTGGCCTTCAGGATATCCTCGGCCAAGGTCGGGTTCTTGGTCAAAACCAGCACACACTGCTTGCGCGACTCGTTGCGCACGTCGTCCAAATTGAAGAGCTCGCCGATCATCTTGCGCTCGGCGGTATCGGAACGCGATATCTTAAGGAACTCCGCGGGGTTGATGGTCCCGATATCCGCCTCAGCGTTGCCGCCCGATACGTACTGCTTGAGCTCCCGGGCGATAGCTTTGCGCTTGATCTCCTTAGTGACCAGGAAGGTCGCGTCGGACTCCTTGGCGCCCTTGTGTGTGTAGCTGAACATGAACTGCATCCAAGGCGTCGTATTCTTGCCCAGCATGGGAAGATAGGTCTGGTCCGCCTCCGCGTTGGCCAAAAGCGCGTTTCTGCGATGGTCGATGTACTCTTTCTCGCCCTGGGAGCTGCGCTGGAAGGACTGCGCCGCCGCCTCGTACTTGGCCGGATAGGTCGGGATGATCAGCCATAGCGGCGAATTAGCCCAAGCCTCGCTCGCCTTCTCCGAGCGCTTGATGCGCCGCTCCAGGCCGGCCACGACTTCAAGCGGCATGTCCTTGAGCTGCTCTCTCTCATCCTCCGAGACCCCGGGGCGCGCCACGTCCGCCTCGTTGCGGTACATATACCCGCCGACCTGCTTGCTCCCCCAGCCCACGCCTTCGCTGAAAACCATGTACTTGGCCAGGCTGTCGGCCGTGCCCCAGGCGAACTGCATGACCTTGCTCGCGCCGGAGAGGATCATGGAGCCGCCGGCCTTGGCCGCGAAGCCCTCGGAAATGGAATTAAAGACATTGCCGACATGCTCGCTCACCTTGGCGACCAGCGTCGAGTGCTGCGCCGCCTTCCCCACCCCCCACTTGGCAAGCTGGCCGGCGGAGCCGGCCGCCCCCTTGGCGCCCAAGGTCTGAGCGAAGCCGGCCAGGGGTCCGCCCTCGAAGTAGCTCGACGGCAGTCCGACGTAACCCAGCATGGGATGGAAGGATTCGTTAGCCCAGTACACACCGCCGGAGAAGCCCTGCGCGAAGGCGTCGCCGGGGTTCTTGAAGTTCGAGTCGCCCTCGCCGAACTTGACCACGCCGAGATTGATCTTGAAGGGGGCTCGGCCAGTGAGGTCGCCCAAAGCCATGGCCGCGCCGGAAAGGGTCCCGGACATCAGCGTGAAGCCCGCCTGGCGGACGGCGAAGCTGACGGTTCGGCAAGCGCTGTGGCGCAGGTACTCGCCCAGCACGCCGCCGGCATTGCCGCTGAGACGCTCCTGGGCGGGCTCCAAGGACGCCAGCTTCAAGCGGACCTGCTCGGCCAAAGCCGCGATGAACTTGAGCCCGACCTTATTGGCGGCGGTCTCGACTACGGCCAAGCCCTTGCGGACGACGGGGGCGCCCAAGCCCACGGCCACGGACCAGGTGATGAAGTTGCCGGCCGTGTCGACCCAGCGGTTGACCTCGGCGATCCGGGTGATGCTGGCGCGCGTGGCCTTGAGCGCCGCGGCCAGGCGCGCCGCGTCGTTGATCTTGGCGGTCTCGCCGTTCAAGGACATGGCGGGATGCTGATAGACCGCGTCGGGGTTGAGGGCGATGATGGCCTTGCGCGCGTCCCAATACTTGCCGTCGGAGATTGTCCCGGCGATGCCCTGGTAGGCGGTCAAGGAGCGGTCCGCATCCTCGATGCCCTTGGTATAAGAAGAGCTGACGTGGGTGCCGGCCGCGGCCTTATGCCAAACGCTCCCGGACCACTTGCGCGGGTCGAAAGAGCCGTTGAAGCTGAACCCGGACTGCTGCTGCAGGGCCAGAAGCATGCCCGGCGCGGCCGTGTAGACTTCATAGTTGGTCCCGATCTCGCCGAGTTCTTTCTGGCTGGAGTTGAGCGCCGCCTGGGCCAGGTCGAGGCTTGAGGCGTAGTCGGTCTTGCAGAGCACATCCTCGACGCGGCCCAGGACGGCCCCCAGACGCTCCAGGCGCTTGCGGAGCTTACCGCCCTCATCCTTGTAGCGGCTCTTGGCGGCCGAGTCAAGGGGCATGGCCTTAAGGCCCTCCCCCACCATCTGCGAGTCCGGGGATTCCGGGTCGAGGCGCTCGAGCTGGCTGCGCAACGCGTATTTCTGGGCTTCCAGGAATGCCAACGAAAGGTAGCGCATCACGAACTGCTCGCCCATCTCCATGGACTTGGCCTGCGAGTCCGTAATCGCGGCGGCGCCCTTGAACTTCTCCATCTCGTCCCGGAAGTAGACGATGCCCTCGTCCGCCTTCTGGAGGTAACCGCTGCGCACTCGGGTCTTGGCCTCGGCGATTTGCAAGACCGAGTAGATCTGGCCCTTGTGGGTGTATTTCTTGGCGCCGGCCTTCTTCTCCAGCTCATTTTCGAAAGCCTCATTGATTCGGCTCGGGTCGTTCTTATCGAAGAAGACCTGGTCCCTCTTCTGCTCTCCGAGGAGCTCGGCCATGCACACCATGCGGTCCAGGCGCGTGGCAAGCTTGATCTGGTCGGCCTGAAGCTTCAGGCGCAGGTAGCTGACTCCGAACATCTCATGGTTATACCGGCCGGTCTCCGGGACGAAGGCGGCCTGCTGGGGCCGGGTCTTGTTGATCTCGCGCTGCATCTTCTGCAGATCCCGTTTGTAGATGGCGACCTTATGTTTATTGAGCTCGAAGGCCAAGCCGTCCTTATCCCAGAACTGCCAGCCTTGTCCGGGGCCCAGGTCGACCTGGGTGAACTTGGCCTTGGGGGCGTCTTTGACGGAGGCCCCGGTCATCATGGCCTCGCGCAGGGTGCCCAGCTCGAAAGTGTCCTCGGCGGCCTGGTCCGGGGCCGCGGGCAGGCTTCCAAATTTATCGACGTAGCGCTGCAAGGCGGTCTCGAAAGCGGCGGCCTTCTGGCCGCTGTAGGGCCCGCTCTTGGCCAGGGTCTTGAACGACTCCTGCAGGTTCTGGGCTTCTTCGTCCGGATTGGGCTGGCTCTTAAGGTAGCGGTAGAGGACTGCTCCGAAAGGGGTGACGACTCCATCTCCGACCACGTACTGGCGCAGCTCCGCGCTGGAGCCGTCGAAGGCGTGGTGCTCCTCCAGGAAGCCCATCACTTCCCAGGAAGGCAGGCCGGCCTGGAGTTCCTGCGTGCTCTTATAATCTCGCGCGCTCAACGACGGGCCCCAGCCGGGAGGCGGGACTAGAAGGCCGATGCACAGCCCGACTGCAAGGCTCCTGCGCAGGAGGCTCATAGCGCTCATAGTGTAGCAGGCGGGAGTCCTATCCTGCCAGGGACCCGAGGGCCCAAGCGGCGGCAGGATAGAAGTCTTATGCGGCCTAGGCCTAAAGACCCACGGCCAAGCGACTGGCCGCGACGGCCCTTCAGAGACGCTTCATCTCTGTCTGGACTTTGTCCTTGGTCATTCCCCACCAGAGGACGGGTCCGAAGCAGTTGTTCTCCTTGTCGCAGGTGAGCTGGGGGTTGACGACGTAGTACCAGAACCCGGAAGTCTTGTCGCCATGCCGCATCAGCACCTGCCCCGCGGCGGACGGTTTGGCCAGCGTGACCCCGTCCATATGGATCGCGCTCAGATCAGCGGGAGGCTCCACGCCTTTTCTGCCGCGGTCGAAGACCAGCACGAAGGGACTGATCCCGAACAACTTGCCGTCGGCCTTGTTGTATCCCCGCAACTTCAGATACAAGTGCTGGGCCTGTGCCGAGTGCGCGCTGTCGCTGCTCGCATAGAGCGCCGCCTGGTCGGTCTCCTGCATCTTATACACGACGTCATGGGCGCCGAACTGGTCATAGGAAGCCTCGGTGCCGTCCCTGGGGAACCGCTGATCCTTGGCCGGAGTGGTGTTCCAGTCGAAGGCGTTGCTTTGGTCCTTCTCCGAGCCTTGGCCCACGACGTCCTTATATCCGCCCAATTTCAGGCAGTCGCGCTCGATGTCAGGCCAGAAGTTGCAAGATTGGCCGTTGAGCTTGATCATGAGCTTTCCGGATTGGCTGCCGCCGGTGATGACATACGGCTTGTTTTCATTCTTCAGGACTTGGCCCAGATTATTATCGAGGTCAGCCTGGGTCTTGCCCTCCGGCAGCTTGAATTTAGCCCTCTGCAAGGCATCGGCAAGCAGGCCTCTCTCCTGGACGTTGATGGTGCCATCTTCCTGGACCGTCCCGACCGTGCCGTTGTCGCCCGTCTCCTTCCCCTTGAAAATGGGGTGCTGCGTGAGGTCCCAATACCAAACTTCCGCATCCGACGGAGAGACAGCAAGATAGCGTCCTGCGATGACGCCGAGCTCATTCCGCCGCCAAGGCGCGCTGTTCCAAGCCGGAACCATGGGCATGAAGAGGTGGCAGGCGCTAGAAATATTTTTCGGGACGACCAGGGCATGGCGAGAATTAAAAAGCTGGCCCGTGTCCTTCGAGGTCATGATCGCGAAACCCTGCTTAAGAAGCGCCTCGCCCAAGCTAACGGTCAGCGGATCGGCCGCCATAGCGTTATTCGGCTGCTGTTCGAGCAATGTTTTTGCTGTGTCCACGGTGCAGCCGCCTTGGCCGCCTTTTGAAGTTTCGGCGCCGGTCGGGTTTGCAGGCGTCGTGCCGCCGGCAGGTGCCGGGGGCGCCGGCTGCGGCTCCGGATCGCCTTCGCCGGACATGACTTCCCAATAGCCATATTCCCTGTTAAACACCAGATGGTACGGTTTACCGTCCGCGGCCTTGCCCAGGTCCGGGCCCTTATCATGTTTAAGGATCACGTTGTTGCCATCAGAGCCGCGCTGGCAGACTTCGGCAGCCATTTCAGGAGTAAGGCTTCCGCCCGCAGCCAAGCGCTTCGGGAGATCTTCCGAGAAGAAGAGGAGCGAGCCCTTGGCGCCGCCCTGCCCCAGCACATAGTAGGGCTTGCCTCCGACATCGGTGATGTCGCCCGCGGCGATGGCTTGGTCGGCGCGCTTGGTTAAGAGTTCCGAGACGGAAGTCGGTTTTGGGTCGGAGCTGCCTTCACGGCTAAAGTAAATCAGCGTCTCACTGCCGCTCGGGACGAACTTCAACGTGTACTGGGACATCCCCCCTTTCCGGTCGTCCAGGGCGAAAGTGCTCTCGCCGGCCCCCGCCGGAATGGAGAACTTCTGTCCAAAGGTGTCGGACTGGTTGGTGATGTCGAAGATGCCCACCTTGTTGACCAGAACGCCGTTCTCCTTGACCGTGTACATCTTGATGGATATTTGTCCAGATTGGCCGCTCTGGTAGGTGACGTCCTTGATGACGGCGCCGCCGCGGAAGAGGCTGTTATAATCAAAGCCCTTGGCCGATCCCGTCATCGGCTGACCGCCCGTTCCGGCCCCGCCCGTGGAGACGGCTCCGCCCTCGTCCTGACCTTGGTTTTTCGGGACGCTCTTGCCGAGTTCCTTTTGGATATTGCTATCCTTGAGGATGGAAAAACTGACCTGGGCCGCGCTCGACATGTAGGAATCGTCCTTCTCGTCGGTGCCTAAAAACCGGCGCACCCAGAGCGCCAGATCGCCCTGACTGTACTGTCCTACGCCACGGGCGTCGAGGGGCATGGCCCAGGGTTTCATTTTCTTGCTGAGGTCCGCCGCGCGGCGAGTCCGTTTATCTTTCAGGGTCGCCGCGAGGTCCGGCTCTTGGGAAAGCCACGTCAGCTCCTGATCGCCTGCGCCCATCACGAGGTAGAGCTGGGCGACGTCCGCGGCCTTGTTCTGCTTGACCTTCTCGGCCACCCAGGCAACAGAGATGGAGTTGATCTGGACCTTCATGCCATCCTTGATCCCGTACGGGGATGAGCTGTCGGCGCCGTATATGATGTAGTCGGCGAAGCGCTCACCCATGACTTTACCCACATGCTCGGGACTATCTTTGAGCTTCTGCGTGAGGATGTTGATGGGGTTGGCCGGCTTCGCTCCGGGCTGCCCCGCGCTATGCACAAGGAGGGCCGGGGCGAGGCCGAGGATGAGGGAAACGAAAATGACCATGCGGGTTCTGGGGTTCATGGCTTTCTCCAAGCGTCCAACGGCTCCTATTTCATATTAGGGTAATCACAATGCGGCCCGCCGTCAAGGGGTCAAAGGCCCTAGGGATCCACGGCTCAGATGGACCTGGAGATTTTCCCCAGCAGCGGCTGTTCGATCATTCCTCATGGTCGAAGACTTCATAAGGCTTTCTTTTCCATGGCCCTTAATCCCTTTTTAAAAAGCGTCGCGTACCTGGGAAGATGTCTCAGGCGTCGTCTTAGGCGCTCCATCATCTCCCGTGCGTGAAATCAGAGAACGTCCGGAAAGCCCGACCATCCCTGGAGCCGAAGAGATAGGCGCGTATCCGAGAGCCCTGAATCATTTTCTTAGTCACCCTGCGGGCTTCCCGCATAGCCTGGCACGTGGCTTGCGCATCGGTCATGAGATTGAATTATACACCTTTGCGCCTATACTGCCTCCGATCGGGTCTTTACGGCAAGGGCTAAATAGTCTAGAACTGCGCGATCGGCCGTCATTGTCCGGATTCCGGATTCACATTGGTATCCATGACTTCTTCGACCTTCTGCTTCAGACCAGAATTCCCATCTTGCCCGGTCGCCTGCTGTAGAATGGCAGCTAAGGTCCCCTGGGCATTGCCGCTGTTGGTCTTCAAGTCCGCGCGCGCCTGCCCCAACACGGTCTTTTTCGATGCCGCATCAGCGCTGTCTGCCGGGAGATTAGCCGTTATGGTCGTCTCGAGTGCGGCTTTTAGGTCCGGCAGGCTCTCGACCTTCGCCGGCGCTGAAGCGCTGCTGGTCTTGTCCATCTGGAACTGCATGTTCGGAGTGTTTGCCACATTATTACCATTGTCATTGAGTGCCCCAATGGCGGGCGCCAAGGCTTTCGCTTTTATGATGCTCTTGCCCAGGTTGGCTTCACGCAGCGCCATCATGTCCGCATCGCTCTTCTGCTTCTGGACGATACTCTTCAGGTCGCTGTAGATGCTCGCGGCGTCTTTGAAGCCGCTATCCTTGACGCCTTGTACCTGTGTCTGGATACTCTGGGTCGTAACCGTACCGGCGGCCTCGCCTAGAAGTTTTTGAACTTGGCCCAAGAGCCGCTTCGCGGTCTGGTCATCTGTCTCGGCTTTTACCAAGGGGGCGGCAATAGCCGCTTGGGCATCCCCCGCCGTCTTCGCACTCACCTGAGCGTTACCGTACACTTCACCGTACTTGAGCGCGTTGATGGCAGTGTTCTGTTTGTAGTCCTTGGCATCCTCCGGAAGCGTATCTAAGGCGTCCTTGGTCTTACCCGCCTTATCATCGCCGATAGCCTTGCTCGCCGTCCCAGCCAGCCCCCCAACCGCAGCAACCACATTGTTCATGTTGAAAACCACGCCTTGGTTTAGCTGTGAAGTCTCGACGTCATCAAGTAAGCCTTTGACGCAGCCCACACAGCCACCAACATTATCCTTCTCGTTTATGGAACTAGCCTTGCAGAGTCCGGAAGGATTGCCGTTCAATGCATCGCGAGCCTGAACCGTCTTCCGTGCCGCCTCCATCAAGGCTTGACCGACATCAGGCGCCCCTTGCAGGTCCGAGCAGACCTGCTCTAGGGTTCGATTCACGCCGCCGTCTCGCCTTTTCGCTTCATTGACGCCATCCTTCCCCGCGGTTTCCCCGTTCGAAGGGTTCTCATCCCCGGCCCCTACGTCATAGGTACAACCCGTATATATGGATTTAGCACCAGGTTGCACTTGTCCCGCGATCATACTTAAAATTTCTCCGGTGGGCTTATTAAAACACAGGCCCTTGCCTTTTTCATCGCAACTATCCGCAATATTAGCAGGCGAGATCCCTTTCTTCTCTTTACAATTATAAACATGGGAAGATTTATCGCCCCCGAACCCATCCATAGATTTCACGACGCCGGCAGTGATGGCCTTCATTGGCGTCATCACCGCTTCCTCAAGGATCTTCTGCTTAAGATCAGGCCAGAGCATCGCATCCTTCTCCTTGAGCTTCCAGGCCAAATCTATGGCATGCTGCATGTTCTGCTTGGCGGCCATAAACGCCAAAGACTCGCCCAAAGACTTGGAATCCTTGTTCCCGTTGGCGCCGTCCCCCTTGTCATCCTTACCCAGCCCACCCTCGCCCACACCGCCGTTGCCGGAGCCTCCCGGCATGTTGATCCCGGCCGCCTGCTCGGCATTGGTCGCGGCCGAACCCTGCCGGTTAAGGGCGCTGCCTGCGTTAGCCGCGGCCTTCTTCAATGCATCCATGGAGCCCGCACTCCCGTTTTCCGGACCCCGAGACCCAACCCCCGCATAGCCCGGCATCTTGCTCACATACCCCAAAGAATTACCCTGGGCGGCTGTATTAGGCGCGTGGCTGGCGCTGATGGGCGGAGGGGACCATTGGGCGCCCCCCCCTCCTCCTGAGCCCACGCCCAGGCCGCGCAAGCCCGCATTCGTCAAAGAGGGCTTAGGAACAGGCAGGCTGGCCGCCTTAGTGGCGGCCGACGCGCCCTTGGACGCCGCGTTGGCGATAGCGTCCTTCCAATCCGTGTTCTCCTTGGCCGGCGAAGGCGGCGTCGTAGAAGTCGCCGCGGGCTGCGCCGAGGCTCCAGGGCCCATGATCAAAGAGGAAGGGTCGCGCACGTTGAGAGGCGTGATCACATCGCCGCCGCCGCCGGCGAAACTGCCGGGGGCCAGGCCGTTGACGCCCGACTCATAGGGAGAGTTCCCGTCTCCGAAGCGGCCGCCCTTGTTCATAAAGTCCCAGCCCGGCTTGAAGGAGCCGGAGTCCGCGTTCTCCGGGCTCATCATGAAATGCTCGGCCAAAGGCGCCATGAACAGAACGCCCAGACCCGCCAGGATGAAGGCCAGATCCTTCTTCTTGAACTGCTTAAGGCGCTCCATGAAGGGAAGCCTCACCGTAAGCCCCTTGATTTTAACCTGGGTTTTCTTGGAATCCTTAAGAGTGGGGATCTGCGGTTTCTGGTCCATAGCGGTTCTCCTTAAGAACGCCGTGCTTACTAAAAACGATGCCTGCGATCATCGCGCGGGAAGGATTCAGACATATTTCCTTACTTAATTCCGCGCTTTAAAAACCCTGCCGTCAGAACCGAGGATAGTGTAATATGACCCCCAGACATTGTCAATAGAGCCAAGCGCTTTTAACCGAATTCAAACCATGCGCAATTAAGTCGAGGGGGAACGCATGGCCGCAGGATCACCGCCAGTCCAGGATTTTTTGAACAAAATTCTGCTCCTCCGGGCTTTCACATACGAAAGAAGGATTGTCCCTGAAAGCGCAGATGCCCTGCGCTTCGCGCAGCTGGTAAGCTTGGCAGTCGGCCAGATACTCGTCCTGGATCGACTGGAGCCCGGGCAACGGCAATCTCATCTCGAAGTACGCTTGCAGCGTATAGTAAGCCGCCTGCCCGCAAGACAACGGATGGCCATTATGACAGTCCACGCGACTGGCGTCAGCCAGGTCTTCGTCGGACTTGAGCTGCCTGCTGCGCATGCTGACTTGTTCCCCCAGAGACGCCATCATGCCCGCGGAGCCCGCTGATTGCGACAGCGCGGCTGCCACGTCGTCGCAGCCGTTGATTTTATTTGCCAGGTCCTCACCGCTGGTCATGAGCGAATCGACATAACTGCCATTGTCTATGGGCGTTGCCTCATCCGACGCGGTGACCACTCCGGATTGAAGCAGGCTATGTCCGTCGAAAGAGATAGACGCCATGTGCGCCCCGGGCTCCTTGGGACAACTGGGGCATTGATCCATATATTTCTTCCCGCCCTTGCTGTAGGTGCGCGCCACGACCAGGTCGCAAAGAGCGTCGGCCGCCTGGTCGCACCTCGGCCCTTGCCCGGAGTTCCACGCGTTGACGACCTGCACCCCCTTCTGCTGCGAGAAAGCGGAAAGACGGCTGAGCTGGCCCCCCGCCCCAATCAAATTCCTGCCCCCGGCAAGACTTCTCTCCCTGGTGTCCATCATCCTTTGCACCAGACCGCCGGGACCCGCATCCACGGCCCGCGCCCCGCTGTACCCACCAGCCTCCGCCAGCAGGATCCGGTTCTCCGGCCCCGCACCGGCAGAGGTGGCGGTCCCCGCGATGAGCGCCGTTGGATCGGCATTCGCAAGGCCGCTCTTCATCTCCTCAGCGGTCAGCGCGACCGCCGTCGGCACTCCCCTGGGATTAGCCGGACTGGCCAACCCCTGGATCGTCTTGCCGCCCAGTCTCTCAGCGGTGGGTCTCGGCGCCTTGAGAAGATCTGCGGCGCCTGCGACCAGCGCCAGAGAGGATTGCCCCGGATAGGACCCGGCCGCATACCCCAGGAGGAAAATGCGGCTGGAAGCGTCCTGCCTCGCCTTGGCGGCGAATATCGCCCGCCCCATATCAGGGAAGTCAGGGGAGCCCATATGGACGGCGACGTGCAATGCTCGCGCGATAGGCAACGGCCAGCTCACGTGGGATTGCACCGACGGCAACAACATCAAGCCGGACGCACCCGCCACCGCGAGAAGCACCAGCGGCACGGCGTCATTCTTCCTGTTGCGGAAAAAAAAGAGCAAGGCCATCAGGCCCTTTCTTTTATTCCTCTCGAAGAACTGGCTCATGCGGAAGATCCCCGCGCGCGCCGCCGCCGCTCCCGCACGATAACGACGCCGAGCGCGGCCAGGAAAGCCGCGATCAAGCCCCACCACCCGAAGTGTTGGTCGGGCCTCCCCAGAAGAGCAGCCAATGCCAGGACAAACTCCGCCCGCTCCCGATCGATATCCCCCCCGGCGCGGGCCTGAAGGGCTATCTTGCAATGTTCCTTGTACCTTCGATAGCTTCCGCTCGCCATCAGCCGCGCCGCTGCATCGGCGTCCAGACCCATGGCCCGAAAGAGTTGCCGAGCGATGCCGTCGAAATACGCGGCGCTCCCACGTGCCGCCGCGTCGGCGTCTATGCCCTTGAAGAAGTCTTGAACGGCTGCCTTCTCATCGCCGCCCTTCCATGACTCAACCAGCTTGCGCGCCCAGTCATGAACTTGGCCGGCGTCCGGCCGCTGGTCCTGATTCTCCTGCGCAGCAGCGAGCTCAGCGGTATCGCCGGAAGAGATCGGCTCGCCCCCCCCATGTCTTGCGAAAGGCTGGTCGCGCACCGCGGCGCCATCCCCAGCATTGCCTGAAACGAGACGAGCGCTGTCCACCGTTGAGGAGCTATACGCCACGCTCGCAGAATTAATGGCAGGGATGTTGCCAAGGCGCAGAGCCGGCGCCACGCCTTGCTCAAACCCGCCGGCCGGCGCGCGGCCATCATGAGCCTGCCCCTGGTTTGCCGAGCCGGCCGCCGGGCGGATGTGTCCAGCAGGGAAACCGACCCCGGTCCCGACGCCCACCGCGCCACCCGGCTGAAGACAAACGGGGAATCCGTGGGTATCGCAGCTGTTCGGATCCATGCACACCGTGCATTTCGGGGTCCCCTGCACGGTCGCCGGAGGACACACGTCGTCATTGCAGGGATTTTGATCAGCCGACGCGCCGCAAGGCAGCCAGCTGCCGCTCAGAAGAAACAAAAAGGCGGCGGCACGTGCAATCGCCATCAGCCTATTCATAGCGCATCCCGAAGCATGACATCCATGACGATACGACCCGCAACGCGCGACGTCGCGATACTAGTGTCCTATTGAAAATCCAAGACAAATCGTCTTTGGCTCGGCTGTGCCATAGTATATGGCCGCCCCCAATCACTGTCAATAGGCGCTAAATATTTTTTTAATACATGATGCGCTTGGATTCTCCAGGAGCAGCCGGGAGCCCGGAAAATAGCGCAGGTCTACCGGCTTATTTCAGGAAACCGGTGACCATGCCGGCGATGGCCAGCAAGCCGGCGATGATGGCCGCGGTGATGGTGAAATCCGAGAGATCGGCGATGATCAGGGCTACGCCACCCAATAACAGGCCTCCGGAGATCATGAACGAGGTGCCTTGCGGAGAGCCGCCCTGGCTGTTGATCATGAACCCTTGCGCCATGACCATCAAGGCCATCAGCCCTGCGACGACGGCCAAGCCCACGGCGATGACATGGAGATATTTGAGCAACGGATTTCCTCTCTGAATGAGGTCGAGGACGCTCGCGATAAGGAGCAGGACGCCCGCGATCACGACCATGGCGGTGCAGGCATTCACCATCCCCTGCCAGGGCGTGACGTTCGCGCCGTTCTGGTTCTGGGTCACGCAGGCGCTGCCGTTCCAATAAGCGCCTGCCTCGTAATCGCACTGAGGACTGTCGACGGTAGGCGTATAGGCGCCGGAGTTGCCGGCGCTCACCGCCCCTCCGCCTCCGCCCGCGCCGGCGCCGGCCGAAGCCGTCGCAGACGCGGGCGTGGCGCCGCCGTTGAGTTCGGACGACTCGAACTGGGACGAAGCCGCGGCGGCATTGACCTCGGTGGCCCTGGCTCCGCCGGACCGGATGGCGGGATTGTACCTGGTCGACATACCGCGCAGCAAAGCCAGGGTCCTGCTGGTGGAGGAAAGGTGCTTGTGGTTCATACCCATGCCCATCTGAAGATTCTTGGCCTGAAGCGCTCCGCCCTTGCCGGACTTGGCGCTCTGCTGTCCGAATTGGGCGAGCTGTCCGGCTGAAGCCCCGATCTTCGGAGCTTTCGCGCCGCCCATGGCCCCGCCGCCCTCCGGGATGTTGCTGCCAAGAGACCGCCCGCCCGTAGCGGCGCTAAGCTTGGAGCCGCTGAGGTCGTGCGCCATCCTGTCGATCGGCATCCCGTTGCGCAGTTCAGGGCTGCTGGAGGTCTCGGTCAGTTTGTCCGAGTCCGCCCCCTGAGAGCCGGCATTCGCATCACCGCTTTTCTCGTTGGAACCCGGCGCAAGATCAGCGGATTGCAGCAAGCCGGATTGAGAGGTATAGCGCAAGCCTGAATCACCGGTGGCACGGCTGACCCTCACCGTGGAGGCGATGGCCCCCAGATCCGCGAATAAGTTCCCCGAGGAGCCCCGGCCGTGATAGAGCACCCGATAAGCGACCGCGGAGAAGCATCCGGCGACGAGCGCGGCCGCGGCCATGAGCGCGGCCTTGCCTAACAGGGTCGCGGTCATATCCGAGAAGATAGCCGTGATCTGAGCCAGGAATCCGACTCCGGCTTCAGGAACGGCGGCGGCTGCGGCCCCAGCCCCGGCGGCCCGCGCGGCGCTGGCGGCGGCCCGCGCGACGCTGGCGGCGGCTCGCGCGCCGAATGCGCCTTCCTCCGCGGTCGCTCCGCCCAAAGGGGCGCGAACCTGCTTAGCGGTGCCCCAGGCGGCGCCGGACTTCTTACGCTCCTCTTCCTTCTTTTTTAGGTCCGGGATGTCCGCGGCGGGAGCTTGATCAGGAAGCTCGGCATCATCTTTTTCAGGCATATTCACAGCCCTCGGAGGGGTCCTTCTTTTTTGAATATCGACAGAAAATTAAAACACCAGTTATGAACTCATCCTTTCGTATCGTATATACATTGCTTATTCCATTGCACCTGCAACGGTCCCTCCGGCTTCAGCCAATGCTGATAGAGCGAGCACGAGCCCCGTGGTTGTTTGTATGGCAGCTTCTGCTCCGGCTCCACCCACAAACGGATCCGTCATTGCCAGGTATCCTGCTATCCCTGTCAAAGCACCGATCCCAGTAAATATACCACCCTCAATAGTACGCCCCATGCCAACCAGCATCAGGCCCAGAATACATTGGAATGCACCAATAGCAATCAATGCCATTGCTAAAGCCTGAACCACTGCATGATTAATTCCCTTCCAGGCTCCAACTATGAAAAGGAACGCACTAATTAACATAGCAAGAAGTGATAGAACTTCTAAGATTTTGAAATACATGTTCGTCGGATCATTCGCCCCGGTGCCGGCCACATTCGACTGGCTGAGAACGCAGCCTCCGTCCGCCGAATTGACAAAATTCCCCTGCCAGCCATACTTCGACGCCAAATTGCCGCAGTCGTCAGCTCCCGCCGACGAGCCGCCGCCGATACCCACCGGGGTCCCGCCCCCTCCCGTGGTAGGATTAGCATCGGCTGCCCCGGTGGCCGGGCTAGCGCCGCCCGTCGATCCCCCAGCGCCGGAGAGCGTCTGCCCTGACCCGGAACCGGTGTCGAAAGGGATCGATGCCGCGGTCGAACGAGCCTCGTTGGCGCCGGCCCTCGTCTGCCCGACCATCTGAGCAGCACGATTGAGCTGTCTTTGCGCCAAGCTCCGGCCCGGGTTCCTGCTCGCCATGATATGGGAGGCTGAAGAGCCCACACCGGCCCGGTTGCTGCCCAAAGTGGACAGGACGCCGGAATTCGCATTATTCTTAGCGAGCGGGGCAAAGCCCTGCCCGATTCCACCCGAGAGCCCAGAACCTCCGGCCAAGCCGCCGCTCCCCTTGGCGAGCTCTCCGAACTTGCGGCTGAACGCCCCCTCCCTCTCCTTCTCTTTAGCAACCGAGGCAGCTGCGGCCAAAGCCCCCGGGTCCGGAGTCACAGCCCCTGAGACATTCGCCGCCTCCTTCGCCTTGGCCTCCGCGTCAGCCTTGGCCTGCGCTTCAGCCGCCGCCTTGGCCTCCGCCTCAGCCTTAGCGGCCCTAGCCGCGCGCTCCGCGGGGGTCAACCTGTCCAAACTGCCGGAAACCATACCGACGCTGTTCTGCACCGGGGCCGACCCGCCCGGGAGGCTGGACGCATCTCCATAGCTGGCCTTCTCGTTCTTGGGAGCGAAGATCGCCGGTTTTCTTTCGTACTTGTTCTCGTCCGGCCTCAAGCTCTTGCCAACGTTATAGGCGCCGACGCCCAGCGCGCCAACGAGCAGAGTGATCCCGATCTTGAGCGCGGACTGGCTTGCGATGCCGGAGACCGTACCGAAGATCCCCCCCCCGCTACGGACAGCAGTGCCGGAGCCGCCGAACCAGGGCAAGGCTCCACCCTTCTTGCGGCGCTTCTCCCCGACCTTAGCCAATTGCATCGCCGGGATTTGCGGGATCGCCTGTTGAGTGTTCATGACGGTTCTCCTAACTTAGGCCAAATATCGGTCCAATATCACCTGCGAAGGCAGCCTGCCCACCTGCGACGACTGGTAAGGGTGGTCCCAGTCCGGCGGCCTGCCGTTCTGGAACAAGCCGGCATCGTATGATTTCTTCGGGGCCATGTACGCCCATGCCATAGCGGCCAAGGCGGCGCCGCCGCAGACCATCATCAAAATATTCATACTGCCCGACATCGCCAAATGATTCGCCTCGTCACCTGTTCCTGCGCCGACACTGAGCGCTCCAGCCATCAAAACACCTGCGCCGGCCACCATAAACCCGCCAGCCAGGCACAACAATTGTCCCTGCAATGGCTGGCCGTATTTTCCGCCGCCGATCTCCGCGCCCAAAGCAATCACGCCGAGAGCGACTGCCGCGGCTAATCCAGCCAGGATACCGACCCACATATGAATCTGCGCGGCTCCCAAACCTGCTGCAAACTTCATCTTGGCAACCATACTGGCCGCGAAGAGCAGCCCCGCGGCCAACATCGTCAACAGCATCGCGGTGTTGATAGCCGCCTGCCAGGGTGTGACGTTGGACCCGGTGACCGAGGGGACCGCTGAAGAGGGGAATTGATTGCCGCTCGATCCGCCGCCGGGATTGACCTTGGGAGTCTGATCTGCCGCCGAGTTCTGCGCGCCGGCCGATGAATTTTCACTCGCCGACGCCGGGGAAGGAGCCGCGGCGTTTCCGTCATAGGTGCGGCCCGCGCCCTGACTGCTCGTCGCGCCGGCCTGATCATGACGAACCGCGCCGAGCTGCTTGACGGCTCCCCCTCCCATAGTGCGCGAGCGCAGCGCCTGGAGACCGCCCGTCCCGGCCCGGGATGCGGCCATGCCTGAAAGATTTCCGCCAGTTCCGGCCGTAAGCGAAGCCGCGTTTTTCGCCGCCCCGGCGGAGCCCAAAAGGGAGGCGCTGCTGCCCGAGCCGGACGCGGGGGGCAGCGCTCCGATCTTATGGTCCGTCTTGAGCTTGGCGACCGTGCTCCCCAAAGCATTGTCGTTCTTGAGCGGCGGCGGCGCGGCCGAAGCCGAAGCGTCGGCCGGGGCGGCTGAAGCCGCCGGCGCGGCCTGGTCCTGCGGCGCAGCCTCGCCCTTGGAGTTGGCGTCCGCCAGATATTGCAAGGACTGTGAGACCCCGTTGGCCGAAGTGGGAGCGTCCTTTCCGGCCGCGTCCTTGGGCTTGGGAGCGAAAAGCCGGGAGAAGCTCGCGTCGCTGCGGTCCGAGGCTGTAGGGCCGAAGAGCTTGTAAGCGACCACGCCCAAAGAGCCCGCGACCGTGGTCCCGACCAGAATGAGCCCGATGATGCCGGCCTTGGTGGCCAGCAGGCCACCCGCGCCCAGAAGCCCGCCAAACCCTCCGCCGCCGGATGCGGAGCCAAAACGGAACAGGAGTGCGGCCAGACCGCTGCGCTTCTTCTCTTGCTCTTCCCGGTTGACTTCCAGATTTATCTTAGGAAGATCAGTTTCTTGGCCCATACTTCCTCCCCATTTATTGTCATTGTGCGGATGCTGGTAAATTTGTTATTGCCTTGTCTGTAGATATCTTTGACGTCGTTTGCAAGATGAAGGGATTGTTGGCAGTCCCAGCCGCAGCCCCGGTGCCGAAGATGCTGCCGCATATCCCCGTGACCACCCCGCCGACCACGGCGCTGATGACCATCATCATGATGGCCTTGCGCATCTCCTCGCCCTCGTCCTTGGTGGCAGCCGCGAATTTCCCAGGCACGGGCTCGATCTTGTAAGCATTGGCATTGGGATCGTTGGGTTTAAGATTCCCGGGAACGCTATCCAAGCCCGCGTAGGAACCGCCCAAAGGCGCGCCCCCGCCCCCGATGGCCGAGCCGCCGCGGCTGCCGTCGAAACCGACTCCGGACATTGCCCGAGAAGCGTCGGCGCTCTTGGCCATGAGCGCGGTCTGACCCTGGGAGGACGCCCCTTTTAAGGAATTCATAATAGGCTTGCCGCCCTGGTTGCCGGCGCCGGGATCGCCCGAGCCCAGGCCTCTGGTCGTGATCATACCGGGCTTGGCAACGCTCGTGCCAAAAGCGCCCATCGCAGGAGAGCCGGAGTTCGCCCCGCTGCCGCCGCCGCTGCCCAGTCCGGTCAGCGAGCTGAAATTTCCCTTGGGCGGAGTGAAGCCCTTCTGGGGAGTCGCGCCGCCCCAGCTTGCGGATGCGGTCTTGCGGCTGACCTCTTTAAGAGCGTCGACGAAAGACGCGGAGCCGGTGCCGGTCATCGGCGCGCCCGGAGCCGCGGCCCCCGTTGCCGCCTCGGGCGGAGCCTGATAAAGAGACGACGTGGATTCGCCGTCCGCCTTCTTCTTGCCATAGGCGCCATCCATTGACAGATCGTACGCGGAGCCGGGAGCGCCGCTGGGGTTGGCCATGCTGTCCAGGCTCTGATTCTCGGTTCTGAGGCCGTGCGTGCGCACGGAGCCGGACCCAACGGAAGTATCCATCAAGGGCACGCAGACCCAGGCTCCGACACCCGCGAAGCCAAGGAGAATGACCCACCAGTACTTCTTAAACGGGTCGTTGCCCTTCTTGATCTTGATGATGTTCATACCAGCGGCCCTGAGACTGCGATGGACTCCGACACGCTCAGTTTAGCCTCCGGCTATAGCTTTGTCAAGAGAAACCGTTTTCCTTACTGTATTTTTACCAATGGACCCACGTGCCAGCCGAAAGGCTAAAGCGCAGGCGCGGACGCGACGCCGTCCTGCATGCCCTCAGGAGCGGCGTTGGCCGTCATGGGCGGGGATAAGGGGATGGGCCTGGGCGGCTTACCGTACTCCAGGAAAATGCTCACGATTTCATCATAATCGAGCTCTTCGCGCCGCAGAAGTTCCGCCGCGAAACGATCGAGGATGCGGGATTCAGTCCTGAGGACCTGATCCACTTCAACCATGCAATCATGAAGTATGCGCTGGGTCTCCATGTTGAGCTTCTCCTTAAGAGCCTCAGAGAGCTGATTCCCCTTCATGGACTGGCCCGCGGGGATGATGGAGAAGTCGCCGATGAGGCCACCCTCGCCCATGCCCAGGCTCCAGACCATGTCGTGGGCGACCGTCATGGCGCTGGTGAAGTCGGATGAGACCCCGCTGGTCGTCACGCCGTAGCGGATCTTCTCTGCCGCATAGCCGCCCAAAGAAGTCTTGATGTGGCCAAGCAGCCGGTTGCGATCGGACAGGTGGAGCTCCTCGCGCGGGATATGGTGAACAACTCCCAAAGTGCCCGCCCGCTGGACGATCGAGGCTTTGAACACGTCGTCCGTAGGATGCATGAGATAAAGAACGATCAGATGGCCGGCCTCGTGGTAGGCCACCATCTCCCGCTCCCGCGGCGACATGGTCAGGCGATGGGCCACGCCGAGCTCGATGCGCTCCAGCGCCGTGGAGAGGTCCCTGTAGTTGATGAGCTCCCGCCGATCCCGGACCGCCACCAAAGCGGCCTCCTTAAGTATGTTCTCGATCTCGGCAGGGGTCTTAAAGACCGCCTTGCGCGCCAGGCGCGCCAGATCCACGGCCGGGTCGAGATGGATCTTGCGGGCATAGTACTCGAAGATCTCCTGACGCTCCTGAAGATTGGGCCGCCCGATGCTGATAGTGCGGTCGAAGCGTCCAGGACGCATCAAGGCGGGGTCGAGGACCTCCTCCCGCGCGTTCATGGCACCGATGACCACGATGTGGCTCTCGTCGTCGGTCAGGCCGTCCATCTCCACGAGGAGCTGGTTCAAGGTGCTGTTGGACTCGGAGGAGCCGCCGAACGCGTCCATGAACGTGCGCTGCTTGCCGACGACCTCGAGCTCGTCGATAAAGATGATACAGGCGCCGTAGGCGCGGGCGTACTGCCGGGCCTGCTTGAAGAGCTTGCGCACGCGCGAGGCCCCCACGCCCACGAAGACCTCCACGAACTCCGAGCCCGCTGTTGAAAGGAAAGGAATGCCGGCCTCGGTGGCGATGGCCTTGGCCAGCATGGTTTTGCCGCAGCCCGGAGGCCCGATCATGAGCATGCCGTGCAGGATCTTGCCGCCCACGCGCTTGAGGGCCGCGCGGTCCTTGATGAGCTGCACCATCTCCCAGGCTTCGCGCTTGGCTTCGGTCAGGCCGATGACGTCCGTAAAGCGCACCTTGACCTGGGAAGCGTCGACCTTCGATTTGCGCAGCTGCGCGAATCCCCCTCCGTACTGCAGGAGGTAGAGGAATCCCACGAAGACCAAGGTCTGCAGGATGCCCCAGGGCAACGAGGCCACGTTGATGCCCACGATGTAGCGCCGGACGCTCTCCTCCATGCCGGACATGTACCAGACCGGGATGAGGATGGCGACGATGAAGCCGACCACGATGGCGACCCACAGCCAGTTGCGCTGAAAGAAGAGACGGATTTTAGCCCAGACCATGTTTTTAGTTTAGCATTTCAACAACGCGCCTTTGGAAAAAGCGTAAAATCCGTAAAGGCCTGACCCCATCAGGCGTCAGGGCGCGATACCAGGCAGGATGAAGGCGATGGGCCGGTCGCGGTTAGGCACATATTTGGTCACCTCGAAACCGAAACCTTGATTCTTCATGAAAGGCATGCTGATCGGATTTGTACAAACCGTCAGGGTCACGACCTGCCAGACCTGAGTGCGATTGATGCCCAATCCGACCGTCTGACCCTGCGGACATCTGTGCCCGAGACCCAGGAAACCCTGCGCGGGCGTGTTATAGCCGACGTATGTCAGGACCTTATCCTGGATATCGCTTTGGAGCTGGTTGTCCGCGCCCACGAAGTTCGCGTTGCGATGAGATTCAAGCTGCCAGCGACGGGCCGCGTAGAAAGACGCGATCTCGACCTTCTGCACGAGGATGAGCAGGGCGTAGATCTTGGCGAAAGCGAAGAGGAAGAACATGAACAGGGGAAAGAGCAAGACCGTCTCGGTCATGGCCTGCCCGGACCTGCGCCGCCGGAAGAGCCTCATGGGTAGGTTCTCACCTGGAATTTCGGCGTCGGATTGGGCCAGACCGAGGCCCTGATGCCGCTGCCGTAGCCGTCTATGGCCACGCTGACATGGACGGTAGGCCCCCCGCCGGGGAAATCGGCCATGAAGTCGTGGTTGAAGTAGTTCTTGGAAACGACGAATTTATCCCCCTCCCCGCCCCAGAACTGATTGACTGGGACGCCCCGACTCCCATACTGGCTCTCGCTCCGAGCCGCGTTGAGCGTGCCGTCATGGATGGGGTAGCCCTTGTGCACGCCCGTGATGCCGTCGCTGACCGTCATGAGTTGGAAAAGGCCGTGGCATCCATTGATAGGGCTGGCCATCTGGGGGACATCCACGGGCGAATAGACCTGCCAGGGCTGGAACATGCTGCCGGTGGGCTTGTTCCCGTAGAAATTGACGTACTGGTAGCAATGATACTGAAGGCCGCTGCCCAGGCCCCAATTGCCGATGCCGCTATCGAATGCCTTCGCCGCGTTCGCAGCGCTGTTGATGTCGGATCCGGTATTAAGCCAATAGGATTTCCTCAGGAAGTTGTGCCCGCTGCCCCCCGAGCCGGCCAGGCGCATGAGCACCGAGTACTGCGCGTCCTCGACTGAGCCGAGCAGCTGGTATATCTGGACATAGAGCTTGTAGATCGCGTTGGCGTCGTCCCAGTTGAGCCAGAAGGCGTTGGCGTCGTCTCCCTTTTCCAGGCCCGTCAGGATCGTGATGCATGGAGTTTTTCCGCTGGGCGAGCATGTCTGGGAATCGATGGAAGACGCGTCGTCGTTTTTGGCGCTGCCGAGGCCCCCGTAGCGGATGTCCCAGGAACCGTCGCTGCCGCCGTATTTGTCGTCATGCCTTGGCTGGCAGTCGCCGTTGCGCTGGGGGAATACGCCGTTCTTGCAGAGGATCGTCCAAAGCCGCTTATCGTCGGGGCCCTTGCCCGCGCAACCGGCTTTCATCGAGCAGTCGAGGTTGGTGTCGAAGAACCCCTCGTCGAAGATTCGCATGGGGAAAGCGCCGTTGACATAGGCCGTGCGGTTTAAAAAATCGGAATAGTTGGTCATCTCGACGAACACGGCCGCGTCGATGGCGAATTGATGGCGGATCTTTTCGCGGGAGAGCTTCGCCGTCTCATAGATGAGATAGACGAAAAGCATGAGGGTCGGGAACAGGAAGAGGGCGGGGATGATGACCTGCCCCATGCGGCCTCGACGACGGAGTATCATCCCTAGAATGTTAGCCCGGAGCCTGTTAAAAATCAAGGCCAGGACTGTTAAATCTTGGTGAGGCAGGAGGGCGGCCCTGCGGTCATACGGCCAGGAACTTCGCGGTTTCCTCGATATCGAAGCTGACCTTGGCGGCCCCGAAGTCCAGGGACGTCGCGATGTGTTTCTGGAAAAGCCCGTCCTTGAAGCGATGGATGCGGAGCTGGAACGTGGTGGAAAAAAGTTCCCCGCGCACGCTCTCGACCTCGGCCCACAGGGCCCGGTCGCCCCAAGGCTTCATGGTCTCGGCCATGCAGGCCTGAAAAGCGGCGTATTCCTCGTCCGCCATGCGCACGGTCGTACCCATGTTATAGACGAGCAGGCCCACGTCTTCCTCGACAGGGATGTTCTTCGCGATAAAGCCGGGGGCCAGCTCCGGCCGGCAAGGCACCAGCTGCACGAAGCTCGGGTCCCGAGAGACGCGGTCCAGGACCAGATCGGCGGCCTGATCCATCTCCTGGATAGCGCGCAAATTATCCGGGGGCACGGCCGCCGTGAGCCAGCGCCGCTGGTTGATATCGGAGAGCAGCAGGGGCTCCGGGTCGATCCCGATGCGGGCTGCGACCAGGTCCGAAGAGAAGCCCTTCTGCGGCTGCACCAAGTCCGCGGCGAGATCGAGACCCGCGCCCGCATTGACTTCGACGAGATAGAACTGCAGCAGGCGCTTGCGCTGGAAGAACAGCACGGCCGGGACGATCCAGAGCGGAGCCCGAGCCGCCACGTAAGAGCGGCGATGCCCGGTCTTGAGCCGCTCAAAAAACGAGGCCGGCGCTTCCGCCAGGAACCGGTCCAAAGCCGGGGCCGGATCAGCCTCGGCCGTTCCTCCGCAGGAAGGGAAGTAGCGCACCAGAGGGTTGACCTCGTCGCTCAACGCCTCGTAGTGGACGGCCGTCAGGAAGAGGCCCCACGACTCAGTCCAGGCCACGAACTTACGCTTCTCCCAGGCCTTAAGGACCTTGGGCCACCACGCCGGGTCCCCCTGCCGGAGCACGGCGGCCAAGTGCCGGACCAAGGCGCCGGTCACAGGCTGGGCCTGCGTGACCAGCGCGGCGCGGTCCAACTGGGCCAGGAACAGCTCCTTGGTCATCAAATTTCTTCAGGTTTCCTGCGGCGAAATGAGCCCCATCTCGATACCCTTGACCACGGCCTCCGTGCGATTGGAGACCTCGAGCTTCTGGAAGACGGCGTTCAAGTGGTTCTTGATGGTCTTGACCGAACAGTCCATCTTGGCCGCGATCGCCTTGTTGGAGAGGCCCGATCCCAGGAGCACCAGCACCCGGATCTCGGTTTTGGTCAGCGCCACCGGAGAGCCCTGCCCCTCGCCTGAGGCCATCTGGCGCAGCCCGGCGAGGAGTTTTCCCATGACCTGCTGGGGGATCATCACGCCGTCGTTGGCGAAGGCCTTCAGGGCGTTGACCAGCTCGGAGGCCGGCAGCATCTTCGAGAGATATCCGTTGGCGCCGGCCTGGATGGCCTCCATCACATGGGCCTCGTCCTCATAGCTGGATAGGATGAGGACGTTCGTGGCCGGACATTCCTTGCGGATCTGCCGCGTGGCTGAGATGCCGTCGATATACGGCAGCTTGATGTCCATGAGGATCACGTCGGGCTTGAGCTTCTTGGCCTGGCGGATGACGTCCTGACCGTCGACGGCCTCACCGACCACCTCTACGATCCTCTCGTTTTCCAGAAGATCCTTGATCCCTTCGCGGAACAGCGTCTGGTCGTCGGCGATCAGCACTCTGACTCTTTTCTTCGGCGTCGGCATGTCTGTCCCCCTTGAGCGCCTCAGCGCTCAGGCACTGACGGCCCTATAGAAAGTCACGTTGGCCGTCATGTGCCTCGCGACAAAAACCACCTGAGTATATCAAAAAAATAATCACCGCCAGCCTCAACGCGACAGCGTTGGGCACTGATGGCCCTATGGGAAATTGTTCTGGCCATCATGCGACTTCGGCACGGGGATCGTGAAATGAAATGTAGCCCCCTGGCCTAGGCCCGGGCTCTCGACCCAGATCTGGCCTCTATGGCTGCCGACGATCTCCTTGGCAATAGACAACCCGAGCCCCAGACGGCCACCGCCAGCCTGACTCTTAGCCTGATTGAAGCTCTCGAAGATCGTGTTGAGGTTCTCCGGCGCGATGCCCTCGCCCGTATCCCGGACGGCGAACTGCACATGATCCCCCGTCCGGCTCACGGCGATCATGACCTCCCCGCCCTTCGTGGTGTGCCGGATGGCGTTTTCCAAAAGGTTGTTGAGGACTTGCATGACGCGCCTCTTGTCACCGCAGACCATGGGAAGTTCGGGCGCGATCTGGGCCTTCAATGAAAGACCGCGCGCCGTCGCCCGGACCTGAGGCCCGAGCAGACCCTCCTCGACCATGGTCCCGGGAGCAAAAAAGTTCATCTCCAGACGGAACTTGCCCTGCTCGATGCAAGCCCAATCCACCAGATCCTCGATGAGTCTGGCGAGCTGGCCGATGCCGTTGGAAATATAAGCCATGCGCTTCTTCTGGTCATCGTCGGGCGTGATGGACTGGGTGAGCATCTCGAAGCTCACCTGCAGGGTCATGAGCGAATTGGAGAGGTCGTGAGATGACATGGAAAGGAATTTCGACTTCATCGCATTGAGACGGGTCAGTTGGGCGTTGGTCTCCTTGAGGTCGGCCATAAGGCGCCGGTTCTCGACCACAAGGCGCAGCTTCTCCATGGATTTGGCGATAGAGTACTTAAGCCGATCGAAGTCCACCGGCTTAGACATGAAATCCGTGACCGATTCCTGGATAGCCTTGACCGCGGTGTCGAGATTGGCGTGCGCGGTCAGCATCAGAATCTGGCTCTCGGTATTCACCGTCCGAATGCGCTTGATGACATCGATGCCGGTCGCGTCGCCGAGATTGTAGTCCATGAGAATGACTTCGAAGAAACGCTTCTGCACCGCCGCCAGGGCCTCGGCGCCCGAGGCGGCCTGCGCCACCTCGTAACCCTCGACTTCGAGGTTGTCACTGAGGCTCTCGCGCATGTTCGCGTCGTCGTCAACGATCAGAATGGAACCTTTCATGTCTTTGCCGCCCTGCGCGCGGTAGCGCGCTGGTACTGACCGCCTTCAGGATATGCGCTGACGGTCATATACTTATGCCATATGTTGAGGGCCGGCCGCGCCCGCGGGAGCCCCGCTGGGAGGCGGCGTGCCCGGCTGCGCCACCGGGACCGTGAGCTTAAAAACCGTGCCCCGGCCGACTACAGACTCGACCTCCACGCTCCCGTTGTGGCGGTCGAGGACCTTGCGCACCACGGCCAGACCCAGGCCGGTGCCGCGCGCCTTGGTGGTGAAGAAGGGGGCGAATATCTTATCCAACACGTCGGCCGGTATGCCGGGGCCCGTGTCGCCGATGAGGATCGCAACCGACTTGCGGTCGTCCGCCACGCGCGTGTGCACGCTGACCGTGCCATTCTGGGGCATGACCTCGATGCCGTTGTTCATCAGGTTGCGGATGGCCTGCTGTATCTCGGTCGTGTCGATGTCAACCAGGGGATTAATTGGGTCGAACTGCTTGTCCAAAACGATATGCGGCGGGAAGGGGTAGACCGAGAGAAGCTCATCGAGCCAGGCGCTAAGGAAGACCCGCTCGGGCTTGAGCTCGCGCGTGCGGGAGTAGGTCAAAATCTCGTTGATGATGCCGTTGGCCTGCTTGATCTCCGACTCGATGATCCTGATGTGCTTATCGATCTTAGGGTCGGTCCCCGCCGACGCAGTCCCGAGCTTGGTTTTGATGAAGTAAATGGAATTGTTGATCACGGCCAAGGGATTGCGGATCTCGTGGCCCACCACCGAAGCCATCTGCCCGATGGCCGCGAGCCGTTCTTTCTTGATGAGCTCGTCTTGGGCGGACTTGAGCTCCCGGGTGCGCGCCTCCACGCGCTTCTCCAGGAACTTGGTGAACTTCTCCAGCTCCTGCTTGGCGTGGATGAGCTCGCCCGTCTTCTCCTTCAGCGACTCGCTCATGGCCAAGAATGTCTGGGCAAGGTCGCCGATCTCGTCGTTGGTGGTCATCATTTCAGGCAGGTCTTCGAACTGCCCGCGGCCCAGCCGGGCCGCGGCCTCGCGCAGGAGGCGGATGGGTTGGGTGATGTGCCCGGCCACCGCCAGAGAGAGCAGGATAGTGAAGAGGACGACCCAGACCAGCACCCGGAAGATCTGGTTGCGCATCTCCGCCGCGGTCTGATAGGCATATTCCACCGGCTGCTGCACGTAGACGACCCAGTCCAAATCGCGCACGTCGGCGTAGGCGCCCAGCAGGCGCCTGCCGTCGGCCAAAGCCATCTCGCCGCCGCCCTTGGGGGCGGTCTGAGTGGTTATAATCTTAAGGACTTCATCGCTGATGCGCGCATCGGGCTTGAAGACCTCCTTGGGGCTGGAATGCGCGATGAGGAATCCGTCCCGTTTGTCCACCACGGCCGCGGCGGATTTCCCCGTGGCCGGGAACTCCATGCCCAGCATCGAGGAAAGTCCGTTGAGGCTGACCCGCGCCATCAGCACCCCCATGGCCTTGGCCGGCTGCGCCTTCTGATCGACGACGGCGACCGCGATGGTCGCGGTGGGATAGAGTCCCTGGAAGCGCTCGAGTTTGCCGATGTATTGCCCACGTCGCATAGTCTCGATGAAGAATTCCTCACCCTCGAAGCTGCGCATCTCCGGCGCCGGGCCGAGGAACCGGCCCGTGCGCATCTGTTCCGAACCCTGGACGTTGCTCACCGAAAGCTCCAGGACCGCGAGGTGCACCTGCATGATCCGATTGAGGTACTGCTGCTGCTTGACTGAGTTCATGGAGGCGAACTCGTCTATGCCCGCGGTCTCGGCCAGGACATTGCGGAAGGTGGTCACATATTTGTAGACCGTGTCGGCAAATCCCACGGCCAGGGACTCCTGCATGGCCAGGGTTTCCTTGCGCAAAGAAGCCTGGGAGATTCCGACGAGGTGGTAGCCCACCACCCCCATGGGCGCCAGGGAGATAAGCAGAAACCAGAACAGGATCTTGTAGGCGAGCTTGCCGCGGCGAGCGGGAGGCGGCATGTCAGATTCCCTCAGGGCTCATGAATGTGCATTCGCTCCGGTCGATAACGACAGCCTATCGTCCCCCCGACGGATCAGCCGCCCCCCCCGCGGGGAGGCCGGCTGGATTCGCACCGCCCTACGGGTGGCGCGAATTCCGATCCTCAGCCCGGTGTCCGTCGCGACAGCAGCTGCTTGATGCGGATAGACAACTCGGCCAGGTCAAAAGGCTTGGTAATGTACTCGTCGGCGCCCAGCTCGAAGCCCTGCTTCTTCTCCTCGGAGGAAAGAAAACGTCCGGTCATCATGATAAGGATGGTCTGACGCGAGCGCTTGCGCAGGGTCTGGCAGATCTGAAAGCCGCTGGAGTCCGGCAGCTGGATATCCATGATGACGACGTCCGGATCGACCTTCTTGGCCGCCTCGATGCCGGAATGGGCCGCGCCCGCCTGGGAGCACTCGAATCCCTCCAGTTCCAGGACCTCGGCGAGGCTCTCGCGCAGGTGCGCGTCGTCGTCGATGATGAGCAGCTTGACCATGTTACCTCCGCAATTCCGAGCCCGGCGGAACCAACTTATAGCCGACGCACGGGATGGTAGTGATGAAACGCGCAGCCGTCCCCAACTTCTCGCGCAGCCGGCGGACATGAACGTCCACCGTGCGCGGCGAACCGAAATAATTATAGCCCCAGACACGCTCGATAAGATAAGGACGCGAGAGCACCCTGTTCGACGAGCTCAAAAAGACATAAAGCAAGTCGAGCTCCTTGGAAGTAAGGGGCACGCGCTTGCCCGAGACGTGCAGGGTATAGCTCGTCAAGTTGAGTTCGATTGGGCCCATCTTGATGATCTCTTCCGAGGCGTTGACTTGAGTGCGCCGCAGCACGGCCTTGATGCGCGCCACGCACTCCGCCGCGTCCCAGTTCTGGGAGAGGCACTCGTCAGCCCCGGCCTGGAAGAACTCCAGACGCAGGGAGGTCCCCCGGCTGCCCGGCGGGACGATGGCCGGAGAGGGCTGAGACTTGGTGAAATAACTAGCGTAGGCTGACCGGACCACCGCCGTCGGCGCGGCTGCGGGAGCGTCGGCGTGCTCCACCAAGGCGATGATAGGAAGCTGCTTCGTCGGCCCCCTGGAGCGCAGGGTCTTGACCATGGCCACGCCGTCCTCATCGACCAGACGCTGGCCAATGAGCAGGAGTTCGCAGCTGCGGTTAGCCAAAAGTCCCAGGAGTTCCTTGGACTTCTGGGCGATAGTCACCGACAGGCCGCTGGCGGCGATCGCCTCCAGGATAACCGCGGCCCGGTTGGGCTCACGCGACGCGTAGACGACGTTTACCCTCATCGCTCTGTCATTGCGCGACCGGTTCTTCGGCCGCCTCCAGTTCCAGACGCACGGCGCTCAGTCCGAAAGTGTCCGAGAAGAGGTTGTAGAGCACCGCCAAGACCAGGATGAGCGCGTCCATGAGGACCATGTAGAATGCCGCGAACATCAGCGTAGCCACGAGCTTAAGAGACACGGACCAGCCGGCCGCGCTGAGGTTGGGCACGACGACGAAGCTGAGCAGTCCCCCGGCCAAGCCCATAGTCCCCAAGACCGCGGACAAGACCGGCCGGGCCGCGCAGAGTATCGCCAGGGCGACCACGACGCCCCCCGCCACGGCCAAGACGGGCGTGGCCCTAAGGTAGCCGATAAGGGCGAGGATAGCTCCGATCGCGACCCCGGTCGGGATCATCGGGTGGGTGTGCCAATATGGATCGACGCGCTTCACTTGCTGGATCATTTCGATCTCCTAAAATATCTCACGTTAGGAAAGATTAACAATACCAATAGGAAAATACAAGCGGATTTCATTTGAGTGGATAGGAAACGGCCTCAGGAAAACGCCCGCATGCCGGCGCCGCCCTTGGGCTCGAAGAGAATCAGGGTCCGGCGCAGTTCACCCTCCTCCTCAAGATGCACGGCCCGGACATGACAGGGCTCGGCGCGGAACATGGTATCCGCCTCGACGAGCTGGTTGGGCCGGTCCAAGGCCACACCAACCAGGCGCAGCACGTCCTGCTGCTGGCTGTCGATGACATCGAGAAGATGCATCTTACCGTCCACGGCGGCCGTGGCGGTCACGGGGAAATTCGTGAACAAGACCGAGTTGTCCTCGTCGACGACGATAGCCTTATGGTTCTTGGCCACGACGGCGCTGAGGATGGACTGCCACCAGCGAGCCTCGGCCACGCCCCGCTGCTTCTCCTTGACCATGGTGTTGGCCACCTCGGCCTTGACCTTGGAGAGGAAGATATTGATAACGTTGGCCAGTTCCCCGATCTCGTCGTGCCGCGGCGGATACTTGAGCTCCAGATTCTTGAATGAGATGACCTCGATGGCGTCGCGCAGCGACAGTAGAGGATTGAGGACAAAATGGTGGAGGAAGAAATAAAGCGGGATGCCGAGAAGGAAGAGCACCCCCACCGCGCCGACCGCGTATTTGCTCATCGCCTTGTTAATGACCTTGACTACTCCCTCGCGGCTGATCTGCAGGTCGAGTATACCCATGACCTCGCCCCGTAACGCCAGGGGGATGGCGATATCATAGAGCGGCATGCCGGGCACGGCGCGCACCACCGGAGACTTGGCCAGAGAGGCCTGCTCGATGGCATCGGTGGGCAAGGACACCTCCTTGACGAACTGCTCGAAGGTGTAGGTGATCTTGCTGGGATCCCGGAACCAGCGTACCTCACCGTACTTATTGAGGTAGAGAAGCGACGCCACACGGTCGTCCTTGGCGAAACGCACGACCACGTCGTGCTCATCCATGGACAGGGCGCTCTGGCTGCGGGCCAGGCCGGTGATCATGGTGGGCGCGTAGAGGCGCACCATGTCGATGGCCTCCTGCTTGAGCCTCTCGTCAAAGGTCCACTTGAAGAGATTGTAGTAGAAGATACCGCCCAGGACCATGACGTAGATCCCGATCATCGTGAACCACATGAACCACTTCGATGATAGTCTCATGAGCGCACAGAGGATATCAAAAAGCCGGCCTCACTGGGGGTTACCGTAGAGGTTATTGATGCGTTCCAAGCCGGCCTTGGCGTCGGGATTAGCCGGGTCGAGCTGAAGGGCATGCGTCCACTCATTGCGCGCCTTTTCGTAGTCCCCTTTGTCGTAGTAGATGATCCCGGAGAGATAATACTGCTGGGATTGCCGTTTATTGTCCTCGCTGGCGCCGGAATTCGCAGACGTGATGCCGGCGTCGGTCTTGGCCGTGGAGGTGCTTATCGCGGCGGCGAGCGCCGCCTTCCTGTCGGCCTCCTCCTTAGCATTCTTCTCGGCTGCCGCCTTGGCCAGCTCGGCGGCCCGGGACTTTTCCTCCTCGGCCTTCTGCTTGGCGATCTCCGAGGCTCGTCTGCGGACGGCATCCTCGCGGCGGACCTGCTCCTTGGCTCGAGCGATGAGCTGGTCGGCGGCGCGCGTGTCGTAACCGTAGGCGACGGCTTTCTTCCATTCCGACTGAGCCTCGTCGTACTTGCGCGACTCGTAGAGCTTGCGGCCCGACGCCACGTGCTGACTGGCCATCTCCGAGCGGATCTCGGCCTGCAGCTTCTGCGCTTTGACGTTACCCGGCCCCAGCGCAAGAACCTCGTCGAGCATCTTGATGGACTCGTCGATAAGACCCTGGCCGTAAAGATTGAGCGCGGTCTGAAGCTTTTCATTGGCGTCGGCCTCCCGGGCCTCGGCCTCGACCTTGGCTATCGCCGGGACTAGACGAGGATACCTGGGGTTTAGGACCAGGGCCGCATACCACTGGTCCAGGCACTCACGCAGACGATGCTGCCGATAGGCCTTCTGCCCACGCCGGAAATGGTCGTCCGCCATCTCGCCGCGGGCTTTCTTGAGCCACCAACGGGCCTTGAGGTTGCTGGGCGAGAGTTTGACCGCCTCCTCCCAGCGCCCAGTCGCCTCCACCAAGCGCCCCTGGCGGTAGAGCGCCATCCCCTCCTCGAAGCGATCCTCGATGAGCTTAGCTTCCGAAGCGTACGGCTTGAGGGAACCGTTGAGCTCGATGGTGGCACGCTGCAGGATCCCGGCGTCCTCATAGGCCGGGTCGATGGCTAGGATCTTGGAAGTGAGGTCCCGCGCGCCGCTGAAGTCGCCCTTCTTGTAAAGGTCGAAGGCATTGTCGTAGACCCCGTTCAGGGTCTTGCGCATCAGGCGCGCCTTCTCCAACTGGATGGTATAGATGTACTTCTTCTTATCCTCCTCCGAGGTGATGGTCCCCAGATTAAGTTTGGCCATATCCAGGAATAGCCCGTCGGCGTCCTTGGCCTTGGAGAGGTCCTGCCCCCAAGCGGCACCTGCGCCTGCAGCGCAGGCGAGCCACAGCCCCATCAGGATATGCGCACTCATTAGAATCCAAGACCCCCCGTGATGAGCGACTTCATCATCGGCGCCAGCATCATGATGAATACCGTGGGGAAGATGAAGATGAACAGCGGGATGAGCATCTTGGTGGCGGCCTGAGCCGCGAGCTTCTCGGCCTTGCTGAGTCGACGAAAACGCATGTCCGTGGCGTAGTTGCGCAAAAGCTCCACCAGGCTCGTGCCCAGTTCGTCGGATTGGATGATGAGTCCGACGAAGGAACGGATCTCCTGGATGCCCGTGCGCGTGGCCAGCCTTTTCAAGGCGTCGCGGCGGGAGTAGCCCAGAGAGATCTCGTTGATCATCTTGCCCAGCTCGACTTCGAGCTCGGTCTTGGTCTTGGCGTTCTTGAGGATGCGGTCGATGGCGGTCATGTAGTCCAGGCCGGCCTCGATGGTGAGCGCGGTCAGGTCCACGAAAGTCGGGAAATTGCGCATGAGTTCGGTCTGCCGGGCCCGTATCCGCCCGTTGAACAGCGAATCGGGGATGAAGAAGCCGATGACCCCGAAGACCCCCAGCACAGGCGAGCCGGTCATGAAGTAGATGAAGCCGACCAGCCCGGCGGCCAGCATCTCCTTGAGGTGCAGCATGTCCAGGGGGGATGGCTTGTTGGGCCGTCCCATCAGCATGTGCAGCTCCTCGAGCCTCACGTCGAGGTGGAATATCTTGAGCAGGAAGAGGTCTATGCGGTCGATCAGGCCGCCTTGCGGGTTGAGGCTCGAGAAGGCCGAGCTCATGCCCAGGTCCTTCTTGGCCAGCCGTGCCAAGTCGGACTGTTCCATCTCGGGCGGAGGAGCCAGCAGGCGATGGATGGACGTGTAGGCGGCCACCGACCCCAGGACCCCCACCACCAGAAGCAGGTAATGCACGAACTGGCCGCTGAGCAGCGTGTCGCTCATACCTGCACATCTCCCAGTTTATTGACGATCTTCATGCCGATGGCGATCCATATCGTGCAGAACATCAGCACGCAGACGCCCAGCGGCGTGAAGTAGAACTCCTTCATGGGGCCCGGCTGAAAAGCGAACATGATGAAGAACATGACCCAGGGCATGACCCCCACCACGATAGCCTGGATGCGCTGCTGCGCGGTCATGGCCGCGGTCTTCTCGATGAGCTTGGTCTCCTCGCGGATATTCTCCACGATGCGATCGAAGATCTTGGTCAAGTTGCCCCCGACTTGGCGCTGGATGACCACGGCCTTGATCATATAGGAGAGGAGCCGGCTCTGCACGCGCTCCTCGACGCCCTCCAAAGAGCGCTCCAGGCTGGTCCCCAGCTGGTAATTCTTGATGCAGAGCCCGAATTCCTCGGAGATAGGCGGCTGCAGATCCCGATGCACCAATTCGAGGCATTGAACGAGGTCGATGCCGGATTTGAGGCCGTTGGACATCAGGATCATGGCGTCCATGAGCTGAGCCTCGCATTTCATGCCCCGCCGCCAGCGTATGTTGCGCAGCAGCCAGCCGGGCAGGATCAGCCCCGCGTAGATGCCGAAACCCGTAAAGATCAGGAAACCAAAAGGGTCGAAGGTCAGCAGGCCGATGAGAACGCCTATGACGGCCGGCCCGCCCACAAGATAATTAACTTTGATGGTGATGAACTGGCGCTCGTAGTCATGCGCCCACTGCTTGGCCTTGACCTTATAATCCTCGACGTACTTGGCGATACGCGCCTCGTTGAGCGCGCCCACGAACCAGAAGGCCGCAAAGAACATAGCGATGCCGGCCAACTTGAAGAGCATGGCCAGCGCCATAGCGGTCTTGCGGTCCCCCGGGGGCTCGGGCGGCGCGTAGCCCCGCGGCATGCGGTTCATGACGCGAAATGCATTGTCGGTCAAGGCCCCGACGGCCAAGACCGCTTCCCTATAGCGCTCGGCATCCGCCGAAGTCAACGCGTCGATGACGCTGTCCATCTCCTTGAGGATAAGATCGAAATCCGCCATCACCGCCCGGCCGCGACCTCCCAAAGAACTGCCCAGATGCGCGCGGTAGAGACGGTCTAAACACATCTGGAACCGGATGCGGTTGTCGGCGTAGTCTCGCACCAGCGCTCCGGGCTGGACCAGCTGGCCTCCGTCGGAAGGCAGAAAGGTCTTTCTGGTGAGCTCGAAGAACTCGTAGAGCACCGAGATCGGAGCCTGCCAGAGCTGAGCCTCGTTGATGACCCCTTCCTCCGGGTCCTGCCAAACCGGCCGCTTAAGCATGGCGTCCAAGGTCGAGTCGATCCAGGAGGGCACCGCCAGCCCCGGGTCCCGATCCTTCTTGAAGTAGTGGTAGATGATCTGGCTCTTGGCCTCGGCCCCCTCGGTCTTGTCCACCAGGAACTTGACCTCCGCGGACGAGAAGATTTGCGCGCCCGCGGGCGCGGCTTGCAACCACAGGATGATGCAGAACCAGGCTCTCATTTCGGCGCCGCCGCCGGGGGCATTGGCGAGCCCCCGGAACCCTTCTTCTTCTTATGCTCCTCGCTCTCATACAACTCGCGCGGGACCACGAGGCCCTTGAGCTTGAACTCATCCTGGAAGCTCGGGATGTAGTCCTGGGCCGAGTAGAAGCCGACACTGCGGCCTTGTTCGTCGACGGACACCTGGCGGAAACGGAAAATGTCGCGGATCTTGACCTGGACCCCATCCTTGCCCGTGATCTCCGAGATGTAGGTGACGCGGCGCTTGCCGTCCGCAAAACGCGAGATCTGGACGATCAGGTGGACGGCGCTGGCGATCATGTCGATCAACACGCTCATGGGCAGTTCCGTGCCCGCGAAGAGGCACATGGCGGAAAGGCGCGAGATGGCGTCGGAGGGAGTGTTGGCATGGATGGTGGCCAAGGACCCTTCATGGCCGGTGTTCATGGCCTGCAGCATATCCAAGGCCTCGGCGCCGCGGCACTCCCCGACCACGATGCGGTCGGGGCGCATGCGCAGGCAGTTTTTGACCAGATCACGGATGGTGATCTCGCCCTTGCCCTCGATGTTGGGAGGACGACTCTCCAGCCTCACCCAGTGCTCCTGCATGAGCTTGAGCTCGGCCGTGTCCTCTACCGTCACGATGCGCTCGTCCTCCGGGATGAAGTTGGAGAGCATGTTGAGAAACGTGGTCTTGCCGGTGCCGGTGCCGCCCGAGATGATGATATTCTTGCGCAGCAACACACAGCTCTTGAGGAACTCGATCATGTCCGGAGAGACCGAGCCGAAGCCGATGATCTGCTTATAAGTGAAGGGCTTTGCCGAAAAGCGCCGGATGGTCAAGCTGGGCCCGGAGACCGCCAGGGGCGCGATGATGGCGTTGACGCGCGAGCCGTCCTTGAGGCGCGCATCCACCAGGGGCACCGACTCGTCGATGCGCCGGCCGATAGGGGCCACGATGCGCTTGATGACCTGGATGACCTGCTCGTCGCTGCGGAAACGATTGGGCAGGAGCACCAGTTTGCCGGCCCGCTCGATGTAGATATGATCGTAGGAATTGACCATGATCTCGTTGACGGTCGGGTCGCGCATGAGGGCCTGCAGAGGCCCCAGGCCCAGGATCTCATCGACCAGCTCGCCGACGAACTGTTCGCGCTGCGCTCGGGAGAGCGGCAGGTTGGCCTCCCGTTGCAGGAGGTTCTCGATGATCGATGAGACCTTCTTGCGATTCTCATCGTTCTGCCCCGCGTCGTCGGAGATGCGGATGCGCTCAGTTTCCATGGCGGAGACGACCTGCTTGTGCATCTTGGTCTTAAGTTCGTCCCAGAACTCCGGGATCGCCGGAGCGGACGTCGCCGCCGCGAACTTGGCCGGCGCCGCCGCAGCCTTCGGGACGGGGCCGCCGCCCTGAGGCTTCCAGAGGAAGTCGGAGCCCTCGCTGAACTCCTCGGCCGCCATGTAGCTCTCCCAAGATTTTTGGGTGGGCTTGATCTCCATGGTCCGGCCCAAGACAAAGCGCAGCGCCTTGACCCACTCGCTCTGCATATTCTCGACTATGAGGATCTTCTGGGTGTTGGCATACTCAGGCAGAAGGTCCTCCCAAGGCATGTAGGCCAGGACCTTCTTCTGCATGGCATTAAAGAATCGGTCGACCTCCTTAGGCGCCAGCGCCCCGGGGAGATTCGCCGCGTTGACAACGACCTCAAACTTTTCCAAGGGGAAGTGCAGGGCCTTGATCTCCTGGAACATATTATAGGTGGCCTCAAAATGAGCGCGCTGAGGCATGCAGGTCCAGAAAATGAGGTCGGCTAAATCGAAGGTGAATATCTGCATCGGAAAAAACGGGTCCACATCAAGGAATAGGTCGTAGGCCTCGGCCAACGAGCCCAATATCTTCACCACCAGCTGCGGAGAAAGGCCCAGGATCTCGGAGCGCTTGGCGGCCAGGGGCAGCAGGCCGACCCCCCACTGAGTCATTGGGATGCGGCCCCTGAGCAGCTTGCCAAGGCCGGTGGGGTTGTCTCCGACGAGCTGCGCCATGCTGGCCAAAGTCGGAGGATTGACCCCGAGCAGGAAGGATATATCATTGCGGCAGAGGGGATCCATGTGGACGATGATGACCTTCCGGTTCTGGCTGCCGGCCCAAGCCAAGGCCAGGTTGAGGCACAAAGTGCTCTTGCCGACCCCTTCCTTGGGGCCGGTGAACACGAGCACCCGACTCGGCTCCTTAGCGAGCCTCCCGGTCTCCGTCTCGGGCGTGACTTCTGCCATGATGGCGCTCCCCTACTTGACGATCTCCATGGTGATAAACAGGAACAGCGAGGACTGCGTCTCCACAATGCTCGAACTGGTGAAGAGCAGTCCTAGAATCGGAATCCGGCCTATGTAGGGGACGCGCGTCTTGGTCACGTTCTTGGTGCTCGATTTAAGCCCCCCCAAGACCAGCGTCTCGCCGCTCTTGATCTCGACCGAGGTCTGGAGCTGACGAGTGACGAAGGACGGCACGTCGGTTCCGCCCACGTGCACGATCTTGGAGTAATCCGGATTGGAGACCTCAAGTTGCATCTCAGCGCGGATGGTGTCCTTCTTATTCGGGTTGATGACCGGCATGACATTAAGGATGAGTCCGTACTTCTTGAGCTCCACACCCACGCTGCCCGTGGCCCCGGTCACGGGATAAGGCTGCTCGCCTCCCACCACGAAATTGGCCTGCGAATTGGCCTGCACGATGACCTTAGGATTGGAAAGCATCTGCGCTTTGCCTTCAGTCTCCAGCATCTTCAACGTGGCCTGCAAGGCGGTCTGCCGGGCAAAGTCTCCCAGTTTGTAGATGCCGGGGATCTCTTTCTCCGCGAAAGTGATGCCCCCTTGGAAAGGCCCCCATGAGAACCCCATGTCGACTTCCTTGGAGCCGGACAGCTCCACGATATCCGCCGAGACCGCCACGAGGGAATCCTCGGGCTGAGCCCAAAGCCGCGCGCCGCCGGTGAGCAGAGCCAACACCAGCACATGACCGACGACGCACTTCCTGGAGAAGAACCGCACTGCCAGTTGTCTCAGCATGATGTTGTACCGTTGCAGCTCAAGACGCCTCTACGCCTAGTCCGGCCCCTGCCCTTATCGAAGAGGGCAGGGACCGCGCGACAGCTTCATCCTTACGCGCGCCTTACTTGAACAGCTTGCGGAAACTCGCCATCTCCATCGGATGCATCTCCACGTCACCCAACCCCCGCAGAACCACGGTCGTGTCGCCCTGCTTCATGGCCAAAGACAGGTACTGCGCCTCGTTGGGATTGAGCGCGAGCGCGATCATGGCTTTCTCCGAGAAGGCCGCGGTCTTGTCCTCTTTATCCGTCGAGACCTTGGCCTGCTTTGCGTTCATCCCCTGGCCGAGGTTCGTCCCTACCGCGATGACCAGGACGTTCTGCAGGATGGTTGCCGTCACCCGCTCCTTACGGCCGTCCGCCATCACGGCCTCGAAGGTCACCAGGACGTCCACGCGGTCGCCCGGCTTGATGAGGGCTTTGAGCTCGTTCTCGATCCCGAGAATGGCGCCGCGATAGCCCGGCGGGATTTTGACGCTCAGGCCGGCCTCGGGAGACAGCGAGATCAACGCCGACTGGGTGATCTGGTTCCCCTTGGGAACGCGCACCCTGGTCACCAGGTTGGCGATGAGCTTAATATCAGCCGGAGTCTTGACCTCGAAAGCGTCCTGCTCCATAAACTTGCGTGGGATCTGCATCGGCTCGACCATCTCTTCCTTGAGCACGGTGCGCTCAGGGATGTCCACGCGGGCTTGCAGGACCTGGCCGGTCTCATAGGCCGAGGAGAGCGCCCGCTCCTTACTGGTGAGCACCATCAGGTAGAAGATGGCGGCCCCCATGGCTAGAACCATCGGCACCAATATCCCTTTCTTTTCCATAGTTAGTAGGCCAGCGGTCGTTCGATGGGCATACGCACCGTCGCCCATATCGTGCACGAGCCCCCGCCCGGCCCCTTCGGGCAAAGAGGCTTCGACGACATCAAGATGCTGCTCAACGGGAAGACAAACTTGATCGGGTTGCTCCCCGTCACCACGAGGTCCGCGTTGGTGATCTGTGCCTGCGTGTCCTGGAAGGAGTGATAGTCCACGCTGCAGGAGACGCTCGCGGACTGCAGAATCCGTTTCATCAGAGGCACCAAGCGGCCGCAGTCAGACATCACCGTGCCCAATGAAGTCACTTGAGTCATCGCCCCGATACGAGCCACTTCATAGGTGGCGTGATTGAGCAGGATCATCTGAAACGACATATAGCCCATCTCCATGATCGTAAAGACGATGGTCAGAAAAACGGGCAGGACAAGGAGCATCTCCACGAGCACCTGCGCTGGGTGCCGACGCATCTCCTTACGGCACCCAGCACCGTGGGCTACCGCCCACGGTCCCGCTTCCAATCCCTTCGTCGACACGATCCCTCCCCGCGGCCCTCGCGGGTCCGCGTCCCTGCGCCCGACGACGACGGATGCAGCCTGGGAGCTCTTAATTACTGCTCGAACCCAACGAACCGGCGGCGCCGGAGATCATGGTCTGGATCTGACTGAAAAGGCCCGGCATGAACCGCTTGAGCGCCACCCCGGCCACCAGCACGACGCCGACGACCACGGTGAGCATCAGCAGGTACTCGACGGTGTTCTGCCCCTTGCGGCTCTTAAGCCATACGCGCGTCGCTTTCAGCTTCCTCATCGTTTCGCTCTCCTTGCACGATCAATAATATGTCATCAGGATCTTCTTACCGGCCAGGATGAACAACAGCTTCAACTGCCCCTGGATGAACCCGTACATGGCCGCAAAACAAGTCACCAAGACCATTGTGGTCAGGATGTATTCGACCGCAGCCTGTCCCGGCCGAGCCATCCGACTCATTGCCTTGAGGGCCATCTTCGTCATTGAGTGTACCAGCCATGCTTTTCCTTGTCAATAACCGATTTATTAATAATATTAAAATTTCACCTTGAACGAGAATTGGTCCACGGTGCCGAGAGCGCCATAAGGAACGTAAGCATAGTCCAAAGCGATGCCGTACCCGAAGGCCCGCGAGGTGAACAACCCGAAACCGAACGAAATGCCGGCGGCCCGATCCAGGCGCAGGCTCTTAAGCATTCCGTCGAAACTCTGCCCCAGGCTGTCCGCGTTGTAGTATCCCGCCCGGAACGTGACCTGGCCGACGTCGAGATACTGCTCCGGGAGCAGGAACTCCCCGCCCACTCCGAAATGGGATCCCGAATCGGCCGCCTGGTTGAGTTCGAGCCCGATGTTGAAGAAGTCTCCTAACCGCAACGCCGCGCCGCCCCGGGTGGTGGACGGCACGTTTTCCTTATTAGTCCCAAAATTCTGCATCGCGAATCCCAAGGTCAACACGCTGTTGGGCTTGAGCAGGACGCCGAGATCACCGACGACCGTGTCGTGAACGGAACTGGCGATGTCCTCATGGACCACGCGCAGCGTGCCGCCCAGGAACAACTTCTCATACCAGAACGAGCGCGCCATGCCGATGGAGCCGAAGCCGTCGCGCACATTGACGTTCTCACCGGTCTGGGGTATGCCTTTAGCGTCGCGCACGTCGAATCCCGAGACGCTCAAATAAGCGATATTGGCGCCCCAGACCGTGCGGCCAAGGGGATGGGCGTAGCCCAAGTAAAGGGGCGAGTCAGTGTCCTGGACGTAGCGCAGATAGGAATAGACCACCTCTTTCTGCTGAGTCAGAGCCAAGCCGGCGGGGTTCCAGGTCAAGGCATCGGCACCCTCGGCCAAAGCCACGTAGGCCTGGCCCAGAGCCTGGGCCCGCGCCGAGCCCTGCTGGAGCTTCATGAACTGGGCGCCGCCGGTGCCGGCTTGGTCGGACACGGCCCAAGCCGCCGCCGGGCCGCTGAGCAGCCAGGCGCATGCGAGTAGGGCCATTCTCCCGAGTTTCATCGCACTAGGAATTTCTTCACCGTCTGCATGGTGTTCCGGCTGCCGTCCGTGGCTTCAACCCGGATGACCGCATAGTACACCCCGCGCGCGACCCGGCGACCGGCACTATTAGATCGGGTCCAGGTGAAGCAGGGGACGCCCCCCGCCGAAGAGCCCCCATTGACGTAATTATTAGCCTGCTGCTCCCCAAAATCCTTATCCAGGACCAGCTCGCCGCTCATGGTGTAAATCCGCATCTTGACGTCGGCCTGAAACGGCGTAAAGATGACGAAATGCGCGCTGTCACCATCCACGGGATTGGGATAGACATAGGATGAGTGCTCGAAGTCCCCTTTAGGGTTCTCCGACTGGTTACGCACCACGGCGACCTCATCAAGGGGGCGGTCCTCGGCCAACTCCGTCGGACTGAGTACATTGCCCGTGATATTGTCGATGGCGCTCATATCCGTGGAAGCCACGATGCTGAACTTATAGTTCCCGTCGGGGTTCACGCCCAGGCGCATATCGGTGCCGTCCCAGGTCTCGGTGATCTGCGTGCGCGCCGGCCGCACGCCCACGATGCGCTTGACCAAGGACACGGCCTCGGGCGGCGACGGGTTTCCGTTGCCGTCGAAGACAGTCCCCGGACGGTATATCTTGACCGCCACTTTCATGGTCTCGGAGACCTGATAAAGGATGCGCGCCCCCTCCGACCCGTTAATCAACGGTGCGATGGCCACGTCGTAGATGCGCAACGGGTCGTAAGCAATGGTCCACTGCGCCGTGGAGGGCGAGGAGAGCTGTGAGGCCATATCCTGGGCCACGGCACGCACCAGATAGAAGCCGGACGGCGGGAAATTGCCCTTATCGTCCCGGCCGTCCCAAAGGTCCTCCAGCAGCACGCCGCCGTCGCGCACGGCCCCCGCGAACAGCGTGCGCACGACCTGATTGGGGACGTTGCTGTTGAGTATCTGGATGGTGACCGAGGACTGGCGGGTGAGGGCGTAGTTGATGGCGAAGGGGTCCAGCGTGATGGTGGCGCTGGAATTATAAAACGGCGGCATGAACGGCGTAACGGTGAATGTACTGAATATGATCGAACCCCGGGCCACGACCGCGCTCCCGAAGATCTGGTCCGCGGCGTAGTACTGGGGAGTCGTGGAAGACTGCGCGGCCAGAGTGAAAACATAGTTTCCGTCAGGGACCAGCAGTCCGCTGGCGTCCCGGCCGTCCCAATATTCGGTGATGCGCATGCGGCCGGGCCGCGTCCCGTGGAAACTAATGATAGGCACAACCGGCGTGCCTGAGTTGACGATATTGGGGCAGGCGCTCATGAGCAGACCGCAGGGTGGCCAAGTTGAGGTGCTATTGAGGATGACCGTGCCCGGCTGATAAATATTCCAGACGATGCTCATGGGCTGGGAGAGTTGGTAATTGAGCGAGACCGTATCCAAGGCCCCGGACATGAGCGGCGAGACCACCACGTCCGTGATGCGGAACAAGTTCACCGGGAACGACGCCGTCACTGTCGAGACCTTCATGGGGCACATGGGGTCCGCGGCGGTCAACTGGACGATGTACATGCCCGTACTGACCCAAAGGCCGTGGTTGTCGACCGCGTCGTTCCACACCTCCGTGTTGGCGAACAAACCGGGCCGCACCACGTTGTTGATCAAGGTCCTGACCAGATTGGTGCCGGTATTGTCGTAGATTTTCATGCTCGTGATGGCATCTCGGCCGAGCGAATAACGGAATGCAAAAGGATTGAGGCCGCTGATAGCAGGGCTCGACCCGATCACTGTTGGACTGGGAGCCACCTGGCTGAGGCCCACATCGCCCCGCGCGACCGTGATGAAGCCGGTCTGAGCCCGGGATGTCCAGATGCGGCGGTCCTGCGGGTTGCCGTTGAAGGGAGACCCGTTCTGCGAGGGCAAAGCGGCATAGATCACGAAGACATAGCTTCCGTCCGTGCAAACGGCGTTATTGTTCATGTCCAGGCCGTCCCAAACACTCAACGCCGGACTGCGGCCGATCTTGATCTCCTCTATATGGCGCACCAGGGGAGCCGGGGTCAAACTCGGGCCGCTGCAGGGGCCCACATAAGGCTTGAAATCCTTCGGCCCATACACCGTCATGTAGCCGCCGGCGGCTATGATGGGCGCCGTCACGTCGGCATTGACAGTGTCGGTGACCTGATTGATATCGCCGCAGAACTGGGTATTGGGAGGATAGATATCTATATACACCGTCGCGGGCTCGGTGAGGGTGTAGCTCAACGTCGCCAAAGACGTCGCTCCACCGGCCAGAGACCGGACCCCGAGGTCCGTGATCTGCAAGGGGTCTATGCCGATCTGCCGCGTGGTCGGGAAGGCAAGGTCTCCCCCGTACTGATCTTGAGCGAAGGCCTGCAAGGTCGCCAGGAACACGCCGCCAGGAAGAAGGTCCCCGTTGTCCGCGCGCCCGTTCCAGGAATCTCCGTTGAGCAAGGTGCCGTTGGGCGTGCCCTCGCCCGCGCGCGGCAGGCCCGGCAGAACGGTGCGCAGCACTTGATTGCTGGCCGGGTCGGTGATGGTGATGTACATCGAAGCGTCTTTGGAGAGCCGATACTGGAGATTGTAGGGCTCGGCGTAGACCCCGGCACTGCCTACCACTGTGGGAGAAGAGCCCACCACATGCACATTGGTGACGTCCATGCTGATCGGCTTCTGGTCGACGAAATACCCATTGACATCCCGAGTGGCGCCCGCCGGGAAGGCGCGCTGGGCCGTGATTGTGATGTTGCCGCTGGAACCGGTCTGGTTGGTCTGAGCAGTGACACGGAACCCATACTGACCGTTGGTCTTGCCCAGCTCGCCCTGGATGGGGTAGGCGCCGTCCCAAAGCACACAGTAGGGGGGAAGGTCGCCGCCGGTAGAGTTGCTGTTATGGGGAAGGATGCCGGGAGAATCGATGAAGAACGTGCGCAGCGGCGGGGTGGAGCCCGCGTCCAGGGGATTGGACCCGTTCTGGAACTTGAAGATCTCGAATTCCACCATATCCAAAGCCACGTCGTCCGAGCCCGGGTTGTTGTAGCCGAGGCCGGCGCAGAGGAATATGTCGGCGTTGCAGATATTATTTCCGGCCGGGTCGTCGCCTGCGGGAGACCGGCTCGGTATGCACTCGCTGTTGATCAAACGCGCTTGGTCGAACTCGATGTGGGGGTCGTTGGAGATGTTGCCGTTCTGCGGCTCCAACCCCGACCCGGAAAGGTCGTTGATGTCCTGACAGTAGCCGGTTCCGGCCGTCGCGCAGTTGTTCGACTTGTCCATGCAGTAAAAATGCTTATACGCCGCATTGTAATAGCAATAATTTCCGCTGTCCTTGACCACGAATGACTGGTCGATGAAAAGCTGGACTTGGCCCTGCGCGCAGAGCCGGGAGGACAGGAGCAGACACAAGAGGGCGGCCCCGGAGAACGCCTGCGCCGCCCTCTTCAGGAGGGGAGAACGTCCGCCCTCCGAGTAAGGCGCACCCTGGCGCGCCGCCCGAATGCTGAGCCGATGTTGATTCATAGATTGCATCACCTTGGCGCTGTCAAAATAGCCTAAATCTGTTGCCGGAGTATTACCAGGATGTTAAAAAATTATGAACGCGCGCCAAACCGCGCGATAACGCACCAGCGCCAAACCGGACCGACGGCTTGTGCTCCAGTTCGGCGATGCGGCCCATCACCACGGCCAGCTTCTCGGAATTGGCCGAAGTGTCGCGCAGGTTGCGCGCGAGCTGCTCCGCGAACTCGACCTGGACCTGGTCCTTAGCCGAGATGTCTGCGCGCCAGGCTTCGCGCTCCTTGCGCAGGTTCTCCTCCCGGGCGGAGATCTCCAGGCGCTGAATCTCCCAGGCCGAGCGCTCCCGGTCCCAAAGCTCGCGCCACTGCCTACGCTCCTCTTCCCAGATGCGGGAAAGCTCCTCGCAGTGTCCCTCCACCTCCGAGATCTTTTCAATCGCCTGGACGCGCTCGTCTTCGGACTCCTGGCGGCGAGCGGCCAGCGCCTGGAGCTCCTGCAGATCGAGCAGATACTGCTGCTCCTTCTTCTCCCAGCGCCGCTCTTCAGCGCGCCAGCGCGCGTTAACGGCTTCGGACGATTCGCGTGCGGCGTCGACTAGAGCCTGGAGCTCACGCCTCTCCGCCTCATGAGCGGCGCGCTCGTCGGTGAGGACCTTCTGCGCGGCATCCAGGCGAGAGCCCATGTCTAAGACTTCGGCGACCACAAGCTCATCGTCGGCGCGCGCCCTCTGGCGCAGGGAGCCCAGCTCCGTCTCCAGGAGGACTTGGCGCTCCTTCAAGGCGCAGAGCGCCTTCTCCCGGGCCTCCAGGAGCTCGTTGGCGCGAGCTTCCTGTCGGCGGTACCGGCTGTTGAGCATGGACACCGTCTCCCAAGCCACATCGTTGGCCGTGGCCACGGACAAGGAGAGCGACGGCAGAGGGTCGACCGGGGTGAAGGAGGCCACGCCGACCTTCTCCCAGAGCCGACTGATCTCCTTATGCAGATCGTCCGCAGAGACATTTTCCACAGCGAGGACCAGTTTAGCAGAGCCGACCGGGAAGTGGTGTCGGAATTGTTAAACAGCCGGTGAAGCAGCAGCCAGCGGCGCCTGCGAGGCATTATGATATCATGCCCCTTGATGGGCCGCGACGAGAAGACTTCCCCCGCCGGTGCCGCCTGCCCGCCCGCGTCGCCCTGGACGATTTCTCCCTGGGCCTATCTCATCGCGGCCGCCCTCCTGGCCCAGATGCTGTGGCTGGGGGATTCCTCGGCCGCCGATCCGGACACCTGGTGGCACCTCAAGACAGGAGAGCTCATCTTCCAGACCCATTCCATCCCGACTCGAGATCCCTTCTCCTACGTCCTGGCCGGCCGGCCTTGGACCACCTTCGAATGGCTCTTCCAGATCGTCTGCTATCTCACCTACGCCGGGGCCGGTACGGCCGGCTTGGCCGCGCTGCGGGTAGGCCTGCTGGCCGCAACTTTTCTGCTCCTCCTGCGCTTGGCGGGCGGCGGATTCTGGGCCGCCGTCCTGACCTCCTTGGCCGCGCTGACCATTCGCGATTTCTTCGTGACCCGTCCACAGATATTCGATTACCTGCTTATGTCTATATTCCTCACGATCCTGGACCGCTGCCGCGGCCGTCCCAACCGCCTGGCTTGGCTGCTCCCCTGCCTGCAAGTCCTATGGGTCAACCTGCACGGAGGCGCCGCCCTCCTGGGCGCAGGGCTGGTGGGACTCAAGGCCGCGACGGACGTCTTGATCCGGCGGCGGCACGACCGGCCCATGGACAACGTCGGGGCATGGCTGGCTCTGACGGGGGCTTGCCTGGCGGCCATGCTCATCAGCCCCCACGGCGCAAAAATCTTCACCCACGCTTATGCGACGCTCTTCTTCCCCGGCAAGGAGATGATCAACGAATGGCAGCCAGTGACTTCTTTTCTGAGCTGGCAGGGCGCGTGCCTCGCGGCGGGAGGTGCGGCCGCGATCTGGTCCTGGGAGTCCGAGCCGCATCTCGCTTTGACCGCCGTGGTCCTCAGCGTTCTGGGCTGGCTCCAGGTGCGCCACATGTCCTTGGCCGTTCTGGCCGCAGCACCCCTGGCCGCCCGCCTGCTCGAGCGCCTGCGGCCGGTCCCCACAGGACGGCGCTCCGCCCTTGGCGCCGTAGCGCTCATGGCCGCTTTGTCGGCTCTCTTCATCCACCACCGCGTCTCATATTTGGAAAATGTCGGCGTGGGCTTGGAAGACCTGCCCGACCGAGCCATCCGATACCTGGACGAGAACGACGTTTCCGGCCGCATGTTCCATTCCTACAACATGGGCGGCTACCTCATCTGGAAGACGTGGCCGCGCCGGCAGGTCTTCGTGGACGGGCGCAACGTGGAGTACGGCCCCGAATTCATCTCTCAAGCCCTGCACTGGGCGCGTCCCGAGGTCTGGCCGCGGCTCGACGCCCAGTGGCGCTTCGACTACGCGGTCATCGGCAACTCCCCAGGTTACGTGACCGCGGTCCTAGACGCCTCGCCGCAGTGGGCCCTGGTCTTCTGGGACGACGCGGCTTTGGTCTACCTCAAGCGCACGCCGGCCAACGCCGCCCTCATCCGGCGCGACGCTTACCACCTGCTCAAGCCCAACCAACTCACCTTCGCCTATCTTGCCGATGACCTGCGCGACCGCCGCCAGGCCGCGGCAGTGCTGGCCGAACTCGACCGCTCCGTGCAAGGCTCGGACCGCAACGTCAACGCCTGCCAGATGCGGGCCTACGTCCTGGCCGAGCTCGGCCGCGCCGCGGACGCGATCCGGGATCTGCAAGACGTCATCCGACGCTTCCCCCGCAAGCCAGGGCCCTACATGTCTCTGGGATGGTTCCATGAGCGGGCGGGCCGCCTGCTCGCGGCCCGCCAGGTCTATGAGGAAGGGATCCGCATAGCCAAGTGGAACTCGGACAAGACGTCGCTCGCCTATCTCGAGAACAATCTGGGGGCCGTGGAATTGCGGCTCGGCGACCGCAAACGCGCCCGGGCACTCTTCAAGGATTGCCTGGAGCTGGAGCCCCTCCATCCCCAGGCCCTGCGCAACCTGCTGCTGCTGGAAAAAGCCTCCTCGACACCGGCCGCTGCCAAGCCTTAGGTCCTGTTGCGCCCTCACCTATAATCGATCTTATAATCCTCAGGGTCCAAGGCGGCGGCCATCACATAATCCCTCTGGCCACCGGGATCGCGCCGGGCTTGCCGCAGAGTGCCGCTGAGGTAATGAGCGAAGGCATAGCTGAGGAGGATGTCGCGCGCGTAACTCTCCTCCCGCCGCAGGGCATGGCCCTGCCTGAGGACGGAAAATTCCCATGCGGCGCGCAAGGGCGCGCCGTCTTCAAAAGACAGGCGTTCTCCGCTCCCGGAGGGGGCCACGGCCTGGACCAGCCCCGCCGGAGAGAGCCTCTCCGGGCCTAGGCCCATCCGCGCCAAGTTCTGCAGCGAAAGCCCCAAGACGTAGCCCGGCCGCGCGCCTTGGGATGCATCCTGGAAGCCAATGAGCCTGCGGCCCTGCCCGTCCGGATGAGCCAGATCGAGATAACGCGAAGCGTAGAGAGCGGTGTCGCCTCCGACCACGGTCGTGCTGCCGGGTGGCAGACAACGGCGCAGGTCCCTGGCGTAGTCATAGGCGGAGAAGTCGTCGCGGTGGGAGGCCATGTCGCCGTTCTGCCAGAGCGAGCCGACGACCGCTCCCACGGCCAGAAGTAACCCGACACGCTCATGGCGCCGATACGCCCACGCCACACCGAAACCGGCACAAAGACAAAGCATGACCACAGGCGCGACCAAAGCCGACTCCATGACGGTGCGCGCCACCCATCCGCTCAGGTCGAAGCGCGTCGCCAGGAAGAATACCGGCCCGAAGCCGAGGAATATAAGGAGCAAGCCGACCGCGCATCGGCGGCTGCGGCGCCAGAGTTCTACGACACCCATGACGGCCAAGCCGACGACGACAGGGGAAGTGCGCCGCCACAGTTCGGCGAAGAAATATCCCAGGAGTCTCAAGGCCAAGTCCAGGCTCAGGGACCGGCTAAGACCCGCGGAGAGCTGCCAGGTCCCGTACTCCCGCCGGGTAAACACGGCCCAGGCGCGGCCAAGGTCGCCGAGCCGTACCCATAGGAAGACGTAGGGCGCCAGACCAAGCAGGAAGAGGGGAAGACCAACCCGCAACAGAGCGCGCCGGCTTGGCTCGGCGGAGAGTTCCCCCCACCACAGCACGGCCAGCCCCGGTACAGCCAAGACGAAAACCTGGTGATTGACCAAGGCCAGGCCGAGAAGGAAGGCGCTCATGGCCCAGCGTCGGCCAGGAAAGCCCTTTTTCTGCTCCGGACCTGGAGCCAACAGGAGCAGCAGCGCCAGGAACAGCCCCTGCAGGGAGTACATCTCGCAAAGCAGGCTAAACTTCCACAGCGGGGCGCTGAAGGCCAATGCCGAAGCCGCAGCCAAAGCCGGCAAAAACCCGCAGCATCTGGCTAATAGAAGGAATACCGCCGTAGCGCAGCCGGCCCCGGCCGCGGCAGACATGAGATTGAGCCGGTAAGCGGGGTCGCCCCAGGGGATTAGGTCGAGCCAGACTTTACCGAGCAAAGCGTAGAGAGGATAGCCGGGAGGATGCGCGGGCGAGGCGGTCAGGGCCGCGGCCGCGAGGTCGGCACTGTCGCGGGGCGCAATGGTCGGATAGACGGTGTAGACATACACCGCGAACACTCCCAAGAAAACCAGGGAACCGGTTTTCAAGCGCCCCAATTCTCGAACCCCAGGCCTGGGTCGCAACGCAAGGACCGGCCCGCACGGCCAAGGCGCAGTCGGTGGCTGGCGGCCTGGGCGAGCATGGCGCCGTTATCCGTGCACAGGATCGGCGGCGGGATGCTCACGCGCACGCCGCGCCCCCGGGCCGCTTCCTGGAAAGCCTCGCGCAGGCGGCCGTTGGCCGCGACCCCCCCACCCACGACAACATCCTTCACCTTGCAGCGCTCAACCGCGGCCAATGTCTTGCGCACCAAGGTCTCGACCACGGCTTCCTGAAAGGACGCGCACAAGTCCGCCACCTCTCGGCGCGTGGGCTTGCGCTTGAGATCCCGCAGGTGGTAAAGCATCGCGGTCTTGATGCCCGCGAAGGAAAAATCCCAGGTCCCGGGCAAGAGCGGCCGGGCGAAAGCCACGGCTTGCGGGTCGCCTCGGCGCGCCAGCCGGTCGATCGCGGGGCCGCCCGGGTAGCCCAGTCCAAGCATGCGCGCCACCTTGTCGTAAGCCTCTCCCGCGGCGTCGTCGCGCGTACGGCCCAGGACGCGATAGCGGCCCGGGCCTCGGCACAGCAGGAGGTCCGTGTGCCCTCCCGAAACGATGAGCGTGACCAGCGGGAAGCGGATCTTCCCGCAAAGCTCGGCCGCGAAGACGTGCCCTTCGAGGTGGTTGACCGCCACGACCGGGCAGCCCAAGGTCGCGGAAGCGGCCAGAGCCGCCATCTTCCCGACCAGGAGAGGCCCCATAAGCCCCGGACCGCGGGCGAAAGCCACGGCATCCACCTTCCGCCCGTTTAGAGCGGTCTCGACCACCTCTGCGATGCGCTGCAGGTGCGCGCGCGCGGCCAGCTCAGGCACCACGCCGTGGAAGCGCCGGTGGAGGTGTATCTGGGATGAGATGACGTTGGAGAGGATGCGGCCGTCTTCCACCACGCCTGCGGCCGTCTCATCGCAGGAGGTCTCGATTCCCAGGACCCTCATTTTGATTGGACCTTCAGCCGCTCCAGCACGTTCCCCGCCCTGATGAGCGCCGCGGCGCGGTCCAAGACGTCGTCACGCGCGGTCTCATCCTTCTTGACCGCGGAACGGGGCTTCTTCCCCGGCTCGTAGATCATCTCCCACTGGGCGAAGATCTTATCCTCGACGTCGTGCGGCACCGGGACTACGATGTCGGGCGTGATGCCGCCCGTCTTCTTCTTCTCGTCGCGATGGATCGAACGGCCGTTGGGCGTGTAGTAGCGCGCGATGGTCAGACGCAAGGCGCAGTGGTTGGGCAAAGGGATGACGGACTGCACGCTCGCCTTGCCGTAAGTGCGCTCACCCATGAGCAGGGCGCGGCGATGGTCCTGCAGGGCGCCGGCAATGATCTCGGAACCGGAGGCGGAGGCTTCATTGACCAGGACCACCAGGGGCAGGTCCTGGTAAGGCGCCTGGGCTGAAGCGCGATACTCCTGATGGCTCTCAGGCCGCCGGCCCTGAGTGTAGACGATGAGCTTCTCGCCGCCCAGGAAGCTCGCGGCCACATCCACCGCCGAGGCCAGCAGTCCCCCTGGATTGAAGCGCAAGTCCAGGACCAGACCGGCGAGCCCACCCTGCGATAGAGCGCGCATCGCGTCGCGGAAATCCCCCGTAGTGCGGGCGCTAAACTCAGCGATGCGCACATAACCGACCTGACCTTCGAGCTTACGGTGCTGGACGCTCTCGATCTTAATGTTCTCGCGGGTCAGCACGAACTCATCTTCGGCCCCGTCTTCCACGGGAGGCGCCTCCACTGCCGCCCCGGAACTGATCTTCGTTCCAGCGCCGGAGGCCGCCGCGGACTCCGGCCACCGCATGACGGTGATCTTGACTTTGGAACCCGGCGCGCCGCGCAATTTCTCCATAGCGTCGGCCACCTGAAGGTCCTTGGCGCTCTCGCCGTCGATCTCGATGATGCGGTCGTTGGGCAAAAGGCCCGCGCGGTAAGCCGGGGTGCCGGGCAGGGGAGTGAGCACGGTGAGCCAGTCTTCCTTCAAGATCATGCGGATGCCGATGCCGCCGAACTCACCTGCGGTCTCCGCCTTGATCTCGCGATGCGCCTCGGGCTCCATGAACTGGGAGAAGGGATCGAGCGCGCGGACCATCCCCGCGGCCGCGCCGTAGACAAGCTTCTGGGTGTCGATCGGGTCGACGTAGTTCTCCTGGACGTAATTGAGCACATCCACGAGGAAGTTGAGTTGCTCGTAGGTCTTGTCGTCGCCCTCCGGGCGGGCTGCGGCAGAGACTCTCTTAAGGTCGACCGTAACGGCGGACCCGGGAGGGCCGCCCCGAACCGGCACTCCGACTGCCCCCATCAATAGTCCAATGAGAGCGAGATTCAGCGTGATCCTCATAATAAACGATCTCCTATGACTTTTTTTTGAGCCACGACATCGGGTCCAAAGCCTCGGTCCCGCGGCGCAGTTCCAGATAGACCACGCCCTGGCCTGCTCCCCCGCCGGCCGTGCCCACGGCCTCGCCGACAGCGACCGACGCGCCCTTGGGTTTCTGGATATCGCCCAGTTCGCCGTAGATGCTGAAGAACCCTCCGCCATGGTCGACGATCACCACCTTGCCGTAGGACCGGAAGGGACCGGCATAGATCACCAAGCCGGCTCCGACGGCGCCCACGGCGGCCCCGAGGATCGTCTTGAACGTGACTCCCTGGCGGATGACCCAGGTATTGAGGTCCGCATTGCGCTGCCGGCCGAAAGGCAGCGCCACGACCCCATCCACCGGCCAGGGCAAAGAATTGCGGGATATCTCCAACCGGGTCGAACCCTGCCGGTCATAGCGCTTGGCCTCGCCGATGCGGGAAAGCAACTGCGCCAGGGCCAACTTGGTCTCCTCCAACTCCCGAGCGTGCTTCTCAGCCGCCTCCACCTGACCCCGGGCCTCGGCCACGGCCGCCTGCTTGCGTCCGTACTCCTCCCGGAATTGCGCCGACTCGGCCTCGGCCCGGCGGCTGCGGTCCTGAAGCTCGACCGCCTTATGCCGCACCGCCTCGACGGCAGCTTCGGTCGTGTGACGGTAGCCCCGGATACTGGAAACGACGCGGGCCTTATCCAGCAGCACCGCACGACGGAAAGCCTCAGCCCACAGGCCCGCGCCTCCCCAGGCCTCCTCACGGGCGGCCAAGGCGAAAACGTAATCGCGCAACTCGCGATCCCGCGCCGTCGTCCAGAATCCCGAAGCGAGGTTCAGCGCGCCGAGATGGGATCTGAGCTCGAAGCGCCGCTGCTCGGCCCGGAGGATATTCCTCTGGATGGCTCCGATACGGCGACGGGTGTCGGTATCGTGGCTTTCCAGCTTATGCAGGTCTCGGTTGAGCAACGCCTCCTGACGGCGATATCCCTCCAGGTCGGATTTCGTCTTCTCGTACTCCTTCTGGATGCGGATGAGGTCGCGATGCTTCTCTTCCAACTGACCGGCGGCGCCGCTCGGAACAATCCAGAGCAACACCGCGGCCAGACCAAAGCGCGCCAGTCCGATGCGGTCCATGACTTCGTCTATAGTGAGGAAAAAATCCCGGTGGCAAGAGTGGTCGCAGCCCATACGACGAACTGAGAGCCGACTGTCGGCATCCCCCACCAGGGCAGGTACTGTCGCGCGGGCCAGGCCGCGGCTAAGGCCAGGACCAATCCGACCGCCGCCCCGACTCCGGCCGGCACATGACCGCCGATGAATTTCCTAAGGGTGGTTAGGACCGTCGCGCCGCCGTGCGTCGGCCCCACGGCCGCCGCCAACCAAAAAATTCCGGGACTGCGCGCCCACCAGAGGGCCGCGGCCAAGGCCGCGCAGGCCAGGCAGAGCAGAGAACTCAAGATGAGACTCAAAAAATGACCATAGAGCTGGACCTGTAGGATGGCGCGGACCTGGCCCGCCCGATAACGAAGATCCGCCCAGTCCGCGACGCTGCGGGCACTCGCCAGCCATTCATCAAAACGGGCCAAGGCGGAAGGAGCGGGACGCACCTCAAAAGCGGGACGCAGGGGATTGTCCCCCATCCAGGTGACGGATTCGACCAGTTCCGGATCATCCCGCCGCAAAGCCGCCAGAGCGGCGTCGCGGGACACGAAGCGCACCTCGCTGACCCCGGGCAGGCCCAGGAGCTTGTCTTCCAGGATTTTCACCTGGCTGTTCGGCAGGTCGTTCTCAAGAAACATCAAGACCCGAAAGTCCTCTCGCAAGAAGCTCTCGAGCCGAAAGACCTGCGCGCGCACCAGAAGCAGGCTCTCGCCGGCCATACCGGCCATGACCGCGAGGGCGAACATCAGAGACCGGCGCAGGACAGGGTTCATGCAGGAGAAGTATAGTAAAAAATCCGTCAGCGGTAAGGCACAAAGACGCGGGCCACGGCAGCCACACGGGAGCCGACCCAAGGCAGCAGCATGAGCAAAGTCAGCACCAGCAGCATCGGAGAATGGCCCGCGACGAAAGCCAGGAAGCCGCGCAGCTCCTCAGCGGGCCGGCGCTGAGGCCGTTGCGGCTCCGCCTGCTGCGGGGCCGGCATCATCTTGACCACGTCGTGAAGCGCCATGAGCCGAGGAAGCAGGCTGATCGGGACCGAGACCTCGACTACGAGCACGGTCTCGGCGGTCCCCGGCGCGGTCTGAGTGCCGATCGTCCGCCGCACACGCAGACCCGAGACCGAAGGGTCGCGCTCCAGGAGGGCTGCGGCCTCAGCCAAGCTGCGGCCCGGGGGCACGCGCACGCCCACGAGCATGTCCGTGGCCGTTTCCGAAGCGACCCGGCGCGCCGCGGGGTTGACCTCCAGACGCGCGACGGTCGGGACCTGCAAGGCCGCGCCCACGCGGCTGGAAGGCATCCACCCCCACAACGCGACCTGGTCAGGCCCCGCGCCGACGGCGGCGGGCTCGAAACGGGGGTCCGGCCGGAATCCAGCTATGCGGCTCAGATCTGCGATCGCATCCTTCAAGGTCGCATCCGGATGCTTCCTGAGGTCCAGATTCAAGGCGACGAACACCTCGGAAACGGGTGCCGCGGCGGACCCGGCAGCGCCGCCGTACCACGGGCCGGAAACGGCGTTGGCCTGCGGCGCGCCGACAGCATCGGAAACGAACGCGCGGGAGTTCCCAGAGCCGGCCAAGACAGCGCCTGGCGCGCGCGACTCTGACGGGGTCGCGCCGGCATCTCGCTGGCCGAGGATGTGGGACTCATAGTCTTTACGGCCCAGGACGGCCGCTTGGTCTCCGCTGACACCGTCGATCTTCTGCGCGGAAAGTTCCATAGGTGCGGCCAAGCCGTCCCAAAGCGAATAACGACGCCGGTCCGCATCCGTGGGGACAGACGGCTCGGGGCCGACCGCATCAGTCCGCGGCCGCACCGCGACCGGGCGTGGTCTCCTCAGCGCCGGATGCAAGGGCAGCGGCGCATAGGGATGGTCCATAGCGCCTGAAGAGCCGCTGCCTGTATTCATGGCGCCATCCTGACGGGCCGCGGTCTCCCACTCGTCAGCGGCATCAGCAGGCGCATGGGGATTGCTGCCGCCGCCTTCGCCGACGAACTTAAGATGGAACGACGAGTCGGCGGAGGTGTTCTTGGTCTGGGCGCAGAATCCGGGGACCGGAGCGATACTATGGAAAAAACTCGCCAATATAATAAGAATTCCCATCAGGGTCACGCCTCGGCCGATCGGGTATCCTATCACAGTTCTTGTCCAGGGTCAACAATCCCAACCGCGCTAGGACTTTGGTCCCAGCTCTCCCATGCCGCATGAGCGATCAACGCGGCTCCCCCAATGACCAAACCAGCGGCCAGAACCGCCGCGGTCTGCCCCAAGGCCAACCAAGGCGCGGCCTCGGGCCGGCCCAGCGCCGCGATGGTTCCAATCGGAAAAAGCAGACTCAGCCAGAGCCATGGACGAGGGTCATCAAACCGGCAGCGCCCGACTTTCGGCTCCCTGGCGTCGAGCTGACGCCCGACTAAGAAAAGAGCGTACATCAGCGCGGGCAGGCCGACGAGGAACTCCCGCCAGCGCCAGGGCCACCACCAAAGAAACTCAGAGGCATCCGCGATCGACTGCAGATGCGCCCATAAGGGCGTGCCCGCCAGCACGAGTCGAGGCCGGAACAGAAGCGCCGCGCCCAGCACCGAAGCCAAGCCCAGCAGAAAGTCAAGATAGGTCGGCGACCGGACCAGCCCCCTGCCCAGCGCCCGCGCCGAAAGCGGGTACAAGGCCAATCCGCCGATCACCAGGGGCCAAGCCATGGTCGAAAAGGCCAGGCCCTCGGAGAGCGCCGCGGCGTCGCCGCCGGCGAGGAGGAGTCCCACGACCAGTCCGACGGTCGCGGCCGCAGCCCCGGCGGTCACCACTCCAAGGACGAGCTCGGCGACAGGCGAGGCGATGGGCCGCAACGCCCGCACTTGGCCGCGAACGTGCTTGAAGCCCTGAACGCCGAAGCGCACTGCCGCGATAGGACCCAGAACGGCAAGGCCCCAAGCCAACAGCCTGCGCCAGGGCGACGACGGGCTTCGACGCGAAGCCTCCAACCCCGTGGCATCCGCGCCGATGAGCCCGCGCTCTCGCAAGGGCCGCAACGCAGCGCGCACTCGCGCGAGGTTCACATCAGCACCCGCCGCGAGGTCGAGCTGCAGCAGCAGGACCCGGCCCGGCTGGCTGTAGATGACGCGCAGCAAGGAGGGCAAGCGCGCAGGCGCCGGCATGCTGCGCGGCGCCCTTAGAGCGATGGTCCCACGGGCCCCGATGACCCAGGCTTGCCCGCTAGGGTCCAGATGGAGCGGCACCAACTTCAACGCCTCGGCGAGGGCGACGTCCTCGGAGGAAGATCCGACCGTCAATCCCAGGTCAGGGTCTCGCGTCAACTCGACAAGACCATGGCCGCCGGCGGTACCGGTGCTCAGGACCAGGTTCTGGGCGCGCAACTCATCGGCCACGCGGGCGAAAATCTTGGGCTCTATGACCCAGATGAGGTTCGCCTTGAGCGGGGCGTTGGCCGCGATGAGGCCGACGCTCTTCCACTTGGCCACCTCCGGACGGGAGAAGACCAAGGCTTGGCCGGAATCCGACAGTTCGCGCAGCGTCTGCGTCCGAATGACCATGGCTCCCACGCCCATGGCCTGCGCCCGGATCCAGAAGTCTGACGGAACAGCTCCGGAGACGGCGCAGACAGCCGCTGCCTCGCCGGCATCGAGGGCGACCAAGGACCGCGGCGCGGGCTTCTCCACCGTTCCCGCGGCCCAGGCCAGCAGGAGAAAAACGACGGCCGCAAGCCATGGCCGCACGCCGAAAGCGAAAGGGAACGGCATCAGGAATCCAAAGGCGCGCGACGCTGGGCGGCGGCGCGAGCGAAGAGGTCCAGATAGTTGCGCACGGAGCGATCCCAGGAGAAATCGCTCCCCATCCCCATGCGCACGGTTTCGGCCCAGGACGGGCCCGCATAGGAGTCCAAAGCGCGGCCCAAGGCCCGGCCGAAGTCCCGAGCATCGCCCGACTTAGCCGTGAATCCGTTTTGCCGCGAACCAAGGACGGAGGTCTCGGTGACGGTGTCGCAGAGGCCTCCCGTGCGCGTGACTACCGGCACGCAGCCATAGCGCATGGCGATCATCTGCCCCAACCCGCAAGGCTCGAAGCGCGACGGCATCAGCAGGATGTCCGCTGCGGCATAGAGGCGGTGGGCCAGCTCCTCATCATAGCCGCAATGGAAGCGGGCCGCGCCGCGGTAGCGGCGCGCCCAGCCGGCCACGATCTTGACCAGAGATGGTTCGCCTTCCCCCACGCCCACGAAGCGGCACCGCCGCAGACGCGGCGCCAAGGCTTGGAGGGCGACGTCCCAGCCCTTCTGCCGGTCGAGCCGCGCGATCATTGCCACGAGCGGGACACTCGCGGAGTCCTTAAGGCCGCAATCGGCCAGGAACCGTTTCTTGCAGGTTTGCTTTCCCCCCAAGTCGCCCTGACGATAGCGCTGCGCCAGGAAGCCGTCCCGTTCCGGATCCCAGTAGTCGAGGTCGATACCGTTGAGTATGCCGGCCAGCCGGCCCCGGCGACGGCGCAGCACCTCCTGCATGCCTTGGCCTCCGGCCGGAGTCTGCAGCTCGCGGGCGTAAGTGGGGCTGACCGTAGTCAGCCAGTCCGCCGCAGCAAGACCGGCTTTGAGGAAGCTGTAGCCCCGCCCGGTCTTGGCTTTCCGGATGTCCGCGCTCGCGAAGCCGGCTTGGAGGAAGCTGCGGGCCGGGAACACGCCTTGGTAGGCGATGTTGTGGATGGTGAGTACCGTGGCGGTGGAGGAGAAGAACGGATCCCTGGCGTAGAGGGTTTTGAGGTAAGGAGCGATCAGGGCCGCCTGCCAATCGTGCAGGTGGACGACGTCAGGCTTGAATCCCCTGGCTTTGACGCCGTCCAGCGCGGCCCGACAGAACACGGCGTAGCGCACGTCATTATCCGGGTGGTCGCGACCGTCCACGCCGTAGAGGCCGTCGCGGTCGAACAAGGGCGGACAATCGACGAACTGGACAGAGACCTGCCGCCTCTGCACGCAGCGCAGCGAGACCGGCATGGAGCTTGCGCCCAAGGGGATATCCAAGTGATAAGACCTGCCGCCCCGCGACGCCGCGGATTCCACGGCCCGGTACTTGGGCAGGCAGAGCACGACATCGTGCCCGGCGGCGCCGAGCTTCTGGCTCAATGTGCCGACCACGTCCGCCAGCCCGCCGGTCTTGCAGAAAGGAAAGGCCTCGCTGGCGGCCAGAAGGATCTTCATCTCGGCATCAAGATTCCGCGGGAGGCTCCGAAGTCGGCTCCAGGGGCTGGTCCGCCGCAGACTCCGACGTCTCGGCAGCGGCGCCGTCAGCGGGCCAGATTGGAGCGGCGGGTTCCGACGGCGTGGCGGAGTCTGCGACAGGCCGAGGCGCTTCGGGCTCCGTTTCGGGGACCGCTTCAGCGGGAGTCGACGGCACGGCAGTGCCGTCGACCGGACCGCCCTCAGGCAGTGCATTAGCGGTCATGGGCTCCGGGGCGTGAAAATTATCGATAGGAGGCAAGTCCTCAAGACTGCGCAGGCCGAAGTGGCGCATGAAGTCGGCCGTGGTGCCGTAAAGCAGCGGCCGTCCTACGCTCTCCTTGCGCCCCACGACCTTGATGAGACGCTTCTCAAGAAGCGTCTCCAAGGCCGCGATGACTTCCACGCCACGGATCTCCTCGATCTCCGCGCGGGTCAAGGGCTGCTTGTAAGCAATGATGGCCAAGGTCTCGTGCGCCGGGGTAGAGAGGCGCATGGTCATCCGCTCCGCGAAGAGCTTGCGCACCAATTCGCCGTAGATCGGCCGGGTGGCCATTTGGAATCCCTCGGCGACTTCCAGAACCTGGAGGGCGGACTTCTGGTCCTCCAGCTTCTGCCGGATATCCCCCACCAAGGCGCCCAGGCGGGCGGTGTCCTTGACCTTGGTGAGCTTGCGCAGGTCGTCAAGACTCAGCGGATGGTCCGTAATGAAGAGCAGGGTCTCAAGCCGACCCCTGAGCTCCTCATCCTCCAGGGGCGATGCTGGCGTCTGGGACATCGACGCGGACCTCCTTTTTATAGACCATGATGGGGCCGAGATTTCCCTCTTGCCTTACAAAAACCTTCTGGGTCTTGACCAGTTCCAGCATACCGATGAAGCAGGCGAGTATGCCCCGCCGCTTGCGCTCGTCAGCGAAGATGTCCTCCCAACTGATTGCGGGACGGCCCTCGAGGAGAAACATGATCTTGGCCATCTTCTCCTCGATGGGAAACTCCTCTCCGAGGACCTCGCGTGTCTCTGGCTTGGCGCGCTCCAGGATATCGCGAAGACTCCCGAGCAGGTCGAAGAGGCTCAGGTCCAAAGTCTTCTGCGACTCGTCGAAAGTGGGCACGCCCCGATAGAAGACATCCTTGAACTCATCGGCGCGCTTTTCCAGGAACTTGGCCGCCTCCTTGAACTTCTGGTACTCAAGGAGCTTGGCCTTGAGCTCGGCCGTCGGATCCGGGCCGGTCTCCTCTTCCTCGTCGGGATGCGAGGGCAGCAGCGCCCGCGCCTTGATGCCGATCAAGGTCGCGGCCATGACCAAGAACTCTCCGGCCAAGTCGAGATTGAGCTCCTTCATGAGGTCGAGATAAGCCAGGTACTCGTGAGTGATATGGGCGATAGGGATGTTGTTGATCTCAAGATCGTCGCGCTTGACCAAAAAGAGGAGCAGGTCGAGCGGACCTTCGAACATCTCCAGATGGACTTGATGGCTCATCTCAGCCTCATGGCGCGGCGGACCTGTTCCAAAGTGGACTGGGCGACGACCGAGGCTTTACGGGCGCCCTCAGCCAGGATCTCTTCGACTTTCTCAGGCTTGGCGGCGTAACCCTCCCGAGCCTTGCGGAACGCGGCATACGGGCCGTCAAGAGATTCCAGAAGGTGTTTCTTGTCGGCCACGCAGCCCAAGCGGCCGGCGCGGCACTCCTCGCCGATATCCGCCCACCCGGGAGTGTAGAGCTTGTGCAGAGCGTAGACCACGCAGCCGGAAGGGTTCTCGGGGCAAGGTTCGGGATGGCCCGGATCATCCTTGCGGATCCTCTTGGGATCCGTGTACATGGACATGACCTTGGCCTTAAGCGCTTCCGCGGTCTCGTAGATGTCCACGGTGTTTCCGTAAGACTTGGACATCTTGCGGCCGTCGCTGCCTGGGACCTTGGGCGTCTGGGTCAGCAGGGGCTGTGGCTCAACAAAGACCGGCCCGTAGATGTGGTTGAATTTGCGCGCGATCTCGCGAGAGAGTTCCACATGCGGCAGTTGGTCCTGGCCGACCGGGACCCGGCTGCCGTTATAGAGCAGGATGTCCGCGGCCTGCAGGACCGGATAACCCAGAAAGCCGAAGGTTCGCAGTTCCGACTGCGGAGGAGCCTCGTTCTCGACTGCCATGACGGCTTCGGTCGCTCCCTTTGAGCGGGAGAGCTCCTTGCTCAGCTTGGTCTTGGCTAATTCCTGGAGCTGCTCTTTCCAGGTGGGATTATTCTCCAGCCAGGAGAGCGGGGTCACCATGCCGAGCAAGACGGCCAACTCCGCGTGCTGCGGAACGTCCGACTGCTTGAAGATGACGCACTTGGCCGGGTCGAGGCCCGCGGCCAGCCAATCCAGGACCATTTCACGAACGTTCTCTTGCAGGGCGGCGGTGTCCGCATAGCCGGTCGTGAGCATATGCCAGTCCGCCACGAAGAAATAGCAGTCGTAGCGGTCCGTGAGGGACACCCAGTTCTTAAGCGCGCCCCAATAATTGCCGATGTGCAGACGCCCGGTGGGACGCATCCCAGAGACCACGACCTCTCGGCGGTCTGGCATGCGGCTATCTTATCAGATTAATAGGTCCGGACTCTAATCCCCAACCAGGCGATGGCGGCTGCGCGCGACCGGATGCGACCCGCCCATTGCGCGCGCGCGGCCTCATCCAGCACGGCGCGGAAATCCGGACCCGACCTCAAGCCCGCGGCCTGAAGGTCCGCACCGCCCAAGAACAAGGACTGAAGGGCGGTCTTGGGCAGATACGGACAAGCCAGAGCCACGATGCGCGCGGTCTCGGGAGAAAGCGCGGTCCGGGGAGAAGCCTTCTGCCGGCAGACGCGCAGCGCCTCCTTGATGCGCCGCGCCATGGAGCGCTCCACCGGCAGCGAGCCCAGGAATTCCTCCCCTTTCTCGCCCAGAGACAGGACCAATGAGCCCAGCCGTTCCTCCACGCTCGCGCCCCGCACCTGCACCGGCATGTCGGGATAGACCAGATCGAGATAGCCCCAGGACCGCAAGCGCCGCAGAGGAGACTGCGGCTCCGCCTCTGCCAGTATGCGCAGGAGTTCCTGGGTGATGCGGTGGCGCGAGAGCCTACCAGCGATGCAGCCGTAGAGCGATTGGCGCACCAGCGTCCCGAAGCCGGGCGCGGGCCGCAGACCCAGACGACACAAGAAGCGCGCGGCGCGGAAGACCCGCGTCGGGTCGTCGCGGAAGCTGGCTGGATGCAGCACGCGCAGTACGCCCGCCTTCAGGTCGCGCAAGCCCCCGTAGGGGTCCACCAGAGCCCCCGCGCCTTCCGGCTCCACGCGCACGGCCATGGCATTGATGGTGAAGTCCCGGCGGAACAGGTCGCGTTCCAAGGGAGCCGGCCTCACCTTGGGCAGGCAGGCCGGCTCCGGATACTCCTCCTGCCGCGATGCCGCGAAATCCACGCGCAAGCGATCTCCCTTGACGCGCAAGGTCCCGAACGCGCCGAAGGCCTCGGCCTGGCCGCCCAGCAGCCGAGCGGCCAGCTTGGCCACGCCGCCGGGGTCTCCTTCGACGACCAAATCAAGATCATGTACATCCTTGCGCCCCAGGAGCCAATCACGGACGCAGCCACCCACGGCGTAAAGAGGCAACCCTTCACGGCGCGCGAACTCCGCCAAAGGACGCAGGAGCGCAAGCGTCTTGGGAGGGATGCGCGGGCCGGTCATCAGCATCGGGCCAGAGGCAGTTCGCCCGCAGGCGCGCGGCGCAGACCGTCAAGATAGGACTGGTAGGCCGTCAGGCGATCGTTGGCTGCAAGCAACCGCTCCAAACCGGCGATCAGATTAGCGCGGGTGACTCCTTCTCCCTTCTTGGCGGGGGCATAAGGCAAGGACGCGGGGATGCCCATGCGCCGAGCGAAGCCGCGCCGCACGCGATAAAGGGGAAGCCCAAGCTCTTGAGCCACGGCCTCCATCACCTCGACCTCCTCGGCACGATAGTCTTCTTCGCTCAGGAGCGTGGCCAGGCGCTCCGGCCCGAAGCAGATCTCCGGCTCCTGGCCCAGGGGCAGTTTGTCGCCCATGGCCTTCTTGAACTCCAAAAAATCCTCGGCCATCTTCTTGCGCCAGCGGGGCTCCTCGGCCTGGAAGGATGCCGGGAAGACGAAGAACAGGATGTCGTCCGCCGGCTCGAAGTAGATGTAGGGCGCCTCCGCGAAGAAAGCGGCACCGCAGGCGGGGCAGAGCAGCAGGTTGCATTCCTGGGCCGCCACGGCCTCGCGCAGCTCCGGGCTGCGGCCGCCGTGGATGAAACTCCAGATCTCGGCCTCGAACGACTCGCAGCCTTTCGGACAGTGCGCCTCGATGACGCCTTTGATGGACATAGGGTGGCCTTTCTCGCGGCTATATTATATCTTCATTGCGAGATGCGCTTGAAGTATTCTTTGATGACTTCGTCGTAGGAAGCAGGCCGCTTCTCGCGCAAGGAACGCTCCAGCTCCTCACGCAGCTCCTTGGGCGGCAGGTAGTCCTTGACCTTAGGCAAGGGCACAGACTCGACGCGCGCACCCAAGCTCCCACCGCCGGACGTCGAGCGCACCCCGCCGGTCGGCTGGGAAAACCCCGCGTTGATGCCGATCCCGATCTGCTTCTGCGCCGCGGTGGAACGCTGCAAGTCCTGCCCGCCCTGCTCCATGAACTCCAAAGCCTTCTCCTGATGCGTCAGCGCGCCGCCCGAGTCGCCGCGGCTCAAGTCCCCCTCGGCCGAGCCCTGCTCGCCCTGAGCCGCTTCAAGCTTGTCCGCGGCCTCGGGCGACACCGCGCCGAGGTCCTCGGCCAGCGATTCCAACTCGCGCTGCAGACCCGCGGTCGCGCCCTTCACCTCGGCCTGCCGCTGCGCCGCGGCCGCGGTCTCGGCGTCAGGACCCGACGGCGGCGGGGAAGCCGGGGATTCAGAGAGCCGGCGGCCGATATCCTCCTGCGCCGCGGCAAACCACTGCATGGCCGCGGAATGCCCGGGCCTGGCGGAGGGGCGCCCTCCGGCGTCGCGCAATATCGCCACCGCCGTCGCCACGAGGCCCGAAGCCCGACTCACGCGCCCGGAAGCAAACTCGTCGCGCAAGGATCGCATCACGTCACCGGCTGGCGCTGGAAAATCCGCGCCCCACACTGCGGCCGAAGACAGGAGCACGGACTCCTCGGCCGCGAGTTCGGCCAGCAGGTCCTTCTGCGCGGCCACGAAGCGCTCGCGCCGGCGCTCCTCGAGGCCTTGGCTTTTCTCGGCCAAACGGGTCTGGCGCTCGACCACTTCGGACCAGAGGGTCTGCAGGCGCTCCATGCGTGCCGACCCCTGCCGCTGAGCCGCCCCTTGCGCGCCGGCTGCGGCCGCGGCCGTGACGGCGCCTTCGATGGCCGCGAGCTGCGCCGCCATTTCCTTGGCGATAGCCGCGGCCGCAGAATAGTCTCCCGCGCGCAAGGCCGCCTGCAAGGCGTCAGCCGAAGTCTGAGCCGCCAACAGGGGCATATTGTAGCTGCGCCGGGACTGGTCCTCGGCCCCGCCGGGCTGGGCCTGGGGCAAAGCCGCGATTGACTTCTGGAGCTGGGCCATGCGCTCTTGCAGGCTCTTGAGAGCCTCCTGGACCTGCCTCATAGCCTCCGCCGAAGGGCGTCCCTTACGGTTACCGGACATAGATTCCAAGGCTGAAGCCAGCTGCTCACCGTCCTGGCTCATCCGGCCGGCCTGCATGTAGAGATCCTGCAGGTTCTGAAGTGGACGGCCGTTCTTGAGGATCTTCTCCGCGCGCCGAGCCGCGGCCGCCAGCCGTTCGTGGTGTGCGCGCGCCGAAGCCGCGTCATTGTTTCGATCCGCGGCCAAGGCCGCAGGCAGGTCTCGGCCCGCGCTGTCTTTGAGCTGGTCGGCCAAGCCGGAGAGCTCCTGCCGCAAGCCGGGGTTGGCGTAAGCGTCGCTGTCCATGGCCTGCGCCAGCTCCTTGGCATCGGCCGCGGCCTCCTTCCAATCCTCCGGCAGGCCGGAGAGCCCCTTGCGGGCCTCCTCCATGTTACCGGCCACATAAAGGTTCCGCAGGGTCTCCTCGCGACCGGCGACGCGGCCGAGGGCATCCTCGGCTTTCCGCCAGCTTCGCTGAGCCGCCAGGTGCCCGGCCACAAAATCCACGATCTCAACCAAGCCAGGCTCCGAGACCCCGGCCTGTGGAGGAACCGCATCGTCATAGGCCTTGATCCGGAAGACTATCTTGGCCCCGACCGGAAAGCCGGAGAGCGGCCAGGGGTAGTCGCCGACATACTCCTTGGGCGCCTCGCCGCCAAAACGCTGCAAGGGGATTTCCTTGGGCGGTTGACCCGGGACGCTCACCAGCAAAGCCAGGCGAGTCAGGGCCGAGTCATCGCGCGCGCCGTACGCGACCGGCAGAGCGTCCGAAGGGTCCACCTGAACCGGCTGAATGGGCGAGAGCAACTGCGCCATGGGCGGCTCGTCCGGAACCACCTTGAGAGAATAGACGATCGGCGCCGGGTCCCGGCGGCCATCGGTCGTTTCCAAGTCGAACTGGAAGTTCCCATCCTCCTGAGCCGCGAAGCCCGTCTCGCAATCAGCTCCAGGGGCGCACTTCATCGGCGCCGGAGCAGGAAGGAAGGCGGCGCGCAAGATCGCCTTAGCCAGAGGCTGGTTCGGCCGGCCGGATAGGCGGACCCAGGTCCCTCGGCGCGCCGCCAGGGGCTCGGCCCCGCTCAAGGGCACGACTGCGGCCAGGCCTGTGATCCTGGCCTGCAGCGATTCCAGTTGCGGGACGGACTCAGGCGAAAGACGATAGACGCGGCTCTCGAGGCCCCGCCAAGTCAGCCGGTATTGAAGGGGCTCGGCCACGGAGACCACGGTGAAAGAAGCTTCTCGCGCAGACTGACGCTCCCAAGGGACCGCACTCCAGGGGCCCGCGGTCCTCAACCAAAGTCTCGCCTCCGCGGCCCGGCGAGGCCCTCCGGCCTCCCCCAAGAGGCGCGCGGATATCGCGGCCGGCTGGCCGAGGCCCCAGGCCGAATCTCCAGGCTGGACCGAAAGGAATGTCTCCAAAAGAACATCGCGCCATGGCGCCAGGACGCGCGTCCAGGCCGCAGTTCCCAACCAGGGCCAAGTGATCACGCCGAGCAGAGCGACCGCGGCGACGCAGCGCAGGCGCACAGACGACCTCCACCGGAAGGCCGGCCGGTCGGGAAGGGCTGCGAGCAGCCTTTCCGTGGCCTCGACGTGAGCCCTGGCGAGTTGTTGAGAAGTATGGGCTAAGGGCGTCTGCCGCAATTCCCAGGCCGGTATGAGGTACTGCCGCAGTCCCGGGAACTCCCGCGCGGCTCCGTCGAGCACCACAGGCCAGAGATTGCGGCGCCAAGGCCGCCAGAGCAGGACGAAGGCTCCAGCAAGCGCGCCCGCAAAGCCTGCCAACCAGACGGCGACGCGCGCGGCCTGGGGCAGGAAAATGAGCTCATCGAGCCAGAGCGCTCCGCTTAAAGCCGCCAGGCTCCCAGCCAGGAGCCGGCCGCCGCCTTCGCAGAGCAAGGCACGGCCGCGCTGGCCGCGCCAGACCCGTGCGCGCTCGAGAAGGAGCGACATGACGGGATTATACAAGAATGCGATTGCCGCGTCGCAGACGCGGCAATCGCAAGCGAGGCGCCGAAGTCACCTCGCAGCCGCCGCTCCCATATGAGGGGGGCATCGGTTCCGTCGGGGGTGGCAACAAAAGGCGGGGTTCTTCCTCTAGCTGGGCAGGATCTCCAGATCCGTGGTCGGACCGCCCGAGCGGACGTTGGCAAGTCTAGTCTCGATGGCGTCAAGTTCCTTGATCTGACGCCGGCGGAAGTCAACGATGCGGGTATTGATGCCGAAGGAGTTACGATTTTCGGCGTCGAGCAGGATATCTTCGGCGCGGATATGCTCCACGCGCCCACCCTTGCCTGAACAACTCGCCATGATGCGTGCCGAGATATCGTTGAAGGCGTCCCACTCCTCGAAGATGGTCTCCAGAAGCACCTTCATCACAACACCAAGTCCGATGAGGCCGAAAGCCAAAGTGCTGATGAACCTCACGTAGAGTTCCATAATCGCCTTCCACTTCCATTGTAGACCCCGATGGCCGCGATAGGCAGGGCCCCTTGGGGCTCTATAACTGGCAGAAGGTCCCAGGGTGCGGATAGGCCTTTAGACCCGGAGATTTCCTACAATATAAACGAATGCAAAAGCAGCATTGGATCGCCCTGACCGCCGTCATCCTCCTGGGCCTGAGCTTGCGCGCTCCCATCGCCGGGATCTTTTTGGAGCGCGATGAAGGCGGCTACGCTTACGTCGCTCAACGCTGGCTCAAAGGCGAGGTCCCCTACCAGCAAAGCTTCGACCAAAAGCCCCCTGGGGTCTACGCGGCCTATGCGGTCATCGAGCGCCTCTCCAGCGGAAGCCCCGCGGCCATCCACTGGGGCGCGCAGTTCTACACGCTCCTGACTCTCTGCGTGGTGTTCCTCATCGGCCGCCGCCTCTTCGGTTCGGAGGCCGGCTTCGCGGCCGGAGCCTTGGCAGCCTTCATGACCGTCGACCACAGTCTCCTGGGCAACTCGGCCAACTGCGAGACCTTCATGCTCCTGCCTTTGGCCGGGGCATTTCTAGCCGCGCTCATAGCCAAAGAGCGCGACTCCTGGGGTTGGGCCATGAGCAGCGGAGCCTGCGCTGGACTGAGCCTGCTCTTCAAACAGGTCGCTCTCACAGACGCAGTCTTCTATCTAGCCTTACTGAGCCTCGCTCGCGACCTCCGCAATAAAGTGATCATCGCCGCCGCGTTCGTCGCAGGAGCAGTCGCGGTCTGTGCCCCCGTAGCAGCCTACTTCGCAGCCAAGGGCGCCTGGAAGCCCTTTTACGACTGCGTCGTGGGCTATAACCTCTCCTACGCCGGAGGCATCCCCCTCTCCGATTACCTGAGGAACTTCTGGACCACATTCTCACGCACACTCCCCGGCTTCGGCCCGATCTACGTCCTGGCCCTGGCTGGCGTCATCTGGCAAGCCGGCCCCGCCGCCCCCTGGGTCATTGGCTGGCTGGTCTTCTCGTTCTTGGGCGCCTGTCCGGGAGGCTTCTTCCGGCCGCACTACTACCAGCAGGCCGTCCCCGCCCTGGCGCTGCTGGCCGGCTCCGCGCTCTCGGGCCTGTCGCAGCGCTGGCGCCTGCCCAGGCCGGTTCCTTACGCCTGCGCGGCCGCCGTGGTGCTCTTCGGCGTGCTGAGCGGGTCCTGGTATTATGGCCGCGCCTCGGACGCGGCCAAATGCCGGCGGCTCTACGCCGACAACCCCTTCCCCGAAGCCGAAGGCGTGGCGCGGCTCATCGCCGAGCGCACCACGGACCAGGACGACGTCTTCGTCTTCGGCTCCGAGCCTGAGATCCTCTACTATGCCGGCCGAAAGAGCGCCACGCGCTACATCTATCTCTATCCCATCTTCCTGCCTTCCCCGGACGCGGCGGCGCGCCAGCAAGAGGTACTCGCCGAGGTGCGCAGCGCCAAGCCCAAGACCATCGTCACCGTCTTCGTGCGCAAATCGTTCTTGCCCTCGGCGCGCTCGCCGCTCGGGATATTCGGTGAAGTCAAGGGATTCCTCAAAGGCTATCACATCCAAGCCGTAGTGCTGTCCAATCCCAGGAACCCGACCGAACTGCTGGTAGATCAGGCGGCGCGGGATCTATGGCAGAAGTTCCCCATGTGGTACGACCGTCCCTTCTGGGGAAGCTTGGCCGTCTGGGAGCGAAACGGATGAAAAAGCAGCCCGGCCGGGCCTGGGCGTTAGCCGTGGCTGCCGTAGTGTTCATCGCCTTCCTCGGTGTGCTCAAGCACAAGTTCGTGAGCTGGGACGACGACGGGTTCCTCTACGCCAATCCTTCTTTCCGGGGCTTGGACTGGACCCATCTGCGCTGGATGTCCACGACCTTCCTCAAAGGCCCCTACCAGCCCATCGTGTGGCTCAGCTACGCCGTGGACTACCTGCTCTGGGGCATGGACCCCGCGGGGTTCCACCTGACCAACCTGCTCTGGCACTGCGCCAACGCGGCGCTGCTGTTCCTGCTCTGTCAGAAGCTGCTCGCCATCGCAGCACCCCGAACCGAGACGGCGCCCCGCGCCTGGGCCGCGGCCTTCGCGGCCCTGACCTTCGCCCTGCATCCGCTGCGGGTGGAGGCGGTGGCCTGGGCCACGGCGCGGCGCGACCTCATGTGCGGCTTCTTCTTCCTGGGCGCCTTGCTCTGCCACCTCAAGGGACACGAGGAGCCGGCTCGGGAGAAATTCTGGGCCCGCTGGAGCTTCGTCTGCTACTGCCTCTGCCTCCTGGCCAAAGCCATGGGCATCGGCCTGCCCTTGGTCCTGGCCGTGCTGGATTCGGCCGTCCTCAAGCGGCGCGTGCGCTGGCCGGCCCTGCTCGTCTACGTCGCGCCCGCCGCTGCGGCGGCCGCCCTGGCCAAGCACGGGCAGGCCGTCACCGGCGCCATGAAGCTGGACGCGGCTTTCGGCTGGCCGCAGCGCCTGGCTCAAGCCTGCTACGGCCATGCCTTTTACCTGGTCAAGACCTTCTGGCCTTCGCGGCTGGCGCCCATGTACGAGTTCGCCCTGAATTTCAACCCGCTCGCCCCACGGTTCTTGGCGAGCGCGGCCTTGGGCTTGGCCGTGGCCGGTGCGGCCTGGGCTCTACGCCGGCGCTGGCCGGCCTTATGGGCGGCTTGGCTGTGCTACCTCATCCTCCTGGCCCCGGTCCTGGGCGCAGTCAAGTTCGGTACGCAACTCGTAGCCGACCGCTATTCCTATCTGCCTTGCCTGGCTTGGAGCGCTCTGGCCGCGGTCGCGCTTCTGGAGCTGGCGCGCCGCCGGCCGGGCTTCGGCCGCCCGCTGGTCCTGGCCGGCACGGGCCTGATCTCCCTCCTTGTGACCCTCTCCTCGCGCCAACTCTCTTTCTGGCAAGATTCCGAGACCTTGTACCGCCGAGTCCTAGACGTTGATGCCAACCAATCCCTGGCCCGCAACAACCTGGGCTTGGTCTTGGAGAGCGAAGGCCGCATGCCGGAGGCTATGGAGCAGTTCCACTTAGTTCTTGAACAGCGGCCGCGCTTCGCCTCCGCCCACAACAACCTGGGCACAGCCCTGCTGAGGCTAGGGCGCCTGCAAGAAGCCGAAGGCGAGTTCCGCGCGGCCATAGCCGGCGACCCCGGCCTGCCTGAAAGCTACAACAACCTGGGGCTGCTCCTGGCGCACCGCCGGCGTTATGATGAGGCTCTGTCCATGTTCGAGACCTCCCTGCACGTAGACCCGGGCTTCAGCCGCGCCGCGCTGAACCGTCGTGAGGTCCTGCGCCGCCAGAAGGCCCCCGCGCGCTGACCATGTCCGACTTCCGCCTGCGCTCTCCCTTCAAGCCCGCCGGCGACCAGCCCGCGGCCATCGCGGAGCTGGCGCGCCGCCTGCGCGAAGGCGCCGGCCACCAGGTGCTCCTGGGCGTGACCGGTTCGGGCAAGACCTTCACCGCCGCGCACGTGGTCGCCCAGCTGAAGCGCCCGACCTTAGTGATCTCGCCCAACAAAGTCCTGGCCGCCCAGCTCTACGCGGAGTTCAAGTCGCTGTTCCCGGAGAATGCCGTCGAGTTCTTCATCTCCTACTACGACTACTACCAGCCCGAAGCCTATGTCCCGTCCACGGACACCTATATCGAAAAAGACTCCGCCATCAACGACCGCATCGACCGCCTGCGCCTGAAATGCACCAGCTCTTTACTCGCGCGCCGGGATGTGATCGTGGTAGCCTCGGTCTCCTGCATCTACAACATCGGCGCTCCCGAGAACTACCGCAACGCCTCCATCCCCTTGCAGGTGGGCTACCAGACCACGCGGACCAAGCTCGTGGAAGACCTGGTCAAGATTCATTACGAGCGCAACGAGACCGAGTTCCTGCGCGGGCGCTTCCGAGTCAAAGGCGCGCTGGTCGACGTCTTCCCCGCCTATATGGAGACTGCCCTGCGCGTGGAACTGGGCGATAAAGGCGTGGCGGCCATCACGGAGTTCGACCCCCTGACCGGAGACAAGCTGAAGTCCTTGGAACGGGAGTGGATCTACCCGGCCAAGCACTTCATCACGCCTGGGGAGCAGTTGGAGACGGCCCTGGCCTCAATACAGGCCGAGCTCAAGGAGCGTCTAGAGGCCTTCAAAAGCCAGGGCAAGCTGCTGGAGGCCCAACGGCTGGAGCAGCGCACGCGCTACGACATGGAGATGCTCCAGCAGATGGGCTTCTGCCACGGCATCGAGAACTACTCCCGCCATCTCTCGGGTCGGCCGGCCGGAGAGCGGCCCTTCTGCCTGCTCGATTTCTTCCCCAAGGACCATCTGCTCATCGTGGACGAATCGCACGTGTCCATCCCGCAGATCAACGGCATGTACGAAGGCGACCGCTCCCGCAAGCAGACCTTGGTGGACTTCGGCTTCCGCCTGCCTTCGGCTTTGGACAACCGGCCTCTCAAGTTCTCCGAGTTCGAGGCCCTGGCCGGGCAGAGGATCTACGTCTCGGCCACGCCCGGGCCCTACGAGCTAAAGAAAACCACGGGCCAAGTCGTCGAGCAGGTCATCCGCCCCACAGGATTGGTGGACCCGGAAGTCTTGGTAGTGCCAAGCGAAGGACAGATCGACGACCTCATCGGGCGCATCCGAGGCCGGGTGGAGCGGAAGGAACGGACCTTGGTGACGACCTTGACCAAGCGCACCGCCGAGGACCTGGCGCGATTCCTAAGCGAGAAGGGCTTGCGCGTGCGCTACCTGCACAGCGACATCGACTCTTTGGAGCGCATCGAAATATTGCGGGACCTGCGCTTAGGAAAGTTCGACGTGCTGGTAGGCATCAACCTGCTGCGCGAAGGCTTGGATCTGCCGGAAGTGTCCTTGGTGGCGATTTTGGGCGCGGACCATGAGGGGTTCCTGCGCTCGGAAACGACCTTGATCCAGATCGCGGGCCGAGCCGCGCGCAATGTGGGCAGTTTGGTAGTGCTCTACGCGGATGAGCGCACGGGCTCGATGCGGCGGGCCATCGCCGAGATGGACCGGCGCAGGCGCAAGCAGCTGGAGCATAACGAGAAGCACCATATCACGCCGCGCACCATCGTCAAGGCCGTCTCGGATCTAGAAGAGTTCCAGTCCACGGCCAAGCGCCAGGGGCTGGAGGTGCTGCGCCGCACGGAGCGGCCGCTTTCGGCAAAGGAGATCCCGGGACTGGCGGCCGAGATCGAGTCTCGCATGCGCGAGGCGGCGGAAAACCTGGACTTCGAGCTGGCTATGATGCTGCGCGACGAGTGGCTGGAACTAAAAGAGATGGCGGCGATGGGGCCCAAGCCGGTCATCAAGGGCCCGGAACAGAAGCGCCGGTTCCGGTAGGGTCGGACGCCCATCTCGACCTGATTGTAGAAATAACCCCGCTTTGAGCACCTCGCCGCGGCCTGGGCCCAAAGAGCTTTGGTTGGGGGTCTTAAGACCCTCACGCGGTCGGTATTAGGCTGATAAACTATCATTGTGAAGATAAGCCACAGAAAAGAGATGTTTCGTTCACTCATCAAGATCCTTCCTGTCATCATCATGTTCGCGTCCTGCGCCGCTGTTTACGCAGCCGGGACATTGAATGATGGAGAAACGGCATACCAGAACAAGGACTATGCGCAGGCGATAGCCATACTTGCGCCTTTAGCCGCTCAAGGCGTCCCGGAAGCCCAGAATGCCATGGGGGAGATGTCCTATTTTGGGTTCGGCATGGCTCGGGATTATGCCAAAGCCGCTAAATTCTTCACAGGTTCAGCAGCCCAGGGCAATGCCTGGGGGGAGTATTGGATCGGCGAGCTTTATTTTTGGGGACGGGGCGTGCCCCGGAACTACCTATTGGCTTTCTGCTATCTCTCCCAAGCTGATGCCGCGGGGATCTTCAAGGCGCAAGCGCGTCTCGGGCAGATGTATTACGAAGGCAAAGGCGTCCCGCGGAACTACAAGTCGGCTTTCCGCTATCTGTCCAAGGCTGATGCCACAGGGGTGCTCCAGGCGACATCTCTGCTCGGCCAGATGTATTGTGAAGGTAAAGGCGTCATCCGGGACTACGATAAGGCTTTCGCGCTTTTATCCGTTTCGGCTTCAGCCGATAACGCTTGGGGAGATTACCTGTTCGGCGACATGTATCTCAACGGCAACGGCACAAGGCAGGATTACGCTAAGGCCATGTTCTATTTCCAACGCTCCGCGGCCCAGAAGGTCGCGCAAGCGCAGACGGCCATCGGCACGATGTATCATGACGGCTTGGGCGTTGCCAAGGATTACGACAAGGCGCGCTACTGGTACACTTTGGCCGCGGAGCAGGGCAACGGCTGGGCGCAATATCTCCTTGGCGAGATGTGTTTCAACGGCGAAGGGGCCCCGAGCAATCCCGGGGAGGCCAGGAAATGGCTGCGCAAAGCCTATGCCCAGGGCGTGATGCCGGCGGCAGCGCACCTTTGGTGATCCATCACTGACACCTGCGGTGGCGAGATTGACGCGGGGGTGTCTTTCCTACCAGTTGCCATCCAAAGTATTGGCTGGCCGCATGTGATTCTAGAGCTAGATTTATTTAATCGGAAATTTATTATTTTAATCAGCAATTGATTGTAGATAGAATGAACGAGCCAGTACCCCAATAATTCAGTATAACGTGGGTTGCTCCGAGGGGAGCCTATCCACACAGAACATGGAGGTACCAGCTCATGGACAATTGTATCACAGTCGTAGGCCTGGACGTGCACAAGGATTCCATCGTGGCGGCGGTCTTGCCGTCCACAGCGAACCGCCCGACGGAAACCATCCAGATCGAGAACCAACCGAAAGCGGTGGAGAAGCTGATCCGCCGTCTGACCCAGAGAGGACCCGCTGAATTCGTCTACGAAGCGGGTCCTTGCGGGTACGCCATGCAGAGACATCTCACGCAGATGGGCCACCGTTGCGTGGTCATCGCTCCGGGGCTGATCCCCGTGCGGCCCGGCGACCGAGTCAAGACTGACCGGCGAGACGCGGAGAAACTGGCCAAGCTCTACCGCGCGGGCGAATTGACGCCCATCCATATCCCCACGAGGCGCTGAGAGGGGGCCCGTGACTTGGTCCGCAGCCGGGAGGACGCCCTGGTGGACTGGCTGAGGGCGCGCAATCGTCTGGGAAAGTTCCTGCTGCGTCAAGGACGCGTGTTCCGCGAAACCAGAACCTGGGGCGTCAAGCACCGGGAATGGCTGGTATCGCAGCGCTTCGACTGGCCGGAGCATCAGCAAGCCTTCGACGCGCATCGCAGAAGCTTCGATGAATCCGAGACGCGCTTAAAAGCATTGAACGAACAGCTCCAAGAACTGGCCCAGCAGGATCCCTACCGCCTGCCGGTCCAATATCTACGCGCGCTCAAGGGAGTCAACACGCTGGGCGCCCTGACGCTCGTCGTGGAAACACAGGAATTCCGGCGCTTCCTCACCGCGCCGGCCTTCATGTCCTACAGCGGTTTGGTCTGCTCGGAACACAGCTCCGCCGGCAGGATCCAGCGCGGCAGCATCACCAAGGTCGGCAACGCCCATGTACGCCGCGTCCTGGTCGAGGCGGCTTGGTGCTGCCGACACGGCCAGGGGGTGAGCGCGGATTTAGCGGCCAGACGTGCGGTCGGCCAAGTGAGGTCCACTAACATATTCATGTTCCTCTTCGCCGTTTGGTTTGTGGTGTGTCGGGTATACTGCGGTTGGTGTGTAGGTAAACCCCCTTGAAAAGTTATCATTTATGGTATATACTGATATTATGTAGTTCGACTGGGACGAAAACAAAGCCAAAATAAATGCCACGAAACACGGCATTTCCTTTGATGTTGCGATCATGGCATTTGATGATCCATTCCAGCTGAGAGCCCCTGATTTAAAACATTCAAGCCCGCACGAAAAACGAAAATGGTTGATCGGAGAGGCCGATGTGGGCGTCTTGGTAATAATTTTTACCATTCGCCTACCAGAAAATATCTATCGAATTATCAGCGCAAGGAAAGCCAATCGCCGCGAGAGGAGGCTATATGAACAGAATAAAGGAATTTCCTTTTAAGCAGGCCCATCGAGTCTCAAGCCGTGAGGTCGAGATAGCCCGGAAGGCTATTGAAACCAAGTTGGGAATCAAAAGACCTAGCCGTGGACGGCCTTCCAAGGGACTCGACAAATACCAACCTATTCAGATACGCCTCCACCCAAAAGCCCTTCGCTGGGCTAAGACCGAGGCCGAACATCGAGGGATTGGCTACCAAACGCTTATCAACGATGTTCTCCTACACCAGGTGGGCCGGGCGCATACCTGGACCGGCAGGAGTCCACGGGCGACATATTGATAATGAGGACTCAGCGACTTAAGCGGGTGCTGACTGGCCGCGCGGTCCTCGGCCCGGGACTCGTGGGCCTGCGGACCGCACAGCATTGATTTGAGTTGCTGGTAGCCGGGCCATGTCCGAACCTGGCCCGCGTCAGCGGGGTGGTGATTGTAGAAATAACCCCGCTTCGAGCTCCTCGCCGCCCCAGGATCATCCCTTCGGCCTCCCCCCTTCCGACTTCGGGCCCCCTTGGGGCCCAAAGTCGCTACAATACAATAACACGAAGCCTGGAAAAACGCCGGCCGGTCGGCCGAGTTCCGGCTCTAGGCAACGGCCCGCCTAAGCGGCTGGCAGGTCATCGTCACCGGGAGGATTGGGAGAATCCGCGGGCACGCCGCTTATAGCCCCAACTTGTTCTTGAGTGCGAGGAGTTGGTCCCGGTACTTCGCTTTGTCCATCTTCTGGATATTCTGCAGCTTCCATTGGATGGCCGGCAACTTCTCGATGCCCGGCTGATCCATGAGGCTCCAGTCCGGATGGCATTCTTTGACCGAGATCAGGAACTTCTTCTCCGGGTCTGTAAGGTCGGTCCTCAAACGGGCGATAAGCCTCTCGTGGGCTTCGGTCAATTCCTCGTACGTCACGGACTCAGCCGTCATTTCTTCGAGTTGAGATTCGAACAGGGCCCTCACATCCTTTCTCGGTGGGTCGAAAAGCTCATGCATCGGGCGGTCATGGCTGACCAGGCACACGACGAAGGCCTTTCTGATCGAGGGAGTGATGCCCTCGTTGTCGAGCAACGACTTGACATCAAAAAGGTCCCGCGGATGCTGCCGGTCCAGCGCGGCGCAAATCTTGCCGCCGAAGATCTCCCCATCCGAAAGGGTCCTCGCGGAAAGCGACATCCCGAACTTCACCACGGCATTCTTCGAGAGTGTTCGTCGTACCGGCGGCTCCAGCGCGCCGCGCATAACAAGATTGGGCTCGATTTTCACTTCACACTCGTCTCCCCGGACGATCAACTTGGAAATAAACCCTGCCAGCCAGTGTTCCCGCACCTTGACGCCTGGGATCGCCTTGCCGGTAGCGATCTTGATGCGGGCAAGCGCCTGGCTGATTCCGCGCAGAGATTCTTCCCGAGGCTCTATAGGGAGGTACGTCAGGTCGATGTCTACCGAGAGCCTCGGCATATCGCGAAGGAAGAAGTTGATCGCCGTGCCGCCCTTGAGGGCGAAGCAATCTTCTTTCGCGACCTGCGGCATCACCCTCAGCATGAGCCGGGCCTGCTCAACGAAGCGCGTATTCATGGGACCTCGCTAGTCGTGGCCGGCTCGCCCTTGGGCGTGACCGTTATCTGATACTTCGAATCGAAGCGTCCTCCCTTCACTATCGAGCGCTTGCCTTTGCCCAGGTCCACACGGGAGACGTTGAGGCTCTTGGCCCATTCATGGCCGGCTTCCTCGGCAAGGAACAGGAACAACCGCTTGGCCTTCACCGATCCGCAGACCTCCAGCAGTTCCTGGACCAGTTCGGCGCGCAGCGTCGTCAGTCCTTCCATCATGAGGCGCGCATCGCCGAACAACTCGGATATCCGCACCTCATGGACAAGCTCAAGCATCGCTCGTTCCGGCGAGGAGAGCCGTATGGGATACTCTCCGACCGGCCTTGGCGTCAAGCCAGCCTCCATCCGACCCGGGAACAGGTCGGCGGCGGTATAACGGAAGGTGACGTTCCAAGGAAACCGGAGAAACCACGCAGGCAAGCGCGTGCCTTTGGGCGCATAAAGGCGGACCGTGCCGCCTTCCCGCATTCGTACGAAATGTCCGTAGCCTTGTATCTCAAGCGCCCTTCTTCCCCCCACATGGACGGGCACGCCGAGTTGGAACTGGACGGCATGCAAGGCGCCCGTCCAATCCACGGTATCGTCCAAGCGAGCGTAAGCGCCCCGGGCTATGCGCCGGACCCACCTGGACCGTTCATAGGTATTGACCAGGAAGCGCGAGACCCCTTGCTTTGTTAACCAAGGCTGGGTCGCGACCATGCCTTTTGGCCAGTGCGTGAGGAGTTCGTGCAATTTCTTACGGGTTTCTTTTCTCTTTGGCATAGGTTTATTTTACTGGTTATTATATTATGACCAACTTAACAAAAAGATATATGCAATGAACTCTCAATTTAAATATGTATAGTTTTGATTAGCATAACTACTCATATTGACTGTCAATATAAACCATACCACTAGTTCACTTGGTTTTCAAGGGACCACCGGGGCTGTTTCAAGTATCGGTCCAGATCGATGGAAAATCAGGAGTGGCAAGCTTCGGCGCCGTCCGGATAGTTCCATTTAAAATAGATTGAGAAATAACCCCGCTTTGAGCTCCTTGCCGCGCCAGGATCATCCCTTCGGCCTCCCCCTTCCGACTTCGGGCCCCCTTGGGGCCCGAAGTCGCTACAATACAATAACACGGAGCCTGAAAAAATGCCGGCCGATCGGCCAAGTTCCGGCTCTAGGCAACGGCCCGCCTAGGCGGCTGGCAGGTCATCGTCGCCGGGAGGATTGATAGCGCAGCCACATTTGCCTACGAATCATCCCCACACTCCTTTGCAGGGACAAAGAAAGCCATGACAGCGCCCAGGGTCATGTTTATTCGCCTTTTTATCTCCCTATAATAATGACTCGATTTATGGATTCATAATTACACGGAAATGGAAATGCGGCGCTAGGCGGACGGGCCTATCTTTTTCCCCGGCATGAACGGGGGTATGGGGCAATCGAAAGCGTCGCCCACGGCCCGGAGGAGCTCGGCCTCCGCGATCGTCACTATGCCGTCCGCCCCGATGCAGGCCGTGCAGGCCGCCAGGATGGTCCGCTTCATATCGGGAGAGGCTTCGCTAAGCATAGCCAAAGATTCATCGAGGGCCTGCACGCCGTACTGATCCATGGGAAGCATCGGCGGCACGGGACCGCCCAATTCCTCCATGCCGATCGAGAAAGCTTTCCGGGCCTTTGCCGCATCATCAGTGCCCCAATAAGCCAGGCACGACAGCAGCTGGGCGGCGGCCGGCCGCAGCGGCTCCATGGCATAGTACTGCGCGACCGGCGGCTGCGTCTTCTGGAAGACCGGCGCCAGGCGCCGTTGGACCATGCGCAGGAGCGTGTACTCGAAAAGATCGACCTGCGCGTCGGCTTTGACGAGCCGGTTCATGTCCTCGACGAAACGGGGGTACTCATCGGCGGGAAGGCCCTTCAGCGTCGCGATGGCCATCTCGGCCAAGGGCAGGCGCTCCTCAGGCTTGACGGCAGCCACGAGAGGGCTCGCCGCCCCGTCTTCGCCAAGCAGGGCGCAGATCACGGCGCGCGCGCCGGCAGGCTCGCGGACCTGCTCAGTGAGGCCGCCGGGCAGACCGGCCAGCAGGCCCGCCGCATAGGCCAGGTTCGCCGAGGTCGGCGCCCCGACGCGCGAGATCACTTCGCCGGGCTCGACAAAAACCGCCTTCCCGCCGCCCAATGAGAATCCGGCCACCGCCGCCTCCTGCCCGTTTTCCGCCTTTGCCGCCGTCCGATCGTCAAAATCGCCCTCGAACTGCGGATCCAGACGCCGGATGCGCTCTACCAGAGACGGATGAGTGGCCATCAGGTCGAGCCACGCGCCGGCGACGCCATCGGCGAAGAAGAAGTGGCTGGCCTCCTCCGCACTGTGGTGCGCGACGAGGGAGCCGGCGGCGAACCCGCCGATCTTCTTCAAGGCATTGGCGATGCCGGATGGATCGCGCGTGAACTGAACGGCGGAGGCGTCGGCCAGGTATTCCCGCTGCCTGGAGACGGCGCTCTTGATCAGCTTGGCGAAGAACACGCCGATGTAGCCGATGGCCGTCAGGAGCAGGCCGAACAGGGCGATCGCCGCCACGGCCCCGCCGCCCTTGCCGCTCGACGAAGACGAACGGGAGCGGCTCAGGCTGCGCATGGTCCAGTACCCGATCAGGGCGATGATCAGGATGCCGTTGAGGATGCCGATCAGCTCGATGTTGAGGCGCATGTCGCCGTTGAGGATGTGGCTGAACTCATGGGCGATGACTCCCTGCAATTCGTCCCTGTTGAGCTGCATGATGCAGCCGCGCGTCACGCCGATGACGGCGTCCGCGGGCGAGAAGCCCGCCGCGAAAGCGTTGATGCCTTCCTCTCCCTCCAGCAGGAAGACGCGCGGCACCGGCGTTCCCGAGGCGATGGCCATCTCCGCGACGACGTTGAGGATCTTGCGCTCGTGGATGTCCGGCGTCCCCGGATCGATGGGCCTGCCGCCGAGCAGGACGGCCACGGCCTCTCCGCCCGCTTTGAGCTGGTCGATCTTATAGAACGTGCCGGCGACGACGATGGCCAGGGTGATGCCGGCGACCCACATGAAGGTCGCCGGCTGCCACAGGTTCTGGATTTCGAATGCGCCGCCTGCCTTGAGCGCGGCCCCCATGAAGACGGCGATGAACGCGATGTAGACGCCGGCGATAATCAGGACGACGGCCAAGGCATAGAAGGCCACCAGCCAGGATGTCCTCTTGCGGGCAACATCCTGATAGTGGAAGAAATCCGTCGGGGCGCCAACAGGCACGGCGGCAGCCGCCTCTCAGGCCCTAGAACTTCACCTTGACGGCCTCGCGCGCCTCCTCGGACTTCACCTCGAAGAGGACGGCGGCCTGGAACCCGAACATGCCGGCGAACATCACGGACGGGAAGGTCTCGCGCGACGTGTTGTAGGCCATGACGGAGTCGTTGTAGGCCTGCCGGGCGAACGCGACCTTGTTCTCCGTCGAGGTCAACTCTTCCATGAGCCGGCCCATCGTCTCGTTGGCCTTCAGGTTCGGATACTGCTCGGCGACGGCGAAGAGCTTGCCGAGCGCGCCGGTCAGCATGCCCTCGGCGCCCATGAGGCCCTGCATGGCCGCGGCGTCGCCGGGATCGGCGGCCGCCCTCTGCTTGGCGCTCACAGCCTGGGTGCGCGCCGAGATGACGGCTTCCAGGGTCTGGCGTTCGTGAGCCATGTACCCCTTGGCGGTCTCCACGAGGTTGGGGATGAGGTCGTAGCGCCGGTTGAGCTGCACGTCGATCTGGGCGAAAGCGTTCTTGAACCGATTCCTCAGCGCCACGAGGTTGTTGTATATCCCGATAACGATCACCACGGGCACCACGATGACGACGAGCGCGACGACGATCAGTATTTTCATATCCGACCTCACTATTTAAAAGGCAACGTCACTATATTCTATTAAATTTCCCCTTCGAATGCCACAGATTGTCACCGGTCGGTTCGTCACCGAAGACCCCGCGACCAAGGCCAGCATACTCGAAGCCGTAAAGTACTCGGCCTCGGACCTGCCAATCATGATCCTGGGCCCGTCAGGGACAGGCAAGACCTGCCTAGGGCAGATCATCCACGAGCACTCCGAGCAAGATGGTGAGTTCGTGGCGCTCAACTGCTCGGTCTACACCGAGGATTTGCTGGAAGCCGAGCTTTTCGGCTATAAGAAAGGTGCTTTTACCGGGGCTACCGAGACCCGAAAAGGCAAGCTGTTACAGGCACACAAGGGGACCTTGTTCCTGGATGAGGTCGGTGCCATAAGCCTCAGCATGCAGACCAAGCTCTTGAAGGCCATCGAGGAGCGGTCCTTTTACACTGTAGGGTCGGACCAGCCGGAGAACTCCGACTTCCGCCTCATCAGCGCCACCTTGGAGGATCTCCAGAAGCTTATTGCGGAAGGCAGGCTTCGTTTTGATTTCTTCCAGCGCATCCACGGTCTGACGGTCAACCTCAAGCCGCTATCCGAGAGAAAGTGCGATATATTGCCCCTGGTCCAGTTCTTCACGCGAGACGGCAAGCGCCTGCACTTCTCGGCTGAAGCGAAGGCCAGCCTGCTGGGCCATTCCTGGCCAGGCAACACGCGGGAGCTCAAGAAAGTCGTCGATCTGCTGGCCGCCGGCACTGACGGCCGCGTGACCCCGGATGAGGTTATCAGACATTTTGGCCGGACGGTCGTTGGTCCACAGGCCACTTTCGCGACTTTCGTCGGCGAGGGGCAATATCGCTATGCCGTTGAGACGGTTGGTTCAAAAAGGTCAGCAAAGGTCCCCTCGTCGGAAACGACGCGAGGTTTTCTTTTTAATAGGGGCTAGCTGGGTCCGGAAAGGGCCTGTTTGGTGGACATGGACGAGTCCACATGATCCGACCGAAAGTTTAATTATGTTGCACTTAATTAAACTAAAATCACGTTAAGTTTAATAAAATATTGACAATTAAACTTTATAGCCTTATGATTCTATTATGATAAAAAACATTCCAGGGAAGAGCCCCCGAGCGGGTCGATGGGAAAAACAGTCTGGCCTCGAGCCTTACTATTGCTTTCTTCCTGCCACGTTACCGCCAAACCCGTCTATTCAATACGACTCACAGCTGCAAGCCTTGACAGAAAAAGCCAGCAGGGCGCTAGGGCGGCTGGATTCCGTCACCGCGCATCTGCCGAACCCGGAACTCCTGCTCTATACCTATATCCGAAAGGAGGCCGTTCTCTCATCTCAGATCGAAGGCACGCAGTCCTCCCTATCGGACCTGCTCTTGTTTGAAAACGAGAAAAGCCCGGGAGTGCCTGTCAATGATGTGAAAGAAGTTTTAAATTATGTGGCCGCCCTTGAACATGGGGTCAAAAGGCTCAAGGAATTGCCCATCAGCTTACGGCTCATCAAGGAGATCCATGCGATCCTCCTGAAGGGAGCCCGCGGCAGCCATAAGGAGCCGGGAGAGTTCCGGCACTCGCAGAACTGGGTCGGCGGTAGCCGGCCGGGCAATGCCAAATTCGTGCCACCCCCGCCGCAGAAAGTTATCCCAGCCTTGGGCGCGCTGGAGAAGTTCATCCATGGCGTACCGACGCAGACGCCGACCTTGATCAAGGCGGGCATGGTCCACGCGCAGTTTGAGAGCATCCATCCGTTCCTGGATGGGAACGGCCGCCTGGGGCGGCTATTGATCCCGTTCATCATGATCGCGGAAGGGACGCTCTCTTCGCCGCTCCTTTACCTGAGCCTATATTTCAAGGTGAGGAGAACAGAGTACTACGAGGCTTTGCAACGCGTGCGCACGGACGGGGATTGGGAAGGTTGGCTGGCGTTTTATTTGGATGGGATCGCGGAGGTGGCCACCCAGGCGAGCGATACGGCGACCAAGCTGATCGGCATCTTTAAAGAACACGCTGCCGCCATCGAGGGCTTGGGGCGGTCCAAAGGGACTGCGGTGAAGGTGCATGAATTGTTCAAGAAACGATGCGTCCTTTCGATCCCGGTGGTGAGCCGCGAGTTAGGGGTGTCTTTCCCTACGGCGAATAAGACTCTAGGCAAGATGCAACAGCTGGGTTTCGTGAAAGAGATCACTGGCAAGCAGAGGCATCGGGTGTTCTCTTACGCACCGTATCTGAAAATTCTTCAGGAAGGGATGGACTAAGGAAACACTCTACAGGAAAATCACCTCTCCGGCGACCGTCACGTGCGATGCAACGGCCGCCGTGTCCCCGCAGTGGTTGCGGTTTGCGCCGATGTCTATGCCTTTCGGCGCCCGAGCATGCCCGCCAAAAACAGAAAGAACAAGCCCATGACGAAAAAAGGCGCGTTACCGAAGATCAGACCAGTGAACCCGGACAAATCGTGCCCCAATGAATAATTGTCGGGATGTCGCGGATCATAACTCACCGGCACCTTCATGCCGACCTTAACGTTGGGGTCCGCGTTAAAAAACCTCACCTCTCGGCCGGAAGCGGCGACAAAGACGCCGCTCCCCTCCGGGTACCTGGAAACGCGATGAGCCCTGTCATGCACCTCGACGATCGTGCCCTCGGCCTGCGCTGTCCGCGCCTCCGCGCGGCGCTGCGCATCCCTCATATGCTGATAATCCGCGAAGCTCCCGTGCAGAACCAGGGACAAAAAAATGATCCCCGGCACCGCCACCAATATCTGCGCGGCCCGTCTGTTCTGTGACGCGACGGTCTGCGGCCGCAAGTTCGCTTTATCTTCTTGCAGCGAACGCCGCCTCTGCGCGATCTGCGCCACCTCATCCGCAGTCAGACCCCGTCCTTTTTCCCATAACATCATCCTCGTCCACGCGGCTTGATATTCCGGGATGACGTTCTCTGCCGTGATCGTCTTGATGCCAAAAGACGCGCGCTCGCGCAGCAGGCGTTCATAAAGCGCTGCGCTCAGCGTGTCCGGCTCGGCATGGATCACGCGGAAGAAAGGCGGCCTCGGCACTCCTCGGTCCGCGCGGTTGATCAGCATCGTTGTCGTGCCGTCGACGTAGCGCACATTCAGCTCGAGAGATATTCCTAGCGCCTTGGGATGTTCGCAAAGAAAGGCGGCCATCTTGTCGCGTTCGTTTATCATCACGCCGATTCTAAAATCAGGCAGGGGGAGGACCGCATAGACCCCCAGATCGACGAATCCCTTCTCGCGCAGCGGAACGGACAGCCACTCAGCCATCGCCGGATCGCGCCACTGGTCTGCCGGCACGCGACTGAAGGTGATGGTTTCCGGCTGCTGAGACAGCGCCTGCCTACCCGCTGCCACGAGCCGCGAACGCCACGCGAGCCAAGCGGAGAGAGCTATCAGCGACAAGACTGCGAGATGGACGAGCAGCATACCGATGCACTCTATTCTATGAAAAACAAGACGCAAGCTCCTGTATTGTGCGGAGGTGTCGTACGCTCAATCGACATTCTTGGTCTGGAGATATAAGCTCTCATCCGTTGCTTCAATAGACATTAAAAAGCCGACTGACCGCAGGCATAAAGACGCCCCGATGGGTTGTGACGGCAGCAATACTGTCCGCCGCATCACTTTACAGCGGATACCGCGGGCTGGACCCGCTATCCGATTGAGGACGTCCCCTTCGGCACTATCCCATAGGCCCGCCGCGCCTCGGCGACAAACATCCCTACCTTTCCAAAATCCTTTCGAAATCTGACCGGCTTGCCGGCGCCATCCAAGACATTAGTCAGCGTACAGCTGTCCACCCCGGCGGGCCTGACGGCCGCGATCGCGTCTCGGACGTTCTCGGCAGACAAGCCTCCCGCCAATATGACCGGGACCCGGCATTGCAAGACCAGCGCCGCGGACAGTGCCCGATCAGCGGTCTTTCCCGTGATGCCCACGAAAGCATCGCTTTTCTCGTTGCCGATCCAGGCATCGATCAAGAACCTGTCGGTGAGAGGCTCCAGCGCCTTTGCCAGCGCGAGCGCCGGGAAACCCCGCATGCCTGCGGAGGCAGGGACGGGGATGGACCGCATGATCCCGACGTCGGGGAATCTCGTCCAGACCCGACGCTGCAGCTCGACGAAAGGCTGGAGCGGCAGCATCGCCCCCGCCTCGTCTGTCAGCGCGTCGCAGAAGTGGACGAAGTCCGGCCGGTAGTAGTCGAGAGCTCGGCACACGAGGTCTGGATCGCGGAAGAGGGGGATCAGGCTGTGCTGCCTTCCCGCCGCGCGCGTCACGCGCCCGGCCTCGCGGATCTCCGGCTGCTGCCAACCATCCTCGGACAAGAGCACGCTGCCGATGCAATCCACGCCGAGGGCGGCGCAGCGCTCGGCCTCCCCCGGATCTTGGATCTCGTAGATCTGGACAATCATACTTGGATGCCGCCGCCTTCTTAAAGTATCAATTTTAGAAGACCAGCGAATCAGCGACAGAGGGATTAAGAGGTATAATCCCCGCCCAGATGAAGGATCTCCTTCTCCCGATACTTGCGATATTGTTCAGTGGGTGCATCTCCCCCGCCGCCATCTATAAAGACGGCATCCCGGTCGCCTCCGTCAATCATGGTCTCCCTGACGGGACTCGACGGCTCGCCCTGGACGCCTGCGTGGTCGCCGATAGCGACGAGCCACTATCGTGGAGCGAGCGCGAATGCATGAACGCCACACGGGCCATGCTGGACCCTGTCTTCGCGCGCGTGCACAAGAAACTCGAGCAGGGCTGCCACGTCAAGGTCGTCGTCGAAATGAACAACTGGACCAAGATCGACGTCTATGCCGCAGCCAGCGGCGAGCCGCTTTTCACGGCGACCCCGGGGATCAATACCCACCCCGACTATATCGCCGCCGCGATCTATGACCAGTTGCAGCCTTCCGGTCCGTATTACGAGAAACTGCGCGCCCATCCGTTGGCGGCCGCGCCCGGGCCGGCGGGCTCGGCCCAGGGTCCCGCCGCGCCTGTCGCGCGCGGTCCCGTCCCCGCCCCCGCTTCCGACGTCGACACCCCGGCCTACAAATCCGCAGAGCAACCCAACGTTCTCGCCCTCATCATCGGCATCGAGAAGTATGCCCCGGACACGGGCCTTCCCGACGCCGAGTTCGCCGAACGCGACGCGCAGGCCATGCGCGAGCATCTGATCGCCCTCGGCTACGCGTCACGCAATATCGCGCTCTTGACCGGCCAGAAGGCCAGTTTTGCCGGAATCAGGAAGAACCTGGAGACCTGGCTGCCCAACCATGTCGATGAGAACTCGACGGTGTTCTTCTATTACTCTGGCCATGGCTCACCGGATCCCCAGACCGGCCAGGCCTATCTCGTTCCCTTCGACGGCGATCCGCAATACCTCAAGGACACGGCATACCCAATGAAACGGATCTATGAGCAGCTCAACGCGCTCAAGGCCCGACGCGTCATCGTCTCCCTCGATTCCTGCTTCTCGGGACTCAAAGGCCGCTCGGTCCTCGCCAAGGGGACCAAGCCCCTGGTCAGCAAGGTCGACCTGGGGATGACCGGAGCGGGCAAAGTCATCTCGCTGACCGCCTCGGGTAGCGGCGAGATATCAGGCACGGCCGACGATCAAGGCCACGGGCTTTTCACTTATTATCTTCTCAAAGGGCTCAACGGGGACGCGAAGGACAAGGACGGAGCCGTGAGCGTCAAAAGCCTCTACGGCTATCTCAGCGACCGGGTCTCGAACGCGGCGAAGAAGGACAACCGCGATCAGACGCCCCAGCTCGTCATGGGCGACAGCTCAGATTTCCGGCTTCGCTAATAACACGCAACGCGTCTAAATATCCCCAGCCAAGAGTTTAAGTTCGAGATAGAACAGGGGTCCTAACAGCACGCTGACAACTGCATGTTGCAGCACAAGCTGACCAACCACCGGATTGTAGGCAAGATTAGGCCACTTTCGGCCAAGGAGATTCCAAGGCTGGCGGCCGAGATTTCCTCGCGCATGCGCGAGATGGCGGCGATGGGACCCAAGCCGGTCATCAATAACGTGATGTGAAAAAAAGATTTCGCCGGTAAAATTGTATACTAACGGACCGCGCCATGAGCATCCGGTTTAAACTCGGCTTGAGCATCTCCTTGGCCATCCTCCTGGCCACCATTGCCACATCTCTGACATTCCTCTCGCTTCAGTACACAGCGATCCGACAGACCGAGGAAGAGAAAATCGGGCTTTGGAAGAGGGATATCGCCAATATCACCTCGGAGTCCATGCTAAGCAACGATCCGCTCATGCTGCTTGATTATCTCATTGATCTGCGCCGCCACTACAAGGAATTCACACACCTGCGCATCCATTCCAACGGCCAGTGGCAAGACGTGGGCATGACCAATGCTCCGGATGCCGCATTGGCGCGCATCGAGATCGTGAGCGCGCCACCGCCTAGCGGAGCCAAGGCCGGCCCGATGGAGGTCGAAGTCTGGTTCTCACGCGCCGTTATTAAGGAGCGGGAGCGCCAGGCCCAGACCAAGCTGAGCCATAACATACTCATCGCCGGCGGCATCGTGGCGTTCGCCGGGATGCTGCTGGGCTTTCTGCTGGGCTGGACCATGACCAACCGCATCCTGCTCATCGCGTCGACCCTGCGCCTGATCGGGGCGGGCCAGATCGATGCCCGCGTGAAGATGAAGAAGGGATCCGACGAACTGGCGAACCTGGCCCAGGACGTCAACGACATGGCGAACAAAATCCAGGAGCTCGATAAGCTCAAGAAGACTTTCGTCTCTTCGATCACGCACGAGTTGCGCACGCCTCTGGGCGTCATTGAAAAGCACCTCAAGGCCCTGTTAGCCGATCCGGCTAAACTCTCGGTCGTGGACCGCGACCACCTAAACTGCATCAAAAACAGCTTCGCGCGGCTAGGGCAATCCGTCAGCGCCCTGTTGGACATGGTCAAGACCGAGCGTGACGAGCCGCAGTATAACCCCAGGCCTCTGCGCCTGACCGAGCTTGTGGAAGACACGGTTCTTTTTTTCCTGCCCAAGGCCACCGCGGCGAGGATCACACTGAGCAGCGCCGCCGAGCCGGGCATCACCATCTGCGCCGATCAGGACCTCATCACTCACGTGCTGACCAACCTGATTTCCAACGCGCTGAAATTCACCAAGCCAGGGGGCACGATCCTCGTGGAACTTAAAAACATGGACCAGGGCGCGGAGTGCTCGGTCACGGACTCAGGTGTGGGGATTACTGCGGCCAACCAGGCGCGGCTCTTCCAACCCATCGATCACGCGCGCGGCCCGCGGCGCGCCGCGGGCGCGGGATTATCTACCGCCAAGTCCATCGTCGACATGCACGGCGGCCGCATCGGCGTGGAATCCGAGGTCGGCCGTGGAAGCCGATTTTACTTCTTCCTTCCGTTCTTCGCGCCGCCGCCCGCCCCGTCCGCTCCGACCACAGCCAAAGACGCAGTGAATCTGTTCAGCTAACCACTGAGTGGCTGGTCAAGAAGACATGGATCAGAGCTGCTTCTTGGGCACGACCGTAATCACGGTTTTAAAGGTCTTAGCCGGCCTCTTCTTCTCCCAAGACCGCCGATACACCAAGATCGCCTTGGTCTGACCCGGTTTCATGCCTTGAATCCCCAAAACGCAGGTTCCTCCCACTCCCACCAACCCCGGCTTGGCAGGGGTCGGCTGCAAGACGATCGCGCCGGTCGGCGCGGCGATCTCGCGGTCGATGCTCTTGAGCTCCCAACCATAGCCCGTGGTCGGATTGCAGGGTAGCTTGATCTCAAATCTCTCCCCTACGACGATCTCAGCCTGGCTCAGCCCCGCCACAGCGTCCACATTATTGACCGCCTGCTCGGTCTGCTTGCCTCGCGGCTCTTGGGCTGCCGCCGCTCCCTGGCTTTCCCCAGCCCACGCGATCGCCGCCGAGACCAAGAATAACCCCACCCGGATCACGCTCTTCATCGCACTCCCTCCTCGGCAGCACATCAATAGCCCTTCGGCATGACTGGAAGCCAGCGTCCCCGGACCATCCGGAGCTCCTTGAGGTTTCTCTTGATCCAATCCTCCACGAGCTGAGTCTGATAGCGGCCCGGCGCGGTCTCGATAAACACCTTCTCGATCCCCGCGTTGATGATCATGCGCTTGCAGATGCGGCAGGGCTCCGCGCCTTCGATCACCTCGCCCGTCTCCGGGGACACGCCCACCAGGTACAGGGCCGCCCCCATCATGTCGAAGCGCGCCGCATGGATGATGGCGTTCTGCTCCGCATGCACGGCCCGGCACCACTCATAGTGCTCGCCCTTAGGCACTCCCAGCTTGATACGGACACAGGTCCCGATCTCGGTGCAGTTGACGGTCCGGCGCGGCGCGCCCGCGTAACCCGTGGAGACGATCTGGTCATTGTTAACGATGACCGCGCCGTAGTGCCGGCGCAGACAGGTGCTGCGCCGCGCTACCTCCTTGGCGATATTAAGGTAGTACTGCGGCTTGGTGATGCGGCCTTTTTCTGTCGAGTCAGCCTTTCGGGCCATGGGAACCTATGGGCCTTTATAAACGCTGGCGCCGAAGAGCCTCGCCCTTCATGGGCAGAAAACGGACGATCAAGCGTCTCTCCTCGACCATGCCTTTCTCGGTCTTACGGATGACCACGAGCGCCTGGGTCGACCATTTCCCGGTCTTGGCGACGCCCACCGGGATGACGAGACGTCCTCCCATGGCGAGCTGTTCAACGAGCGGCTCCGGGATGTGGTCGGGCGCGCAGGTGACGATGATTGCATCGAAAGGGCCCTTCTCCGGCCAGCCCCGATAGCCGTCGCCGATGCGCACCCAGACATTGGCGTATCCGAGGCCGCGCAGCGTCTGCTCGGAGCGCTTGGCCAAGACCGGCAGGATCTCGATGGAGTAGACCTCCCCAACGAGGCGCGAGAGGACCGCCGCCTGGTAACCCGACCCGGTGCCGATCTCGAGCACCTTGTCGCTGGATTTTGGCTCCAGGATCTGAGTCATGTAGGCCACGATGAAGGGTGGCGAGATGGTCTGTCCCTTGCCGATGGAAAGCTCCGCGTCCTCGTAAGCCTTCGAGACCAGATGCTTCGGGACGAAAAGGTGTCGCGGGACCTCGCGCATGGCATCGAGCACCCGGGGGTCTTTGATGGGATGATCCGGGTCATAGGCGGCAAGCCTGGCGACCATGGCCTGCCGCTGCTCGGGAAACCGGGTGTCCTGGGCGGGACCAGCCGACCAGGCCAAGATGCATGACGCCAAAACCGTTCTGAGCAACCACGCCATAATCCCCTCCCTTGCAGACGCCCCGCGCCCGGAACCCTCCGCGGGGCCCTACATTAGGATTTTACAACACTTTCAGGCCGCACGGTCTGGGCGATCCTGATGTCCCTCCAATTTTTGTAGACTGGCGTTGATGAATATCTCAGCGCTCATACGCGAGGCCTTGCGCGAGGACCTCGGCCGTCTCGGAGACGTAACCACCCGACTCTTCGTCCCGGCCCGCACGCGTTGGCGGGGCTCAGTGCGCGCCCGGCAAACCGGCGTGATCTGTGGCACGCGAATAGCAGCCCAGGTCTTCCGCGCCTGCGATCCGGGCTGCAAGGTCCGAGTGTTGGTGCACGACGGCGGGAAAGTGCGGCCCGGCCAAGCAGTGCTTGCGGTTTCCGGAGGCCGCGACCTGCTCACCGCCGAACGCACGGCTCTGAACTTCCTTCAACACCTCTCCGGAGTGGCCACGACGACTGCGACCTATGTCAAGGCGGTGCGCGGCACCAAGGCCGCCATCCTCGACACCCGCAAGACATTGCCCGGCTGGAGGAACCTCGAAAAATATGCCGTGCGCTGCGGCGGCGGAAGCAACCACCGCATGGGGCTTTATGATGCGGTCCTGGTCAAAGACAACCATTGGCCGCGCGTTTCCTCACGCGGTGCTGAGCGCGCTCAAGGTATACATATGCGCTCAGCGCTGAAATCGGAGGATTTCGCCAAGGCAGTCCATGAACTGCGGTGCCGCCACCCGAAGTTGCCCCTCATCATGGAAGCCGACGGCTTAAAACAAGTCCGCCGCGGCCTGGAACTCGGCGCCGACGTCATCCTGCTCGACAACATGCCCCTGCCGCAGCTGCGGCAGGCCATCCGACTCATCCGGACAACCTCCCCAAAGACGCTCATCGAAGTCTCGGGAGGGGTGAGCCTCAAGGGCTTGCGCCGCTTGGCCCATCTGGGGCCGGACCGCATCTCGGTAGGCCGCATCACCCATAGCGCCCCGGCCCTGGACCTGGGCCTGGACCTGGCGTAAGGAGCCACTAATGACCACAGACTTTCCCGGCATAACGCAGTTGCTGCGCTTGAGCTCCACGGACTCCACCCAGGCGGTGGCGCGGTTCCTGGCGGAGCAAGGCGCCCCGGACCGGACCTTGGTCTGGGCCGACCTGCAGACCGCGGGCCGAGGACGCATGAAGCGGCGCTGGACCTCGCGCGCGGGCGGGCTCTATTTCTCCATCATCCTTCGGCCCTCTTTTCCCCCCTCCCGCCTGGCGGACCTCAACCTGGCCATAGCCGGGGCTGCGGCCGCAGCGCTCGCCGTCACCGGGATAACCACCGCGATCAAACCCCCCAACGACGTCATCGGCTCCCGCGGGCGGCTCTCCGGAAAAGTCTGCGGCATATTGGCCGAAGCCTCGGGCGGCTCACGCAGCGTGGATTGGGTGGTCCTGGGAGTCGGCATCAACGTCAACAACTCCGTCTCTGGGATCAAAGGCTCCGCCAGCCTCAAAGGTCTCACCGGCCGCGCCTGGGAGCCGACAGAAGTCCTGCGCTCCTTTCTCAAGAGCTTCGACGACATCTATCGCGTGTTCCGGTGAAGCGGAGCCGATTTATCGTATAATCTCAATAGCTTATGCCGACGGAGACAGCCATGACCGAGACTTTCCTGACCCGCGCCGGATACGAAAAGTTGCGCCATGAGGTCGAAGAGCTCAAGCAGCGCAAGATCCAGCTTTCCAAAGACATCGCCGAAGCCCGGGAGAAAGGCGACCTCAGCGAGAACGCCGAGTACCACAGCGCCAAGGACAAGCTGGGCGAGGTGATGGGCCGCATCAGCCTGCTCCAGGACAAGCTCCAGGGCGCCAAGCTCATCGAGGAGATCAAGACTCCCCAGGACATCGTGGCCATCGGCCGCTCGGTCACGATCAAGGACGACGAGGGCGACGAGTCCACCTACACCTTGGTCGGCACCGACGAATCGGACCCGGACGCAGGGCGCATCTCCGTCTACTCCCCTTTAGCCCAGGGCCTGCTCCACAAAAAGGTCGGGGAGAAGGTCACCGTGGAGATGCCTGCCGGCGCCCGGCAGTTCCTCATCGTCAAGATCGGGTCCCCCGTCTAGATTTGTCCCTCGCCCAAGAGCTCAAGAAGTTCTCCCAAAAGGAAGGAGCCTCCTTAGTCGGCATCGCGCCGGCGCAGCCTCCGCCTGAAGCGGCCCAGCTTGCAGGACTTCTCCAGGAAAATCTCGCACAGTGCTTGTCCTATCTTCAGCTCGACATCGCGGTCCGGCAAGACGTGCGACGCTGGTATCCTGAGGCGAAGTCCGTCCTGGTCTGCGGCTTCGAGTATGGAGGCCAAGACGATGACGGGCGACCGGCCACCGGCCGCGAAGAAATCCGTCCGGCCGGTACCTGCAGGACTACCAATACCGCAGGCACTGGGCGCATCGCCCGCTATGCCGCCCATGAAGACTACCATCGCGTCCTGAAGAACCGGATGCAGTCCATCCTGTCCTGGCTACGGCAGAACGCGCCCGGAGCCGACGGCCGGATATTCGTGGATTCCAGCCCGGTGCTGGAACGGGTCTATGGGGCGGCCGCCGGCCTGGGTTGGATCGGACGCAACCAGCTCCTCATCTCGGAGAGCGTTGGGTCCTTCTTCCTCATCGCGGGTCTGGCCTTGAACCTGAAGTTGGAAAGCGACCGGCCGGTTCCCGACCGCTGCGGCTCCTGCCGGCTCTGCCTCGGTGCCTGCCCGACCGGCGCTCTGGGAGGCGACCACCGATTCGCGGCTGAGCGCTGCATCGCCTATCTGACCATCGAGCATCGCGGCCCCATCCCCCTGGAGCTCCGAACTGGCATGGGCCGTCGGGTGGCGGGCTGCGACATCTGTCAAGAGGCCTGCCCTTGGAACGCGAGTATCGGACGGAACACGGCTCTGCAAGCCCTCCTGCCCCAGGAGTTGGTCCTGGAAGATATCGCCAAAATGGATGAAGCGGGCTTCCGGGAACGCTTCGGTCGGACGCCGGTCGCGCGGCTCAAACGCCAAGGATTGTTGCGCAATGCTCTCTTGGCCATGGGAAATTCCGGAGATGCGCGCCAGAGGCCGGTCCTGGAACGCTTCCAAGATGACCCGGACCCCGTGCTCCGTGAGCAGGCCCTCTGGAGCCTAGCGCGTTTGCCCTCATAAAGATTAATCTTATACACTCATCTTCCCACATTTATGATAAAACCGCCCACGCTTAAGTTATTCCTGCTGGCGAGCGTGGCCCTGGCACTGGCATCGCTGACCTGCGCTCAATCGACGGACCCAGTCCCTGATCTGGAATTGGTGCCAAGCCGCGAGATGCCCGCGGTCCCCAACAAAGAGGAGATTCCCGCCGCCCTGCGCTGGCTGCTGCACCCCCTTAAGCGCGGAATGATGCTGAGCCTGCCGGTCGTGGACACCGATCCCAACCGCGGCGTGACGTACGGGGTCATGCCGATCTGGGTCCTGCGTGAAAAAAACGGCGACCGCATCGAACAGATCCACGCGCCGTCTTTGACCTACAATGAAGATTTCGGCCCCACGCCAACCTATCGCTACTACTACTATCCCCAGACGGACGCGGCTTTGGTCCTGCGCGGCGCCGTGGCCAAGTTCGAGCATGAGGTCCTGGCGCAGTACGATGACTCCACCTTCAAGGATACGAAGATCGACATCTCATTGCGCGCGCAGTGGAATCGGGACGCCGGGCAGCGTTATTTCGGCCGCGGCCCGAACTCATCCAAAAACCACGAGACAAACTACACGGAGGATTACATCCAATACCTGGCCTCCGTGGGCGCGCCCATCACGCTCCAGAGCCATTGGCGCGCGCATATATCCGACTGGTTCACGGCCGACAAGATTTCGGACGGCCCTCTGCCGGGACTGCCCGCCTTCAGCGCCACGTTTCCGAAGTCCTCGCAAGCGGCATCAAACCGCGAAGGGATACACGTAGAGCGCCTCACCGTGGATTACGACACGCGCGACCAAGCTCTGACAACCAGCCGAGGATCCTTCCTACAGGCCTTCGATGAATTTTCAACCAAGGGTCTCGGCAGTGAGGAGGAATTCAGCCGCTACGGGATCGATGCCCGCTATTTTCTCCCTTGGAACGAAGAGCGCAAAAGCGTCACCGCGGCGCAGGTCAGATTCGAACAGCTTCTAGGAAACGCGCCGTTCTGGCTTGAGTCGCGTCTGGGCGGCAAGTATGCCCTGCGTGCTTATGGCAACGGCCGCTACACGGACCGGGGCATGCTCGTAGGCAACGTGGAGCAACGCTTCACCTTTTACAAAGCCAAAATGGCCAATGTCTCGACCGAGTTCGAGCTAGCCCCCTTCGCCGGCCTGGGCGCCGTGTTCGACAGCCCCAAGCGCATGGCCGGCCGCTACGCGCGGCCCGTGGTGGGCACCGCCGTCAGGGCCGTTGCCCGGCCGCAGGTGGTAGGGTCCATAGACTTCGGCGTGGGCCAAGAGGGCCTCGCCGTGTTCATGGACATCAACTACTCCTTCTGAATCAGAGGCCGAGCAAAAAAAACGCCGGGACGCTCAGGCCTCGGGCTTCGGGTTGTCTTCGACGAACTTTTTGATGTCTGCGAAATGCTCGAGGATAAGCTTGGCCTTACTCAGGCCGAACTGGAATGGATACTTATCCTCAGGGTTACGCTTGAGGATGATCATCTTATTGCCCTTGAACTCTCCGAACTCCACTATGGCCATTGTCGCGCCTCCAGTATGATTCTATAAGGATCGAACTCATCCGTACTTATACTTCACGCCCATGCCCCCGATGGGCCAGTCACAGATGATGTTGTCATAAGGGCACAGCATGCGGCAGGCGCCGCATTCGATGCAATTCTCGTAGTTGACCACGACCTTCTTATGCTCCGCTTCCCACTCATACACCTTGGCCGGGCAGACCGTGACGCAGGGCTTGTCCTGGCACTTCACCACGCAGGGCGCCTGCGGCGAAGAATCACGCAGACTGATGTGGCTCTCCGGGGCCTTCTTCCACTCCAAGGTCCCGAGCTTGGCCTCGACCGTCATCCCCACCTTGGGTTCCGGCTTCACAAACCCACCTTGCGCAGAGGCCACAGGTCGCGCGCGACACGCAGCAACCCCCTCTGTCCGATGATCTTCTGGGCCTGCTTCAAGTGCGACTTCTTGGGCACCCCATCCGCGCAGAATCGCAGATGCGCGACATCGCAAGCCAGTTTTGGATAGACGGCCAGGAAATCCGGGACCGACGCCACCGCATCCTCCAAGTCTTTGGCCTCTTCCATATCCTGCAGGACGTAGCTGGCCTTGAGCTTGGCCGCGTAGACTGAAAGCGTCGCGCCGGAAAAATCGCCCTTCTTCTTGGCCTCGATCACGGTCTCGCCCGCCAGGCGGCCCGCGGTCATTGCCAAGTTGGAACCTTCGCGATAAGCCGGATTGGTCATCTGCGCCGCGTCGCCCGCAACCAAGAAGCCATCAGCATAGAGCGGCGGCATGGACTTGTACCCCCCCTCCGGGATCAGGTGCGAGGAATACTCCAAGGTCTTGCCGCCAGAGATCATCTTCTTGATGAACGGATGCTGCTTGAGCAGTTCGAGATGATCGGAAGGCCTCAGGCCCTTGGCCTGATAGTCGCTCAAGCGGCAGCCCACGCCCAAAGAGATCGATTCCCTGTTGGTGTAGAGGAATGCGTAGCCCAGCATCCCCATCGTGACGGATCCGAAAAGTTCCATGGCCGAGCCCTCTCCCGGATTGAGCTGGAAGCGGTCCTCGATGACCTTCGGGTCGAGCGCGATGATTTCCTTGGCGCCCAACGCCACCTCGACCGGCTTGAGCTCATCGATGAAGCCCGCCTTCTGGGCCAAAAGCGAGTTAGCCCCGTCGCAAGCCAGCACGACCGAGGCCTCCAGTTCGTCGCCGTCCGAGGTCTTGATGCCGGCGATGCGGCCGTCCTTGCGGATGACTTCGCGGACCGTCACTCCGCAGAAAAGCTCGGCTCCGGCGGCCTCAGCCTGGGCCGCAAACCACTGGTCGAACTTCACCCGGATGATCGTGTAGCAGTTGGGCACGCCCTCCAGGAACTTAAGGGACTTGTAGCCGAAGGTGATCCAGGAATCTTCCGTGGTGATGCAAGTCTTCTGCTCCACCACCGGCCGCTCAACGGCGGCGTCCGGGGATTTCCAGAAATCAGGCACGATCTCATGGAGCATGCGCGAGTAGAGGACCGCCCCCTGCACATTCTTGGCGCCCGGATACTCGCCGCGCTCGAGCAAGGCCACCTTAAGGCCCGCCCGGGCCATGGTAATGGCCGCGGCGGTGCCGGCCGGGCCGGCGCCCACGACTATGGCGTCATATGCGGTGTCTGACACGAGGCGATAGTCAGCCGTTGGACTGCGGGCCCCGAGTCAGGGCCCGTTGGACGTTCTCCAAGAGTTCCTCGGGCTTGAACGGCTTGGTCATGAAGCCCGCCACCTGCGGGAACTTCCGAAACAGGGTCTTGGCCGGCTCCAGGGAGGTCAGCACGATGACCGGGATATCCTTGGTCGCCGGATCCTGCGAAAGTTTGACTTGCAATGAATAGCCGTCGATGCCGGGCAGCAGCACGTCGAGGATGAGCAGTTCCGGCTTGAACTGAATGATGGCATCCCAGGCCTGGCGGCCATTGTCGCAGGTGCCGACCTCGTAACCCGCGCGCTCCAAAGTGAGCTTGACGAGGCTGAGCATCTCGGACTCATCATCGATCGCCATGATCCTGTTGGCCATTTTCTCCTCGTTGCCGGAAGCATGACGATATCAATTCGTCCTGGCACTGTCAATGGAGCGGGGCGTTCACTGCGGCGTTTCAGGTGCCGTCTCATGGAAGAACTCCAACGGCGTCTCCAGGCCCTGCTTGCGCAGTTGGTCGTAGAACCTCGGCATGGACCCGGTGGGGCGCAGCGCTAATCCCATCCCGCCCGCAGTCTTGCGCGCATCCATCAGGAACAGGTCCGAGAGAGTGATATTCTCCAATTCCATTCCCGTCACTTCGGTCACTTGAATCACACGGCGAGAACCGTCGGCGAGCCTGGACATGATCACCACCAGGTCGATGGCCAGCACTATCGTCGAACGCACGGCGCGCAGCGGCAGCTCTAATCCGGAGGACATGACCAAGGTCTCCAGGCGCTGCAGTCCCTCCCGAGCCGAATTAGCGTGCAAAGTGCACATCACGCCATCATGGCCTACGTTCATGACCTGAAGCATGTCCAGAGCCTCTACACTGCGCACCTCGCCTACGATGATGCGGTCCGGCCGCATGCGCAGAGTGTTGGTGAGCAGGTCGCGCAGGGTGATATCAGGGAGGCCGGCCGCATCGCGCACTCGCGTGCGCAGGTACGTCACGTGAGGCTGAGGCAGCATCAGCTCCGGGGTGTCCTCCAGAACGATGATGCGTTCCTCGTTAGGGATGAGCGCGGCTAGGGCATTGAGGAGCGTGGTCTTGCCCGAACTGGCGCCCCCCATGATGAGGATGTTGCGGTGATGCTTGACCGCGAACTTAAGGAAAGCCGCGCACTCCAAGGTGAGCGCGCCGCTGCGGGCGATCTCACCCAGATGCGGGCGGTGACTGGGACGCTTGCGGATGGTGACGCAGAGTCCGCCGCGCACCAAAGGCGGAGCGATGACATGCACGCGCGAGCCGTCCGCCGCCGAGAGGTCCGCGTAGGGACGGGATGGGCCGAAGCTCTCGACACGGCCCAGGATGGTCCTAAGGAAAATATCGATATCCGAAGGACTGACCTGGTAGGGTTGCTTCTCCAGATGCACGCCCGAGCGTTCCAGGAACACCGAGCCATCGTCATTGATCACGACCTCGATGGCCTCGGGGTCCTCGTAGGCCTCCAACAGGCTTTGGGCGGCATCTGACATGAAACCTCCAGAAGCGGCTCATTCTATCATAAAATATCCGTCTATGCGCCGCGTGGAATTCGCTGCCCGCATCTGGTCAAAACTCCTGGCTTTCGACAAAGCCGAGTCGCTCCTAAAGCGGGGAGACCGGGTCCTGGCCGCGGTCTCCGGGGGACCGGACTCGGTCTGCTTGGCGCATTTCCTGCGCACGCTGGGCCGCCGCAAGGGCTTCTCCGTGGCGCTGGCGCACGTGCACCACGGCCTGCGCGGCCGGGAGGCTGACCGCGACGCGCGCTTCGTGCGCGACCTGGGCCGGCAGTGGGAGCTGCCCGTCTCCGTAACATCGGTCCCGGTCCGAGCCCTATCCCGCGCTCGCGGCCAGGGCATCGAAGAGGCGGCGCGCAAGCTCCGCTACCAGGCCTTGGCCAAAGAAGCGCGGCGACTGGGCTGCAACAAGGTCGCCACGGGACACCATCTCGACGACCAGGCTGAGACCGTCCTGCTGCATCTGTTGCGCTCGAGCCGCCTCGCGGCTTTAGCCGGCATATCGCCGCGGCGCAGGCTCTCAGGTCGGATCACGCTCATCCGGCCGCTCCTGCCTCTACGGCGCTGCGAGGTCCTGGCCTATCTGCAAGTCCACGACCTCAAGCACAGACGCGACAGCAGCAACCGCGACACTCATTTCACGCGCAACTGGATCCGCAAGCGGGTCCTGCCTCTCCTGGAGAGCCGCAACCCGCGCATCCGGGAGCGTCTGGCCGGCTTCGCGGCGCAGGCCCGGGCCGTAACAGGGGGAGAAAACCTAGGCTGAGCTTCAGCGCTCCACGATGCGCAGCTTCTTGATCCACACCGGCTTGAGCGGCCGGTTGGAGCTCTCCAGTTCGTTGCGCGGCACCTTGGAAATGGCCACGGCCACGTCGAAGCCGTCCACGACCCGGCCGAAGAGGGTATTGCGGCCGTCGAGGTCGGGCCCCGGGCCCACGGTGATGAAGAACTGGCTGCCGTTGGTGTCCGGGCCGAAGTTGGCCATGCCCACCAGACCGGGGCGATCGTAGCGCGCGCGCGGGTCGATCTCGTCCTTGATCGTGCAGCCGATGTCCCCGTCGCCCCGGCCCGATGGGTCGCCGGTCTGGATCATAAACCCCGGCACCACGCGGTGAAAAGCCACGCCGTCGTAAAGCGGATCATGACGCATGGTGCCGTTGCGCGGATCGCGCCAGACTTTCTTGCCCGTGGCCAGGCCAATGAAGTGGGCCACGGTCTTGGGCGCAGTATCGGTCAGGAGCTGGACCGTAAGCGTGCCCATGGAGGTCTCAATGACCGCGAAAGTCCCGGCCTGCACCGGCTTCTTACCGCAGGCGCCGGCCCAGAACATCAAGACGGCAGCAAGCAACGCCCTCATGGGACCAGAAGGTCCTTGGGGAAGCCGATGTCCAAAACTTTAAGCTCGCCCACGTAGCGGCGCGCGTGCGCCGCCACCAGCCCACACTTGGGCAGGCCGATAGTCAGGGTGAGCGAGGCCGTGACGAAGACCCCGCGGTGATCGCCCGTATCCGGGTGGATACCCGAGGGAAGATCTATGGCCACGACAGGCTTCTGGGAACAGGTCATGGCGTGAATGACCTTATGAACGGCTCCCGCCGGCTTGCCGCTGGAACCCGTTCCCAACAGGCCGTCGAGGATCACATCGGCCTGCGCGAGCCAGGCCTGAAGAGCGGCATCGTCATCGGCCGGGAAGACCGGGACCCCCGCGGCCTGGGCGCGCTCGAGGTTGGCCTGCACCGGCGCTGGGTAACGGTCGCCCTGACGCGGCGCGCAGATGAAGGCTCGAACATCGGCTCCACCTTCCTTAAGGATGCGGGCCGCGACCAGGCCGTCGCCGCCGTTGGCTCCCCGGCCGCAGCAAACCGCGATGCGGCTGCCGCGCAGTTCCCGGCCGCGCAAGCCAAGGAAGACCCCGACCTCGCTGGCCACGGCACGACCCGCGTTCTCCATAAGATCGATGACTTTAAGGCCGCGCTGCGCCGTGGCCTGACGGTCGACCTCGCGCATGCGCTCGGCGGTGACCACGGGCAGGCCCTGATAGGTGGCGGAGAGAAGCTCCTTGGACGTCAATCGAAACCCTTCATGACCTGCATCACCACACTGGCCATGGCCAACACGAAGGCCAAGCCCGAGGCCACGACCGTTGCCAAGTAAGGCAGGGCCAACGTGACCCAGGCCCGGCCTTGGCTCAACTGATAGGTATCCTGCAGGCTGCGCGCCTTCAAACTCAGGTTGTAGAGCCCCACGAGCAGGAACGCCGCGGTCAAAGGCCAATGCGCTCCTCGGAAGAAGGCAAGGAATATCAGCGCCAAAGGCACAGCCAGTCCCCATGTCAAGTTCGCAAAACCAAAGAGCACGAAAAGCTCGCCGCCGCTGCCTGGCCGGCCCTCAAAGTCCGCGATCAGGTGGAGGACCGCGACCAAGGCCAGGCCTGAGCCCAGTTCCCAGAGAAGGAACAGCGCGAAGGTGAACCAGTTGAACGGCAGAGGAGACAGGCGGCCGGAGAGGCTCATGGCCACAAAGAAGCTCAGCGCCCCCAGGATGAAGCAAAACACCCCCAGGGCCAGAGGTCGCCGGGACTTCACCGCAACGGCGGCCTTAAGGTGGTCCTCAAAGAAATCAAAAATGAATTCCACGTTGACTCACCAGCCGCCAGCCCAGCGATATTCCAAGCCCATGTGGTCCGAGGGCTTGAGGCCGTCCAAAAAGGCCGCATGCCCTTCCAGAACGCCGTGGAACCGCGAATCCAGCATCTCGAAGATGTCGCTGAAATGATCCGCCTCGTGCCGGATGCGGGGTTTGCCCGCCACGCCTCCCATCCTGGCCGCCAAGGCCACCGCGTCATCGGAGTCTCCCAACTGGTCGACCAACTTCCTCTCCAAGGCTTGGCTGCCGGTGTAGATGCGGCCATCGGCGTATTCCTTGACCTTATCCGCCGGCATGTTCCGGCCCGCGGCCACGGCCGAGACGAACTGGCCGTAGGCATCGTCGATCATCTCCTGCAGGAGTTTCCGCTCCTCGGGCGTCATGCTCCGGGCGGGCGAGCCAATGTCCTTGAACTTTCCAGATTTTATAGCTTCCATCTTGTAGCCGACCTTGCCGAAGAGGCCTTCCAGGTTGCTCACCGAAAAAATCACGCCGATGGAACCGGTCAAAGTCCCTGGATGCGCGACGATCTTGTCGCAAGCCGAGGCGATGTAATAGCCGCCGGAAGCAGCGATGTCTCCAAAGAGGGCCACAAAAGGAATTTTTTTCTCCTTGCGTATGCGCAGGATCTGGCTGTAGACTTCCTGAACGGCGCCTACGCTGCCGCCGGGAGAGTTGATGTCCAGGATGATGGCCTTGACGCCCTTGGTCTCGGACATGGCCTTAATGTGGCGAACCCACTGCTCCGCCCCCTTTTCCCACGGACGGCCGCCCTGGGAGCTGGAAATCGGACCGTGGATGGATACCCAGCCCACAGAGTCGCGCTCATGGGCCAAAGAGAGGATGCTCTGGGCCTGCTCCTTTCCGTTGCCGGCTGCTCCCGTGCCGGAAGAGCGCAGGATGATCACGCAGGCCGCGGCCAAGGACGCCGCATGGAGACCGACCACGACGTACATGAGCCGCCGCTTGATGCGGCGGCTGCCGACCGGATGAGATTGTGACTCCGCCGCGACGACCGGGGCGGGTTCAGGGGTAATGGGCGTCTGGTCCATGTTCACCTCGATGGTCGATGTCGCAAAGTATCACGCAACGCCTTGGGGCCGGCCCAAGCCGGCCCCAAAAAAAGGCGCCACAAATGGTGGAGGTGGCGAGATTCGCACTCGCGTCCAAACGACGACCAGCAAGATCACTACAGGCTTAGTCCGCCTTGAGTTTCATCCGGGCAAAAACGGCGGACTGGTACGCCCGGACTAGCCCCGTTCTTGTCTCAAGGCCCCCTCCGACGGTGCCAGCGGGAGGACCCCCAGCCTGCTGATAACGCCGGCGACCCCCCAGCAGGCGTCGGGGACCGGCGTGTGCTCACTGCGTGTTAGGCAGTGGCCCAGGCCAACTGTGTGTTGGCATTTGTTGTTTGGCCAGATTTTATCCTGGTTCCAGCCACCCAGGGCCTGCGACCGTTGCGAGAACGCCGCCTGTCGAAGCTATTCACCCCCGTATAGAGAGAGTATACCAGACGGCGGGGCGCCGCTCAAGCCCGATGGGTCGCGGGCAGAGCTTCCAGGGCTGAGAGAAACTCCCCAGCCGAATGAAAACGCCAGTCCGGATCAGCCTGGAATGCGCGCGCGAAGACCAAGTCGATGCCCAGGGGAAGGCCAGCGACTTTCATGGAGATCGGGATGTAGGACATGTTGACCTTGTTCATGAGCATCCCGGCACCAGTGCCGGCAAAGGCGACCCGGCCGCAGAGCATCTCATAGACACAAACGGCCAAGGAATAGACATCGGCCTCCTTGCGCACGATGCCCTGCTCAGCTTCCGGGGCCATGTAGGGCGGCGTGCCCACCACGGTGTTGGTCATGGAAACACGGGTGGCGGCATCCTTAGCCATGCGCGCGATGCCAAAATCCATGACCTTGAGGAAACCTTCCTTGTTGATCATCACATTCGAAGGCTTGAGATCCCGATGGATGACGCCTCGGCCATGGGCGTAGTCCAAGGCCGTGACCATGCCGCGGGTAATGCCCAGGACCTCCTGGAATCCCAAGGCGCCCCGGCGCATGATAAGGTCGCCGACGGTATAGCCGTTGACGAATTCAAAGACCAGGAAGAGCTCGTCGCCCTCCTCGATGATGGCATAAATCTCCACGATGTTAGGATGGTGCAAGGCGGCCACGGTCTTGGCCTCGTTGATGAAACGCATGCGCTCGCGGCGGTCGAGGCGCAACTCATCAAGCATCTTCTTGACGGCGACCGGACGATTGAGCGTCACGTCCGTGCCTTCAAAAACCTGGCCCATGCCGCCCGATCCGATCTGGCGCAGGACCTTGTACTGGCCGCGCAGCAATTCTCCACCCGGAGCGTTGAGGGGACGCGCCATCATAGGAACGCCCCCCCCCGCGGACGCGGGCACTTCCGTAAAAGTGTTCTTGAACCGCGTGGTCAGCGGCCCAGCCAAAGCCTGCAGCAACCCCAGGGCCACGAGCAAACCGCCCAGGACTGTCGCCATGGCCAGCACGCCGTAACGCCGCGTACGGCTCGGACGATGCGGCGTCCCTGAACCCAGCGACTGAGCTGAGCCGCCCACCGCGGACTCGCCCGGGAACAGGAAAAGGATGTCGCTGCCCACGGGCCGGCTCTTAGCGTCCTGGAGACTGGCCTGGTAGCGCGCATCCCTCGCCGCGGCCTGCCCCAGCAGATCCAGCATCTGTTCCCGTTGTCCAAGCCCACCCAAGGCGTAGGCGTAATTAGCCATGGCGTCGACGCTGCTGGGGTCGATCTCGCGGGCCGTCCCAGCGGCGGCCAAGGCCGCAATGTATTCCTTCTGGCGGTTCTTGTCGAATGCCTTGATCACGAGTAAGGATGCATCGCGCGGGGCCAGGTTCAGTCCGGCCTCGGCGTCCCGAAGGGAGGCGTCGTGCATCCCTTGCCGGGCATAGGCCATGGCCCGCAGGCGATAAGCGTCCAGATTGTGGGGGTTGTCTGCCAAGACGCGATTGAGTCGGGCGACGGCGCCCGGAACATCGTTCATGCGCATGGCGCCTTGGGCCGACTGCACGGCGCTATCCGCCGCAGAGTTCTTGTTCGATATCAAGACGGCCGGACGCGCCGGCAGGCCGGACGCGCCGGAGCCGTCGAGTCCTTTTGAAGGGTTGGGCGCTGTTCCGGCCTGCGCCACATGCCCAGCCAGGTTGTCTCCCTGCGAATCGACGCGCCCTTCAGTCAGCTTGAAGACGGCCAAAGCCGCCTGATCCGTGGGGTCGAGCTCCAGCGCTCGGCGAGCGTCCATGTTGGCGGCCCGGAACTGCCCCATGCTGTAGAGGATATTAGATCGCGCATCCAGAGCCTCGGTGTTGTTGGGGTCCGCCTTGATGACCGAATCGAGGTAGGACAGGTCTTCCTTGCCATGGCCTCCCTGGATGTCCTGGGAGACGGCCGCACCGCAGCCGGCCTGCCATCGGTGCCGGCAGTCATCCATGGCAGGGGTGGGGATCTGCTGGCCCTGCCCTCCCGGCTGGTTGCCGTGCGGAGAGGGATGCCAGTCTCCGTGGTGGCCGCCCCAGGGGGCATGGATATCCCCATATCCACCCGCATCCAATTGATGGATAATCCGCGTGAGCTTCTTGTCGTCGGACAGCACTTGTTCCTTCGCGGATTCGTAGTCCAATCGTGCCTGCTCGAATCCGGATTGATCTCCGCTTCGACGGGCAACATACATCTTGACCTTTGCTATCTCAATGTTCTGAAAAGTCCTCATTTCACTAGGAGAAAGTTCTCCGTCCTGGCCTAAAACTCCACTGACAACCCGTTGGACTTTTCTGATCTCATCCTTTTGCATCCCTTGCGGCAAACCCGCCACATCCGTCTTGACAGCGTTCATGATGTCCACCGCCGTACTTTGAACGTCGCTCGAGAAATCATTGCCGGACCCAGCGGTGGGGAGAGAAATGATCCAGAAAAATGCCGGCGAGAAAAGGAAGGCGAATTTCATAATATAGAGTTTATGAGGGCTGCCGGAGTTTGTCAACCCGCGAAACCGAAATTAACGTTTTTTTCAACCCTGCAACCCTTGAAGCGCGGCCCCGAACTCCCCAGGCGTGTGATATCGCTTCTCCGGATCCGGAGCCAGCGCCTTGGCCACAACCCCATCTATGCCGGCAGGCAGGCCGAAGACGACCTGGCTCAAGGGAATATGCTTCCCGTACATCTTATTGAGCAGCATACCCGCGCCTTCGCCCGCGAAAGGCAGCTTGCCGCTTATCATCTCGTAGAAGCAGACACCCAGGGCGAAGACATCGGATTCCCGGCGCACGGTCCCCTGCTCCTGCTCCGGAGCCATATAAGGTGGGGTTCCCACGATAGTATTGGTCCGGGCCGCCTTGGTAAGCGCCTCCTTGGCTTGACGCGCCACGCCGAAGTCCATGACCTTGACTCGACCATCTAGCGCCAACATGATGTTCGAGAGCTTTAGGTCGCGATGGATGACGCCCTGCTGATGCGCGTAAGACACGGCCTCGCAGGCCTCCTTCATTATGCGCTTGGCATCGACCAGGCCCAGCGGCCCCTTCTCATCCAGGAACTGAAGCATAGTGCGGCCGTCCACGTACTCGAAGACCAGGTAAATGTCCCCGGAGTCCTCCACGATGGAGTAGATGTCCACAATATTGGGATGGTGCAAAGCCGCCACGGTGCGCGCCTCGGCCAAGAAATGCCGGCGCTCCTCAGGGTTGGTGCGAACCTCCTCGCGCATCTTCTTAATAGCGACGCGACGCGCCAAGGCGTGATCCGTCGCCTCATAGACGATACCCATACCGCCAGAGCCGACCTCTCTGGTCACGGTGTAGCCGCTCCAGAACCCGTCACCGATATCGGTCGAACCTTCGGGTGAAGCCGCGCCGGTGAATCGGCGCAACGTGGCGTTGACGGTCTTCCGCCAGCGCGGAGAGAAAACATGGAGCAGACCAAGGCCCACCAGACCGCCGCCCAGCATCGAGAAGAGCATGAAGCGCGCGAAGCGCTTCTGCCGGTTGCCTGCAACCGGCGCCGACGCCTCTGTAGGCGCGTTTCTCCTAGCGCCCACGTCGGCGAAAAGAAACACAAGGTCCGCATCCCTTGGTGCCTCCAGGACCTGCTGATAAGTCTGCTGGAAGCGATGGTCGAGCTCCGCCGCCTTCTTTAGTGAGTCGATGGCGCCATCGCGTTCCTGGAGGCCGGCCAGAGCGAAGGCGCGATTGTAGTAAGCGTAGGCATTTGCAGGTTCCCTTTCAAGGCTGTAGTTGGCGTCGCCCAATGCTTCCTTATATTGTCCGGCTTGGGCAAACGCCCAGGAGCGGGTCTGCAAAGCAGCGGCGCTTCCAGGAACGAGGCCGAGGGCGAAGCTGGCATCATGGATGGCGTTGTTGTATTGTCCAAGCCTGTTCTCGGCGATGGCGCGGGCGTTATAGGCCTCGGCGTTGCGGCCATTGAGGGCCACGGCCTGTGTGAGCAGGTCCTGGGCCTTGGAGAAATCGTGCACGGCCATGGCCACGGCGGCCTTCTGGGTGATGGCCGCGGACTGCTGGACGGCCGAGAGCGGCGCGTTGGCTTGGCGTTGGGCCTCATCCGCGATCCCGGCCGGGGACATGCCGCTGCGTGCGGAGCCGAACACTCCCAGGCGCGCGCCTGAACCCACGTCGGAAGCCATCGTCTGTTCACCGGACTTATCCTGCGCGTCCAGGACGTTGGGCAGGTTTACCGTGGGAGCGCGATTCTCACTCAATTTAAGCAAGGCCAGGGCCCCCCTATGGGCCGGGTCCAACTCCAGAGCCGAGCTCGCGGATCTGACCGCCAAACGCGTATCTCCAAGATTCAGGGCCGCACTGCCGTAACCGTAGAGGGCATCCGGGTTGCGCCTATCCAACTCAAGAGCGCGGGAAAAATGGACGAATGCCTCGCGGTAGTGATGGGCGGCCATTTCCTGCCTAGCCAAGTCCACCCATACCGAAGATTCCTTCGGATAATTCGAGATCATGAACTGGTTACCCATGTTGACTGCCGCATCGGTCGCAGGGGTCCCACTGAGCGGACTCCTGTGGGGACCGTTGCTCTGAGGCGGCAAAGGAGACTGTCGCCCATGAACAACACCGACCGGAGGGAGCGCGGTGATAGCCTGAGGCTGCTTCCCCCCCAAATTAATGTTGCGACTCTGCAGGACCTGCATGGATAACCCGAGGACCAACTCAGGCTTCACCAGTTTTCTTGAGGTCCCGCCAGGTCCCGATGTCATCGTAACCGGATTGTCCGCTCCACCCCCGGCAGACGGTGTCGCGCGGTCCTGCGTCGCTGGATTCCCCCTCGGTCTCTGACTATCCTTCACTTCCTTGAGGACCTTAAGGTACTCATTTTGGGGGTTTGGCACATCAGCAATCCGCCCCCAGGTCGCAGTCACATAAGCCTGATAGTTCGCCCATTCGCGGTCGGTCATCGTAGCCATCTCTGGCGCCGCAAACACCACTCTTTCCCTAAGCAATTCAAAAATCTCCTTCTTCTGATCCGGCGGAAGGTTTATGTCCTTGGCCGCCAAGAAGGCGGGCACGAACAACACAAAAGCGTGAATCAAAAACTTCATGAATCCCCCAGGGAATCTCACACCAGTTTATCCCCTGACTAGTGATTTGTCAAGAAAAAACCTAGTCTTTTACAGGAATTAAATCTAAAAAAATATGCCCATAAACCCTTGATTTGCATTGAAAGTCCTGTTACACTTGCAGAACAAGGAGGTGCTATGAAGCATATCCCGAGCATGGTCACCTGTGTATTGATGCTATGCTGCCCCCTCGCGAAAGCGGCCCCTGATCCCGCCCCTCACGCTCAGCTCTTGCCCCAATGCCAGGTCCCGCAAGCCGACATCAACATTATCGGGCAGCTCTCACCGGACGCCCAAGCCTTGATCGCTTCCTGGAAGACCTGCAGCCAAACGGCGCCCTTTACAGCCTCGCGGGACTACTACAGACGGCTCAAGCCTAAGACCAGGATCCCGCTGCCTCCCGCCGGATGGGATACCGCATTCCTAACGGACGAGGAGTTCGTCAGGTACGCCGACATTATCGCGAATGCTCCGTGGTAAGAAGCGCTGACCGGGACCTCCCTGGCGCGTTCAGAACCGCGCGACAGCGATGCGGTCGAGGCCCTGAAGGTCCTTACGGATCTCAATTTCCCGGCCGCCGGATTTTTTCAGGATATCCCGAACAGCAGATCCCTGCTGTGCACCGATCTCGAGCAGCAGGAAACCGTCTTTCTTAATATGCCGCGGCGCGTCAGCCGCGATGGCGCGGATCGCGTCCAACCCGTCCTTTCCCCCATCCAAAGCCAGGCGAGGCTCCTTAAGGACTTCCGGCTCCAGGCCATCGATCTCCCCGGATGGGATGTAAGGAGGGTTCGACACCACCATATCCGCCCAGCCCACAGCCTTGGCCGCCGACTTAAAAAGGTCCTCGTTAAGGAAGCGGATGCTGCGACTCACGCCGTGGGCTTCCGCGTTCTTCCGAGCCAAAGCCAGGGCCGCAGGGCTGAGCTCGATGGCATAGACCATGGCCCTCGGGATGCTCTTGGCCAAAACGATGGCCACACACCCCGTGCCCGTTCCGATCTCCAGGATCACCGGATTCGGCCGGTCCAACGAACGCAGGCGACGCTGCGCCTCGACAACGAGTTCCTCGGTCTCCGGCCGCGGGACCAGGACCTCCCGCGTCACCAAGAGGTCGAAGCCCATAAAGTTCTGGGACTCCAGAACGTACGCCAGAGGGATGCGCTCGCCGCGTTCCTTCACCAGATTCCAGAAATGGAAGCCTTGCTTCTCATCGAGAGGATGGGAAGAGCCGAGCCTCACATCATTGCGGCTGGTTTTAAGGACCGCGGCCATGATGAACTCCGCGTTGGCCAGGGCCTCGGGCACACCCCGCTGCTCCAGGAAGGCGACCGCCTCGGAAAGCCACACCCTGACCGGACCTATCCAACCTCGCGGATGGCTCGGCAGAGACAGCCCTTTGTTGCGGCCCGGCTGGCTCAAACCTGGACTGCCTCCAAAGCCTTACGCCGCGCCTCAGCGCGCAAGGCTTCAAGCACCGAGACGATATCGCCCTCCATGATGGCAGGCAGGCTGTGCCAGGACTGCTCCAGACGATGGTCGGTCACCCGGTTCTGCGGAAAATTATAGGTGCGGATCTTCTCGGAACGGTCACCCGTGCCCACCTGGGAACGCCGAGCCGAGGCGTTCTGGGCGAAAGCCTTCTCACGTTCTTGGTCAGCCAATTTAGCCAGCAAACGTCTCATAGCCTTATCCCGGTTGCGTCCCTGGGAGCGCTCCTCCTGGCATTCCACCACGATGCCGGTCGGGATGTGAGTGATGCGCACCGCAGTCTCCACCTTATTGACATTCTGACCTCCCGCGCCGCCGGATCGGTAGGTGTCGAACTTAAGGTCGTCGGGCTTGATCGAGACCTCGACCTCCTCGACTTCAGGCATCACGGCCACAGTCACAGTGGAGGTGTGGATGCGACCCGAAGCCTCGGTCGCTGGCACGCGCTGCACGCGATGCACCCCACCCTCATAGCGCAGCCAAGAGAAGACCTCCTTGCCAGTCACGAAAATCACGGCTTGCTTGAGGCCCTTGAGGCCGGTCTGCGAGAGCTCGTGTACCTCGGTCTTCCAACCCTTGGCTTCCGCGAAACGCGTATACATGCGCAACAATTCCGAGGCGAAGAGCGCGGCCTCCTCGCCGCCGGCGCCGGCCCGGACCTCAAGAAAGATGTTGCGCGAATCGACCGGGTCCTTAGGCACGAGATCCAGACGCAGGGCTTCCTCCAAAGAGCGGATCTTTTCCACAACCTGCGGCTTTTCCGCCGCCGCCATGGCGCGCATCTCCGCCTCGCCCCCCGTAATAAGGACCTCCAGGTCGCGACACTCGCCTTCCAAGCGCGCCAATTCGCGAACGCGGGTCTCCAAAGGGGCCAGCTCAGCGTGGCGCCGGGAAAGCTCCTTGAGATCGGCGGTAGTAAGCCCCCCCCGGGACAATCGCGCCTCGATGTCGCGAAACTCCGCCTCTAACTTCTGAAGTTTGGGATCCATAAATAAAACGGTCCCGACCCGAACGGGCCGGGACCGTCACAGGGCGCGGACCTATGCTTCTTTCTTAACCGTCTTCTTAACCGCCGGCGCCTCGTCTTTCTTGGGCGCCGTGCTGAGCACGGCGCGGCGCAGGGCCTTGTTGCTATTAACGGGCTCGAGCGCCTTCTTGACGCTCTTAGCGGGCTTACGCACCACGGTCTTGCCGCCCGTAACCTCGAATCGCTTCTTAAAACGCTCCACGCGACCGGCGGTGTCGACGAACCTTTGCTGGCCGGTGTAGAAAGGATGGCAAGCGGAACAGATCTCGAGCTTGATCAGCTCCTTCGTGGAGCGAGTCTCGAAGGTATTGCCGCAGGCGCAGACCACCTTGGCATTAAGGTAAACGGGATGAATTCCAGATTTCATATTTTCTTCCTTTCTCGATAAGCGACCAAAATGATTATAGCAAATCCAGATTCAACGTTTGCCAATCTTAGACTGCGGATTGAACGGCCGGCCGCTTCGGTCGCGCATCTCAAAGTGCAGGTGCGGGCCGGTGGAAAGGCCGGTCGAACCGACATTCCCAATGAGGGTCCTATCGCGCTGGACCAGCTGCCCGACTCTGATCCGGATCCTGGAGAGATGGCCATAACGGGTCGTAAAGCCGTCCGAGTGGCGAATGATGACCAACAGGCCGTAGCCTTCGTGCCAACCCTGCTCGATGACAACCCCACTCCGCGACGGGAAAACCGGCGTGCCGTAAGGCTTGGGGATATCAATGCCCAGATGCATCCGCTGCGCACCCAGCACCGGATGTTTTCGCATCCCGAAGCCCGAACTCAAGCGGGGACGCCCCGCCGTCGTGACCGGGTAGTGATAGCTGTCGAAGTTGATCTTGATGCCCGGCAGCAGCACGCGGTCGCCCTTCTCGAATTCATAGTCCCAGACCAAGGCGCTGCCCGGCAAAGCATTAGCCTTGACTACCCATTCCCGGAACTGTCGCCTCTGGATCGCGCTTTCCTTATATTTGGCAACGATCTGGCTGAGCGTCTCCGAATCCTTCTTGACTTCGTAAAGCATCCCATCCTTATTTTGCACGACCAGCCGGCGGCCGCCGCCGAGCAAATAGAGCTCATCGCGATTTGTGGCCTGCAGGCTAGCGACCGTAGTGCCGTAGAGCTTGGCGACGTAGGAGGTGCTGTACTCCCCCTTGCCCACCTTGTGCGTGGCCCACAGAAGCCGCTTAATCTGCCGAAAAACCTCCGGCTTTGGCTCCTCGGGACCCGCGGGAGTCAGCACGGAAAAGCGCGACCAGACGCGGAGGTTGACTGCGGCGGGGACTTGGGCGGAGAGGGTGGCGGAGAGTAGCAGCAACAGCGCCGCCCCCCCCCGACGGACTTCCATCAGTCCGCCTCCGACAGGGCCGAAAGTTCCATGGACTTCAAGAAATCCTTATTGCTCTTGGTGGTCAAAAGCTTGTCGCGCAAAAGCTCCATGGCCTCCACCGACCCGAGCGGCGCCAAGACCTTACGCAGGATCCACATCTTATTGATCTCGTCCTCGGAGAGCAGCAGCTCCTCCTTACGCGTGCCAGAACGGTTGATCTCGATAGCCGGAAACATCCTGCGGTCGGCGAGCTTGCGGTCCAGACACATCTCAGAGTTGCCGGTACCCTTGAACTCCTCGAAAATGACCTCATCCATACGACTTCCCGTGTCGACCAAGGCCGTGCCCATGATGGTCAGGCTGCCCCCCTCTTCGATGTTGCGCGCCGCGCCCAGAAAACGCTTGGGCCGCTGCAAAGAAGTCGCCTCCAGGCCGCCAGAAAGCACCCGGCCTGTCGAAGGACAGATGGTGTTGTAGGCTCGCGCTAGACGAGTGATGGAATCCAAAAGCACCACCACGTCCTTGCCCATCTCGACTTGACGTTTTGCCTTCTCAAGCACCATCTCCGCCACCTGGACGTGCCGGTCGGCGGGCTCATCAAAAGTCGAGGCCACGACCTCGCCCTTGATCGAGCGCTTCATATCCGTGACCTCCTCGGGCCGCTCGTCGATGAGCAGGACCATGACGATAACGCCGGGGTGATTGGTCGCGACGGCATTGGCAATCTTCTGCAGGATGATGGTCTTACCGGTCTTGGGCGCGGCCACGATCAGGCCACGCTGGCCCTTACCGATAGGGCTGAAAAGATCGATGAGGCGGGTGGTAAGCTCGTTGCGCTCGGTCTCCAGAGTGAATCGTTCGTTCGGGTGCAGGGGAGTCAGATTGTCGAAGAATGGCCGCTCCTTAGGCTGCTCGGCGTCGATGCCGTTGATCTTCTTGACCTGCAGGAGCGCAAAGAAGCGTTCGCCCTCCTTAGGCGGACGAACGAAGCCCGAGACGGTGTCGCCCTTACGCAGCCCGAATTTCTTGATCTGGGAGGGCGAGATATAGATATCATCGGGCCCCGACAAATAATTATACACCTGCGAGCGCAGGAACCCGAAGCCGTCCGGCAAGACCTCGAGCACGCCTTCATCGTAGATCATGCCGTTGGCCTTGAGCTGGCCCTCGAGGATCTTGGCGATCATCTCCTGCTTGCGCAGCCCGGAGATGCCTTCAAGCTTAAGGTTCCTAGCGACAACCTCAAGCTCCGCAATAGTCATCTTGGCGAGCTGGGTCACGTCCATCTGCGCCACCGAAGGCTGCGACCGAGTCGGCGTCGTCGCGAAGCCGTTGGCGGCCGTGCCGGCGCCTGCGATATCGGAAGCTCCGCTGGTGCCGGTCGGACGGATTTCCTTACGGCCGGCGGTGGTCTCGGCGCTGGTGCTCTCCATCTTTTTATCCTCCATAGATTAGCTCGAACGCCCTGTGATATTCGCGGACCTTCCGGCGCAGCTCGCCGAGGGTGCCGTCGTTGCTTATGACCAGATCCGCGCGCCGAGCCTTCTCCGCCAGTGGCAGTTGGGCCGCCAGGCGACGGCGCAGTTCGCCCAGCGGCAGACCGTCGCGCCGGTGCAGACGCTGAATACGTCTGCACCGGGACGCCAGCACCACGACCGTCAGATCGAACTCATTCTGCAGGTCCGCCTCAAAAAGCAGCGGCGCGTCTACGACCAGAAGCCCCCGCCGCTGGGCACGAACACGCCGGCGCATCCGGGCCAGTATGACAGGATGGATCAGTCGCTCCAGACGTCGGCGCAGGAGCGGCTGAGCGAACACGACCCGGCCCAGGGCCCGCCGATCTATATCGCCGCCATGTCCAAGCACATCCCGACCAAAAGCTCGCCGCACAGGCCCATAAGCCGGTCCACCCTTGGCCAGGACTTGATGCGCCACCTCGTCGAGACACAAGGTCGCCGCTCCCAGACGATGGAAGGCCCGAAGGGCCTCGGATTTGCCCGAGCCTATGCCTCCCGTCAATCCCACCACCAGAGCATTTTTCATCAGTGCTTCATCCGATCGGAGTAACGCCGCATGACCTCGCGCTCATCCTCGGTCAAGGAATCGACCCCCTTAGCAAGGATCTTGTCGAGAATACGATCCACGTCCTCCATGCTGGCCGAGGAATCCGGCTTGGACTGCGGCGCGCTGCGCGGCCGGCCCGGCCGCCGCGGCTTGGCCGCGGCACGCGGCGCGGCGACGCCCGACAAGGCCGCCTTCATCTGAAGCTTTAAAGTAAACCACCAGCGGATATAGACATAGCCGACCCCGAGGCCGGTAAGGTGTGCGAAGTGGTCGATGCCGCCGTTGCCCTGGCCCAACATCATGAAAAACTCCATAGCCCCGCAAAGGATGGCCATATGCGCGGCCTTGACCGGAATGAAGAAATAAAGATAAACAACCGATTCCGGATAGAGCATGGCAAAGGCCACCAGCAGGCCGAAAAGTGCCCCGGAGGCGCCAATAAGAGGGACCGCGGAATGCGGCCAGAAGGCGACCTTCACCAGAGCCACGCTCAGACCACAGACGAAATAAAACTTCAGGAACTCTCGAGTGCCCCACTGGGCCTCGATGGCCATGCCGAACATCCAGAGCATGAACACATTGAAGAGCAGATGCAGGAAGCTCCCGTGGACGAACATGTAGGTCGCGAGCTGCCAGACCCAACGCTCCTGCAGGACCTGCTGCGGCACGAGGCCGAAGATCTTGACGAAGGCAGGCCCCACGATGGAGCTGACCACGAATACCGCCACATTGGCCAGCACAAGGTTCTTTACCCCCGGAGACATGCGCCGCAGGCTCATGGGCTCGTGCGAGAAAAAACGCGTCATATTTGCAGCACCTCCATGTCCTGCCAATTCGCTCCGACCTTGACGTCGGCCACCAACGGCACGTTCAGTCGCGCCGCCGCCTCCATGGTCGCCTTGGCCCAAACGGCGAAACGGCCGGCTTCCCCCCGAGGGACCTCGAAGAGGAGTTCGTCATGGATCTGCAGGAGCATCCGGGCTTCCCATTCCCCGGGCAACCCGCGGTCCGCCGCGATCATGGCCAGCTTGATGATATCCGCAGCTCCCCCCTGGATAGGAGTATTGCGCGCCGCGCGCTCCGCGAACTGCCGCAGAGCCGTGTTCTTGGCGTGGAGTTCCGGCAGATGCCGGACCCTGCCGAAAAGGGTGCGCACGCAGCCGTCCCGGCGCGCGGCCTCCAGATTCTTCCCCACCCAGGCCGCGACCCCGGGATAACGCGCCAGGTAGTCCTTGATGTAGCGCCCGGCCTCGCCCTGCGGTATACCTAACTCCGCGGCCAGGCCGAAGGCGGTCTGCCCGTAGACGATGCCGAAATTGATGGCCTTGGCGCGGCGACGCATCTCCTTGTCGACATCTACGGCCGGCACATGGAAGACCTCGCCGGCCGTGCGCAGATGGATGTCCTCGTTATTGCGGAAGGACTCGCAGAGCGTCTCGTCTCCCGAGACATGGGCCAGCACGCGCAGGTCGATCTGGGAGTAATCAACGGAGACCAGCACGCAGCCTTCCCGGGCCACGAAGGCCCGGCGTATCCTCTTCCCGGCCGGAGAACGGACCGGGATGTTCTGCAGATTGGGATCAAGGCTGGAGAGCCGGCCCGTGGCCGTGCCGGTCTGATCGAAATGGGTGCGAACCCGGGAGTCCTTGCTGTCGAGCCGGGCCAGGAGCCCGTCTATGTAGGTGCTCTTGAGCTTGGCTAGTTCGCGGAAATCCAGAACCTTGGCCGGGATGGGATGCTGCTTGGCCAGGATCCGCAAGGCCTCCTCGTCCGTAGACCGGCCGCCCTTGGCCGTCTCGTGCGGCACGGGCAGGCCGAGCTTGTCGTAGAGGAGCGCGCCCAGCTGCTTGGGGGAGCTGGGATTGATCTCGGCGCCGGCCAGGCGATTGATCTCCTCCCTGAGGGAAGCGATGTCGGCCTCGAACTCGGTCAACAGCCGCCCCAGATAGACGCCGTCTACGACCACGCCCGCGGCCTCCATGCCGCGCAGGATCTCGCAGATGGGCATCTCGATCTCGTCGAAAAGCTTGCGCACCCCGACGTTGTCCATGCCTTCGGCCAGGACCTCGTAGTCCAGGGCCGCGGCCGCGCCGCTGAGGAGTTCGGCGCGCAGGTCCTTGCCCGCGATCCGCCGGCCCGACTCCGCGGGATTGATGCAGTAGGAGGCGAGCATGGTGTCAAAAAATCGGCCGGAGGCGTTGACGCCCGCTGTCTCCAGGGCCGCGCGCGTCTCCTTGATGTCATAGCCCACCTTGAGTGCCTCTCCCGAAAGCAGCTTGCTCAAGTGCGCGGCTTCCTGGCGCAGGACCGCTTCGTCCAACACCGCGGTGCGGCCGTCCGGCAGGCCCACGGCAGCCAGGACCGCACCCGCGGCGAGATCCGGCTTGGGATTGCGACGCGCCGTCACCGTGATCGTCTTGGCGCAAGAAAGGTCCGCGCGCAACCCCGCAAAGGGGACCTCACGCACGGAGGTCCTTTCCGCGGGCGTGGCCACGGACTCCAGGTCAGTCAGGGCGCCATCTCCGCTGCGGGGCAGTATCTCTTTCAAGAGCGAACCAAACTCGAGGCGGCTGAACACGACCTTGATGGTCTCCACGGATGGCTCGGGCAGCTTGCAGCCAGCAGGCTTAACTTCGACCGACACCTTAGTGTCGAGCGTGATCAATTCAATCGCAGTCGCCGCCGCTTTCTCCCCCTCAACCAAGGCTTGAGCGGTCTTGGGGGGTATTGCAGGATCAGCCGCCTTAGCCGCCTTAATAGCATCCTGCAAGGTGCCGAACTTCTTCAAGAGCTTAACCGCTCCGACCGGACCGATGCCGCGCACTCCCGGGACGTTGTCCGAGCTGTCCCCGATCAAAGCCAGGTAGTCCACCACCGCCTGAGGGCCGACGCCGAACTTCTCCTCGATCTGCGGGGCATCCATGAAGACGTTCTTGGAGGGATTGAAAACGCGGATGCCGGGGCCCACGAGCTGCAGGACGTCCTTGTCGCCGGTGACGAGCACCGCCTCATAGCCATCCTTCTGACCGGCCTTGGCCAATGTGGCCATAATGTCGTCGGCCTCGAAACCCGACTTTTCCACGCATGTAAAGCCCATGGCCTCCACCATGGCGCGAGCCTGTTTGAGCTGGAAGACGAGGTCCTCGTCGGTCTCCTTGCGAGTGGCCTTATACTCGGGGAAGAGCTTGTGCCGGAAGGTGGGCTCGGGCCTGTCGAAGCAGACGGCCATACGGTCGGGCTTGTCGCGCTTCAAGATCTGCAGGAGCATGCGCGCAAAACCATAGAGCGCGCCCACCGGCTCGCCCTTGGAATTGGTCAGGGGCGGCAGGGCATGATAGGCCCGGTGCAGGAAAGCGTGGGCGTCGACGAGATAGAACCTAGGCTTCATCAGGAACGACGACGACTATCGTTTCGGGATTATGAAGGACGGCAAAATCTATGGTCTAAGCTTTGCTGAAGAGGGATTCCAGGATCTTCTTGATCTCAGCTTTGGAGTGCACGCCGACGAGTTGCTCGGCCACCTTTCCGCCCTTAAAGAACAAGAGGCTGGGGATGGAGGAGATGCGGTAGGTGCCCGCCGCGTTTGGGTGTTCGTCCGTGTTGAGCTTGGCCACGCGCACGCGGCCCTTGTACTCCTCCGCGATCTCCTTGACGACGGGCGCCAGCATGCGGCAGGGCCCGCACCAGGGGGCCCAGAAATCGACCAGAACGGGCTCGGGGCTCTCAAGGACTTCTTTCTGGAACGTGGCGTCCGTCAATTCGATCTCGGCCATCGATTGTCTCCTGGGGGATGTTTGTAAGAGGAAGGCGTCTTACGACAGCCTTATTCAGGCCTAATCCTATGATAGCAGGACCACTAAGCCAAGTCAAGAAAATTTCACGCGACTCGCCAGGGTTCGACTCGATCTATGTTTTTTCACAATGCAAGACGCACCTGTATTAGACTTTAATTCAATATAATGCACAATAGTCTTGACTAAACGGCAAATACAATCATAATATACACATATGGAACGCTATTTACATGATTTAATCATCAAAGACCTACGCAAAAAGATGATTTTTATAACAGGCCCTCGACAGGTCGGGAAAACATATTTTTCAAAAAGCCTCCAAGGCGGATTCAGCAACCCGGTATATCTCAACCATGACGACATCTCGGACATAAAAATCATCCGCAAGCGCTCTTGGCCGCTCAACTCCGATCTTGTCATCCTGGACGAGATACACAAAATGAAAGGGTGGAAGTCATTTCTAAAAGGGACTTTCGACACTCGCGGAACTTCCCAATCTTTACTGGTCACAGGCAGCGCCCGGCTTGAGACTTTTAGACAGAGCGGCGATTCTTTAGCCGGCCGCTATTTCCCATATCACCTCAATCCCCTTTCCGTAAGAGAGCTCTCCGGGACCATGCCGCCATACGAGGCCCTTTCAGCTCTAAACAGACTGGGAGGGTTCCCGGAACCCTTCCTTTCCGCCTCCGATGATGAGGCCGGCCGCTGGCGCAGGCAATACTACACCGATATTGTCCGCGAAGATATCCTGGACTTCAGCCGCATCAGTGAGATCCGCGTCATGCGACTGTTATTGGAGATGCTGCGCAAGCGCGTGGGCTCGCCGCTATCCTATGCCTCGCTCGCCAATGATCTTCAAGTCGCTCCGAACACTGTCCGCAATTACATGGAAATCCTGGAAAGCCTGCACATCATCTTTGCCATCCGACCGTTTCATAAGAATGTCGCCAGGTCGCTGCTCAAAGAGCCGAAAATGTATTTTTACGATACCGGCTATGTGGATGGAGACGAAGAAGTGCGCCTGGAAAACACCGTGGCCGTCTCTTTGCTCAAGCATGTCCAATACCTGCAGGACACGAAAGGAACGGACATATCCCTGCACTATATCCGCACGAAGGACGGCAAAGAGATCGATTTCAGCCTTGCGGAAAAAGGGGCGCTGACGCATTTCCTGGAAGTGAAACTTTCAGATGACGGCGTCAGTCGCAATTTGAAGTACTTCAAGGACCACTACAAAGAAGTACAAGCCGTGCAACTGGTGCACAACGCCCGCAATGAGCAGGAATTAGGCGGCGTTTCCATCGTCCGCGCCGGCGAGTGGCTGGCGCAATTATCCGCTTAGGGCTTCAGCACTACCGAAGCTTGAGGCCAGGGCTGAGGCAGGCCCCCAGGGATGAAGAGACTACAACCGGCTTAAGCGAATTCTGTGGCCGGCCGCTTGAGCACGCCGCAGATCTCGGCCCAAAGGTCCTCGATGGTGATGGGCTTGGACAAGAACGCCGACGCCCCGGCCAACAGTCCCTCGACGCGGTCGCACGGATCGTTGTAGCGTATGGAGGCGGAGATGAGGATGATAGGGATCCCCACCAGTCCGGCGGTATGGCGGATGCGCCGGCACACCTCGAAGCCATGCATGTCCGGCAGACGGACATCCACGATGACGATGGAGGACTTGTACTGAACCAACGAGGCGAGGCCGGCCAAAGCCGTACCCGCGCCGCGCACTGTGACTCCGCGCAAGGCCATCACATCCGCGAAGGTCTCACGGAAATGGGCATCATCTTCGATGATGCAGATGGATATATCTTCAGCCGGGACTTCCATGTTATTCACCTGGTCTGCCTGCCGCGGCCTGTAAACGGGCCCGGCTGCGCGCCTCAAAATGCAACGCCATGCGTGCGGCCAAGCTCGGGATGACCGGGGTCATGACCTTTGATATCGCCTTGAACGCAGCTTCCAAGTCGATGAATCCCTGACCCTCGGCATTCTCGCTCTGACCGGTCTTGACCAAAGAGGCCATGACGCCGTTGACCACGGCATCGAGCTTCTCACCGATGGCGGTCACGCCGAAGACCATGGCCAGCATGGCTATGGCTCCGGCCACGGCCGGGGTGGCCATGGAGGTCCCAGAGATGGCCTTGATCGGGCCCAGGACCGGGTCCACGCGGTCGGCCTCATCCTTCTTATCCATGGGCCAGGCGCCGTCGGTGTTGTAGCCGGGGGCGCTGAGATCCGGCCGGTGGTCCTTGTAATCCGAGTCATGCGCGGTCTTGGGCGAGCCGGGGCCGCGGGAGGAGAAGTAGGCGACCTTCTTGCTGCGGTCGGTGGCGGCCACGGCGACCACGCGGATGGCGCCGGTCTTGGCGTCCTTGTACTGCACGATGGCGGGCGCGCCGATGGTGTTGGCGCCGGGACCGGCGTTGCCCGCGGCGAAGACCATGATGTGGCCTTCCTGCGCGAGCTTGCGCACGAGCTGGGCATCGGGCCCTTGCGGGTCGCCCTGATCGTCTCCCCAGGAATTGGAGACGATGAGGTTGCCGTCGTTGCCGGCCATGGTGAGGGCTTTCAAGATATCGTCGAGGGTGGCCCCGCCGCCGCCGGTGAAGACCTTGTAGTGGGTGAGGTTCTTGAGCCAGGGCGCATAGTTGAGGATCATGCTGGTGACCCAGGATCCATGACCATTGTCGTCGATGTTGGGCCCGCTGGTGGCGTTGATGAGGGCCTTAACGCGCTTGAGCAGAGGATGCTTCAGATCCGCGCCCGTGTCGATGACGGCGACCGCGGGCTGGGGGATGGCCACGCCGAAGAGCTTAAGCATTAGCCGGCCGACCCGGCCCATATCAGGGGCCCCCCAGGCTTTCGCGGCCAGGGCGTGGACCACGTCGGCCTTGGTGACCTTGAGGTTCTCAGCCATGCTCACGGAGCCGCGGGCCGAAGAGTCCGTGTCGTCGGACTTGACCGGCACGGGCACGACGATCGCACGGCGCTCATTGTCATATACCTTGAAGCCGCGCGACTCAAGGAGCCGGCGCAACTCGGTGGCGCGGCCGGCCTCGACACGAATGGTCGCGGCGTTGATGCGCGCATAAGTGGCGATAGGAGTAGCGTTGTAGGCGGCCATTGTGGCCGCCTCCAAGCCAGCGGACTCGATTTGAAAAGTCATACGTTGCTGGGTGCGGGCATAGGAGTCGACCGTGCCGCGGCGGCTGATGTCAACCAGCGAGAGGTGCTCGTCAGTGGAAAGCGGTCTGATTGACTTGCCGAACATGACGATGATATCCACGGGCCGATTATCCGAAGAGGCTGCGGCCGGAACGATCTGGGCCGGATCGTAGTCGGGCATATCCTGGGCGCCCCGACCCTTGGCAAAAGAGCGCAGCATCTGCCGGAGCTGGCCCATGGCATACGAGACGACGACACCCCTCGTCTGGCCTTGGTCAACCTGGCGAACTCCGCTCCGGATGACGGCCTGGTCGATGATAATAGGAGAAGCGACGGGCGAGACTTGCGGCGAGGCTACGGGTACGGAGACCAGCTCGGAACGCTCAGCCTGGATAACGACTGGGGCCTCGGCCTGCATAGGTGCGGCCAGTACCTGGGAATTGATCTGGGGGACCAGGGTGTTAGGATGGATGATGCCGGAGAGGGAAGCGCCCTTGAGTCCAATGAAGGGGACGTCGGTGATGCCGCTGCTGTTAGTGAGGGGAGCACCGACAGCGCTCATCCCGGCTTTGACCGAAACGACCTGAACTTGGGTCTGCATGACGCCCGCGGTAGCCCGGTAGCAGTCGAGGCCGGGGATGACGCCAAGCATACAGGCGCAGATTAATATGGAAAGGGTGGTCTTGATTTGTCTCATAATCCAATTATAGCGCAGCTCCGGAGCGTGCCATGCGGGTCCTAGGTCCCAAGATGGATGAAACAATCGACCCAAATCCGCTGGGCCCGCTGTGTCCACAAAAAGGGACCAACAGGGACTCGACCATGGGTCCATAGGGAAGACTTTCTGTAGGTCTGAATAGACCCGACTGCCGTCTTCTTGTCTTATCATACCTGCATGCCATCGGAACCCATGCCCGCAGCATCCAAACGCGCAATTTAATCACAGTTCCTCGGCTTCGGACTGGACGCCTACAACATGGCCGCCTTTTAGACGACGGCGGGAGAGATATGACCTGCATCCCCCACGCCCAAGCCATAAACTGGTATACTTTATATAGATTCAATCAACGACCGTTGCATCGGACCTGGTTACATAAACCCTCTGGCCGCAGCTTTCCGACGACCGCGCTGGAGCGCTTATGACGCCACGAAAACAGGACACGCCAGACCACGCAGCACGAATTCTACCCTAGGAGACTTCAAGAGGAAAACATGGCAAACATGAACAAGTCCCAAGGGCCGCACCCGCGCATCATCATTGGCCTGCCGGACATCCAAGACCAGATCCGGATGGTCAATCGACTCTCCGCAACGGCAGCCGAACCTGAGCTGGGACGTTGGGGCGATCTCGGGAACCTCCTCTGCGAACTCTACACACAACTGCAGCACAAGAAACAAGTCACCATATACCGATTCGGAAGCAAGAGCGCCTCCACCGCCGACGCCGCGCGGCAGCCAACCCGCCGCCACGGCCTAAAGACGCGACGACACCAGGAGTGAGCTCATGAAGACCCATAGAGTCCAAGACCATGGCGAGCGTCACGACCATTCCAACGCCACGTCTGGAGTGCTCGCACAGACAAGAGAGAATCAAAAAGTGATCCAAGCCAGCATGAAGCGCTGGCAAAGTCACAACAAATACGGCCGTTCCATAGGCCGCGGCCTGAGCGAAGCCGAATTAATCGACAAGGTGGCGGGCGAAACCGGCGCCAGCAAGAACCATATCCGCCGCTCGCTCAAGCCCTAAGACTGACCAGGCGCAACGGCCGATTCGCCGCGATTCAGCGACGGCGCTTACGGAAGCGGAACCGGCTAAAACGCCCGTGGACACCACCCGCGGACTTATCCCCCGACTCAACCGGACCTGGCTGGCGGGGCGCGTGCGCGCCGTGATGCGATTGGCGGGCTGCGGGAGCGGAGACGGCGGGCTGCCTGGCGGCATAATCGAAACCCTCGATCTTACGACGCTCGATCCTGGCGCCCAACGCGCGCTCGATGTCGCGCACCATGGCCTCGTCATCGTGGGTGACGAAGGTGAAGGCATCGCCGGTCTTGGCGGCGCGGCCCGTGCGGCCGATGCGGTGGGTGTAGGCCTCAGTCGTGTCGGGCACGTCGAAATTAATCACGTGCGTGATCTGGGAGATGTCGATACCGCGCGAAGCGATATCGGTGGCGACCATGATGTTGAATTTTCCATCTCGGAAGCCCTCAAGCGCGGCCTTGCGCCGGTTCTGCGAAAGGTTTCCCTGCAGAGAGGTGGCGTCAAGGCCCTGGTCGTGCAGACGCTGGGCCAGACGCTTGGCGCGGTGCTTGGTGCGCGTGAAGATCAACACGGTCGATCCGCCGGCCTGCTCCAGGAGCTTCGTCAGCAGCGCGGCCTTCAGGTGCTCGACGACGGGGTAGAGGGCATGGGACACCGTGGCCAGCGGCACGGTATGGTCGACCTGAACGGTGACCGGCTGGCGCAGGATTTCATGCGCGAGCTTGCGGATGTCGTCGGGCATCGTAGCCGAGAAGAGCAAGGTCTGCCGGTGCGCCGGAAGCTGCTTGAGGATCTTGCGGATATCGGGCAAAAATCCCATATCGAACATGCGGTCGGCCTCATCGACCACGAGGACATCCAGGCGCGACGGCTTGAAGACGCCGTGCTGCAGATGGTCGAGCAGTCGCCCCGGACAGGCCACGACGATCTCGACGCCGCTCCTAAGGCCGCTGACCTGGGGACCGGCGCCGACCCCGCCATAAACGGTGATACTGCGCAGCCCGGTCTGCCGTCCGAGCTCACGGAAGGCCTCCTGAATCTGGTCGGCCAGTTCGCGCGTGGGCGCGAGGATCAGGGCGCGCGTGACATTGCGGGACCCCGTGAGCAAGCGCTGAAGGATGGGCAAGGCGAAGGCAGCGGTCTTGCCGGTCCCGGTCTGCGCCAGGCCCATCACATCGCGGCCTTGAAGGATAGGCGCCATGGACTGCAGTTGGATGGGCGTCGGCTTGGAATAGCCGAGCGCGCGGATGCCGGCGGAAATCTTGGGGTCGAAGTTGAAAGAAGAGAAACCCATGGTATCGTCGCGCTTCGTGGAGGGTGCGCTGCGGCGCGGAGCGAGAAAGGCTATTATAGCAATAAAGACACCGGCGCCTGGATAGCGTCCACGGCTCCAGCGATGGGTCTATTCAGAAGCCCTAAGAGCCGGCTCCCTGAAAACCGGATTCAGCCGCTGCGGCACCTCGGATGAACTCCCCTCATCCCAAGCCGCGACCCAAAGCCTAGCCGTACTTAAATAAAACGCATAAGCGGCAAACCCCAACAAAACTCCGGCCAAAACATCCACGACGAGATGCTGCTTGATGAGCAACGTGGAAGCCGAGATCAGCCCCACGACGAAGAAAATCGGCACGCTCCACCGCGGGGAAAGAAAGCGCCGCAATACCAGGCCCGTATATAGTGAATTGGCCACGTGAAGGCAGGGCAGAATACAACAGCCGGCGTCCACTCGATAAAGCCCCTGGACGGCGAGGACGCTGAAGGTCGTTCCTGTCAGAACCGGATGGATGATTCGCGTGGGAAAGAAATAAAAGATGGGCCAAGCGACAATGAATTGGATCAAAAAACCCGCGGCAATCCTGACGAAAAGGCGCGTATCATTGAGGACCGTCGGAAAGAGGAATGGGACAAGACAAAATGGATAGTACAAGAGATAAGCCCAAATCCAGACGGGGCTCAAAGGGATCCAACGGTCCAATGATAGGGAAATATCATAATACCTGTTCTGCGCCAGGATGTAGTAGTCCAACCCAAAAAAACCGGTCGTCAACAGGACGATTATGATAAAGGCGATGACTAGTTTTGCCTTCATGGCGTGTACCCCATTCATGCCGGGAATTGATTATACGATTTATAGATAGACACAGATGCGCGTGTCCGACATCAATCCCTATAGGTTCATGGCAACAATTCTGAAAGCCTAAAGCCGCAGCAGCACCATCTTCATAGGCGGGCGGCCATCAGGGCTAGGAAAATCGCTTTCCGGCGCGAGCCACTCCACGGAACGGATCGGGTGGCCGGCTTTACGAGCGCTGCGCTCCAACTGTTCCAGCCAGACCTCGCGCGCGGCCTGCGCCGCGTTGTTGCAACAGATCAACGCCCCGCCCTCGGCGACACAGAGCAGGGCGGGCTTAAATACCGCCGGATAATCACAGACCAGGTCCACCACCCCGAATGGACTCTGGGCATAGCGAGGCGGGTCAAGAAACACTAAGTCGAAACGCTGCTGCTCCAATTTCAAAAACGGCGGCAAGCGCCGGCCCCGCACGACCTGACTCTGACCCAGCCCGGAGAACTGACGCATAGCGGCGAAGGCATCGCTCTGCACAAACCGCAACTGGATGGGCAAGTCGTTGAGCCGGGCATTCTCCTCACCGACCGCGAGACTCGATTGCGAAAAATCCACATTCACCACGGAACTCGCCCCGGCCTTGGCCGCGGCAACGCCCACGCCGCATGTGTAGGCGAAGACATTGAGCAGCGACTTGCCCGCCGCCTCACGCAGCACACGGCGGCGCGCGACGCGCAGATCGAGGAAGAGCCAAGGGTCCTGGCCCGCGTGCCGTCCCTGGATGCGGTAAGCGACGCCCAGCTCCCGTGCTTGGCGCGGCGCCATAGCAGCGGCCAGCCGCTCGGGCGAAAGCGTGTTGGCGATACGGGAATTAGGCCGGCTGCGATCGTTATAGACCAAAGTCAAACCCGGCAAGGCCTGAGCGTAGAAGGCCTCCAGCACCGCCAGTTGGGACGGCGACAGCAGGCTGTGGAAGCTCTGCACAAGCAGCAAGTCGCCATAACGATCCACCGTCAACCCCGCCTGGCCCTCCGCGGTGCCATGGAACAACCGATAGGCGTCTGTATCTTCGGCGTGCAGCCGACGCAACAGCTCGATGCGGCGATCCAGAGCGGCGGCCAGAAGGACGCAAAGGGCATCAGGCATATTGAGCAGCATTATAGCACGGTGTCTTGGTCCCGCCGCCAAAGTGATAAAATAGTGGAGGTTCATCCAGTGTCCATCTTCCTTTCCGCGCCTCTCCGGGTCATCCTCTTCATCGGCGGGCTCACCGCCGCGCTCCTGCCGCGGCAGGCCGAACTCTGGCTCGGCAGGCAGCTGGGACGCCTGGTGCTTGCCTGCGGCGGCTTCAAACGTCGGATCGCCTATGACAATATCCGTCACTGCCTACCCGAGCTGGGTCCAAAAGGCTGGCAGTCCCTGCTTGACCAGAACTTCGAGCACTACGGCATGCTCTTCTTCGAATTCCTGCACTTCTTCTGTCCGCAGCAAGGACACTACCGCAGCTACGCCCGGCGCGTCAGCAGGCTCGAAGGCAGGGAGCATTGGGAGCAGGCCCACGCGAAAGGCAAGGGCGTCATCTTCGTCGCCTGCCACGTCGGCTTCTGGGAGATGCTGGCCGCTGCCGGCGGACTAGCGGGATTGGCGCCGCTCGTGGTGACGAAAGTCCTCAAACCGGAATGGCTGCATCGCCAGATCACCGCTTGCCGCCTATCCACCGGCGTGCGCGCCGCTTACCATCCAGGTTCAGTGCCCCAGGTCCTAAGAGAGCTGCGGCAGGGCGGATCCGTCGCATTCATGAACGACCAGTACGCCGGGCCGCCGATGGGCATCCCGGTCCCGTTCTTCGGCGTCAAGCCCAACACCCTGGCTGCCATAGCGCCGATCGCCCAAAGAACGGGCGCCGCGATCGTGCCCGTCTCCTGCTACCGCGACGAGAACGGAGTCTCAGTCGTGGTCATCGAACACGAACTAGACTTGGGACCGGCTTTATCCGACACCGAGAAGACCACCGCGATCCTAGCCGCGAAAATAGAGGCCTGGGTGCGCCAGCACCCCGACCAGTGGCTATGGATCCACCGCCGGTTCAAAAACGTGGTCTGGCCCGATGGGTGACGTCGACCGGGGCTGAGCACCCTGCGGCCACCGCCTTCTCCTCAGACGAGGCGCGCCAGTTCGGCCTGGGCTTCCGCGGCGAAACCTTCCAGCAGTTCGCGCGTGGAGACGATCTCGTGCACCCGGGAGACATTGGACCCCGCGAAGACCACCGCGTGGTCAAGGTCTCCCCTCACCGCGTTGAACAGGGCCTTGGCGATGCAATAGGGAGCCGTGCGCGGATCACAGGTCTTGAGACACTGGTAACCGCAATGGAACGGCTCACCTTCCCCGCGCAGAAGACGGTCAACGAAAGGCGTGCGGATGGCCCGGCCCGGCATACCGACAGGACTGTCGATGATGACCACGTCCTCCGGCCGCGCCGATAAATAAAGATCCTTGAATGACTGCGCAACCGAGCACTCATGAGTGGCCACCAGGCGAGTGGCGATCTGCACGCCGGAAGCTCCCAAAGCAAAGAAACGGGCCGCGTCCTTGCCGTCAAAGATTCCACCCGCCGCGATGACAGGCACCGGGGAGTCCGCGCAATCCCGCGCGACCGCCAGGACCTCGCGAACCAGCTCCTCCAGGACTCCCGGGGCCGGGGGCTGCAAGTCGCGCTTATGGAAACCAAGATGTCCGCCGGCCATCGGGCCTTCCACGATGAATGCATCGGGGATCCGCCCATAGCGCTTCTTCCAACTCCGCGCGATGATGGCGGCGGCCCGGCCGGATGAGACGATCGGGATGAGCCGAGTGTCGGTCCCCTCCGCGTGCTGGGGCAAGGACAGGGGCAGTCCGGCTCCCGAGGCGATAAAATCCGCCCCGGCTTGGGCCGCCGTACGCGCAAGATCATCGTAGTTGGTCAGCGCTCCAAGGATGTTGATGCCAACGACTCCCTTGGTAGCGGCCTTGGCCTTGCAGATCTCTTCGCGCAGGGCATTGCGCGAGGCGGCCGGATAATCGCTCTCGTTCTCCGGAGTGCCGTAGCCCAAAGCCACGCCCGCGATAGTACCGGCGGCCCCGCAGTCCGCCACGGCTGCCGCCAGGGTGGCGGTGGACACCATGACTCCCATGCCGCCCTGGACGATGGGCAACTCGACTTTCAGGTCTCCGATGAGGAGCGGACGCAGTCCTCTTGACATAAACCTCCCGCTAAGATCTTCCCGCAGCAACGAGCAGAAGGCTTGCTCGCGATGGGCCTTTTCGGCGGCCTTACGAAGATGGAAGCACCCTCGACCGCCATAATTATTTTAGCAAAATTCGACGACTACAAAACTGACACCGTCTGATTCTAGAGAAAACGACAAAATTCCCGGCCCGGCCCACACATCAAGACCCTCGGGGAAGCACCATGAAAGACGCCTCAAGACCCCCGACCGAAGAGTCGCCCACGAAAAGATGAAAGCGGCCGGGCTCGACCTGAAACCGGCCATCCAGAGCGTAGAAGCCCAACTCCTCCGGCCCCAGCTCGAACTCCACGACACGAGCCTCTCCAGGGGCCAAGCTCACGCGCTGGAAGCCCTTAAGCTCACGGACCGGCCGGGCCACGCTGGCAGCCAGGTCACGGATGTAGAGCTGGACCACCTCGTCGCCGGCACGCCGTCCGTTGTTCTCCACCTGGACCGAGACCTTGAGCCGCCCGTCTACAGGGATGGAGCCGGCGCTAAGGCTTAGATCGGACAGGACGAAGTCGGTATAACTCAAGCCGTAGCCAAAAGGATAGAGCGGGGAGGACGGCACATCCAGATATTTCGAGGTGTACTTATTCGTCTCGTCGGTAGGCCGGCCCGTGCTCTTATGATTGTAATAGAGCGGCTCCTGCCCCACGCTGCGCGGGAATGTGGCCGGCAGTTTTCCTCCGGGGTTCACGCCGCCGAAGAGCACATCGGCCACCGCAGGACCACCCTGGGTGCCTGGTTGCCAGGCCTCGAGCAGGGCCAAGGTCGCCTCGGCGAGCCCGGTCAATGCGAGAGGCCGGCCATTGACGAGCACGACGGCGGTAGGCAGGCCCAACGCGGCCAATCGCCGTGCCAGCTCCAGTTGCCGGCCAGGCAGACCGATGTCGGATCGTGAGGAGGCCTCCCCGCTCATGTCCGGGCCCTCGCCCAACACCAAAATCACGGCCCGGCTCTTCCTGGCAATCTCCAGGGCCTGCGCAATGCCCTCGCTCCCGCCGCCCTGGACCTCGCAGCCGCGCGCGAACATCACTTGGGTCTTAGGAGAGACCGCGGCGCGGATACCGTCGAGTATGCTGACCGCGTCCTGGGCCCGACCGTCCCCGGTCCACGCACCCAAGAGCGCCGCCTTGTCCTCGGCCAGGGGACCGATCACGGCCAGAACGTCCAGGTCCTTGGCCAAAGGCAGGACCCCATCCTTGTTGCGCAGAAGGACCATGCTCCGGCCCGCGGCCTCACGCGCCGCGCGCAGATTCTCTGAAGAGAGCAAAAACTTCTCCCTTGCCTCGTCCGCGTAAGGCCGCTCAAAAAGACCGGCCCGGAACTTGACTCGCAGGATACGGCGAACGGCCTCATCCAAGACCTTCTCAGACAGACGCTTCGCCTTAAAGAGCGCGGGGCCATGCTCGCCGTAGAGACGGCTGACCATCTCCATGTCCACTCCGGCGCTCAAAGCCTTGCGCGCGGCTTCGGAGCCATCAGCGACAAAGCCGTGGGCGATGAGCTCCTGCACTGAAGTATAGTCGCTGACCACGAAGCCATCGAATCCCCACTCCTTGCGTAGGACCTGGGTCAAAGTGAAGGGATTGGCCGAAGAGGGGACGCCTCCCAGATCGTTTAATGCGCTCATGAAAGTCCCCACTCCGGCCTGCACCGCGGCGCGAAAAGGCGGGAAGTACACGTTGCGCAGCGTGCTCTCGGAAACCTCAGTGGTATTGTAGTCACGGCCGGCCTCGGCCGCGCCATAAGCAGCCCAATGCTTGGCGCAGGCTAAAACCTTATCTGGAGCCGAGTAATCCAGGCCCTGGAAGCCTTGAACGCGCGCGCGGGCCAACGCGGAGCCAAGATAGGGGTCCTCCCCAGAACCCTCAGCAATGCGCCCCCAGCGCGCGTCGCGCGCGATGTCCACCATGGGCGCGAAAGTCCAGCGCACGCCGGCGGCAGAGGCCTCGTCCGCGGCGACGGCCGCGTCACGCTGCGCCACGGCCGGGTCGAAACTCGCGGCCTCGGCCAAGGGAATCGGGAAAACCGTTCGATAGCCATGGATGACATCAAAGCCGAAGAGGATGGGGATATTGAGCCGGGAGCCCTCGACCGCGGCCTTCTGAAGTTCGTTGACCCGCCTGGCTCCACGCACGTTGAGAACCGAGCCCAGCCGGCCCTGGCGCGCTAAGTCGAAGTGCTCGGGCCGGGCTGCGCCTTCGGCCTCACCATCGAGTTGCTGGAGTTGGCCAAGCTTCTCTGCGACCGTCATGCGGCGCAGCAACGCTTCGACGCGCCGCTCGACATCAGCTGAAGGCAGCGCGCCCCAGGCACTCCATGGCGTGGCAAGCGTCAAACAGACTGCGGCTAGAATAAATCCATGCAAGATGCCCCCGATCTGACTTAAGCACAGTCTAAACAGGACCCCAGAGCCCTGTCAATAGACTGTGAAAGACAGGGCCCAGATCCTTAACGGGGCTGGGCCCCTTACAATAGCGTCTAGACGTCTACCAGTTGATATTGCCGGTCTTCAATGAATCGAGTAGACGGGGCCGCGATCCATTCGCATGCTGGGCACACTAAGAAGCTGCCCGCCGCTTCCGCGGCGGGCAGCTTTATGAACGGAAGATAAGGCTACCTAAGGCGGCCGGCTTCTTTCTCCTCTTTCATCTTTTCAAGACCGCTCTCGACGCGCTGAGCAAAGGCATCCTCCATTTCCTGAAGGGTGCTCAAAGCGATCTGCACCTTGGCGCCGGCCTGCACGCCGCCCGAAGCGCTGGTCACGACCACCATGGTCGCGACTTCATCCTGCTCGCCGGGCATCTCGACCAAGCGCAACAGATCCCCCTGCCCCAAAGCGACTTCTTCGCCGGTCTCCACCTCGACCGCGCTGACTTCGTCGTGCACGGCGAAGACGTGCTTGGGATCCAAAGCCCGCTCCAAGGTCACCGGCTCATTGGCCTTGTAATTTTCAAGAGCCACCTTGACCTGCGCGGCGACCTGTTCCTTGATCTCCTCACTAATCGCGGCCTGGCTCGTCTGCTGGCGCTGCTGCTGCTCCTCAGCGGCCAGCTCATGATAGCGGGCAGCCAGCATGTCGGCGATGAGATAATCCGTCAGCCAATAGGCGGGGCTAGCATAGGTGCGATACGGCCGATAATACCAACCGTAATAACCATACCACGGTTCGCTGTTCCACCCATACCAATTGTAGGCATAAGGCGTATACCAGGGAGTATAGAACCACGGATTATAGAAGTACGGATTGTAGACGGGAACATAGACATAATACGAACGTCCATGGCGCTGATACCCACGATAGTCGTAATTGCGGGTCCTCCGATTACCATTGATCACCGTCGTCTTGTTGATCACGATCCGATCGCCATTCCTAGTGCTCTTGATGACGGTCTGATTACCCCTCGGAGAAGTCTTGGTGATAGTACCGTCGCGATCAGTCCGAGTCCTAGATCCGCTCGGGTTGATCCGAGTATGCGCGCCATCCTTGCCATACTCATACTTGGTCGTCTCAACCTTTCCGGTCCTCGGATTAACCCGCTTGGACACGGTATCCTTGAGCTTGCCGTCGGCGCCATACGTGCGCTCGGTAGATCCGCCGCTGGACCTCTTCTCGGATTCCGTCCTGGTGCCGTCGTGGTGCTTGACCGTATCCCTCACAACGACCGGACTTGGCCGAGGCTTATTAGGAGTCCCATTAACCGGTTTAGGCCCCTGAGCCGGATTGGTAGCCACAGGAGGCTTAGACCCGCCAGAAGGCTTACTGGGAGACACGGGCGGCCGGCTGGGAGGCGTAGACGGCTTGCTGGGAGGTGTGGACGGCCGGCTGGGAGGCGTAGACGGCTTGCTGGGAGGTGTGGACGGCCGGCTGGGAGATGTATAACCGCGCGAAGGCGAGATCGGCCGGCTCGGGGCCGAGTAGGACCCTCCTCCTCCCCTGCTATGGCCGGCACTCAGGGTCAAGCTGGCTTCTTTTATAAGACGGGGAGCCCCTTCCTGATCGGCACTCACGTCCACTGTTATTCTCTTGGGAAGCTCGGCGCCTGAAGTAAGGCTAAAACCGCGCTCAAGTACTTGAGAGTCGGTGATCTGAAGCTGGGCGCGCGCCACTCCCTGCCCGGCTGTCAGAACTAAGGCAACAATGGCCACTGCAATCTTTTTCATATGTCTTCTCCACTAACTAGGATGATGCAAGCTCTCGCATGTCATAAGGTCTTAAGGGATCACACCGGCGTCCTTGGCCTCAGCCATCTCGTAGAGTCGTTCGATGCGCAGCGTCGTGTCCGGGTGCGTGACGAAGAGGTTGAAGAGGAAGTTATCCTGCTTGCCCACAACCATATCGGAGAGGGAGTCAGACTGCGGCAAGACCCCCGCCTTCTGCATCTGCTCGACCGGGTTCACGGTGAACAAGTGCGCGTTGGCCGCCACTATCGGCAGACGCTCGGCCGCGATGGCCGGCCCCAACGTTTTAGGCCGCCAGGTCGTCAGCAGTCCCAAGGCCAAAGCCAAGGCCTCAGGATCGTTGCTGAGCTTGGCGCCATCGGAGTCCGCCATGCCCTCGTCTGCCCGGGAAGAGGCCATCTGCGTGATCTGCAGGATGATCGGCGCCCACAAAGCCGCGAACACCCGCAGCAGCACCGGCAGGGACTGCACAATCAGACCCGTGGAGATGGGCTCGAGGCGCACGCGACCGTCGCCGCCCTTCATGCGGGCCTCGGACTTCGACTTGCGCGGGAACAGGCGATCCTTGAGCTTCTTGGCTGCGGCCTGTGCGTGGCCAACGGCCCACAACACGCCGTAAGCCGCGAAGGCGACCCCGGAGCTGATCGAGCCCGCGATGGCGTTCAAAAGCATATGGCGATCCATCACATGACTAAACTCATGTGAGAGCACGCCGCGAAGGGCGCGCACGCCCAGCTTCCTCATATCCTCGACACTCGCGTTCTTTACCGCCTCGGCGGTCTGCACCGGCGTGGCATAAGCGGCCACGCCCGGAATAGAGCTTGCGATGGCCTTGCGGAAGACCTTGTAGGCCTTGCTGTCCGGATCGAAGGCGGCCAGAAGCCGGATGATGCCGGCGCGCAGGTTCTCCGTGTCGAGCAGCATCTCCTTAATGCCCTGAGTCACACCAACCAGGGCGTGGAATGGGCTGCGGCCCGTGGCGTAGGCGTTGGGGGCGGTGAGCGGATCGATGACCATCTCCGGCATGGGGATTGGCTCTCGGCCCTTCTCCGCGCGCTGGGCATTGACGAGTCCGCGCAGATCCTTCATGATAGCGAAGAACTCCGGATCCTCCTTCTCATTGGCTGGGGTGTCCTGCATCACCTTCTTGATGATCCAAGGGGAGAATAGGAAAGAAATCGATGCCATAGCCGCGGCGATGAGGACGTTCTTGCCCAGGCTCGCGAAGCCGAAGACCGTGGCGCCCATCCCGAAGCCCATGGCGGCCATAGTCCCGATGAGCAGTCCGGTCTTAAGCCAATAGTGGAAATTCGGCCAGCGTGTCGGCTGGTCCGCCGACGCGTTTAGATCGGCCAAAGGTTTGACCGCGGTCGAAGGCGCGGGCTGAGCTTTGGGCAGGAGTATGCCCAAAAGCGCCTCGGTCCAGACAGCCGCCCGCTCCGGAGCGAAGGCGATGACCAGGAAGGTCAAGGGGCTGGTGAAGGCGGTCGCGGCCGCGAAAGAGAGCAGTCCCAGGTAGATGGTATTGAAGTTGAGCAGGTTGTAGACCACATTATAGAGCCACAGCGGCAAGTGGCACCGCTGCCACCAGGAAGGTGCCTCCCCGCTCCAGCCGTAGGTCTTACTGCCCAGGAACTGCCAGGCGCCGAAGGCGAGATTGCTATAGACCGCGCTGAATCCCGTCAGAAGCGCGAAAACCACTCCGGTCATGGCCCACTGGTAGACCGGGAAGCGCATCTTCTGCAGGCTGCCGGGAACGGAGAAGGGCTGGCCGGACTCGGCCGAGCGGATGATGCTGCCTAGAAAAAAAGACAGGGTGGTCATGACCGGAAGCATCATCATGCCCAAGAGCGGACCGATACCAATGGCGCCGGCCACAGCCACGCCGAGGACGACGGGCAACACGGCAAGCGCGCCCCAGGTCGCAAGGCTATCGAGCACGTTCCCGCCCGCGCCCAAGGACCGGCCGGCCATGAGGCCGACCAGCGGCAATCCGGCGACGGCCAACTGCTTGAGCGTGACGATTGCGGCCAGGCTGGGCCCCGCGATGGCCACCGCGCCCAGGAAAGCGCCAGTGGCGATATCCAGAACCCACTTGATATTGGTCAGGCGCGGCGAGTCGCGCAGGGAAAGCCGGTAGCGGGCGAAAAGGGCGGCGGGCAGGATCAAGATGCCGGAACTCACAGCCCAGACCGCGGCGACGGGCACCAGACCGAAGACGGCAGGCCAGAGAGCCACAGCCAAAACCTGCAAGCCGAAGACCGCGCTGCCCGCAATGGCCATCCGAACGCTGGTCGCAAGCGCCCCGGCGACGCGGGTGCCGACAGTGCGGCTCCTGGCCACAGGAACCGTCATCAGTCTGGACCGACTAACGGACGTCTCAGCCCGGCTGGAAACAAGCCCCGACTGTGCCTGGACAGACGGGAGTGCCGTCACGACGGCATCGGAGGTCTCCGCGACGAGGCGGATGCCGAAGATGCGGTCCATGATGGAGGCGGCCGAGGTCTTGGCCGTGCCCGCGGACATGGAGCCAAGCTGTTCGGCGGAGAGAGTAAGCTTCTCCTTCTGCCCAAGGAGTTCGCCCAGCTTCGGCGCGGCCGCTGGTTTCTCCACGGACCTGACGACGGCTATAGTGCCGGCCCGCTCGTTGCCGGCGACAGGGGCAGTATTGAACTCGTCCATGCCAGGGACTGGCACTGACTCAGATTCACCGACCTTGATCGACGGCGCGGCAAGCAGCAGGATGGATTCCCGGACCGCAGGCGCCGGCGCACCAGTCTCGGGAGAAAGGGCGACCTTAAGCCCTAAGGCCGAAAAGCCGACCGATGTATTGGAAAGTTGGTTGACGGGATTGATGCCGCGGACCGGTCCCGACATGCCGACGGGGACCGATGAAGCCGAGCCTCGGTTGATGATGGCGCCCACCGCGGCGTAGCAAGGAAGTCCAGGAGCGGTCAGGACAAGGATGGCGACTATAAAGGAGGCGATAAATTTCTTCATGGCGTCTATTCTATCGTTATGCCGGCCGATCTCCTCGGGTCTAAAGTCCTAAAGGCGACCTATATTTCGACCCATAAACTTCGGCCCCATGGACCCACAGCGCAAGCTGAGCTCGTCAGCGGGAAAGTCATACCAGGGAGCATGGACCACGCGTCACTTAATGGGTTCGGGCGGCAGAGGCGGCTCAGCCGGCTGGGACAAAGGCTTCGTGCCGTGGGCCACGATGCCCGTCTGGATGTTGCGCTGGATCCAGCCGTCCCGGTCCTCGTAGTCGTGCCAGCGCTCGAGGAACTCGGGCAGAGGCATGTAAGTGTAGCGCTTCGGGGTGGAGGGGTCCATCAGGTAAA